>ONHN01000023.1:23862-60917 GCA_900317635.1 uncultured Prevotellaceae bacterium | reverse complement strand
CATCGTCGATAGTTTGCCGCGCATCCCTCCTCGCTACGCTCGTCAGGATACGCGGTTAAGCATGGTGCGGTGCGCGCTGCGCACCATTTACCCCCCCCCCCCCGTATCACAACTCCCGAAACTTGAAGCAGTTTTCGTAAATAAATCTTCTATACTATGAAACATTTTAACTACCCTTGCGCCTGTATCCTAATGGTCTTTTCATTCTTTCTCCTTCCCTCTCATCCTATATTAGCTCAAATTTCAGGGTATGTAGTGAGCGGAGAGGACGAACTTGTCATTCCTTTCGCTGTGGTTCGTGGGTATGTGGAGGGAGGTGATGACGTCTTGTTTGAGGCGCGGTGCGACAGTGCAGGTCGTTTCTGCGTGGGAGAAGAGATGCTAAAAGGCGAGGCGTTGCGCGTTGTGGCGTATGCGATGGGGTATTCTGCGACCGATGTCTTGGTGCGACCACCAGCACAAGACGTGTGGATAGCCCTTGCGCCCGACTCCACCGCCTCGTTTGAAGCTGCCGTAGTGACGGCCTCGCGCGTACACTTCGATGCGGATGGGTTTAATTTTCGCTTAGCGGGTGACAAACGAATGGAGGGTAAGAGCGTCTTGGAAGGTCTGGCGGTGTTACCAGGCATCGTGAACTTAGGAGGAGAATTGAGAGTGAACGGAAAAGAGGTTGCAGAATACTACATCAATGGACGCAAGGTTGCCGACCTGCGCGAAATCGAGAGCTTGCAAGCTTCGCACATAGAGGATGTCAAAGTGCTCTACAACCCTTCCGACAACCGAGAAGCGAGTCTGACGGGTGCTATTATATATATGACGCTCAAAAAACCTGAGCGTGGAGGCTATTTCGGACAGGTGGGCTCATTCCTTCACTTCGATGGTGTCAGGGAAGTAAATGGCGGTGGTAGCGCAATGTTCTTTTACAATGTAGGGAAATGGGACGTGTATGCTTCGCTCAACCCCTCAGGCGGAGGGGGGAGGCCGCATAACTTTACAGCTACCTACGGGGACGATGGGCTTTACCAAGAAGAAACACGCATCATCAGCCATAGCAAGTCCGCACGCCTTTCGGGGGCATTCTCCGTGGGATATGCATTAACCACCCAAAGTCGCTTCTTAGTGTATGACAATTTCATTATGGAGGGAACATGGGCAACGGTAACGAAGAACCTTCTCTATACCGATCGCCGTGCACGGCAAACAATGCATAGTAGCCCCATTCAGGGATTGTCAAACGATGTGGCCGCTCAATTCAATTACGATGGGCAAGGAGATTTTGAAATGCGCTTCGAATGGTTGAGGCGAGGTTCAAACTATCATTATGGGCAGGAGTACCTCCGCACTCGCGATGGGCAGTCCGACGAATTGACGGCAAGCGACAAACTCCACGCCACAAGCGGCTACGACATCGTGCGCATACGTGCTGAATACGCCTTTCCCATCATTAAGAAAATACTTAACGCTAAGTTTGGTGGCAGCATGGGGTGGATACTAAGGCGGCGCAAGCAATTAGACTATCATCATAGCGGCAACATGGATCTGCCCGATGCCTCACAGCCCGACTTTCACACCCTTGCCACGCAGCCTTACGCTTTCCTCACGCTTTCAGGCAGTAAGGGGCGTTTCTCTTACAGCGGCGGTGTGAACGTTCAGCATAACTACACCAGCTATACCGAACAGGGGAAGTCGAAATACAAGAACTATGATTCGGGCTGGCAACCTCGCCTATCGCTGCTTTGGAAGGTTGATGGTGACGGGAAGTACAACCTACGCCTGAGCTATCAGCGCCGAATGGGAGACGTGCCATACGATGCTATCAAGCAGAGCAAAGGCTGGCAGAATGCCACCCACTATACCACGGGCAACATCGACCTCAAAGCGACAAGAAGCGACGTTATAGAAGCTGCCGCTATGCTATGGAATGGGCGGCTTTCTTTGAGTGTTAGCTTTACGCACTATTCCAACGAAATCTTCTGGGAGATGACGCGCGACAGTGAAGGATATTTCTGCACGCGCCCAGTGAACGGCAAGGGGGGCAACGTTATCCATTTTCAACAAACATGGCAATGGCAACCCGTGAAACGCTTGTGGGAAATGACGCTTTATGGCTATCAGAACATCTATCGCGACAACGCCACCATTGGAGGCATCCTCTACAATAAGACGCACTTGCAACACCTTTATGGCTTGCACAATACATTTTACATCAAACACGGATGGCAGTTGCGCTTGGGCGGCAACGCAGAACCCTCCTATCAAACGAACAACATGAGATACAGCAGCAAGTGGAATGTTTATGGTGGAATTACAAAATCGTGGAACGATGGTAAATACCAATGGAGTCTTACCATCAATGGGCGCCGACGCCGCTCGTTCTATATATGCAATCCTGGCTATGTCTATGTCTCGCGACAGCGAAACAGCGTATGCTTCATACAAACAAGTTTCACCTGGACCTTTAGCGGCGGAAAGGATTTCAATATGAATCGAGCCGACAGCGAGCTATACTATCAGAGCATACAGCCGAGGATGTAGAGACATTAAACGTTAAACATGAAACATGAAACGTTATGGGCTACGCCGATGATAGTGGAAACCACTACATACACTACATGCCTCACTACAAACACAGCCTCTCCCACGCATCGAGGCAAAAGAGAAAAGCTGTGTCCGTAGTATTATCGTAGTGATTGTAGTGGTCCTCATAAACCCAAAATGCAACCACAACTTACACTTCATGCCTCACTACAAACATAGCACATCCAACGCATCAAGGCAAAGAGAAAAGCAGTGTCCGTAGTATTATTGTAGTGGTTGTAGTGGTTCTCATAAACTTAAAAAGTAAAGGGCTAAAACATTAAACGTTAACTTGTCACTGATTTACTATCTTCTCAACGAAGTAAACGATTTGCTTTCTCCACCAAGGCCAGTCGTGGTCGCAGTCGTAGCCCCAGTAGTCAACCCAGGCGGGTATGCCCTTTTCGCGCAGCGTAGCGTCTATCTCGCGTGTGCTTTCCAGTAGTTCGTCTTCCCATCGACCTTGTCCTACGCAGAGGATGATGCGCCGCTGCTGGTAGATGCCGATGTAGGGGTGGTCGGCGGGCATGCCTCGGAGGAAGTCGCCAGGGGAGTTGTCGTAAACGAGAGGGTCGGTGTAGTCCGGGAAGAAATATCGGGCATGATAGAAACCGCTTAGGGCCACAGTGCCCTCGAAGAGGTCGGGACGGCGGAAGAAGAAGTTGGCGGCATGAAAGGCTCCCATGGAGCAGCCCGTAGTGAAGAAGCGTTCGCCGTCGGCGTGGCGCACGGCGGGTAGAAGTTCGTCGGTGATGTAGCGAAACCAGCGCTCGTGCAGTTCGATGCGGCGGTGCTCATTGCTGCTGGTGTCGCTCCACGTTTCGCGGTCGATGCCGTCGGCGCAGACCAGGCGGATGCGACCGCTTTCGATGAAGGGAGCCAGGGCGGCGGTCATGCCGAAGTCTTCGAAGTTGAAAAAACGGCCGTCTTGCGACGGAAAAACGAGGAAGGGAATGCCTTCCTCGCCGTAAGTCTTATACTCCATTTCGCGCCCAAGGGCGTGGCTGTAGTGTTTTTCGTAGTGTGTTGTCATCAGTCTTATGTTTGGGTAATAATACAAACTCTATTGTGTGTTTTATGGAACCACGAAGGGCACGAATGTTCAGCAAATGAACACGAATACACTCTCGCGCAGTGCGTGGCGGCTAATGTTTAATGTTTTTTGAAACCACTACAGGCACTATATTTTTCACTACAGGCACTGCTTTTCTCTTTCGCCTCGGGCGTAGGGGATGTGCTGTGTGTGTAGTGAGAATTGTAGAGTGTGTAGTGGTTTCATATCTTCAATGTTTAATGTTTATTGTTTATTGTTTATTGTTTATTGTTTCCTCGTCACGTAGTCAATGAACGCTTCTACTTCCTCGCGCGAGCGTAAGCGGGCGGTGTACATATAGTTGCCCATGGCAGCGGCGAAGACGTCGGGCAAGCGTTCGTTCATCACGATGTCGGCACCGTAGCGTGCGAGCACCTCCTCATGCGAGTGGACGTATTGGTAAATGTCGCGGCGGCTGGCGTAGGCACAGAAGAGCTGTTCGCCCTCATCGGTGCGTCGCTCACCGAAGGCCACCATGTCGGCCCATATCTTATAGACATCAGTAGAGTGGGCAAAGTTCATCATGTCGGGCGTATAGCCGCCCGCAGGCCGCATGTTGACTTCTATGCCGGCAAAGTCGCCCTTCTTTCCCAGCGAGGGATAGTCGCGGTCGAGGCGGAAATACTCAAGGTGGACAAAGCGGTTGAAGATGCCAAAGGCTTTCACCGTGCGGCGGCCCACTTCGCGCAGCTCGGGCAGGACGCCAGGCTCAACGCAGTAGTAGAGTTCGAGCTGCTTGTTGACGATGTCCATCATCGAAGGTGGCCAAGCACACATCGACTCGAAGAGGGGGTTGCCCGATGCGTCAACGATGGCATCGTAGGAGAAGATGCTGCCCGTGACGAACTGTTCGACAACGTAGGCATCGGTATGCTCCGTCAAGCTAAAGAAGCGTTCAAGGTCTTCGGGCGAGGAGAGCTTGTGGGTTCCGCTGGCTCCTACGCCTTCGTTAGGCTTGGCAATGAGCGGGAAGCCTATTTCCTTGGCAAAGGCAAAGACGGCGTCTTTCCCCTCGGCAGCGCGGATTTGGCGGGCCGATGGCACACCGCCCAAGGCATAGTACTTCTTCATTTCGGCCTTCTCCTTGATGCCTGCAATGCGGTCGGTTTGCAGACCCGTCTTGATGTTGAAGTCCTCGCGCAGGCGGGCATCTTGCTTCAGCCAGTGCTCGTTGTTCGACTCAATCCAGTCGATGCGTCCGTAGCGGAAGGCAAAGTAGGCCACGGCGCGATACACTTCGTCGTAGTTTTCAAGAGAATTTACGCGGTAGTACTCAGTCAGTGCGTCCTTCAGCTCAGGTTGCAACTCTTCGTAGGGCGCGTCAGCAATGCCTAAAACTCTCACGCCGTTCTGCGCCAAGCGGCGACAAAACTCCCAGTAGGTGTGTGGGAAGTGGGGGGAGATAAAAACAAAGTTTGTCATAAGGCTCTCGTTGTTTGCTGTTTCGGGGTGTAAAAGTACGTCTTTTTCTGCAAAAATGAGCATAATAGTTCCCTTTTAACGTGCAAAGCGTTCCTTTTTATCCGTTTTTGCTTTCTTTTGTGTCGATATTGAGGCTAACTCATTCAAGTTTCGGGTGTCCCTGCAGCGATGAGGACGCACCGCGCATTGCACATTAAGAATATGAACCCGCCAATAAGTTGGGGCGCAGGCCGCAGTTTTTCTTTGCCAGATGTTTTGCGCCAGGCCCTGACAGCCTTCCTTCCAAAGCCTGAAAGTCTCACTTCCAAAGCCTGAAAGTCAGACTTCCAAAGCCTGAAAGTCTCACTTCCAAAGCCTGAAAGTAGTCCTTTCAGAGCCAGGAAACTACTTGTGGTCTTACTCACAATAAGGGTTGACCCCAGATTAAACTTAATTTTATTTCACGTTGACTCGACTTTACGTTAGTCATAAATAGGGTTTACGTCAATACTTCGAAACAAGGGAAAGAGGCTCGGCGCCGCTTCTCTTCCTCATCGGCTTTAGCGCCCTCCCGAAAAAATCTTTGTAAAAAAGAGAGGAAAAGTTTGGTAGTTATGAAAAGTCGCCGTATCTTTGCACCGCTTTTCGAGAAAAATGAGGGCGCTTAGCTCAGCTGGTTTAGAGCGTCTGCCTTACAAGCAGAGGGTCGGGGGTTCGAATCCCTCAGCGCCCACTTTTCGAAGAATGAAGCACTTATGGACATACAATGACCTTCGGGCGCTTAGCTCAGCTGGTTTAGAGCGTCTGCCTTACAAGCAGAGGGTCGGGGGTTCGAATCCCTCAGCGCCCACAGAGATTGAAACACTGCACGAGATATTTCGCGCAGTGTTTCGTTTTTGTGTTAAGAATTATTTTCCTAATGGGGAGAAAGGAGATTTACTTCTTTCTCCTTTATTTATGCTCTTTGAGGCAACTTCAAGCAGAAATCCCAAAGTTGCATTTCTTATTTGAACTTACGGTGCTATAAGATTATGTAGCCAACTTGAACTTCCCAAAACTAACTTCCAGAATGCGACATCACTTCGAATAGTACTACTTATAGCTTCATTTTTTTTATGCGTTGTTTCTGCAGGCATAAAAAAGATAGATGAAAGTTGTAAGTTTTCGGGCGCGTTGTAGTATCTTTGCTTCGCAAAAGAAAACGAATCTAGTATCTAAAGATATGGAAAACATTGATTACAAGGAGTTGGGTTTTGGCTACGTCAAGACCGACTACAACGTGCGCTGTCGGTATGCCGATGGCGCATGGGGCGTGCCCTATGTTAGCGAAAGCGAGGAAGTTTCAATCCCTATAGCGGCCTCTTGTCTGCACTATGGGCAGGAAGCCTTTGAAGGGATGAAGGCTTTTCGAGGCGTTGACGGTAAGGTGCGCATATTCCGCATGCGCGACGGCGCGCGGCGCTTGCAGTCGTCGTGTCGTGGCATCGTGATGCCCGAACTGCCCGAAGAAATGTTTTGTGGCATGGTGAAGCAGGTGGTGGAGTTGAACGCTAAATATATTCCTCCCTACGAAAGTGGTGCCGCACTCTACATTCGTCCGTTGCTCATTGGGACGACGGCGCAGGTGGGGGTGAAGCCCGCTAAGGAATACCTCTTTATCGTCTTCGTGACGCCCGTAGGTCCTTACTTCCCCAATGGTTTTGGCATTAGCGACTTCGTCATTATGCGCGACTACGATCGTGCAGCTCCCCTGGGGACGGGGCGCTATAAAGTAGGCGGAAACTATGCCGCAGGCATGTTGCCCAACCACATTGCCCACAAGCAGGGCTATGCTGGCGAGTTCTATCTCGATGCTAAAGAAAAGCGTTTCATCGACGAGTGCGGTGCTGCCAACTTTTTTGGCATCAAGGATGGTGCATACATCACGCCCGCCTCGTCCTCTATCCTTCCCAGCATTACGAACAAGACGTTGATGCAACTGGCGCGCGGCTTAGGCCTGCGCGTAGAGCAGCGGCCCGTGGCCGAGGAAGAGCTGGCTGAATTAGAAGAGGCTGGTGCTTGCGGCACCGCCGCCGTTATCAGTCCTATCGGACGCATTGACGACCCCGTGCGCGGCGTGAGCTATCAGATTTCGAAAGATGGGCAGCCAGGCCCTTGGTCGACGAAGCTCTATAAGGCCATTCGCGCCATACAATACGGCGAAGCACCCGACACGCACGCCTGGACGACCCTGCTCGATATTTAACATCCAAGAGACACCTTTCCCCTCCCTCAATCTTCTTATGAAAAAAGAAACCCTCTTCGCCCTCTTTGTCTTGGCCGCTTGCGTGAGCTGCAGGAACAATGCGCCCCAGCAAGATGCCTTGCAAGCGCGCGCCGACAGCTTAGCCGCTGTTGACTCTATGCGGCAGAAGGAAATGGACGAAATGCGCCAACTTGCCGAAATGGACCGCCTCGAAATGGAAAACCAATACGAGGAGTTCGCGTTGCAATACGAGCGAATGAAGCAAAACGTGCACGATGAAGACTTAGCCGCCAAGCTGGATGCTGAGAAGAAGAAGACCGAAAGTCTGTTGGAAGAACTTCGGCAAACGAAAGCAACCAGTACGCAGGAAATCATGCGCCTGAAGAAGGAGCTGGAAACCGTGCGCGAAGTGCTTCAAGACTACATCCGACAAGTGGACCAACTGCAGCAAGCCAACGTGACCCTGCAAGGCGAGCGCGACCAAGCACGCGCCGAAGCAGAGCGCACGCGCCAAGAGAACACGGGGCTGGCCGAGAAGAATAAGGAGATAAGCAAAAAACTTGATAAGACCGTGGCTGTAGCAGCTCAGCTGAATGCCACCAGCATCAGCGTGACGCCACTGAAGAAGAATGGGAAGGAAGCCAAGAAGAGTAAAGACGTGAAGGGCTTCAACGTAGGGTTTACCATTGCGCGCAACCCCTCGGCCCGCACGGGCAATCGTGCCGTTTACGTCCGCCTGATGAAGCCCAACCAAAGCGTGTTGAACGCCAGCGGCACGCTGCACTATGAAAACCGCACCATCGACTATAGTGCTGTGCGCAGTGTGGAATATGGTGGTGAGGAACTGCGGTGCACCGTCCACGTTCCCGTAGGCGAGTTTCTTACGGGTGGTACCTATCGCGCTTTCATCTTCTGCGATGGAAAAATGATAGGTAGCGGCAGTGCTGTGCTCGAGAAGTAAGAGGGACTATAATATAAAGTGACGAGTGACGAGTGGCAATAACGCCTGTTCATCGGCGTAGCCCCACTTGTCACTCGTCACTTGTCACTTGTTTACTTGTCACTTGTCACTTGTTTACTTATTAGTGTTTATTCCGCCTTGGGCGTTGCAGGTGCCGCTGCGGGTTTTTCGGCTGGTGTGGCTGGTTTCATGGTCTCTGTTGTTACGCCACTCAATGCAGCGGCAGCGGGGTCGGCAGGAACATCGTCGGGAATGTCAACCTCAACCACTTCGTCGGCTGCATCGGCCGCATTAGGAGCCACATAGGTCTCTTTAGCCACTTTCTCAGCCCTTTTGGCCGTTTCCGTCAGCTGCGAAGTGCCTGCTTCTTCCGTAGCTTGAGCAAAGATGGCCGCAGTAGCGTTACCACCCGCCACCGTTGCCGCCACCTTCCTAAAGGCAGCCAGTAGCGACGACTGTCCTTCGCCCGAGTTGTTGCGGGTGGCTTCGAGCGCGCTTTGCACTTCTTTGTCGGCAGCAATTAGGCGCAGGAGCTCGATGGTATATTGCTGTGCCCCCTTGCTGTCGCCCGAGCGCAGGAGTTCCTCCATTTTTGCTTGTGCGCGCCCAATGCTCTCTTGCAGCTTCGTGGGGTCTTCTATGCCGCTTCTGATTTGGGCAAAGAGTTTGTTGGCTTCAACAATGACGGCCGTTGTTTCAGAGCCCACAGCCGTGGTGTCGGTGTCATCAGTTTGCGGCTCTGTTTTTCCGTTGCAGGCCGCCAGCGTTAAGGCTGTTAGAACAATGAAAAATGTGCGTTTCATACAGAAAGAAAATCTTTTATTCGGGTGTTAGGCTTATTAGGGTGCAGGCGGTGGCGTGTTGCCCGAAAGGGTTTCGCGAATGTCGTTCTTCGTCAGTCGGCTGAAGTTTTCGCGCATTTCGGTGTCACCTAAGAGATTCTTCAGTTTATAGTAGTCCATAGCGCCCATGTTGCCGTCGTTGAGGGCTTTGGCAAGTGCCAGCGGCACTTGTGCTTCGGCGCGGATTACTTCGGCGCGCGCCTCTTGTGCTTTCGCCTTCATTTCCTGCTCCGTAGCCACGGCCATGGCGCGTCGCTCTTCGGCCTTAGCCTGAGCGATGTTCTTGTCGGCATTAGCTTGGTCCATTTGCAGTGTAGCACCGATGTTCTTACCCACATCGATGTCGGCAATGTCGATAGAAAGAATTTCGAACGCAGTCCCTGCGTCAAGACCTTTCTTAAGGACGAGTTTCGAAATGCTGTCGGGGTTCTCGAGCACCTGTTCGTGGCTCTCGGCCGAACCGATGGAGCTGACGATGCCTTCGCCCACACGGGCCAGGATGGTTTCTTCGCCCGCACCACCCACGAGTTGCTGTATGTTGGCGCGCACCGTGACACGTGCCTTCGCTATGAGCTGAATACCATTCTTTGCTACGGCTGCCACGGGCGGTGTGTCAATCACTTTGGGGTTGACGCTGGTCTGCACGGCTTCGAAAACGTCGCGGCCAGCAAGGTCGATGGCCGTAGCCTTTTCAAAGGTCAAGTCGATGTTGGCTTTTGCTGCCGAGACGAGGGCGTGGACAACGCGTTGTACGTGGCCTCCCGTCATGTAATGCGCTTCCAGGTTGTCGCGCGTGATGTTGCCCAGTCCAGCTTTGTGCGCCTCAATAAGCGAGGGAACGATGATGCCAGGCGGCACGTTACGAATGCGCATCAAGAAAAGCTGCACGAGCGAGATGTGAACACCGCTCACCTTTGCACTGAGCCAAAGGAAGAATGGCACGAAGTAGAAGAAGATAGACAGAGCTACAACGATGCCAATTGTCAGGAACATGGTAACGAGAGATGGATCCATAAGTTGATGTGTTTGGTTTGTTGATATTATTGTGTGTGCTATGAATGTCGTACGCTTCTTCGCCCACAAATGTAGTAAGTTTTGAGGGTTACAACAAAAGATGTAGCTTTTTTCTTTCGTTTTTCGCAATTTGTCGGTACGAAAAAGCTACCTTTGTGGGCAAAACCATAACTATTTTAGTGCGTGAGGCGCGCGCTTACCATTTATCGAGGGCAAGCAGCCGGCCTACAGCAGCCAAACACGTCAACAACCAATAATACGTCCTATGAAGTCTAAAACCATTCTCCTTAGCCTATTGTGGTGCTTGTTAGCCCCGATAGTTTGTGCGCAATCTTTTTCGTTTGAAACGGATTACCTCTACGAAATCATTCGTTTGCCCAATGATGTTATGGCTGTCGATGCGCAGGGAAAATTGTCTTTTCAGGAGAAGGTCGCCGACAAGTCGCTGGGTATGTGGCAAGCCGAGAAGCTTAGTGGCAGTTGGCGCATAATCAATCCAGCCAAGAACGTGGCCCTGCGTTTAGGCGCCAATGGCCTTGAAACAGGCGAGGTGAATGGCTCTGACGAAGCGCAGCTGTGGCGCGTTGAGACCGATGCTTCGGCTCGGGGCGGCGTGGACGGCGCGCCCGCTTTCTGTTTTGTCTCGGCAACAACCAATCAGAACGCTCCTGGAACCTACGTCTTAAAGCGCACCTCGCTAAAGACGGCCGCCGCAGAAGCAGCAACCGCCAAGGCGGGAGAGCGCAATAAGTGGGAAGATGAAACGATGTTTGCCGAAAACAAAGAGCCTGGCGTGGCTACCTATCTGCCCTATTCTTCAGAGGCCGTCATGCTCTCCGATGCTGGCTATTACGCTACGCCTTGGGTCTATCCGCAAGGTAACGACTGCTACCAACTGCTGAATGGCACGTGGAAGTTTCACTTCGTTTCTGAACCCTCGCAGCGGCCTTTAGACTTCTACAAGGAAGGTTACGATGTCGGCGCGTGGGACGAAATCCCCGTTCCGTCCAACTGGGAGATGCAAGGCTACGACCGCCCCATTTATTGCAACGTTGAATACCCCCACGCTAACACCCCGCCCACCATACAAGCTCGCGCAGGCTACAACGATGGCGGCAAGAACTACGGCATCAATCCTGTGGGCAGCTACGTTAGGGAGTTTAGCGTACCCTCCGACTGGACGGCGCGCCGCACGTTCCTGCATTTCGACGGCATCTATAGTGCGGCCTTCGTATGGCTTAACGGCATGTACGTTGGCTATACGCAGGGTTCCAACAACGTCAGTGAGTTTGACGTGAGCCGTGCGCTCCGTCCTGGCGTAAACCGCTTAGCCGTGCAGGTGTTCCGCTGGTCCGACGGCTCATACCTCGAATGTCAAGACATGTTCCGCATGAGCGGCATCTTCCGCGACGTATATATATATAATGTACCCCTTGCGTCCGTTCGCGACCACACGCTGACGTGCCAGTTGAAGGACAATCAAGCCGCGACGTTCGAAGCTACGTTGAAGATGGACAACCGCAGCGCACAAACGGGACACAAAAACGTGCGCGTGGCACTTTATGCTCCTGGCGGCGGGAAGGTGGCCGAGCGCACCCAGCGCTGTCCGCTCATCCCTAATGGCGAGGCCGAAATCGTGTATCGCTTCGACGTGAAAGACGTGCAACTTTGGAGCGCAGAGCAGCCTTCGCTCTACACGGTACACATCGTGCAGAGCGATGCCGACGGAAAGGAGGAAATGGCTTTTAGCACGAAGTTTGGTTTTCGCGAGATAAAGATTAGGGGTGCTAAAGTATTTGTCAATGGTAAGAACGTTTTGTTTAAAGGCGTCAATCGCCACGACAGTTCGCCACTGAACGGGCGTGCCGTCACAGTTGACGAGATGTTGCGCGATGTCGTGCTGATGAAGCAGGCCAACGTCAACACCATTCGCACTTCCCACTATCCTAACCAGGCCAAGATGTATGCCATGTTCGACTACTACGGACTCTATGCCATGGACGAGGCCGACCTTGAAGACCATGCCAACCAAAGTATTTCAGATATGCCATCGTGGCAAGCTGCTTTCAACGACCGCATCGAACGAATGATAGCTCGCGACAAGAACCATCCCTGCGTCTTCTCTTGGAGTTTGGGCAACGAAGCGGGTGGAGGAAAACTCTTTGCCGAATGCTACAACATAGCTAAGAAGCTCGACCCAACACGCCCCGTCCACTACGAAGGCACGCGCGACGGAACCGACATCGGCGGCAATCGCTTCTCTGACTTCTACTCGAAGATGTATCCAGGCATTCGCTGGATGAACCAGCACACCAGCAACCTCGACAAACCGCTCTTCATCTGCGAGTACGCTCACGCCATGGGTAACGCCGTAGGCAACCTGCGTGAGTATTGGGACATCATCGAAGCGAGCAATGCTACGTGCGGCGGTGCCGTGTGGGACTGGGCCGACCAAGCCATCTACGAACCTCGCGAGATAAAGCAGGGTGTTTACCGACTGCGCACAGGCTACGATTTCCCCGGGCCGCACCAAGGCAACTTCTGTAGCAACGGCGTA
Organism: uncultured Prevotellaceae bacterium; assembly: GCA_900317635.1. GTDB lineage: Bacteria > Bacteroidota > Bacteroidia > Bacteroidales > Bacteroidaceae > Alloprevotella. Next base: position 48,227 of record ONHN01000023.1, on the reverse strand, counting down.
GTGGATGCCGAGCGTCACTTCACGCCGAAACTGGCCGAGCTACAAGGCGCGTTCCAGTATGTGAAGTTTAATCTTAACGGCTTTGATGAAACAACAAAAGAGGCTACGCTGACTCTGCGCAATGCCTACGACTTCCGCACGTTGGCTGGCCTCGACTTACGCTACGAAGTAGTGCGGAACGGCACCGTTGTTTCAAGCAAAACCATAGCATTGCCTACCACACAAGCTGGCGACAGCGTACGCCTCACGCTGAAGTTGCCGAAGGCCGATGTGGGTGCTGCCAAGAAGAAGGGCGACGAGTTGCTGCTGCAACTGCACGTGGCCAACCACGATGCTACGGCCTATGCCCCTGCAGGTTGGGATGTGGCAACGAAGGAATTCTGTCTCGCCGAACGTGGTGCCTTGCGCCCCCTCAAAGCCAAAGGCCCACTTCCCACGCTGACCATCGACGATAAAACGGGCGACCTGACGGCCCTTGCTTTTGGCGATAGAGCGTTGGTTGTGGCCCCATGCATGTACTTCAACAACCATCGCTGGATAGAAAACGACCGCTTCGGCGATACCTCCAATAAGTTGGCCGATGTTGCCACCGTGACGCGCACAGCTGACAGCATCGTCGTAGAGCGCGACGGTGAACGTTGCAGCGAGCGCATTACCTATACCTATGGAAAGGGTTTTGTCGAGGCCAACGTCACGCTAACGCCAAAGAACGACCATGTGCGTCGTGCAGGCGTGGTGCTTTATCTCGACACCATATATAATAATGTATCCTACTACGCCCTCGGCCCTTGGGAAAACTACAACGACCGCCATGACGGCTGCCTCACTGGGCACTATACGACCACGGTGCGCCAGATGCTGACACCCTACATCAAACCGCAGTCGTGTGGAGGTCGCGAGGCACTGCGCGAAGTAACTTTTACGGACAGCGCGGGTCACGGCGTGAAGGTTGAGACCGAAGGCGATGTGAGCTTTTCTGCAATTCCTTATACCGACGAACAGCTGATGCGTGCCGCCCACCAGTGGGAACTTCCTGCCTCCGACCGCATCGTTGTGCATTTCAATGCAGCCTATCGAGGCCTGGGTAACGCCAGCTGCGGAGCCGACGTTGATACTTTGCCCCAATATCGTGTTCAGCCCAAGGCTTATCACTTCAAATTGCGATTTACTCCCATCAGATAACACAGCGTTTTGGTCTATAAATGTCAGGGTTTAGTCTAAAATTGCAAGTCAATATGACATTTGACGCAAAAAATTGTGTGTAGTAAAAAATTTTCCGTAAATTTGCCGCGTCCCTTTGCGTGCATGCGCCTTAAAATCGTAGAAAGGTTGTGCCAGCAAACGAGAAACAAAATGAACAATAGCGACACACAACAGCTAAACAAACTTCTTGCCTCTATGGAACCAATCTCCTTAGAGCAAATGAAGTCCATTCGCCTCATGAAGCGAACGGACCAAAAGTATGTTACAACTGTCAGCCGTCTGCTGGATCTCCTGAAACTGACGCGTGAAGACTATTATGTGCAAGAAATTGCCGAAAAGCGCATTGCCTCCTATCGCACCGTCTATTGGGACAACCCCCAGGGGCATCCCTTCTTCCAAAACCACCAGCGCGGAGCTTTGCCTCGCACGAAGGTGAGGGCGCGCACCTATGTTGATAGTAACTTATCTTTTTTGGAGATAAAGAAGAAGAACAACCACGGCAAGACGTCCAAAAAGCGCATTACCGTGAGCAACATCGACAGCGTGTGCCGTGGCGAAGAAGGTGCTTTCTTCGTGCAAGAGCAAACGGGGTTGGACCTTGGCGATTTGTGTCCCTCCGTAGGCAATCGCTTCCATCGCGTGACGCTGGTCAACAAGGGGCGCACAGAACGCCTGACCATCGACTTCGACTTGCAGTTCGACAATTTCGAGACGGGTCGCCAGGCAACGTTGGACGACATCGTTGTCGTGGAACTGAAGCGCGACGGTCGCGTCTATAGTCCCATCCTCGCCATGCTGCGGCAACTCCGCATCATGCCCAGCGGTTTTAGTAAATACTGTATGGGTATGTGCTACACAGGCGAAAGTCTGCGCATCAACCGCTTCAAGGTACGCCTGACGCGCGTAAAAAAGATTTGCCAGCGTGCAACCTACGTTAAACCTTCTGATAATAAAGAAATCTAATAGTTAACAAATGCGCGGCACTATGACTTGCTGCGCAGAAACACGTCTTTTTTATATGCAACCACTTTTCACTCTCCTGCAAAGCTTTATCGACTCGTTGACGAACAATTTCATCAACCCCGTTTCGCTTGTGCAGATGTTCTGCTCCTTCGCTCTGAATTTCGTAGTCGTATGGATTATCGTCCACTTCTTCTATTATCCTAAGGCACGGCGCCGCGACTATTACTTCACGTTCATACTCTTGGCCTCCAGTATCTTCATGATGATATACCTCATGGATGGTTCGAAGATGGAGATAGGAGCCGCATTGGGGCTCTTTGCCGTGTTTGGCATCATTCGCTATCGCACCGAGAGTGTACCCATTCGCGAGATGACTTACCTGTTCTTCCTCGTTGCGCTTTCCGTGGTGAACGGCACGACGTCGAACCTCAGCGTTGTAGAGAGCGTGGCTGCCAACGTGATATTTATTTGCGTGGTCTTCTTGGCCGAACGCTTCCTTATTGCTGATAAAGAAGGATGTAAGTTTGTGCAATATGACAACATCGACCTCATTCAGCCCGAGAAGTCGGCTGAGCTGAAAGCCGACCTCGAGAAACGACTCGGCCTGAAAATTCTGCGCGTAGAAGTGGGAGCCGTCGATTTCCTTAGAGATATGGCTATGCTCCGCGTTTACTACGAAGATCCTACTCCAAACCGTATAAAATCCGTTGACCGCATACTTAAAATTAAGAACGACGATGCATTCTCTTAAACATCTCTCCGTCCTATGTGCGTGCCTGCTCATGGCCATGCCGCGCCTCGTAGCCCAGGATAAGTTCGGGCTATGGGGCGAACTGGGCTTTCAGAAAAGTCTCGACAAACACTTCTCGCTGGAAAGTAGCATTGGCCTGCGTGCCGACGATAACCTTCATAGTGTCTCGCGCATCGACCTGGGTACAGGGCTGAGCTATAAGCCCATTAAAGGACTTAAGCTCGGTGTTGGCTATGTGTTTCTGCTCAACAACAACCTTCGCGAGGTTGATTTGGCCACTAATAGTAGCGGCAACTGGAACGGCATCAATGTCGATCACCAGTTCTGGCGCCGTAAGCACCGCATCTATGTGCAGGCACAAGGAAAACTCACGTTGGGACGCTTCGGACTCTCCCTGCGCGAGCGTTATCAAATGACGGCATACGCCGATGCCAACTACGTGCGCGACCGCTATCGTGGCATCGTGACCGAGTCCTATACGGGAGAAAAAATGTATGCCGAACAAAATGGCGAGGGCCGTTGGTATGCCTACGACGAAACCGTCACCCGCAACAAGGCCAGCAAAACGCGCCACTACCTGCGCAGCAAGGCCACCATTGAGTACAATATTCGCCACTGTTCACTCACACCCTACGCCAGTTTCGAAATAAGCAATAACCTCGCCGACGGCTTTGCCAGCGATAAGCGCCGCTATACGGCAGGGGCTGAATGGCGTTTGACGAAGGACAAGAAACACTACATCGACTTTGGCTATTGCTACACTTCAGGCGACGACGACGACGACGAAGGAAACCTTCACGCTATCTTTGCCAACTACACGTTTAAATTCTAAGAGAAACATCAATATGAAACTGAAAACTATTCTCCTCACCCTTGCGCTGGCAGCCACCTGTACGATGGCGCAGGCCGAAGACCGCCTGACGTTCCGGCAGAGCGACGGAACAACGCAGAGTTTCGCCCTCGAGGGGCTGAAGCTGACTTTTGACAGTGGCAACCTGATCGTCAAGAACAACACACAAGAAGCCACTTTTGCTCTCTCGTCGATGGCCGCCATGTATTTCGAGGATGCCCAGACTGGCATTGCCTCCCCGCAGCAAGACATTGACGTCACACTCGAAGAAGGCGGCAAAGTATATACGCTCGACGGGCGAAAAGTGGCAAGCAGCCTTAGTGGCCTGCCTGCAGGCGTTTACGTGGTAAAACAAGGAAGTCAGACTAAAAAGGTGCTCGTACAATGAAACGTTTTTACACCTTGGCCGTCATAGCGTGGCTCGCCATGTCCGCTGCCGCTCAGACGATGACCGTTTGGCAAGGCAACGTCAGCTATGTCTATCCTGTTGAAGCCCTCTCGCAGATGACGTATCAGAATGATGCGACGGCAGCTTCCTCGCTCATGGTTTTGGAAAAGGCATTCTATACGGACGCTATCGATAGTATCACCGTCAATCCAGCGGGAACGCTTGCCTCGGAATACGTAGAAGTAGCCTATAGCGGTGATGAAGCCCGCGTTGTAGTGCCTGGCACTATTGCTTCCAATCTGACCGTCAGCGTCAGCGGTGCCGACGTGTCCATTGTAGCTGCCGAAACACTTGCCGACGAATACACTTATCGGCTGACGGGTTCGTCAACCAATGGCAGCTTCTCGCAACAAGGGTCTTACAAGCTGACGCTCATCCTCGACGACCTCAGCCTCACAAGCACGACAGGAGCAGCCATCAGTATTCAAAACGGTAAACGTATAGCCGTGCAGCTACCCTCTGGCACAACCACAACCCTTGCCGATGCATCTAACGGCGCTCAGAAGGCCTGCTTCTTTATTAAGGGGCATGCCGAGTTCTCGGGCGCAGGAACGCTCAACCTCGTGGGCAACACCAAGCATGCATACGCCAGCAACGAATACACAATTCTCGGAAAGGACTTCGGCACCATCAACGTCACCTCCGCCGTTACCGACGGACTCCATGTTGACCAATATTATCAAATGAATGGTGGCACGGTGAACATAGCAGGTACTGGCGGCGATGGTATCGACGTTGCCGTCACCAGCGATGCTACCGACGAGCTGAACGGGCAAGTGCTCCTCTTAGGCGGCTCCGTTACAGTCAACACTGGCGCAGTCGAAGACGTGAAGGGTATCAAGAGCGAAGCCGACTTCACCATCTCGGGTGCTACCGTCAACGTCCAGGGCACGGGCGACGGCGTGAAAGGCATAAGAGTGGAAGGAAACCTTTACGTCAACGGAGCGTCAACGTCTGTCACCGTGTATGAAGCGGGTACAACCTACCATGCGAAGCAAGCCGACCAGTCGAAGACCCACGGCATCAAAGTAACGGGCGACTTCACCTTCGACGGTGGAACCATCTCCTCTAAAGCTCCGGGCGAGAAAGCCAAAGCCTGCGAAGTGGATGGTACCTACTACTACATAAGTGGCGAAATAGACTGCGGTGTAAGTGCCAGTGCCATCGGTTAACAAGAAGCGTTTAACTTTCAACTCTTAGCTATAGCGAGACGCCTGCGCCTAATTGGGTGCGCAGGTGTCTCGCCTGCATTATGGTAGCTCCAGCATCTCGCCAGCGTCCCATACTGCCATCGGCCTGTATGTTGCCATATTATGGTAACTACTCCCTCCACGACGGCTGCATAAGCAACCTGTCGCCTCAAAACGTAAAACGAGCCGCAAGCATCTCAGCTGCGGCTCGTTTGCATTTTTAATCTTTGTATGTCCCCCTCGCCCTCTATGGGAGAGGAGACAGAGAGGCATTCCTTACAAGTTCGGGTTCACCTTGCTCCATTCGCTAACGGGAGGCACGATACCAAGCGTAACGAGTTCGTCGCGCATCTTGCAGAGGTGCTCGTAGCTCTGGTCGAGTTTAGCCAATTCCTCAGCCGTTCCCTCTGGCATACGATAGGTGCACCCGTTAGCGTCCAACGTGGTGTCCATAGCCATCATGACGTTCTGGTAGCGTTCGTTCTTTACGTACGTACCTGCGGGGAAGCGGAACTTCTCGCCACCCATCACCGAGCGAATCATCTCAACGCTCAGCTGCGAAGGACTCTGGAATGAGCTGCGACCACGCAGTTTGATGATAGCCGCACCGCCCTGCGTTACGTCCTTCTTCATCTGTTCCCACTCTTCTGCGGGGAATTCGGGCGTACCGATGATGTCCGTCAGTGCGCGGCCAGCCACCTTTACGCGGCTGCCGAAAACGGCCATCTGTTCGCCGTGGCCGCCATACGTGGCACAACCCGTAATCTGGTTCTGCATCACACCAAACTTCTTGGCCAGCGCACTTTGCAGGCGCGTCGTGTCGAGGCCTGCCAGTGTCGTTACCTGCGAGGGCTTCAGACCACTCCACAGCAACGTGACAAGACCCGTGAGGTCGGCAGGGTTGAAGATGATAACCACGTGCTTCACGTCGGGGCAATACGTCTTGATGTTCTTACCCAGCTCTTCGGCAATTTTGCAGTTGCCGGCCAGCAGGTCTTCGCGCGTCATGCCCTCTTTGCGGGGAGCACCACCGCTCGAGATGATGTACTTAGCCCCCTTGAAGGCCTCCTCCACGTTGGTTGTTGCCGTGATGGTTACGTCCTCAAAACCGCTCTGGCGCATTTCTTCTGCCACACCTTCGGGCGAGAACACGTCGTAGAGGCAAATGTTTGTCGTCAGCCCCATAGTCAAGGCCGTCTGAACCATGTTGGAACCAATCATGCCGGCTGCGCCGACAATAACAAGCTTTTCGTTTGTAAGTGCCATTAGCTTAATGTTTAATAGTATTAAAGGTATTTCATGCTAAAACTTTGTGCAAAAATACGTATTTCCACGCAGAAGATGAAATCTTTCGCTGCTTTTCAGAGGGTAGGGACGATAAGCGCGGGTAATATGCGAGTTAGGCGCGAGCTTCATCTTGCCATCCAAGTTAACATTTTTCCGTTGCTTGCTGCAGCCACAGGCGGTCGGCTTCGTCGTCAAGCAGGGGAAGCAGTCGGCGGCGTACCTCGGCGTGGTAGCTGTTGAGCCAGGCGCGCTCCTCGGCGCTTATCATGTCCCATAGGACGGGGCGCAGGTCAATGGGGCAAAGCGTCAGCGCCTCGAAGCGGCAGAAATGTCCGTACGGCGTGTCGCCGTCGACGCGGCACAGTAATACGTTTTCTATGCGTACGCCAAAGCGTCCCTCAATGTAGATACCAGGTTCGTTCGTGACAACCATACCCTCCCTGAAAGGCACGAGGGTGCAGGGACGCGGATTTTTGCGTATCTGATGAGGCCCTTCGTGCACGCAGAGGTGACTGCCTACGCCGTGCCCTGTGCCGTGCCCAAAGTCGTAGCCTGCTTGCCACATAGCGCGGCGGGCGGCTAGGTCGAGTTGCAGACCCGTGGTGCCTTCGGGAAAGCGCGTAGCGCTCAGGGCGATGTGGCCTTTTAGAACGAGGGTATAGGCCAGGCGTGCTTCGTGGGTGAGCGGTCCGAGGGGGATGGTGCGCGTGATGTCCGTCGTGCCGTCATCGTACTGCGCGCCGCTATCGAGGAGCAAGAAGCTGCGCGCCTCAAGTGGCGCATTGCTTTCGGGCGTAGGCTCGTAGTGGACAATAGCACCGTGAGGGCCATAGGCCGAGATGGTTTCGAAGGAGAGGCCACGAAAACCTTGCCCTTTCGCTCGCAGCGCTAACAGCTTCTCGCTGACAGCCAATTCGCTTTCGGGCAGTTGCTCGTCAATCCAATGCAGCAATTTCACCATGGCTACGCCGTCGCGTACCATGGCTTGCCGAAAGCCCGCTTGCTCTGTTTCGTTTTTAACGGCGCGTAACGTTTCTACGGGCGAGGGGTAGAGGCTGATCGAGTGGATGCCGAAGCATTGCCGTGCGTTTGCTGCAAGGAGCGTGTTCGTACCTTCAAGCAACATCCATTCGTCAGCGTTGCTTGCTTCAGCTTCAAAGAGGCTATAGGCCTCTTCGTAAGGTTTCGCGCCGATGCCTCCCGCGAGCAGGTAGCGTTTCACCTCTTCTGGTATGCGGCTGATGTCGGTGTAAAGGCAGCCGCGAAGACCGCTGCAGGATGGTTCGTGTAATATGAGGTAGGCGTAAAAAACAGGATTAAAGTCGATGTCGGCTGCGCGTAGGTTCAGCAGCCAGGCTATGTCGGCAAGGTCTGTTAAGAGGATATGTTTGAAATGCTCGGTAGGGTAGTCTTTCCGCACTTTAGTCCACAGTTGCGCCACTTTATCCTCCAATGTCATGCCAGCCAGCGCTACGGGCTGTATGCGTAGGGCTGAGGTCGGGAGTGCAGGACGCTCGGGCCAGAGTGTGGCGAAGGGGTCTGTTGCGGTGCAGACGTCGTTCTTTACGCAAGGGGCTAACCACTCAAGTTGCTGATACACATCCCAAGGCAATGTTTCAGCCTCAAAGCCTACGGCGAGGGGGCAATGGCATTGTTCGTAAAAAGCCCGTGCTGTACGTTCAATCCACGCCATAGGTGAAGGCACGTCCGCTTCGCCCTCGCGCATCAGCGTAAAGCCCGATGCCTCAAGTTGCTCGGCGGCTTGCAGCCAATAGCGCGAGTCGGTCCATAGCAAAGCCTCGTCGGCTGTGACGACGGCCGTGCCTGCCGAGCCAGTGAAACCCGTCAGCCATTGTCGCGTCTGCCAGTGCGCTGCAATATATTCGCTGCTGTGGGGGTCGGCTGTGGGAACGATGTAAAGGTCAATGCCATTTTCGCGCATCCAGTGGCGAAAGGCGGGGAGGGGTAAAGAGGGCATGGTGTGGTTGTTTTATTATGTGAACGCGAAGGACATGAAACGCTCATCAGTGTAGCCAAACTTGTCAGTCATTACGTCAATATTTTCGGTATCTACTCCCCTCTCGCCCTTTAGGGGAGAGGGGGGCAGGGGGGAGAGAAGGGCTATTGTGTGCGCTTGTTTTGCACTTCGCACACTTCTTCTTATCTTTGCCGTATGAACAAGCACCTACTGCGGCATACTCGCGAAAGCATCAGTCTGCGCTATGCTGAAGGCGAAGCGGAGGCTGTGGCCCGTATCATTATCGAGGACGGGTTGCATCTGAGCGTGTCCCAAGCTTTACAGCGCGAAGTTACGGATTTGTCGCCAGACGAACGAATAAAACTTGAAGAAATGTGCCGCCGCGTCGTTGCCGGCGAACCCGTGCAGTATGTTGTTGGCTCAACGCTCTTCTGCGGCCTACGCCTCAGCGTCACACCCGCCGTGCTTATCCCGCGCCCCGAGACGGAACAGCTCATCGATATTGTCTGCGATAGCGTTCAGAATATAAACCGCAAAGAAGCAAACTTACGCATACTCGACCTCGGGACGGGGAGCGGAGCCATTGCCATTGCGCTGAAACATCGCCTTCCTCATGCCTACGTTGAGGCCTGGGATATATCAGAGGCGGCCATAGGCGTGGCAAGAGAAAATGCTACGGCCTGCGGCTTGAGTGTAAAGTTCATAGTGCGGGATATGTTGGACGAACCGCCCGCCAAAGCTCCTTTCGACATCATCGTTTCCAATCCGCCCTATATTTGCGAGCGGGAGAAACCTTCGATGGAAACACACGTTTTAAGCTACGAGCCTCATCTTGCCCTCTTTGTGCCCGATGCCGACCCGCTTCGCTTCTACCGCGCCGTTTGCCGCCAGGCTTTGAGCGCAGCCGCGCAGCTTGTAGCCGTAGAGTGTCATCGCGACTACGCTGCCGATGTAGCCCTTCTTTTTCACCAGCAAGGCTTCGCGGCGCACGTTCTTGCCGACCATTACGGCAATCCGCGTTTCGTGTTGGCAGAGCAATAGACACTTGGTCGTTTCTAACGAAAGCGTTACCTTTGCGGCGTATGCGCAAGTTGTATTTCTTTTACTTCGTTTGGCTATGCATAGGCTTCAGCTTAGCCTGCAAAGCCCAAACGCCTACCGATAGCATTGATGAGGTTGATCTTGGCGATGCTGTCGTGACGGCTCATGGGCGCTCCCATCGGCTGAGTCTCGATGTGGGCCACAAAGAGGTGCTTAGCTTGGCGGGCATACAAAAAATGGCGTGTTGCACCGTAGCCGAATCGTTCCAGAATAGCGCCAGTGTCTCTACGGGCTACAGCGATGCCGTGAGCGGAACGCGCCAAATACGCATGTTGGGCTTAGCGGGCGTCTATACGCAACTCTTGGACGAGAGTCGTCCCATTATGCGCGGCCTTGGCCAGCCTTATGCGCTGACCTACACCCCTGGTGATTGGCTCACGGGCATTAGCGTTTCGAAGGGAGCCGCCTCGGTCGTGGCGGGCCACGATGCGCTGACGGGACAAATCAACATGGAGCACCGAAAGCCTACCGACGACGAGCGGCTCCACATAGGCTTCTATTTTAACGACATGTTGCGACCAGAGCTCAACATCGCCTCGGCCATACCCCTGCGGAAGGACAAGAGTTTGTCAACCATCGTCCTCGTGCATGGTGCAGCCGATACGGAGTGGCGCGAGATGAGCGCTATGGACCGCAACAAAGACGGGTTTCGCGACCAACCCCGCACGCGCGACTTCTTTGCAGCCAACAAATGGCTCTACGTAGCCCCTAACGGACTACAACTGCGGTGGGGCGGCAAGGTAGGGCTTGATAGCCGCCTTGGCGGTAACACTCACTTCGATGGGAGCGAGGCAATGCGCCTCAAGATGCAGACGGATTGGGACAAGCCTTCCACCCTCTATGGTTCCAACATCAGCAACCTTTCGGCTAATGCTTACGTCAAAATGGCTCTTCCCGTCGGACGCACCATTAGCAACACAACCGCAACGAGTAGTGTGCGCAGCAACGTAGCCTTCGTTGCCGATTTCGACCACTTCGGCACCAATGCCTATTTCGGCCTTAACGAGTATCGCGCGGAAGAGAACAGCGTGATGCTCAGTGCTATCTACAATCACTACTTCACCGCTTCAACCTCAGCGGCCTTCGGCTTGCAGTCGCGTCTGGCTGCCTACAACGAGAAGCTCCAGAACAGAACGCCTTGGCTCGCACCGCTACAGGATACCGAGCGCGACTTCTTCTTGCGCCGCCGCGAAAACGAACTGGGCTCTTATGCCGAACTCACCCTCCACCCCTCCCGTCCCCTGACGATCATCGTGGGCGTGCGTGGCGACTATAACTATTATTTCAATACGTGCCATTTCACCCCGCGTGGCCACCTAAAGTGGGACATCGGTTCGCGCACCACGCTACGTGCCTCCGCAGGCTTGGGCTATCGCACGGCTAACGTCCTGGCCGACAACCTCGGCATCTTGGCCACGGGTCGGCAGATTGTCTTCACGGGTCAACCGCTCGGTGCACCAGCCCTGCAGTATGGTGCTGCTGACTTCAAAGCGTTCAACCGTCAGGAGAAAGCTCTGACGTGGGGCATCAGCCTGCTGCAAAAGTTCTCGCTCTTTGGCGACGATAACGCCTCCATCTCGGCCGACTTCTTCCGCACGCGCTTCCTGCGCAGCGTCATAGCCGACCAAGAGTATGCGCCCGAATACATCTATATATATAGTACTGACGCGCTGGCCTATAGCAACAGCTGGCAAGCGGATTTCAACTGGACGCCCCTCGAACGCTTCGACGTGCTCTGCACCTTCCGCTATACGCAGAGCCGCCATACGCTGAACCGTCCCAACGGACCGCCGCTGCGCATCGACCGCGCACTGCAAAGTCGCTATAAGGGCCTGCTTAATCTGCAATATGCCACGCGCTTCCGTCGCTGGGTGTTCGATGCCACAGCCCAGCTCAATGGCCCAGCCCGCATACCCACACTGACGGGTAATCTGGCCGATAGTTCCGACAGCCCCGCGTTCGTACAACTCTATGCGCAAATCACGCACAAGATCGACCGCTTCGACCTCTACGCCGGCTGCGAAAACATTGCCGACTATCGGCAGAAAAACCCCATCCAAAGTGCCGACGCACCTTTCTCGGCCACGTTCAACTCCCTCAACGTTTGGGGACCGCTCATGGGGCGAACCTTCTACGTTGGCTTGCGCTTCAACTTGTACTAAACAAAATCTTCCATCGTTAGTCAAAAAGGTAAAGAAACGTGCGTTTTGGCACAAACGTTGCACAAGAAATAAACAACCTAAATATCACGCATAATGAAAAAGTTATTTTCTTTGGCTATGATGTTGACGCTTTGCGCAACCATTAGCTTCGCACAAAAAAACAATGCCAACCTTAAGACGACAGTCTTCAACACCGACATCGTTTGCAAGAACTGCGAAAAGAAGATTATGAACAACGTGCCTGCGCTGGGCAAAGGCGTCGAGGACGTAAAAGTGAACGTGGAAACAAAGGAAGTGACCGTCGTTTACGATGCCACGAAGACAAGCGAAGAGCAACTCGTGAAGGGTTTCGCAAAGATCAGCGTGAAGGCTGAGCCTAAGGCTGCCGCAGCCTGCAACCAATCTAAGAAAACCTGCGACCAGTCTAAGAAGGCTTGCTGCAAAGAGAACAAAGGGCAACCCGCCTGCGACCAGTCTAAGAAAACCTGCGACCAGTCTAAGAAGGCTTGCTGCAAGGAGAACAAAGGTCAGCCCGCCTGCGACCAATCTAAAAAGGCTTGCTGCAAAGAGAACAAGCAGCAGCTCGCCTGCGACCAATCTAAAAAATCTTGCGACCAATCTAAGAAGACCTGCGATCAGTCTAAGAAAGCTTGCTGCAAAGAGAAGTCTGCAAAATAGAAATTTCCCCTAACCTCAACAACCTTAGAATGTCTCTTACACGCCTTGCCCGCCCGTTTTTCCTCCGTCGCATCGATGCCATCGAGCGTTATGCTGAAGCGGCAGAGGAGATACAGCGCGGTGTGCTGAAAAAACTGTTGAATCAAGCTGCCAATACAGCCTACGGCCATCAGTACGGCTTCGATAGCATCAAGAGCTACGAGGCCTTTGCCAAGCAGTGTCCCCTCAACTCTTACGAAGAGCTGAAGGACTACATCGACCAAATGCGTCACGGCAAGTCCGACATTCTTTGGCCAGGCCGGGTGCGTTGGTTCGCCAAGTCGTCGGGAACGACCAACGATAAGAGTAAGTTCATCCCCGTCACGCCGCAGAGTTTGAAGGATACTCACTATCAAGGCGGAGCCGATGCCGTCAGCCTCTATCTGCACAACCATCCGCAAAGCCGCCTCTTCGACGGACGCGCACTCATCCTCGGCGGAAGCCACCAGCCCAACTACAACCTCCCCCACAGCTTGGTGGGCGACCTCAGCAGCATTCTCATCGAGAATATCAACCCCCTTGTCAACCTCCTGCGCGTTCCCTCCAAGCGAACGGCTCTCTTGTTCGACTTCGAGGAGAAGCGCGACCGCATAGCGCGCGAGGCTCTCCACAAGAACGTGACGAACATCAGCGGCGTACCAAGCTGGATGCTCAGCGTGCTCAACCGCGTGCTGGAGATTTCGGGAAAGAGCAACATAGCCGAAGTGTGGCCCAACCTCGAAGTCTTCTTCCACGGTGGCATTGCCTTCACACCCTACCGCAAGCTCTATACGGAGCTCATCCCCTCGTCCCGTATGCACTACATGGAGACCTACAACGCCTCCGAAGGCTTCTTCGGCCTGCAGAGTCTGCCTACCGATCCCGCCATGAAACTGATGATCGACTACGGCGTATTCTACGAGTTCATCCCGCTTGAGGACGTGGGCAAAGAAGATCCGCGCGTCCTGCCTCTGTGGGAGGTCAGTGCTGGCAAGAACTACGCCATGGTCATCACAACGAGTAGCGGGCTTTGGCGCTATCAAATTGGCGACACCGTGCGCTTCACCCAGCTTCGCCCCTACAAGTTCATCATCAGCGGACGCACCAAGAGCTTCATCAATGCTTTTGGCGAAGAACTCATCGTCGATAACGCAGAGAAAGGCCTACGCAAGGCGTGTGCCGACACGGGAGCCGTCGTCAGCGAATACACGGCCGCACCCGTCTTTATGGACCAGGAGGGAAAGTGCCGCCACCAATGGCTCATAGAGTTTGCTACGCCTCCCGCCGACGTGCAGGCCTTTGCCGACATCCTCGACAAGGCACTGCAAAACGTCAATTCCGACTACGAGGCCAAGCGCTTCAAGGACATTACGCTCCAACGCCTTGAAATCGTGACGGCTAAAAAGGACCTTTTTAACGAGTGGTTCAAGCGCGCCGGACGACAAGGCGGGCAGCACAAGGTGCCCCGCCTCTGCAACGACCGAAAAGTGATTGAGCAACTGCTCTCGCTCAACAACGAATAGTGCCTATGTCCTCTATCCTGAAATACCTCTGCCTTGCAGCTATCGCCCTGCTCTTTGCAGCCTGCGCCAATCCAGGTAGCGGGCCCGACGGCGGTCCTTTCGACGAAACGCCGCCCCACATTGTGGGCATGTATCCCAACCTCGGCGACACCACGGGCATTGGGCGCAAGCGCAGGGTCACACTACATTTCAGCGAGAACATCAAGGTGGATAATCCTACCGAGAAAATCACCATTTCACCGCCGCAAATGGATGCGCCGGAAATCAAGGTGAGCGGCAAACGCATTACCGTTGAACTCAGCGACACGCTGCGGCCTGCTACGACCTACACCATCGACTTTTCCGACGCTATCACCGACGCTACCGAAGGCAACCCGCTCGGCAACTTCACCTACTATTTCTCAACGGGCGGCGGTGTCGATACGATGGAGGTGGCGGGGCATGTGCTGGCAGCCGAAAACCTCGAGCCTGTTAAAGGCATCCTCGTGGGGCTGCACGCCGACCTTTCCGACTCGGCCTTTGCTGCAAAGCCCTTGGAGCGTGTAGCACGCACCGATGCCAAAGGGCACTTCTCCATTAAGGGCGTACGCCCAGGCACCTATCGCATCTATGCGCTCAAGGACATGGACGGCAACTTTCAGTGGAACCGTGGCGAAATGCTTGCGATGGGGCGAGACCTCATCACGCCCTCGTGTTTTGCCGACATCGGGCGCGACACGGCCTGGATCGACTCCGTGCGCTACGACACCATTCGCACTTTCCCCTATACGCATTTCCTGCCCGACGACGTCGTGCTCTATGCTTTCGAGGAGACAAACCGAAAGCGGGCGTTGCTTAAAATCACGCGCGACGTGCCCGACCACTTCACCGCTTTCTTCACTGCGCCCAACGACGCACCGCCCACGGTGAAGGCCGTTGGCTTTGAAGATAAAAGTCCCTTCCTCGAGGAACGAAACCCGACCTGCGACACCATCACGTATTGGATAGCCGACAAGGAGGCCGCCGCCAGCGACTCGCTGACGATACACCTTCAGTATCTATGCACCGACGATAGCACGGGCCTCGACGTCCTGCGCACCGACACGCTCGAGCTGCGCCCGCGTCTCACCAACGAACGCCTTCGAAAGCAGCAAGCCGAAGAGGACAAGCAGTGGGCGAAACAGCTGGAGCGGCGCCATAAACGCGGCGACTATACGCAGGAGGTGCGGCCCGTCGAACCGCTGAAGCTGAAGGATAGTGGCGGAAATATCACGCCGATGCAAAACATCAACTTCGAGGTCGAAGAGGCCATCGTGCGCCTTGATACGATGGGATTTCAGCTGCTCTTGCGGCAAGACAGTCTCGAATTTGCCGCACCCTTTCAGGTCAGACAGCGGGATTTGCGCCATTTCACGCTCTACGCCGAGTGGCGACCCGCCCAACGCTACGTCTTGAAAATCGACTCGGCCAGCGTAGAAGGCCTTTCAGGTAAGGTGAACAAACCCTTCCGCCGCGAGTTTGGCATCATGAAGAGCGAAGAAATGGGCAGTCTCTTCGTCGAGTTGCAACGCTCCGATACGGGTCATATCGTGGTGGAGCTCCTGCAAAGCGACACGAAGGTGATGGGACGCGCCTCGGTGAAGGACCGCCATGCCGACTTCTACTACGTGAGGCCTGGGAAGTACTTTTTGCGCCTTTTCTACGACGTTAACGGCAACGGCCGTTGGGATACGGGAGATTATCAGAATGGTTTGCAGCCCGAACGCGTAGTCTATTGCCCGCAGCAAATCAACGTGCGTGCCAACTGGGACACCGAGCATACCTGGGACCTCGCCGCCGTCGACCCGCTACACCAAAAGCCATCGGCCATTACGAAAACAAAAGGAACAAACGCCGCGCGAACAACGGGCAAAGCCAAAAACGAGGAACGCCTAAAGAAGTTAGGCCGTCAGCCCTCACCCTAATGCGCCTGAGTTGATAATAACATTAAAACCATGAAACGCCTGATAGCACTTTGTGCGGTGCTCATCTTACTGTTCCGCACGGCCAGCGCGCAATGTTCCTCCCACAACGAGGCGTTCCACGCGGGCGAACACCTTTCCTACGACCTCTATTTCAACTGGAAGTTCGTCTGGATTAAGGTGGGCACGGCCTATTGGGACGTGATGCAAACGCGCTACAACGGACAAACGGCTTACCAAACTACGCTCACGACGCAAACCAGCGGCAGAGCCGACAAGTATTTCCGCATGCGCGACAAACTCACGTCCTACGTAACCACCGACCTCGTACCGCTCTACTATCAGAAAGATGCCGACGAGGGCGGAACGTTCCGGCAGGAGAAAGTGACGTTCAGCTACCCCGCAGGACAGTGTCGGATTGATATGTTCTACCAGCGGGCGGACAAAGAGCCACAGAAAAAGTCTTACACAAGCAAGTATTGTGCTTTCGACATGATTAGCATGGTGTTGCGCTCGCGCAGCTTCCACGCCGAGAACTTTAAGGTGGGCCAGCGCATACCGTTCCTTATGGCCGAGGGAAAACACACGGAGTGGCGCACGCTGATCTACAGGGGCAAGAAGAAGTTCAAGATGGAAGGCAACAACGTGGTGTATCGCTGCCTCGTGTTTTCCTACGTTGAAAAGGAAGGTAACAAGGAAAAGGAAATCGTGAAATTCTACATCACCGACGACCAAAACCACCTGCCCGTACGCCTCGACCTGAACCTAAAATTTGGTACGGCAAAAGCCTTGCTGCGTAGCTGCCGAGGCGTGCGCAATCCGCAGACGGCCATCATAAAATAGCTTTGCGCGTTGAGACGGCCTTTATGGGCGGCTTATAGAGTAATATGAAAATCGTTATTGACGACCGCATACCCTACCTTCGAGGTCAGGCCGAACGCTTGGGCGAATGCGTGTATTTGCCCGGGAGCGAAATATCGGCAGCCGACGTGCGCGATGCCGACGCGCTGATAGTGCGCACGCGCACCCGTTGCGATGCTGCACTGCTCCAAGGGAGTAGCGTGCGCTTTGTGGCCACAGCTACGATAGGCTTCGACCACCTCGACACAGACTTTCTTGACGGCGCAGGCATCGGCTGGACAAATTGCGCTGGCTGCAATGCGGCGAGCGTGGCGCAGTACGTAGGTAGCAGTCTCTACCTCCTGCGGCGCGACGGACTGATTTCTGCCAGTGCCGTGGTGGGCATCGTGGGCGTGGGAAACGTTGGGACGAAGGTGGCGCAGCTGTGTCGCGAATTAGGCTTCCGCATCCTGCTCAACGACCCGCCGCGTGCCGTCGTCGAGGGCGGTCAAGGCTTTTGTCCGTTGGAGCAAATAGCGCAGGAGGCGGAGGTCATTACGTTCCACGTTCCGCTCTCTGCGGATGGGCCGTGGCCTACGCGCCACCTCGTCGATGCCTCTTTCCTGCAAAACCTTGCGCTCCGGCCCGTCATCATCAACAGCAGCCGTGGCGAGGTGGTGGCTACCAGTGCGCTCATAGAGGCTTTAGACGCAGGGCGCGTCCGCGCAGCGGTGGTCGATACGTGGGAAGACGAACCCCACATCAGCCAGCCTCTGCTTCAGCGTGCCTATATCGCTACGCCCCACATTGCGGGCTACAGTGCCGACGGAAAGGCCTGCGGAACGCAGATGGCTCTTCAGGCCGTGGCACAGGCTTTTGGGAAAAGTCTTTCATTCAACATCCAAGCCCCCGCCATAGCTTCTGGTTACGCCTATCGGCTGGCCGGTGCCGACGATGCGCCCATCGCCGTCCAGCTCTACAATCCTTTGGTGGACAGCCGTGCGCTGAAGGCGACACCCGAGCGTTTCGAGCAGCTACGTGGGCACTATCCTTTGCGGCGCGAATGGCTTTAACGCTTTCTTTGTCAGGCTTGTAGGAGCTGCGTCAAACGCTTGCGTTGCGACGCCAAGGGCTTTCCCTCCGACTCTCTGCGGACATGGAGGAAATTCCATCCCCGCATGGACTCCGTTCCATCCCCGCATGGAATCTTTTCCATCCCCGCATGGAACACGTCGCGAAAGCCCCCTCGTTAACAGCTGTTGGGCTGTTCGTTTTTCTTATTAAGCCACGGAGCTTTTCTCCTTCGGGTTGAAAAAACAATACGCAAACAGGGCATTACCCGCAGAAATCCTTAACTTTGCAGCTCCAATGCGGCTCGCGTAGAGCCTCCGAGTGCTTGGAAAACCTCGTAAAAAACAAGAAATGATGATAGCAGACAAAGCCTTAGTTGTCTTCAGCGGCGGCCAGGACTCAACCACCTGCCTCTTCTGGGCAAAGCAGCACTTTGCAGAGGTACAAACCCTTACCTTTGCCTACGGACAGAAACACCAGCAAGAAACCTCCGTGGCACGGCGCATTGCCGAGCTGGCGGGCGTTTCGTTCACCCTCCTCGACGCTCCGCTCATCGGCGGGCTTGGCCGAAATTCGCTGACCGACACGTCGATAACAATGGATGCGGAACAACCTGCCGACGGTACGCCCCCCAATACGTTCGTCCCAGGCCGCAACCTGTTTTTCCTGAGCATTGCAGCCGTTATTGCCCGTGAGCGCGGCATTCGGCATCTTATTACTGGTGTTTCACACACGGATTACAGCGGTTACCCCGACTGTCGCGACACCTTCATTCGTTCGCTCAACGCCACGCTGAACCTCGCTATGGACGAGCAGTTCGTTATCCACACGCCCTTGATGGAGCTTGACAAGGCACAGACGTGGGCTTTGGCCGACAGCTTGGGCGTGTTCGACCTCGTTCGCACGCAAACGCTGACGTGTTACAACGGCATTGTCGGCGATGGCTGCGGGCATTGCCCTGCTTGCAAACTTCGCCAGCACGGATTGCAACAATATCTTGCACAAAAACAACAAACCGCCAACGCACAATGAACAACGATCTTTCCACCCACACTACGCGCGAAGAAGAAGGACTGCAAGCCTTAGGGCGCAAAACGAAATACAGCGACGATTACGCCCCCGAGGTGTTGGAGACTTTCCAGAACCGTCATCCTGACAACGACTATTGGGTGCGTTTCAATTGCCCAGAGTTCACAACGCTGTGTCCCATTACGGGGCAGCCAGACTTTGCCGAAATCCGCATCACTTACATCCCCGACCAGCGCATGGTGGAAAGCAAGAGTTTGAAGCTCTACCTCTTTAGCTTTCGCAATCATGGCGACTTCCACGAAGATTGCGTCAACGTCATCATGAAGGACTTGATACGCCTCATGGACCCCAAATACATTGAGGTGTTGGGCCTCTTCACCCCGCGCGGCGGCATCAGCATTCATCCCTACGTGAACTACGGCCGCCCTGGCACGAAATACGAAGCGTTGGCCGAAACGCGCTTTAACCACCACGGACTAAACAATTGACACCCGAAAGATATGAACATAGCACTGATAGGATACGGCAAGATGGGACGCATGATAGAGCAGATAGCTCGTCAGCGCGGCCACGAGATATGCTGCATCATCGACATTGACAACCGCAGCGACATCGACAGCGACGCCTTCCGTCGCGCCGATGTGGCCATTGAGTTCACCACTCCCACCGCCGCGTATGCTAACATAACGGCTGCATTCCACCAGGGGGTGAAGGTGGTGAGCGGCTCGACGGGCTGGCGCAAAGACCACAGCGAGGACGTGGCACGTCTCATCAACGGCGGCAACACGCTGTTTTGGTCCAGTAACTTCTCGCTGGGCGTTGCCATTTTCCGCGAAGTGAACAAGTTTCTTGCCCGCCTCATGAACCGCTTCCCCCAGTACGACGTGGCGATGGAGGAAACGCACCACATTCATAAGCTCGATGCGCCCAGCGGCACGGCCATCACCCTGGCCGAAGACATCGTAGAGGCACTGGAGCGCAAGGAGGAGTGGGTCAGCGGCACGCTGACAGCCGCCGACGGCAGCGTGAGCGGCAACGAGAACGTCGCCGCCGACCAACTGCGCATTGATGCCGTAAGGCGCGGCGAAGTGCCTGGTATCCATACCATTCGTTACGATTCGCCCGCCGACGAAATCGTCATCACCCACAGTGCCCACACGCGTCAGGGCTTTGCGCTCGGTGCCGTGCTGGCAGCAGAATACACCGCCGCGCACACGGGGCTGCTGACGATAGACGACATGATGAAGGATTTGCTGCAATAAGGCAGGATTCTTGTTTGTGACGAGTGACAAGCTGGGCTACGCCGACGACAAGCGCATCTGGTGGCTTGTAACTCGTAACTTGTTACGTTAAAAGTACCTCCTTTTACTTCTAAGTGAGCGTAGCTTCCACAACTTGAATTACATCAATTAGCATTAAACGTTGCAGTGCCTCTTGCTTCAGGCGTGTCGCCTTCGGCAACGCTTAATGAACACTTAATACGTTACACATTGATTATGGCTCAGAAACGTAAACCAACTCGCGCCAGCTACATAAAAGCTGCATTGTACACGGTGCTTTACCTACTGTTCCTCTATTGGGTAGGCAGCTGGTGGGGCCTGCTTGTCGTGCCTTTCATCCTCGATGCCTACACCACGCGCTACATCAACTGGGGGTGGTGGAAAGGCTTGAAGAACCGTGCCGCCCGTTCGGCCATGGCATGGGTTGATGCCATTGTCTTTGCGCTCGTGGCCGTTTATTTCCTCAACCAATTCTTCTTTCAAAACTTCGTCATTCCTTCGTCTTCGCTTGAAAAGACGTTGCTAACGGGCGACTACCTGCTTGTTTCGAAGCTCTCGTATGGTCCGCGTATTCCGCAAACGCCGTTGTCGATGCCCCTTGTGCAACACACGCTTCCGCTGTTGGAGTGTAAGAGCTATCTTGAGAAGCCACACTGGGACTATCGCCGCGTGAAAGGCTTTGGCGATGGGCCTGAGCTGATGGACATCGTTGTGTTTAACTATCCCAGCGGCGACACCGTCTGCGTCAACGTGCAGGACCAAGACTTCTACGGCTTGACGTATCAAGTGGGGCAGCAAATCCTTGCCGCTGCTGGCGACACGGCGCTGCAAGCCCTGACGCCCGAAACGCCTTACGCTGAGCAACAAGCCGTCTATACGCGCGTGCGGTTGGCGGGCCTGGACTATATCAGGAAAAACCCCGAACAGTTTGGCAACATCGTTTCGCGGCCTACCGATCGTCGCGAGAACTACGTGAAGCGTTGCGTGGGCCTGCCAGGGCAAACCTTGCAGATACGACACAATATTATATATATAGACGGCAAGGCCATTCCGCAGCCAGAACAAGCACAGCAGTGCTATCAAGTGCGCTGGAAGAACATGCCAACGGAAGACTTGATAAAGGAGCTGGGCATATCGCAGGAAGACTTGCAAGCTACCGACTATCAAGGGCATGTTTCGCTCCGCATCCCGCTGACGGAAGCGGCCAAAAAGCGCTTGCAGGCAGAAGGCTGCATAGCCGAGATTGCGCCTTACCCCTCAACGAGCGAATGGCTCTATCCGCTGAACAAAGCTAAGACGTGGACCTGCGCCGACTATGGCCCCATCTGGATACCGAAGCGCGGTGCAACCCGCCGCCTGACCCTTGACGAACTGCCCGTTTACGAGCGTTGTATTCGTGTTTACGAAGGCAATACGCTCGACGTGAAGAACGGCAAAATCTACATCAACGGCAAGCAGACAGATAGCTACACCTTTAAGCTCAACTACTACTGGATGCAGGGCGACAACCGCGACGGCTCAGCCGACAGCCGCTTCTGGGGCTTCGTGCCCGAGGACCACGTGGTGGGTAAACCGCTCTTCGTATGGCTCTCGCTCGACAAGGATTATGGCCTTTTCAGCGGGAAGATTCGTTGGAATAGGCTGTTTAAGAATGTGAGCAAGATAAAGTGACAAGTTTACGAGAGACAAGTTACGAGTAGGGCTACGCCGACGACAAGCGCATCTGCAACTTGTAACTCGTCACTCAAAATGTTGTGCTTCCTAAAACGCAAAAAACGCTTGTGCCCGCTCATTATCTTCTTCCGTCAACCTATCTCCCGCCGTTGCCGCTCTTTGCTTATCTGTTCGCTGCGGGCGGAAACGTCCTTGTTGAGACGCAGGGGAGCTACGTGAAGCAAACCTATCAGAACCGCGCGCGCATCGGTTCGCCGCAAGGGGCTCTGGCACTGACGGTACCCGTCAGCAGGAAAGGTAACAATACCCCTTACCGTGATGTTGAAATCAGCGCGCACGGCCATTGGGCGCATCAGCACTGGCAGGCACTGCGCACGGCCTACGACAATACGCCTTACTTTCCTTATCTCGCGCCCGAGATGGAGCCCCTCTACCGCACTCCACCGCGCTATTTGCTCGATTTCAACGAGCAGCTGACGGCGTTGCTCTGCCAATTTATAGGTATTGACTACGCTCCTGTATATACAAAGCAGTACGCGCGTGATGTCGCAGATGGCTTTGATTTGCGCCTCTTATCCGAACCGTGCGAATTGGCGAGCTATAGCGGTTTCAACGACATGGCCTATTGGCAACCATTCAGTCCATCGGGTGAGTTTATTCCGCGCCTTTCTTGCATCGATGCCATTTGTTGCATGGGCCCTGAAACACGCTTATTGTTAGCAGAAAGTTTAACGTCATAATACCCTCTCCCAATCATGTTACACGAGGATGAACGCTATATGCGCCGCGCCCTGCAGATAGCCGCTTTGGGAGCGGGGCGCACAGCCCCCAACCCGATGGTGGGAGCCGTTGTGGTTTGCGATGGTCGCATCATAGGCGAAGGTTACCACGTGCGCTGCGGCGGTCCGCACGCAGAGGTCAACGCCTTAGCCGCAGTCAGTGAGGCCGACCGCGCCCTGCTGCCTAAAGCCACGCTCTACGTGAGTTTGGAGCCCTGTTGCCACTATGGGAAAACGCCACCCTGCTCGGAACTCATCATTCGCCAAGGGGTGCGTCGCGTCGTCGTTGGCTGTGAGGATCCATTTCCTAAGGTCAGTGGCGGGGGCATTGAGCAGTTGCGCGCGGCTGGCATTGAGGTAACTGTCGGCGTGTTGGAGGAAGCTTGCAAGCACCTAAATCGCAAGTTCATTACGTATCACACTTTGCGCCGCCCGTATGTTACGTTGAAATGGGCCGTTAGCAGCGATGGTTATCTTGACCATTGGCGCGAGCGTTTCGAGGATGTTCCAGCCGCGCGGCTTTCAACGGAGCGTTCGCAGCAGTTTGTGCATAGGTTGCGGGGCGAAGCGCAAGCCATCGTTGTGGGGCATCGCACTTTGCAGCTCGATAGGCCACGCCTGAACGTGCGCGCATGGAGTGGCGCGGATCCTTCGCCTGTTGTGCTGGGCTGTGTGGGCGAGGACGAGTTGCCAGCTCTCTGGCAGGCTTACGACGATACGCAAACGCTCTTGCAAGCGCTGTGGCAACAGGGGAAGCAGTCGGTTTTGGTGGAAGGTGGGCGGCAAACGCTACAGACCTTCATCGACGAAGGCCTATGGGACGAAGCCTACGAAGAGCGCTCCGCCGTAGAATTAGGCAGCGGTGTGCCCGCGCCGAAAATGCCCGTAGGCGTGCGCGTCAGCGTGGAACAACACTTCGGCTCCGCGTTCACGCATTGGGAGAAGTAGGGTTTTGCGCTTTATTATATGGCTATATGCTCTTTGTGTAGAATTTTATGTATTTTTGTCATCATAACTAAGCAAGTGCAGTAGATTATGAATTATTATTGTCCGCTAAACTTTCGTCATTAGAATAAAATTAGGGCTGATACCAGATTCGGTGTCAGCCCTAATTTTATTCTAATGACGAAAGTTTAGCGGATAGTAATAAAAAAGATAAAGGAGTTGTGTCAGCTACTTGAGGTAATGCCTATAGGGCTGCGCCAGCTGATGGATGCTGTAGAACTCTGCCCCTCCGACTATGAGGATGCTGTTCTGTAGATGTCTGCACAACAAGGATTTTCAGACCTTATTATCACTCGCGATAAGAGTGGTTACAGCCAATTCGATATTTTAGTGATGACCCCTACTGAATTTGTAAAGAGAGCGAAAGAATAAGTAAGAATTTCAAATTTCGGATGTTCCTGCTACGATGGTGTGCAGAGTGTGCCGCGCATTGCTAATAAGTTGTGTTGCAAAGGGGGCGCGAAACGTGCCCAAGCCCTCGATGCGCACCGTCAGGCCCTGCGCCGCATAGCGCGCAATGCGGCCCGCCACGGCCTGCACCACGCCAATGACGTCGCCGCGCGTGAACGTGTTGCCCTGCGCAATGTCCTCCGCC
>ONHN01000023.1:0-23842 GCA_900317635.1 uncultured Prevotellaceae bacterium | reverse complement strand
GCGTGAACGTGTTGCCCTGCGCAATGTCCTCCGCCATCTCGCGCAGCGTCACTTCGCCCGTCTTTAGGAGGTGCGGATAGCGCTGCCGGCGGCTCTTGTACATGTCGGCGTCCATTTCGCGCATAATGAATGTTGCCATAGTCGTAGGTCGGTTTTGTTTATCTTCGGCGCAAACGCCGTTTCGCGTCCGCGCCAGCAAAGTTACTAAAAACGCTTCAAACCACCAAGCGCGTGCGCCAGAAAACGCAGCGAGGTGCGGCGGTAATCGCAGCGAGGTGCGGCGGTAAACACCTCCCAGGTGCGCACTTCATCTCTAATCAAAGTCTTTGTTTATATAATCAAGGTCACTGATTATATAATCAAGGTCACTGATTATATAACCAAAGTCTTTGATTATATAAACAAAGACTTTGATTATAGATTACCGCCGCACGTCGCCGCGATTGTTGGCGCACGTCGCTGCGATTGTTGGCGCACGTCGCTGCGATTGTTGGCGCACGTCGCTGCGATTGTTGGCGCACGTCGCTACGATTGTTGGCGCACGTCGCTGCGATTACCGCCGTATGAGGGTGTGTCAAAATAGGCACATCCTTTTTATCTTATCTTTATCGCAAAGCCCCGACTTTCTCAAGCCAGGGCTTTGCGATAAAAAAGAGGATGTGCCTATTTTGACACACCCTCTTCATCCTATCCTGATCACAACATGCGAAACATGAATAAGAATTTAACCCCAATCGTTCCAATGGTCGATTGGGGTTAAATAGATTTTACTCTTCCGCATCCTCAACGATCTTTCCAAATTCGTTCCACGGTGCTTTCGTGATGTAAATCATGGTACAGCCGCTGGGGATGTGGAGTGTGGCTTGGTGTGTGTTAGTGTCGGCGAAGATGTTGACGCAATTGTAGCCAGCGGGGTTGGTGCGGAGGGCGGTGACGTGCGCCAGCGAGTTGCAAGCACCAAAGGCTTGCCTATTTATCATTTCCACGGAGGCAGAGATGGAAAGTTTCATAAGCGACAGACAGCCATAGAAGGCCTGCGCACCAATTTCTCGGACGCCATGACCTATAGTGGCGGTCATTAGTGCGGTGCAGCCATAGAAAGCTTCATCGCCAACGGCCCTAACGCTGCCAGGGATGTTGATGCTGACCAGTGCTTCGCAAGCCCAGAAGGCCTGGTTGCAAATTTCCTTTATGCCTTCTTTAAGGTTTACGACAGCCAAATTTTTGCAATTAGAGAATGCGGATGCCCCGATGCTCGTCACCGTGCTCGGAATGGTGAGGGTAGTTAGGGCGTTGCAGGACGTGAAGGCACCAGTGCCGATGGTCGTTAGTCCTTCTGGCAGGTTAACCAATTGCAGGGCTTGGCATTCTTCGAAGGCATAATCGCCGATGCTCTTCACGTTGCTTGGAATGTTAAGGACCTTGAGCGCCGTGCAACCTTTAAACGCCATCTTCTCAATGCTTGTCACGCTGCTTGGGATGTTGATGGCCTCTAAGCTTTTGCAAGCATAAAAGAGGTCGCGCTCGATAGTGGTCAGTCCGTTGGGCAGGTCTATACTCGTCAGCGAGGTACAGCTGTTGAAGGCATACGCGCCTATTTCGTTCACGCTGGCGGGGATGCTGATGCTTGAGAGGTAGGGGCAACCCCAAAAAGCACTTTTTCCGATGCTCGTCAGTCCTTCGGGCAGGGAGATGCTTGTCAGGTCGGCACAATCTTTGAAAGCGGCCTCGCCAATGCGGGTGACGCTGAAGGTTTCGTTTTGCACTTTCACCTTTTGAGGGACATTTACCTTGCTTACGTCGCCCTCTTCGTTGACGCCGCACACGGTCACTTCGTGCGTGTCTATCGTGTAGAGCAGGATGCCGTCGGTGTAAGGTCCTTCGGGCGTGGGCGTGAGCGTGGGCGGCACTTGTTGGCTTTCGTCAGCCTCTTTGCCAAGGATGACGTTGACAACCTTTGTTACGTCGCCAATGTTCACCGCGCCGTCGTTGTTGAGGTCATACTTGCTTTGGGCATGGGAGGTGAGGGCAGTACAGAGGAGCAAGGCGAGGGGTAGGAGCGTCTTGTTCATAGAGGATAGGGTTTTGGTGAATGTTATGGTGAGGGGACTTATTGTTCGGTGACGCTGAACGAGTAGGTAGTGTTGTGTTGATAGTTGTGGAACGTGCCTTCGAAGGTTATGCCGTTGTAGGAACCAAAGAAGTTGCCCGTGTTGTTGCCTTTAGGTGTGAACTCTTCCAATGATATTCTCCCTTTTTCGTAAGTGCCGTAGATGCGCAGCCAATTGCCTTGTTTCAGGTAGGTGTAAGTGCCTTCGACGGTGCCGTCGGGACTAATGTTGATGTCCATACGTATAGAGTACTTGCCAATGGCGCCATAGAGGGTTTTATTGCCATAGAGCGCGACCGTTTTTTTCGCAGGAACGACAATGGTCTTTGTTTCTTGCTGGACGTAAACGGTTTCGGGCGGTGTCTGTTGCTTTTCAGCAGCAGGTTGCGGTTCTTTTGGTGTTTGCATGTGATTCCAAAGCCAAAAGGCCCCTCCCATGAGGATAATGGTTGCTAGCACAGCGATGATGACAAAGAGCATCGTGTTTGTGGTGTTCGCATTGCCAAGCTTTTGTGGAAAACTTGGCGGCATGGTCTTGCCAGCGTCAAGGTTTTGCTTAGGGGCGAAGATGTTCGTTAAGTCTTGTCCGCAGGTTGGGCACAATTGGTCGCTGGGGGTTATGGGGTTTCCGCATTGAGGGCATTGTAACTGATTCATTTCTCTTTAGCTTTTTTTATTCAAAGAACTGTCGCCAGTTTTGCTTCTTGTTGAGTTGCTTTTTAGGTACGAAGTCGGGCTGTTGTTTGCGTTTAGGCTTTTTGGCCCCACGCTCTGCGGCTCGTGCTGCGGCTTCAGCCGGTGTGCGGTCGGCCCAATCAACGACTACGCGGCGGTCGCCAACTTGTGCGCGTGCCATTTTCTTGATGACCATGGCGGCATCCTCTTCGGGTACTTCGAAGAACGAGCAATTCGTCAGCAGGTCGATGCGTCCGATGCGCACTTTCCCCTTGACGTAGCGATTGACGAGGTTCATGATTTCGCGTGCGTAGAAGTTGTCGCGCTTGCCGAAGTTGAGGAAGAGGCGTTTGTAGCCTGGCTCGGGTGTGTGGTCGGCACTGGTTCGCTGTTTGCGCCCTGCCTTATCGCCGTTTCTTGCTTGCCGATCCTCGCGCAGCTCTTTCTTACCCGAGGGTTGAACAATGTCGGGCGCATCGGCGTAGTAGCTAAGAAAGCGGCCGAACGCACTGCCCACGACGCGCTTGATGAGGTCCTCCTTCGTCAGCCAGTCGAGCTTGCGATATACTTCGGGCAGGAAGGGTGCAATTTGGTTCTCGTCCACTTCGATGCGCTCAAGGCGGTCGATGGCATGGTAGAGCTGTTTGGTGCAAATCTCTTTCGGTTCGGGCAGTGTGCCAGCTTCGAAGGCTTTGCCAATGGTGCGCTCGATGGCGCGGACGCGTCCTCGCTCGCGCAGGTGGATGATGCTGATGCTCGTACCCCGTTTCCCCGCGCGCCCTGTTCGTCCGCTGCGGTGCGTGTAGTTCTCAACGTCTTCAGGCAGGCCGTAGTTGATGACGTGGGTGAGGTCGTCAACGTCGAGGCCGCGTGCTGCCACGTCGGTAGCCACGAGCAGTTGCGTCTGGTGCTGGCGGAACTTTTGCATCGTCACATCGCGCTGCACCTGCGAGAGGTCGCCGTGCAGGGGTTCGGCATTATATCCATCTTTTATGAGCTGGTCGGCCACTTCTTGCGTCTCGATGCGTGTGCGGCAGAAGATAATGGCGTAGATTTTTGGGTAGTAGTCAACGACGCGTTTGAGCGCGGCATATTTGTCGCGCGCGTGTACAAGATAATAGATGTGGTTGACGTTCTCAGCCCCTTCGTTGCGCGAGCCTACGACGATTTCTTTGTAGCCATGGAGGTAGCCCTTCGCTATATTCTCTATCTCTTTGCTCATCGTGGCCGAGAAGAGCAGGGTGTTGCGTTCTGTGGGCACGCCCTCAAGAATTTCATCGATGCTTTCCGAGAAGCCCATGCTCAGCATTTCGTCGGCTTCATCGAGCACCACGTTCTGCACAGCGTCGAGCTTGGCTACGCCCCGCTTCATGAGGTCGATAAGGCGGCCTGGTGTGGCCACGATGACTTGTGCGCCTTTGCGCAGCGAGCGTATTTGGCTCTCTATGCTTGCTCCGCCGTAAACAGCTCCGACGATAAGGCCGTCGATGTAGCGGCTATAGTCTTTCAGGTCGGCGGCTATCTGTAGGCAGAGTTCGCGCGTAGGGCTTAGGATGATGGCCTGCGCTTCGCGCGTGGAAGGGTCAACCTTTTGCAGTAGTGGCAGACCGTATGCCGCCGTCTTACCCGTCCCTGTTTGGGCAAGGGCAATAATGTCGTTGCCCGTACCGAGGAGGTAGGGGATGACTTCTTCTTGTATGGGCATCGGGTGTTCGTAGCCCAGCTCTTCGATGGCGCGAAGCAAGGGGCTGCTAACGCCGAGTTCTTCGAATGTTTTCAATAGGTGTGGAGGTTTTTGTTTGAGAGACTCGTCACTTGTCACTTTTGTACAACGTATGCGCGCAGGATGCGCACGTCTTCAATAGGGCGGTCGTTCTTGTCGCGCGGCACGAGGCCAATGGCTTCGACTACGCGCATGCCGAGCACCACGCGTCCGAAGACCGTGTATTGTCCGTCGAGGAAAGGAGCGCCGCCCAGGCCTACGTAGTCGCTCTTCATTTCGTTTGTGAAGCAGAACGTGCTATCGGTCTTTTGGCGTATTTGCTCTTCGTAGGCCGTTAGTTGCGGATAGGAAAACGTGCGGCCCGTCACGATGTAGAACTGTGAGCCACTGCTGCGGCGTTCGGGGTTTTCTTCGTCCGCCTCGCGCGCTGCAGCCAGTGCGCCGCGCACGTGGTAGAGCGCAGGAATGCGAAACTCGGCGGGGAGCGTGTAGTCGGGTCCGCCGTTGCCCAGTTCAGTGCCTGGTGCGGCATGGCGGCTATCGGGGTCGCCAGCCTGTATCATAAACTCGGGAATGACGCGATGGAACAGCAGGCCGTTGTAGTAACCCTCGTTTACGAGCTTGAGGAAGTTGTCGCGATGTATGGGAGTAGAGTCCGAGAGCTCCACCACGAAGTCGCCAACGTTGGTTTCGAAGCGCACGCGCGGACCGCCAGACTTTGCGGATGCCAACGTAGCGCAAAGGACGAGGAATGAGAGGAGGATGCGGTTCATAAGGATGGAGGGCTTTAGAGAGGGGGAAAAATAGCGGGCGGGCTGCAACTTGTCACTCGTCACTTACAACTTGTCACTTGTTTACTTTCACGAAGGGGTCGCTGTGGTCGAGCGTTTTGCGCGAGTAGCGGCTGACGGAGAGTATCATGCCGATGTAGGTACAGTTGATGAGCGTGGCCGTGCCGCCACGGCTGATAAGGGGCAGCGGCTGTCCCGTGATAGGGAATAGGCCCGTTGCTACCATCATGTTCAGAATGGCCTGCGAAACGAGGAGCAGTGCCAAGCCCATGGCCAAGAAGGCAGGGAAGTTGCGCTCACAACGGCTCGCTATGCGCCCCGCTCGAAACAGCAGGACAATATAAAGGAACACCACCATAGCAGCTCCCCATAGTCCCAGTTCCTCAATGATGATGGCGAAGATGAAGTCGGAGTATGCTTGCGAAAGAAAGTCGCGCTGCACGCTATTGCCAGGCATTTTGCCAATGAAACCACTCGTTGCGATGGCGATGTTGGCATGGTCGCGCTGTGCTGTCTTGTCGGTGATGCGATAGGTTTTAGCGTCTTTCTCAATATCATCTCCCTGCTTGTCGATGCGGCTCTCCCACGTTTGAAAGCGGTGGAAGATGCGACTTTTCATGATGGCGCTGTCCTTAGGCGATATGGCAGCAATGAGGATGATAAGGCCCAAGCCCCCTATGATGCCCAGTATGAGTTTTCCCAAGAGGATGAGTTTGACGCGTCCGATGAACATCATCAGGAAGACAACGCCAAACAGCAGGGCCGCCGTCGAGAGGTTTTCGGTGAAGATAAGGGCACAGATAACGCCCACGATAATCAGCGTGTATTTGAACGCTTTGTCGTCGGCACCATCCTGCCGTTGTTGCTGAGCCAGCACGAGAGCCACGCTTGCTATGACCGTGACTTTGGCAATCTCAGAGGGTTGAAACTGGAAGAAGCCAAAGCCTATCCAGCGCGAGGCGTCGTTGGCCTCGTTGCCAAATAGCAGCGTAATGAGCAGGAGGATAACACTCAAGGGGAGGAATATGATAGGTATGAGCTTGAAGAAGCGGCAGGGTATGTTGTGGAAGAAAATGACAACCAGCGTGCCGCCAGCAAGAAAGGCCGCCTGCTTGATGAGGGGCGACCAAAAGCTGCCATCTTTATAGGCCAGCGTACTGGCAGCACTAAACACCTCTACGAGCGAGATGACGCAAAGGAAAAAGAATATGACCCAAATGACCATATCCCCTTGGAAGATTTTGCTTGCTTTCATAGCGCGATGGTTTATGAAGGTGCAAGTTGCGAGTTACGAGTTGGGTTACGCCGATGACAAGCGCATCTGGTGGCTCGTCACTTGTTACTTGTTACTTGTCACTTGTAACTTCTTTACTTGCTCTTTGAACTTGCGCCCGCGTTCGGCCATGCCGTTGAAAAGGTCGAAACTGGCGCAGCAGGGGCTCAGCAGGACGGTGTCGCCAGGTTGTGCCAGCTCCGCACATGCGGCTACGCAGGCCTCTATGGTGTGCGTGTCGCGCTGGGGTAGAGGGCTGTCGACAAAGAAGTCCTTTAGCTTCGTGTTGTCGGCACCGAGGAAGACCAAGGCACGGCACTTCTCGCAGATGATGTCGCGTATCTGTTCGTAGTCGTTGCCCTTGTCCTTACCTCCGAGGATGAGCACGACGGGTGCTTCTACGCTTTGCATGGCACAATAACAGGCATCTACGTTCGTAGCTTTCGAGTCGTTGATGTAGGTGACGCCGTTCACTTCGGCCACACGCTCCAAGCGGTGTTCCACGCCAGGGAAACTCTTGATGGCAGCACTTAGTGTGGCCCTATCCACTTCGCAGCATAAGGCGGCCAAGGCGGCAGCCATCACGTTGCGCTGATTGTGTTTGCCTGGTATGGGCAACTCTTTGGCGGCTATGCTGAATGCCTTAGGTCGAGAGACGTTGACAGTTTCTCCGCCACAAGCCGCTTCGCCCGCTTGGGGCTCATCGCTGAAGGGAAGGAGCTGGCAGGTAGGTTGTCGCTTCGCAATTTCGGCGGGCACGTAGTCGTCTTCGTCCCAATAGATAAAGCTGTCCTCGGCGCGCATATTTTGCAGGATGCGCATCTTGGCGTCAACGTAGCGTTGCATTTCGAAGCCATAACGGTCGAGGTGGTCGGGCGTGATGTTGAGCAGGACGGCCACGTTGGCCCGAAACTCGTACATGTTGTCGAGTTGGAACGACGAGAGTTCCAGCACGTACCAGTCGCGTTCGCGTTCGGCCACTTGCAGGGCGAAGCTGCGGCCGATGTTGCCCGCCAAGCCCACGTCGTAACCAGCCTCGCGCAGGATGTGGTAGATGAGCGATGTGGTGGTGGTTTTGCCGTTGCTACCCGTGATGCAGACCATGCGCGCCTTCGTGTAGCGGGCGGCAAACTCAATGTCGCTAATGACGGGCGTGCCTTGTTGGCGCAAAGCCACTATCATGGGGGCCTCTTCGGGGATGCCAGGGCTCTTAATCACTTCTGTAGCCGTCAGGATTTTCTCGGCCGTATGGCCACCTTCCTCCCAACTGATGCAAGCATCGCTCAGCATCTGCTTGTAGCTATCTTTAATTTGTCCCATGTCCGAGACGAAGACCTCAAAGCCTTTTTTCTGTGCTAAAATAGCAGCGCCTACGCCACTCTCTGCAGCACCTAATATGACGATGCGTTTCATCGGTTTATCTTATTTTTAGCGTGATGATGGTGGCGGCGGCCAGTAGAATAGTTGTAATCCAGAAGCGGACGGTTATCTTCGACTCGTGCCAAGCTCCGTGGGGCCAACGACCAAAGACGTAGTGGCAACCTTCTTCCATCTGGTGGGGCAGCACGCGGAAGTTGTCGTGGATAGGCGTGCGCTTGAAAATGCGCTGTCGGCGTCCGCGCTTCTTGCCCCATTTGAAGTACTCCACTTGCAGAATGACGCTCAGACTTTCAACAAAGAAGATGAAGCAGAGCACGGGCAGCAACAGCTCCTTGTGGATGATAACGGCAATCACGCCGATGAGCCCTCCAATGCAGAGCGACCCAGTGTCGCCCATAAAGACTTGGGCGGGATAGGCATTGTACCAAAGGAAACCCACCAGCGCGCCTATCATGGCACAGATGAAGACCACGAGCTCCTCCGAACCTGGAATGAACATAATGTTGAGGTATCCAGCCCAGTAGAGGTGGCCGCTGACGTAGGCCAATATGCCTAAGGCTATGCAGATAATGGCCGAGTTGCCCGCCGCCATGCCGTCCATGCCGTCGTTGAGGTTGGCACCGTTGCTGACGGAGGTGATGACAACAATGGTCATCAGCACAAACAGTATCCAGCCTGCCGCTTGCTTGTGGTTGCCAAGGAACTTAAAGGGACTGGCATAGTCGAGGTTGTGGTTCTTGACGAACGGGATGGTGGTCTTCGTGCTCTTTACGGGCTCGCTTTTATGCACAACGGCCGTGGCTACACCGCCCCCTAACGAGCGCGTCGTAACATTCTCGCGCATGACAACGTCGGGGCTGAGGTAGAGCGTCAAGCCTACGGCCAGCCCTGCCAACACTTGCCCAATGATTTTGTAGCGACCCGCCAAGCCTTCTTTGTTCTTACGGAAAATCTTGATATAGTCGTCGGCAAAGCCCAGCAGGCCGAACCAAATCGTTGAGGCTATCATTAGGATCATGTAGATGTTGCGCAAACGACCTAAGAGCAAGACGGGAACGAGGATGGAGACGATGATGATGATGCCGCCCATAGAGGGCACGCCCACCTTCTTCTCGCCGAAGGGGTCAATCTTCGGGTCGCGCGCCGTTTCGCCAATATGGCGACGCTTCATCCATTTAATGAAATACTCGCCAAACCACGCCGAAACAACGAGGGCAAGCATCAATGCCAGCAACGAGCGGAACGAAATGTAGCTCCACATGCCCGAGCCTGGAACGCCAAATTGCTCAAGGAAGCGAAAGAGATAGTATAGCATAGTCGTTTAAGTCTTTAGCGCGCGTGCGGCCAGCGGTCTTTGTGGCGCACTATATATAATATTGTATAGGTGCAACTCGTTTCTTGTCAACGGCAGGGAGTGCGGGGTTTTATAGTCCAAAAGCTGCGCGCACTTCTTCGTGGTCGTCGAAGTGGTGTTTCACGCCCTCAATCTCCTGATAGGGCTCGTGGCCTTTACCCGCTACGAGGATCACGTCGCCCGCTTGAGCCATCATGGCGGCGGCGCGGATAGCTTCGCGGCGGTCGGTAATGGTGATGGTCTTCTTGCGCTGTTCGGCATCAAGGCCTTCCAGCATGTCGTTGATGATGTCTTCAGGCTTTTCGAAGCGCGGGTTGTCGCTCGTCAGGATGACGCGGTCGCTGTTGTTGGCTGCTTCGCGAGCCATGATGGGACGTTTGCCCTTGTCGCGATTGCCACCCGCACCGCAAACGGTGATAACCTGAGCACGGCCACGGATGATCTCGTTGATAGCCGTCAGCACGTTCACGAGGGCATCGGGCGTGTGGGCATAGTCGATGATGGCACTGACACCTTGCGGCGAACGTATCGTTTCGAAACGGCCGTTGACGGGGCGCAAGGCTGACAAGGCGCGAAGCACGTCTTGCGGTTCTTCGCCAAGCAACGTGGCTGCGCCATAGACGGCCAATAGATTCGAAACGTTGAAGCGGCCTACAAACTGCACGCTTACTTCCTGCCCGTCCATGTCGAGCAACATGCCCTCTAAGGACTCTTCAAGGATACGCCCCTTGAAGTCGGCGGCGGTGCGTGTGGAGTAGGTCTTCACCGTGGCGCGCGTGTTTTGCACCATGACGCTGCCGTTGCGGTCGTCGGCATTGGTAACGGCAAAAGCCTCTTTCGGTAGTTCGTCGAAGAAGGCCTTTTTAGCATCGCGATAGGCCTCGAAGGTCTTGTGGTAGTCGAGGTGGTCGCGCGTGAGGTTGGTGAAGATGCCGCCAGCGAAGTGGAGGCCGCCAATGCGGCGTTGCGCAATGGCGTGGCTACTGCATTCCATGAAGACGTATTTGCAACCAGCCTCTACCATTTTAGCGAGCAGCGCGTTGAGCGTGACGGCATCGGGCGTGGTGTGGGTGGCTGGAATGGCTACGTCTTCAATGTAGTTGCAAACGGTGGAGAGCAGCCCGCACTTATGGCCCAGGGCGCGCATGAGGTTGAACAGCACCGTGGCGATGGTCGTTTTGCCGTTCGTCCCCGTTACTCCCACGAGCTGCAACTGCTCCGACGGATATCCGTAGAAAGCTGTAGCCGCAGGGCCTACGGCTGCTTCCGTGTCGGCTACACGTACCAACGTAGCGCCTTCGGCGGCATCAGCGGAGATAGCATCGCATTGCATCACGGCTGTAGCACCCTGCGCAAGGGCTATAGGGATGAAGGCGTGGCCGTCGGCCTGTGTACCGCGTACGGCGATAAAGAGGTCGCCAGGGCCTACCTTGCGCGAGTCAATCTGTATTCCTTTTATGTCAATGTCGAGCGGGCCGCGCACGTCGAGCAGGTCTGTGCGCTGCAGAATGTCGGAAAGTTTCATAAGCAGTAGGTGTTATGCTTTTTTCTTCGTTGAGTTCGCTGTTTTTTGCTGCGTAGCCTTGGGCTTGTTGTCGGCGGGGGACTTGGGCTTATCTTTGGGCTTAGTTGCCGCAGCCGTTGGCTTCTTTTCGGCCACTGTTGCTTTGGGCTTCTCGGCAGGTTTTTGCTTGGGAGCTTCTTTCTTCTCCTGCGGTTTCTTTACGCTTTGCTGCGCCTTAGTCGTAGGTTTGGCCTTTGCGCTGTCGGGGTGTACGCCCACCGCTTCATCGTCGTCTTGGCGAGGCGTTTGTGTTGTGTCTTCTTTCAGTTGTTCTGCGAGGCTGTCGGCTATCTGTATGTCTTCTTTGCGACCTGAGCCGAGGAATAGCTCGGCGGTCTCTCCCTTCTTGATGTGGTGGCCAGGTTCGATGCTTTGGCGCAGCACGTAGCCCACACCGTGAACGCGCACTTTCAACCCTTCTTTCTCTAAGCGGAAAACGGCGTCGCGCAGACCGTAGCCGCGAACGTCGGGCATAACGCCCGCTTCACTGCGCACCGCACTGAGCGCAATGCCGTCGCCCTTTGTGCGTGCGGCACCCCAAACGAGGGCTTCCGACGTTTCTTCAAGGCCGTATTTCTTAAGTCCTAAGCGCTCCAGAGCACGGGCCGTAGCACAGAGGTTGCCTGAGCGAACAAGGGGTTGCTTGGTGTTGAACGAGTCGCGCGCCGAAGTGTAGTCCTCTATGCGTTGTTGCGCCATCACCGTTTCGGCAATGCGGCGGAACACGGGGCCGCATTGCGAGCCGCCACTGGCACTGCCCGACTTGTTGATGCAGACAATGCACGAATACTTCGGGTTTTCGAAGGGGAAGAAACCTGCGAACGAAACGAGGTATTCCGACGTTCGGCCTGCAGCCGACCACACCTGTGCCGTGCCCGTCTTACCAGCTGTATGCACAAGCTTAGAACCAGCCTTTTTGCCTACGCCGAGCGTGACCACTTCGCGCAAGCAGGTCTGTATGCACCTCACGGCTTCATCGCTGGCCATGTGCTCGCGAACAACAACGGGTGCTATCTCGCGCACCTTCTCGCCTTTGTGCCACAAGGCTTTCACGAAGCGCGGTTGCATCATGCGGCCGTTGTTGGCAATGCCGTTGTAGAAGGTGAGGGTGCTAATGGGCGGTATCTGCGTGACGTAGCCGATGCTCATCCACGGCAGGTCGGTCTTCGACCAGTATTGTTTCGAGTCCTTTGGCGACTTAATGCGCGGTTTGGCATAGCCAGGAATGGGAATGTGTAGGTCCTCGGCCACGCCCGTGGCGTAGATACCATCAACGAACTTCTGTGGATTCTTTCCGTAGAAACGGTCGATAAACGTACTTACGCCTACGTTGCTCGACTTCTGTATGCATTGGCGCGCCGTCAGCGTGCCGTAGCCGCCCGAGCGGTGGTTGTGGTCCTTCATGGAACGGCCGTGCATCTCTTTCACACCGTTGCCCGTGTTGACTTGGTCGTCGAGGTGGAGGAAACCATCGTTGAAAGCGACCAAAAA
Source organism: uncultured Prevotellaceae bacterium (assembly GCA_900317635.1). Taxonomy (GTDB): domain Bacteria; phylum Bacteroidota; class Bacteroidia; order Bacteroidales; family Bacteroidaceae; genus Alloprevotella. The sequence goes on along the minus strand of ONHN01000023.1, from coordinate 11,481 downwards.
CGACATGGGCTTAAACACGCTGCCTGGCTCCATGAGGTTCGAGATGGCCTTGTTTTCAATCTCGTAGAAGTTGCCGTCGGCCACGCGCGTTAGGCTGACAATGGCTTTCACGTCGCCCGTGGCCACTTCCATCAGGATGCACGTGCCAAATCTTACGTCGCCCGTGCCTTGGTCTTGCAACTCGCGCAGCTGGTCGCCAAGGGCTTTCTCGCAGATGTCCTGCATGTTGATGTTGAGCGTGGTTTGCACGTCGTAGCCGTCGGTGGCGGGCTGGTCGATGATGGTCAGGTACTTGTTGAAGACGCGCTGGCGGTGGCTGACGCCAGGCTTGCCGCGCAGAATGCTGTCGTAGCCAAGCTCAATGCCACTTCGCGCACTGTCTTTTCCTTTATAAAGGTCGCCCACGGTGCGTGCCGCCAGCTTGCCGAAGGGATTTTTGCGCGTTTCGAACTTTTCAACGTGGAAACCGCCACGATAGGGCGGGAGCTTAAAGAGCGGGAGTTTGGCTATCTCTTTGTATTGTATGTAGGATACGCGTTTGGGATAGATAAGCCAGTTTTTGCTCTTCTTCTCGCGCCCCTCAAGCAGGTGCTCGCGCATCTTGGTGGGGTCCACGTCGGGCAGAATGGCGTGCAGGCCCTCGCAGATGCTGTCCATCTTCACGTCGAGCAGCGAGTCGCGGCGGCGCTGGTCTTTCACCACGCGCTTCGGGTCGGTCTCGCCCGACATGAAGTCCATGTAGATTTTGTACTCGGGAATGCTGGCGGCCAGCACCTCGCCGTCGTCAGAAAGGATGTCGCCGCGTGTGGGCGGTACGGCCAAGTTGTCTTTCTGAAACTGCTCGCTCACCTCCGTCCAAAACTCGCGTTGCACACTCATAATGTAGGCGGCTTTGCCAATAATGACAAGGCCTACCATGGTTAGCAACACCGCGATGATGAAAAAGCGCGGCATGATTTTCTTTCCAGGGAAATTCATTTCGTGTCGGCTTTTCTATTCGTAGTTGAACTTTGTGGTGTCTTTATCCGAAACGGACAGCGTATAAATAGGAGTGGTTGACGTCTTCAGCGTGGTGTCGTTGAGGTTTTTCTCCACCACGCTACGCCGTGTTAGCGACTTAATCTCGCTTGAGAGCGTGAGGGCCTTGTAGCGGCGGTCTTGCAATGTGTCGTTGAGGCGTGTGCTGAGGATGATTTCCTGCTGGCAATAGTAACGGTTGCTGACGTAGATGATGAGCATCGCAACGACCATGACGAAGTACCAGAAATACTTTTTGAACCACGGGCCAAACAAGAAATCGCCGCCGAAGAAGGTGCGCAGGTTTAGCTCGATGGCTTCATCGTCGTCGGAGGTGAGGCGTTTGATGGCCTCGCGCGCCTTTTTCTCTTTGCGCTCTTCATCGCTGAAAGCCTCCGCATCATCGGCAGATGTTGCGGAGGGTGCTTCTTCGGCGGCAGAGGCGCGTTGGGCCAGTTGCCGCACGTCGTCCGGCAGTGCTTCTTTTGACTTCTTGTCTTTTTCCTTCTGGCTCATTTTCTTACTCTTTTAGTGTTCTGTGAGGTTGTCTTTAGTGTGTTTTGTTCGCGGTGTTGGCTTCTGTGGCATTCTTTTTTCCTATACGTAGTTTAGCACTGCGGCTCCTGGGGTTTTCTGCCTGCTCGGCAGCTGAGGGGGATAGAGCCTTTCCTACGGCGGTCAGGGGCGCAGTGAAGCGGCCAAAGAAGTCTTTTTCGATTTCGCCCTCGCTGTTGCCGCTGCGCAGGAAGTTCTTGACGATGCGGTCTTCCAGCGAGTGGTAGGTCAGCACCACGAGCCGACCGTCGGGGCGAAGCAACTTGCAGGCGGCGTTGAGCATCTCGGGTAGCGCATCGAGCTCGTGGTTTACCTCTATGCGCAGGGCTTGGAAGATGCGGGCCAGCTCTTTCTTCTCGTGGGCGGCGGGGACGAAAGGCTTCAGCACTTGTAGCAAGTCGCCCACACGGGCAATGGGGCTCTCTGCGCGACGGCGTACGATGGCAGCGGCCATGCGGCGGGCATTGCGCACCTCACCGTAGAGGCGCAGCACGCGCTCTATTTGCACCTCGTCGTAGCGGTGCAGGACATCGGCGGCGGTCATTCCGCCACGTCCGTTCATGCGCATGTCGAGCGGCGCGTCGAAGCGGAAGGAAAAACCGCGCGTTTCGTCGTCGAAGTGGTGACTGCTCACGCCGAGGTCGGCAATCAGTCCGTCGATGCCTTCTTCGCCATAGTAGCGCATCCAGTTGGCCAGATAGCGAAAATTGCTCTGCACAAACGTCAGGCGTTCTTCGCCATCGGGGATGTTGACCTGCGCGTCGAGGTCCTGGTCGAAAGCGTAGAGGCGTCCTTCGGGGCCTAAGCGGCGGAGGATTTCGCGGCTATGACCGCCACCGCCAAACGTTACGTCAACATACGTCCCGCTGGGGCGGATGCAGAGCGCATCAACGCTTTCGCGAATCATAACGGGCTGGTGATAACCCGTCGAAGCAAGGGAGGGAACGGGGGCTTCCATAACGGCAGGCGGTGTTAGGCGTTCATGCCGCTCATCAGGGCGGACAATTTTGCAGCGAAATCTTCTGCGGGCATGAAGGGACGCTCTGTCTGGGTTGCCGACCATAGTTCGATGCGGTCGTCAAGGCCAATGAACGTCACGCGGCGGTCGTCGCCGAGTAGCGCGATGAGGTGACGAGGAACAAGGAAGCGCCCTGCAGCGTCGAGCTCCGCTACCGTCACGTCGGATAAGAACTGGCGATAGACAGCTCGCTCGGTGGGGTCCCACAAATTCAGGCGGGCGCGTAGCTCCCCAACCTCCGCCTCCCAGGCGGCGTAGGGGTATATTGTCAGGCAGGGCTCCCACGCGTCGCGTCGCAGCACCAACCGCTGGTCGGCGCTGTCGAGCTGCCGACGGAAGTCTGCTGGAAAGAACAGACGACCTTTTACGTCGGCGCGGGCTTGTATTCTGCCTGTGAATTGCATAGTCGTTATGGCTTGTGAAGAGACTTTTCCTGTGTTTTTGAAGTGCAATGAGGCTCCCCCGTGGACCTGTTTCCAGGCCTAAAAGCAATGGGCTGTCGCTTTCTTGCTTTTTTACACGGGGCAGCTTCTTTACCTCTCTGTGGGCACAAAGTTAATCAATTCTCTCCACTTTTACCCACTTGCAGTCGTTTTTTTTGAATTTTTTTTCGTTGGTGCGAATTGACAACAAGATTAAATGCTTGTATTTATTGGCTTTTTGTGGTTTTCTGAAGATTTTGTTGAAGTGGGGGATAATAGACGGGAAAATGCGGTTTTGGCTTTTTGGCTGTTTTTTGTGGCCTGATGCAGCGCGCTTTTGCGGTTTGCTGCGATTTGCGAGTTTTTTTACAGAATGGCGCGGTGGGCGCAGGCTGATTTTCGTTGGCTCATCATGTTTTTCGCAGCGGTTCGGAAGTTTTGCCGACAGGACGCGAAGTTTTTTGGTAAAGCCATGAAGTTATAAATCTCGGCGGGAAATATACATCACACGCCGAGATTATATATATTTCCCGCCGAGAAATGTATATTTGCCGCCGAGATTTATAACTTCGGAGGCGGCGGGCAGAACTTGGGGGCTTTAGTGGAAAATTTGGCGGGCTTGCCGTAGAAGTTCTTAACCTCGCCGAATTTAGTGTGTGGCGTATATAAAAAGGCCTACCCGCTTTTGCGCAAGCGAAAAGCGGGTAGGGTGATGTTGTGGCGGCTTGTATGCTGTTGCGCTATGCAGTCCGCAGTATGTGCTATGACGTGCGTAGGGAAGGTTGAGCGCCCCTACGTGCTTATCGGAGCACTTTCTTGCCGTTGACGATGTAGATGCCGTGTTGGCCTGTGGGGCGTATACGTCGTCCGCTGAGGTCGTAGGCGTTGTTGCCTTGTGCGTCGGTGAGCGTGGCGGTGCTGATGGATGTTGCTTCGCCAAGGCTGTAGCCGCGTGTGGAGGCGGCACCAGGCACAACGAGCCAGCACTTGTGGGCGGCACTCCAGAAGGGGGCACCTGCGCGCGTTGAGCTGTCGGCGAAGTAGAAACCAGCACTGCCGCCGTTGCTGTCGGCTGCCAGTTTGTAGTGCAGGCCGTCACCCGTGGTGCGTGTGAGTACGTCGGAACCGTGCAGCATGTTTTCTACGGGGCTCTCGTTGGCGGCGGTGGGGTAGGCCTTGAAGCTATAGGTGCCAGCTGCACCACGCAGGAGGACGGCGGTGCCGCCAGGCACTGTGCTACCAGCGGGGAAGCGCCAGTCGATGGTGAGGTTGTCGCCGTTGGCGGCAGTGATGACGGCAGCTTCTACGCCTTCTGGCAGGACGTACGTCAAGGAGTTGTAGTAGGTAGCGAGGCCCGTTTCGCCAATGGTGAAGGAGGCGTCGCTCTCGGTGTAGGCGTATTTCTCGTCGAGGTAGGCCACGCGCTCGTCAATCCAGTCTTGCACGTAGCTAACGGCCGTAGCGATGTTGCCGTGTGCGGAGCTCCATTTGTTTTGCTCGCGGCTGTCGGCTCCGCTCTCGTGGATGAGGTCGTAGTAGGTTTGGAAGCGCTCTTTCAGGGCTTCGGGCTGGAAATGGGTGCGACGCAGGACGCGGTAGCGGTCGGCCAGGGCCTCTTGCCAAGCGAAGGAGCTGATGTTGTTCATGCGTTCCCAGAAGTAGAGCGTGCCGTGCTCGTATTTCTTCGTGAAGGTCATGAAGTCTTGCGAGGCCCCTACGTAGTTGTAGCTGCCATCCCAGCGTCCGCCCCACGTGCCGTCGAGGTCCCACGGGGCAATGCTGATGCGCTGCGGAGCCTTCTTCGTGGCGTTTTGGTTGTAAACGTAGAAGTAGGTGTTCTTGCCGTGGTTGTCGGAGGCGAGGATGAGCTCAAGAAAGAGGTAGTAGTCGTCAACAACGGGGCGGTCGAGGTAGGTGGCGTAGTTTGTGTAGAACTCTTCGTCGGAGCTGGTGCACGTGAAGTTGATAGCGTTCCAAAGTGGGTCCCACTTAATCTGTTCACCGTCGCCAAGGTCGGGCTCTTTCACTTCGTAGCTACACCACGTCTCGCTGGTGTTGGAGAAGCTGCGGGGGGCGAGGGAGGAGCTTGTGTATTGCGAAGAGGCAGGTCCCCACATGATTTCGTAGGACCACGACTTACCTTTGTAGAGGGAGCCGCGTACGACGGCCTCGGTGGTGTCGGTAGGTTCGACGTACTTCTTCAGCTTGAGCTGTTTGCGGTCAACCTTTTCGGTCATGCAGTGCAGGCCGATGTAGGATCCGTTGATGAAGAGTTCGACGAACTTGCCGCGCGTGCCGTTGATGGCATTCGGCTCCCACTCGTATTGGTAGGGCTTAGCGCTGAAGTCGTTCCAGAGGTCGGTGCTGACGCGGTTTCGCAGGCAGGTCTTGTCGATGTAAGCGGGGTCGAGTATCCAGTTGTTGTCGCTGCGCAGGCCAAAGAAGCTAAGGTCCGTTTTCACGCCGTCGGCATCGGTGAGCTTGATAGCGTAGGGGTGCTTAGGCTTATTGCGCGCCGATGCACCGCGCCATTTCACTTTTGCGGGCGACGTTTGATAGAGGTCGCTCCCATCGTGAACAGAGAGTGTGCCAGGGGTGTAGCCCGCAGAGGGGTCGCCCGTGTAGGTCATCTCAACGAGGGGTAGGAAGGTGAAGTTGAGCGTGCCCGTAGCTACGAGCTCGTTCGTGTCGCGGTTGTAGAAGCTAAGCGTGTAGGGGTTGAGGCACGAGACGGCGGCCAAGGTTGTCTCGCTGCCGTTTGCTACGAGGTTGCCGTCGATTTCGGCAATGAGGCTGTAGTTGCCTACGTTTGTCCACGAAACTTTCATGGTGAAGTCGGCTCCGCCGCGTGCGCTTTCGGGCAGGCTGAAGAAGTATTGGCCCGAGGTAAGGTCGTAAACCAAGGGGCGGTCGTTGAAAAGGATGTTTGTGGCTACCTCGCTCAGGCTGCCTGCTTCCGTGCTCGTCTGTGGTGCCGTGGTTTCTTCCACTACCCAGTAGGTGTCGGTGTCGGTGTCGTCGGTGGTAAGGCTTGTGTTGTAGCCGTCGGCGGCAAGATAGTAGTTCGTGTATTTGTTTTTAACGTAGATTTGGAAGACGTTGGTGCCAATTTCGGTGAAGAACCATTGCTGGTTCGCATTGCTTGTTTGCGCTGTCCATTGCAGGGGGCGCATGTTGGAAACGTTGGCATCGAGGGCGTAGCCGTAAGTTTCGTTGTAGAGTTGGAAGCCGCTGCCCGCCGTAATGGCTTTCCACTTCTGCTTGCCGCTGCCACTAACGAGGGTCTCGATATAGACGTATGAATTGCTGATACTGCTGCTGCCTTGGTTTGAGAGGGCTCGCCCGTAGTTTTGGCTTGTCAGGGTGTAGGTCTTGCCCACGGTGATGGCTGTTCCCGTTTCGGCACTACCCGTTTCGAACACCTGCGTGCCGTCTTCGCTAAAGAAGGAGAACTGCTCGTTCTGTGTGCGCGAAGAGCCAGCGTAGGCACCCAGCATTTGTGTGCCGTCGGCGCGATAGTTGAAGTAGTAGCTCGTGTTGGCCACGGAGCGAATGGCGTAGATGCCGTTGCTGATAAGCTCGAACGTCCAACGCTCGTTGTCGGTAACGGACGTGGGCGTGGTGAGTGTTAGGTATTTATAGTAATTGTTGTTGCGCCCCGTGGTGAAGCTGAGGTACTGCCCCGTGGCGGCGTTCTTGAACGTGTAGCCGCTGCCGTCTTTGGTGATAACCCAGTAGGCATCCTCTAAGGTGTCGTCGCCCGTGTAGAGATAGATGTAGGGCGAAGCGTTGTGGTAGTTGCCAAGGCCAATGTAGCCATCGTAGTTGACGCTGCCAACGGAGAAGAAATACTTGCTGCCGCTCTTGATGTTAGGCGTGGCCGTAGCTGCGGCGGCGCAAAGCAGGAGAGAAAGGGTGAGTAGAAAGTGTTTCATACGCTTACAATCTTTCAGATATTCTTGCCCGCAAAGTTACAACTTTTCCGACATAAAGCCTTGTTGGATAGGAAAAATTCGGCCAACAACTGTATTTTGGCGATGAAGAAACCTTTTTGTTTTATCTTAGTTTGCTGAAATGTGGGCGCACGTTTTGCATTACTCGCAACAACCACTACTTTTGCACAGCAAGACCTCTTAGGCCTATTGCGACCATACAATATTATATATACGCGCGCGAACAATGGATGAACAGCAAAATCTGCCCATGGAAAGGGCCTATATCATAGCCATGCAGACGGGGCGCCACCTTTTCCTCACGGGAAAGGCGGGTACGGGTAAGACAACGTTTCTGCGGCGCCTGGTGAAGGAGTCGCCCAAGCGTATTGCCGTGCTGGCGCCAACGGGCATTGCGGCTATCAATGCTGGCGGCGTGACAATCCACAGCTTCTTTCAGTTCCCGTTTGCACCCTTCGTGCCCAACGGGCATTACGGGAAGGAGATGTTTAAGATAAACCGCATGAGGCTACGCCTTATCAGGCAGTTGGATATGCTGGTGATAGACGAGGTGTCGATGGTTCGGGCCGACCTGCTGGACCGCATCGACGTGACGTTGCAGCGTTTGCGCGGTCAGTCGGTGCCCTTTGGCGGTGTGCAGATGTTGCTCATTGGCGACGTGGGGCAACTGGCCCCCGTGGCAACGGACGACGAGTGGCGCCTCTTGCAGCCTTACTACGAAACGCCATACTTCTTTAGCAGCCACGTGATGCGCACGGCGGAGTTCCTCACCATCGAGCTGAAACAAATCTACCGTCAGCAGGACCCTTATTTCTTAGAGCTCCTCTCCAGCGTGCGAGCCAACCATGCAGGGGCCGATGTGCTGCAAGCCCTCAATGCGCGTGTTCGCCCTAATTTCGAGCCACGGCCCGAGGAGGGCTACATACGCCTCGTGACGCACAACCGTCAGGCCAAGACCATCAACGATGCCGAACTAGAACGCATTGAAGGCCCCTTGTCAACGTATAAAGCGCAGGTGGAGGGCACGTTTCCCGAAACGTCCTTTCCTACGGACGAAACGCTGCAACTGCGCGTGGGGGCGCAGGTGATGTTCGTCAAGAACAATGCCGAATGTGGCTATTTCAACGGGAGTCTTGCCACGGTGACGGGTCTCAGCGAAGAAAGCATCAAGGTGCGCCTGCACGAGGACGACCGCGAGGTAGAAGTTGTACCCCTTGAATGGGAGAATACGCACTACGCCCTTAACGAACGGACGAAGGAGGTGGAGGAACGCGTTGACGGCGTGTTTAGGCAGATACCCGTTAAGCTGGCGTGGGCCATCACTATCCATAAGAGTCAAGGCCTGACGTTCGACCGTGCCATCGTCGATGCCCATGCCGCCTTTTCGCACGGGCAGACCTACGTGGCACTGAGCCGCCTGCGCAGTCTGGAGGGCCTTGTGCTCAGCACGCCCATTCCGCCGCAGGCTATCATCACGGATCGCCACGTGGCCAACTTCAGTGCCGAGGCTGAGGCCGCTACGCCGACGGACAGCGATGTGGCCCTTTATAAGCGGCAGCACTATTTGGCACTCGTGGCCGACTTGTTCAACTTCCAACTCTTCTCGCAGCCCCTTGCCGCTTACGTGGCCTTGGTCGATAGTCAGCACGCACGCCTCTTTCCCAAACAAGCCGAGCAGTTGCGCCATTCGCAGGAACTGTTTCAGCGCGAAGCGGTGCAGGTGGGGCTGTCGTTTCGTTCTCAGTACACGCGCCTCATTACGCAGACGGACGACTACGCCACCGACGCGCACCTGCAGGAGCGCCTGCGCAAAGCGGCTGACTACTTCCTGCCCTGCGTGCGGCGTCTCGTCAGCGACTTGACCGGCTTCCACTTCCCCTCCGACGACAAAGAGCTGAAGGCGCGCACCGAGGCCGCGCGTGACAACGTGCTCGACCCCTTGCGCCGCCGCCTCTCGCTGCTTCGCTTTGTGGGCGAAAAAGGCTTCGAACTGACAGCCTATCAGCGGCGGCGCGCCGAGGTGATGGCCGCCGAGAAGCCAGAGGCGGAAAAGGCAGTGAAGCGGGGCGGCGTGCCAGCCGACGTGAAAAACGCCGTGCTCTACAGGCGCCTCGTGCGTTGGCGCGCGGCTATGGCCGAGGAGCGCGGTGTGCCTGCCTACGTCGTGCTTAGTCAGAAGGGCCTCATTGCCGTTTGCAATACAGAACCGCGCAACTTGAAGGAACTGGCCAACGTGACGGGTATAGGCCCTAAGACGCTGGATAACTTCGGCGCAGAAATCATCAACCTTGTCAATACGTAAACGCTCATGATAGAAGTACAAGACATCCGCAAGAGTTTCGGCGCGTTGGAAGTGCTGAAAGGTATCAGCCTCAGCATAGCCGACCGCGAGGTGGTCAGCATCGTTGGACCCAGCGGGGCGGGAAAGACCACGTTGTTGCAAGTCATCGGTACGCTGTGGCGGCCCGATAGCGGGAAGCTCCTCATAGACGGCACTGACGTGCTTTCACTTCGCGGCAGTGCGCTTTCGCGCTTTCGTGGTCAGCACATCGGCTTCGTCTTTCAGTTCCACCAGCTCTTGCCCGAGTTTTCGGCCATAGAAAACGTGATGATTCCGGCGCTCATAGCGCGCACCCCCGAGCGTGAGGCACGGCAGCGCGCAGCCGAGTTGCTCGACTTTATGGGCCTCTCTGCGCGCGCCGACCATAAGCCGGCGCAGCTCTCGGGCGGCGAGGCACAGCGCGTGGCCGTGGCGCGGGCCTTGATGAACAAACCGTCCGTCGTGTTGGCCGACGAACCCTCTGGCAGCCTCGACAGCCAGAATAAGGCCGAGTTGCACCGCCTCTTCTTCCGACTGCGCGACGAGTTGGGGCAGACGTTTGTCATCGTGACCCACGACGACACCCTGGCCGCTACCACCGACCGCACCATTCGCTTGCGCGATGGGCGCGTGGAGCTGCCCGCCTGAGGTAAAGGGCTATAAAAAAGCAACGCGGAGGCAACCTCTTTGTGGGGGATTGTCTCCGCGTTGGATGTTATTGGCAAACTTGCGTTTACTTCACTTCGATGTGTTGCAACGTTTGCTGCTTCTGCTCGGGCGTCAGCTTCGGCAGGTTGATGGTCAAGACACCGTGCTCTACGCTGGCAGCGATACCTTTCTTATCAACGTCTTCGGGCAGGATGAGCGTTTGCTGGAACTTCGTGTAGGAGAACTCGCGGCGCAGATAGCGACAATTCTTAGGTTCTTCCTTCGTTTCTTGCTTTTTCTCCATCTTGATGACGAGGTTGTTGTCGTCGTCGATGTGGACTTGGAAGTCGTCTTTCGACATGCCAGGGGCGGCCAGTTCTACTCTGTAGGCTTTTTCGTCTTCAAGCACGTTGATGGCGGGAGCCGTAGCGTTGGTGTGTTTCATCCAGTCGGTGTCAAAGAAGTCGTCGAAGATAGAGGGCATCCAGTTTTGATTGTAACGTCTGATAGGTAACATAGCTTTTTCCTTTCTTTTGTTTAATGGTTGTTTGAATGTTGTTTTGCCCTATATAGTTCAAACTACGTGCCAACATCCAAAGTAGGGTGCATACGCCCCAAAAGTATGACAAACTGACATAAATACCGCCTTTTTGCCTTCTTATGGCTGACGTTTTGGCGCAAATGCGGCTTTTGCTTGCAGTTTCTGCGAACTTTTGTGTAACTTCGCAGGCAAAAGCAACAGCTTATGACGCCTTCCGCCTCGCCCGCTCCGCTGCGGCGCTATACTTTTCCGAAGTCTGAGCATCTTTGTTTGCGCAAGCAGATAGAAACGCTGTTTGGCCACGGAAGCTCGTCGCGCAGTGCCTTTCCGCTGCGCGCGGTTTGGCGCGTGGAGGATGCCGAGGTTGACGCGGCGGCGGTGCTGATGATGGTCAGCGTGTCGAAGCGGCGACTGCGCCATGCCGTCGATCGCAATCGCGTGAAGCGCTGTGTGCGCGAGGCTTATAGGCTGAACAAGCACATCGTCTGGCCCTGCGTGGCAGAAGGCAAACATCTGCACATAGCTTTCCTTTGGATGGCCGACGGCTTGGCATCGTCTGCGCGAATAAGGGCGCAAGTCGTGCGGCTGTTGCAGGTAGTTTCAGAAACGTTGCAAGCTTCGGCGCGGCCGTAGGGCTTGCTTCCTATTATATATAGCTCGTTATGCTTAAACGCCTCCTAATTGCCCCCATACGTTTTTATCAGCGTTTCATCTCGCCGCTCACGCCGCCCGCGTGTCGCTACACGCCGACGTGCTCGCAGTATGCGGTGGAGGCCATTCAGAAGTATGGGGCGTTGAAGGGCACGTGGCTCGCCATTAAACGCATTTGTCGCTGTGCGCCCTGGGGCGGTAGCGGCTACGACCCCGTGCCGTAAGGTGTATTCCTCTTTATCTTGTTTTATTGGTGTCCGGTAAAAGTTGCCGTAGCTGGCACACCATGCTTAACCCCCGTCGCATGAAATGCGTCGTGGGGTATTAGATGCGGGGTGTATCTGCGTCTGTAGTAG
>ONHN01000003.1 GCA_900317635.1 uncultured Prevotellaceae bacterium | reverse complement strand
ATTTTATATCCCCTGGTTCCCGGGTATTTCTTCGCTTGTAAGGCGCAAGTCAAAATCGAACAATTCCGTGTAAGCGTCAAACTCTACGGGTTCGGCTGCGCCGCAGCTGGCGAGGATGCGGCCTACGGCCTCTTGCTCCTTGGGCGTCAGGGGGGTCTTGCCGTTCTTGCGGTCGTAGAACCTGCCGCCCCCGCTGAAGAGTGCTTTCAGCTCGCTGACGGCGCGCTGTCGGCCCACGTGCGTCAGCTCTTCGTCCAGGACGCGGCGGAAGCCCAACGCCATGCGCACAGGCGCGGCCGGAAGATACTCGGGACAGGGCGCGCCTTCCTGCTCGGCGCGCAGGCGGTAGTAGTGGTTCACGTATATGAAGAGCGCGGGCGACGCAGGCGGCGCGGGCATGAGGGCGGCAGCAGCGCGGTGCAGGCACTCTGCCGCCATCGGGCAAGCGTCCGACACGCACAGCCCGAAGTTGTGGGGGATTTCGCTCCAAGCGAGTTGCATAATGGTACGAGGGGGGGATTAAGGTTACTGAATACGGGGGGTCTAAAAGTCAGCAGGGGTATTGAGTGAAGAGAAAGCGTGAGGGCACGTTTACCGCTTGAAGTAGATGTCCACGTAGTCCGTGCAGCCGTCAATGGGGTTTTTCATATCTTGCAAGCGCCAGTACTTGCGCCCTTCGGTTGATAGGAAGGTGAAGGTTCCTGCGCGCTCCACTTCTTCGCCGCCAGCGATGTGCCATATCTTGGTGCGGATGGAGCCCGTGAACTCAAGTTCTTTTTCGGAAACGATGCGCACGGTGCCGTCGAGCTTCAGGTAGTCGCCGATGTGGGAGTCGTCGCCGCGCGAAAGTTGCTCGCCCGTGCAACGCAACGTGCCGTCGGCTTCTTTAGTGATAGTGGCCGTGCCGAAGTATTTCCACGAAATCCACTGCAACGAGAGCATGTGCTTGCCTACCACTTTACGCTCAAGCGGCGTGAGGCTGGCCGTTGTGCTCGTCGGTTTCGTCTTCTTCGTACGCTTCACGGTTTGCGAGGTTTTAGTCTTGCCTGTCTGCGACTTACGCTTCTGAGCATTGGCGGCAACGGGCACCAGCAGCACGGCTGCCAAAAGGACGATGAGGAACTTTTTCATAGCATGCAGGGAAGTTTGCGGGATGAATGAGGGGGGAAAAAAACAAGGGACTACGAAAGAGGAAGGGACAGCAACACGCCCCTTGAGTGTAAGGGGGAAGTCGCTGTCCCATGAAAAGGTTTAGTCGAGCTTATGAATAACGAGACCGCTACGCAGTTTGGGTTCAAACCACGTGGCTTTTGGCGGCATGATTTTGCCACTGTCGGCAATGTTCATAATCTGCTGCATCGTGACGGGATAGAGGGCCAGCGCCATCTTCATTTCGCCACTATCCACACGGCGCTTCAACTCGCCAAGGCCACGCAGGCCGCCAACGAAGTCGATGCGCTTGTCGGAACGCAGGTCGGTGATGCCAAGGAGTTCGTCGAGGATAAGGCGGCTGGAGATGTCCACGTCGAGCACGCCGATGGGGTCGCTCTCGTCGTAGGTGCCAGGCTTAGCCGTCAGGCTGTACCAGTGGCCTTCGAGGTAGAGTGAGAACTCGTGAGCTTGCTGCGGACGATATTCGGCGGTGCCTTTGTCGGCCACCACGAAGTTCTTTTCGAGAGCGGCAAGGAACTCTGCGGGCGTGCGTCCGTTGAGGTCTTTCACCACGCGGTTGTAGTCCAAAATGGTCAGCTGCTGAGCCGGGAAACAAACGGCCATATAGAAGTTGTATTCTTCGTTGCCCGTATTAGCGGGATTGGCCTTTGCCTTTTCTGCGCCCACAAGGGCGGCGGCAGCACTGCGGTGGTGCCCGTCGGCAATGTACATAGCGTCCATCTCGCCAAACTCGCGGGTAATGGTGGCTACGTCGTTGCGGTCGTTGATAACCCAGAACTTGTGGCCAAAGCCGTCGATGGGAGCAATGAAGTCGTACTCGGGCTTCGTGGCGGCATACTTCTTGATAAGTTCGGCGAGCACGGGACGGTCTTTGTAGGCCAAGAAGACGGGTTCGATGTTGGCGTTCGTGTTGCGAACGTGCTTCATGCGGTCTTCTTCCTTGTCGCGGCGCGTGAGTTCGTGCTTCTTGATGCGGCTTTGCATGTAGTCGTCGATGTGGCAGCACACAACGAGGCCATACTGCGTCTTGCCGTTCATGGTCTGGGCATAGAGGTAGTAGTTCTCCTCCTTGTCCTGCACGAGCCAGCCTTTCTCTTGGAACATGCGGAACTGCTCGGCGCCACTTTCATAGACGCGCGGGTCGTACTCGCTGGTTCCTTCGGGGAAGTTGATTTCGGGTTTAATGATGTGGTAGAGGCTCTTTTCGTTGTCGCCAGCTTCGGCGCGTGCCTCATCGCTTTCAAGCACGTCGTACGGACGGCTCTCGACTTGTTCTACTAAGTCTTGCGGGGGACGTACCCCACGAAATGGTTTTATGCGCATAGGAATAACAGCCCCACCCCGACCCTCCCCAAAAGGGAGGGAGGTGAGTTAATCTTGTTGGATTTGGCGTATTCGGTTTACTAATTCATCAAAGATCATATCGGATACACGGATAGGATTGTTCAAAACATCATGGTTCTCAAATCTCAGCACCTTGTATCCTTTGGATTCTAAGTGGATTGTTCGCAAGTGGTCAGCAGCAATTTGTCAGGCATGAAGTGGTATGGTCCATCAACTTCAACAATCAGTTTTGCCTTCAAACATACAAAGTCAAGAATATAGTCAAGAATTATATGTTGACGGCGAAAGCGCAGACCAAGCTTATTGTCCTTTAGGATGTTCCACATAGCCCGCTCGGCCTCAGTGGGACAACTACGAAGGTTCCTTGCATGCTGTCGCAACAATTCGTAGTCGATCTTACTCCCCCCGTCTCATAGTGCTGCCTCATAGGCTTATGAAGGTAACCATTCCCCTTCCGCCCTTTTGGGGAGGAAGGGGTTAGGGGTTGGAAAGGCTTCTACTTATTCACCTGAAACCGCGTGCAGCCGTCCTTGAAGAAACCAACAATTTGGTTGGCGGCTGCGAGACCAGCGTTGATGTTGGCCTCGGCGGTTTGAGCACCCATCTTCTTGGGCGTGGCGAAGTAGCGGTCGCCAAGTTTTTCGAGCGCCTCGTCGTGGGCGGCCAGCTGCAGGTCGCTGAGGTAGCGAAGGTCCGTGCGCTCTTGCATCGTAGCGATGAGCTCAGGTTCGTTGATAACGTCCTGACGAGCTGTGTTGACGAGGATGCCGCCCTTAGGCATAGAACCGATGAGGGCAGCGTTGATGCTCTGGCGCGTTTCGGGCGTGCTGGGGATGTGGAGGCTGACAACGTCGCACGTCTTGAAGAGTTCGGCGGGCGACATCACCTGCTGCACGTTCTCGCGCGTGAAGACCTCGGCGGGGCAGTAGGCATCGTAAGCGGCAATCTCCATACCGAAGCCCTTAGCAATGCGAGCCACGTTCTGCGGCACGTTGCCAAAGGCCAACAGACCGAGACGCTTGCCCTTAAGCTCCGTACCGGCCTTGCCGTTGAAGCGGTTGCGCACGGCGAAAAGCAACATGCCAAACACGAGCTCGGCCACAGCGTTGGAGTTCTGGCCGGGCGTGTTCATCACAACGATGCCGCGCTGCTTGGCAGCTTCGCAGTCCACGTTGTCGAAACCTGCCCCAGCGCGAACAACTATCTTCAACTCGGGCGCGGCATCCATCACCTCGGCATCCACTTTATCGCTGCGAATGATGATGGCATTCACGTCCTTCACGGCAGCAAGCAGCTCGGCCTTCGTTTCGTATTTCTCAAGCAGGGCACACTCGTAGCCTGCTTCTACGACTATCTTCTTGATGCCCTCAACGGCCACAGGCGCAAAGGGCTTTTGGGTTGCTATGAGTACTTTCATTTTCTGTTTTGTTTTTCTTTTTCCTTCTCCCTTGCCTTTTCTATGTCCTTTTTCATGTCCGTCTTGAACTTTCGTAGCATGAAGGGGAAGCATACTGCAGCGGCCACAAGGGCATAAACTATGTCAATCCGCGTGCTACCGCTCTTCGAAGGCACAAAATAGCGGAAGCCAAACACGCCGATAAAGCCGCCTGCTATGCAAGCCACGATGATGAGGATACGGCCTAAGCAAAAAGGATCGTAGACAGGGTCGGGACATTCTTCCATGGGAAATAATAGCTTAGTGCTTAGTTTCAAATTCCTGCATACATGCAACAAGGGCCTTAACGTCCTCCAGCGTGCAAGCGTTGTAGAGAGAAGCGCGGAAACCGCCAACGGAGCGGTGGCCCTTAATACCTACCATGCCGCGTTCCTTAGCAAACTCCATAAAGTCGTTTTGCAGGGCTTCATAGCCAGGAGCCATTACCCAGCAGTGGTTCATGATGGAGCGGTCTTCCTTGTCGGTCACGGTGCCAACGAAGAGGCGGTTGCGGTCGATTTCTTCGTAGAGCAGGTTCGACTTCTGCACGTTAATCTTGTTCATAGCTTCCAAGCCGCCAACGGTGTTCTTAATCCAGCTCAGCGTCTCGTGCATCACAAAGATAGGAAGCACGGGAGGCGTGTTGAACATCGAGATGTTGCGAGCCTCTTCGGCAGCATGCGTGCGATAATCTACCATCGTGGGCAGCGGGTTCATATACTGACGATCGCCAATCTGACCAAGCAGATCCTTGCGAACAATCACGAAGGTAACGCCAGCGGGACCTACGTTCTTCTGAGCACCGCCGTAGATAACGCCATACTTCGTTACGTCAACGGGGCGACTCATGATGTCGGACGACATATCGGCCACGAGCGTCACACCGTTGCACTCTTCAGCCGTGAAGTCCTTGCGAATTTCCGTACCATAAATCGTATTGTTGGTCGTGATGTGGAAATAGTCGGCATCGGCAGGCACTTCCCAATCCTTCGGAATGTAACTATAGGTCTTATCCTCAGAGCTGGCAATGATAGCCGTTTCGCCAAAGTTCTTAGCTTCTTTAGCAGCTTTCTTTGCCCAAACACCCGTTTGCAGATAGGCAGCCTTCTTCTTCATCAAGTTGGCAGGCAACATGAAGAACTGCGTGCTGGCACCGCCGCCGAGGAAGAGCACTTCGTAAGTATCGGGAATACCCAACAGGTCGCGCCACAACTGACGCGTTTCAGCCATAAGACGCTCCCAACCCGGGGTACGGTGGGAAATCTCCATAAGACCAATACCGGTGTTGTCAAAATCGCGAATGGCATTGATCGTTGACTCTACGGCCTCTTTGGGAAGAACGCAGGGGCCAGCGTTGAAGTTGTACTTTTTCATTTGTTTTTGGTTTGATATAAAGATTAGTTATACAATTATTTTGCGCGAAGATAAGCAGAACCCTGCGACATACAAAAGAAAAGCGGCGATTTTTGCAAACCGCCGCCCTATAGGAAGAAAGAACAACAAACCGAACGCCCCAACCAGCGCAGATGCGCCGTCCGTATTATACCACTTGGGCCACCTTGCTTGCCCCGAGGAGCGCGAGCGCCTCGCCCGCCTGACATCGGTTGTGTCAACCCTAACTAAGTACGCAAGCATCCCGCCTGCATCAAAAGTCCCCCAAAACACCGCCTCGTCCTACTCCACAAGCACCCATTGTAGCTCTTTCGCAAATTTTCATAGCACGCTCCTGCACAAGTCCAGCCCACCACATATACCCCTCATCATCGCACAATTAAACCCGCATTGCCACCTCACCGCCTACCCCCTCCCACCTACCATCTCACCCCTTCAAAATAAAAAAGTTGTATTTTTTTATCCAAAAAATTTGGTTTGTCTAAAACAAAGCCCTACCTTTGCACTCGCAAACAAAAAAATAGCAGCAAAACCTTGCTGCCGTGAATCGCAAATGGTGCGTTAGTTCAGCTGGTTAGAATATCTGCCTGTCACGCAGGGGGTCACGGGTTCGAGTCCCGTACGCACCGCAACCTAACGAAAGAGAATGTGTTTTTATGGCACATTCTCTTTTTTGCTTTCGCGCACTATCCTTTTTCCGTATGCCCTATGCGTCGGCGAAGGAACCAGAGCGTCAGTTTAGGGAAACGGCAGGAGATTTCCTTGGGGGCTAACGGGAAGAACAGGGCGCACTGGCGGAGGGAAATCCAACCTGTTTCAAGACTGTGCAAGAGGCCCGTCTTCTTCGTCCGACGTGCGAACTTGCCAAAGTTGCCCATGCGCAGGATGTTGCGCAGGACGCGCTGGCCGCGCCGATGGTCTTGGGGTGTCAGCGACAAGGGGAATTCTTCCTCAGGTAATCCCATCACGTCAACCAGCACACTGCCCATAGCCGTATAGGCCTTGCGCAGCCCCAACCCCTGAAGCCAGGTTTCAAGTTGTTGGCGGTCTATCGCGCCTTGGTGGCGATGCAAGAACATGGTCCAGTCAGCCATCTGCCGAAGCCCTACCCCACTCGTCACAAGATGATAGAATATATGTACGAAAAGGTAAAGCGCGTTCATCGTGACGCTGAGCGTGGGCACAATGAGTGTTCGCTCTTCGCCCGTCTTTGGCAAGCGGTATGTTAGCTCCACGCTTTCACCGCCACGCGCCACGTCTTCTTCTATTATCTGATTAAAGTAGGCTTGGTTGCCACTATAAGCAAACTCCGATAGCGAAGAGTGCAACTCATAAATAACGCCTTCGATGACGAACTCCACGTGCTTCTCTGACTCGTCGGGCACCAGCGGGCGTTGCAATATCTTTTCGAAAGCCGCCACCGCCAAGGGGAATACTGCGGGCGTACAATAGAAATCAACGTCGCCACTCTGCCGCAATAGCGGGCTCGAGTAGCCTTGAGCTACAACCTGCCCCTTGACAACGACGAAGGGTAGCTCTCGCTTCTTCATAAACTGCGACAAGTGGGCAATGCCAAGACTCACCTCTTCGTTCCTACTGCGTATTTTATCCACAAGTTGTGTGGCTACAACGCTCATTTTTTGTGAAAGCAAGCCTCTGTCCAGCACCGTCTGCGCCGCCATGCCTAACACGGCCTGACGCGCCGCTTCAACCAAAACGTTGTTTGCCACATCGTCCGTCATCGGCTTCACCGCTTCATCGCGCCCCCAAAGGGCCGAGCGCAACAAAGCAAACAATATGTCTGTAGTCTGCTCTAACACATTTATTTTTGTATTAAGTCTAATCGCAAAGATACCTATACTCTACGACAAAACTTTCTTTTCAAGGAAACTTTTTACGGTTTCTTTTCCTTTGAAGGAAAGTTTTTAGACGTTTCCTTCCTAAAGAAAGTTAAGAAACTTTGCTTCGTAAAGAAATGAAGCGCCGATGAACATGCTACTTCGCCATTGACATTGTTAAAGGGGTGTTCTATAAATTAGGAAATTTGCTATTCGATTGGGCTTGGTGCTTTTTTGCTCGCTTGGTGCTTTTTTGCTCTTATGGGCATCTTTCGCATTAACTTCTTGCCACGTAGCTCGCTACGCGGCTGCGAACTTAATACGAAACCTGCTCCATAACAGCTCAAAAATCATTCAAGCCTAATTTATAGAACACCCCCTAAAGTTAGATTTGCGAACAAAATACCCCTATGACTATTCGACATGCTCTATTAAGGTACATTTTTTATACGTTTCAGAAGAAAGCCTTAGCCGCTTTCAGTCGCTGGTAGTGTGCCTCATCGCGCATTTTGAAGACTTTGGCTGGATGTCCGCCCGCAATGCCTAAGGCGGGAATGTCCTTCACCACGACGCTACCTGCCTGAATGATGGCTCCTTCGCCTATCGTGGCACCGCCTAAGATGATGACATCGGCACCAATCCATACGTTGTCGCCTATTACGACATCCTTATTTATGATGGTTTCATCGTATGGTAGCTTATCGCCTTCATAGTTGTGGATAGCAGTAAACACTTGCAGACCTTTCGCACAATGCACGTTGCTGCCAATTGTTAATTTACCCCCCCCCATAAACGGATATGCCGTTAAAATGCACGTTGTTACCAATCTCCGTCTTGCGGTTGACGAAGGAAGCGTGGTTGGCGTGTACACCTATCCCGCAGCGGGCGGCGGTCCGTCTAACACGCCATGAGTAAAAGGCGGATACAATGGATTTGAAAAACTTTCTCATAAGGATATACGATATAAGATAGAAGAAATAGAATATTGCGGCTTACTTCATCTTCCTTTCACCATCTCCGACAAAAGACAGCAACGCTCTTTCGGTTCAGCAAAGAGATACAATCTCTCTTTCAGCACCTTCATGCGCTGAGGGAAGGTCACGTCGTCCATAACGACCGTCTTGCCCGACACATAGGCTTGGTTCAGCACCGTGGTGAAAGAGCCAGCCGCAAAACGCAGGTTGGATACGCTGGTGGCAATACCCACTTTGCGCGGATTTTCCACTTCGCGCTCGTCAACCATCGTCTTGAGTAAGGCCACATCGCTATAACGCGGATGCGGCCGATACTTCACGGTGTAGCCCAATGCCTTGAGCTGTTCCATGGCGGCCACAATCGCAGTTATCTCTTCCTTATTATATACCTGCAAGTAATACTTTACATCGGCATAGTCATTTGCTGACTGATGTTTGTCCACATCAATACACATAGCGGCAGGCGTGTATAGGATGAAATGGTTCTCCGTCGCCCGCATCTCCTTAAACAGTTTGACATAATGTTCGTCCCACACGTATGACCTATGGAAGCGGAAGAAGGTGTCGCGCAGTCGGAACAACTTTTCGCCGTGCATCACGTTGATGTGCTCCACGCCCCGCCGCTGACAATAGGCCGTCAAGACAGAACTGGAAAAGGCGTACTCGTTATGCGTTACCACGGCTTGGGGACTGTACCGCCTTATCATATCCGAATAGCAACTTACCTTAAGCATACATTTCAGTCCGAAGAAACACGACAGCGGTTTGAAAGCTGCTACGCCACACACAAAGGGTAGATCTTGCCAACTTAAACTACTATGCTTAAACCAATGGTCATAGTCCATCTGAAACTCCGCAGCGAGTTCTTCGGGTATGACGTCGCGGAAACCGCCTAAGTCGCAGACGGCATTAAAGCCCACTTTCTGCCGCTTCACCCACAATCCCTTCAGCAAGAGGATCAGTAGCACAAACGGAAAGAGCCCAGCCGAGACAAAGTTTAAACTCCGCACATAGAGCTTACTCCGATAGAAATTCTGACAGAGATATTGGTTGTACGAACGCTGCACGTCCGACGCCGGCTCGGGCAACTGCGCCAGAAAAGCCCGTTCCTGCGCTACGGGAACATCAAGGAAGTCCTTTGCTCCCTTCTGCAACTCTCGAG
Organism: uncultured Prevotellaceae bacterium; assembly: GCA_900317635.1. Classification (GTDB taxonomy): domain Bacteria; phylum Bacteroidota; class Bacteroidia; order Bacteroidales; family Bacteroidaceae; genus Alloprevotella. The sequence goes on along the minus strand of ONHN01000003.1, from coordinate 96,087 downwards.
CAAGGCGATAAAAGTACTTAGCCATAAAGTATAATGTTATCGTTCAACAATGAAAGAAACCACGAAGAAAACGAAGAGGTCAAAAGACACGAATACAAAAGAGGGCGGATATCCCCAAGTATGCGTGCCGAACGCTTCTTGTACCCCTGAGATTTTCAAACGTTTAGAATGTTGTTAAACACGCGAATGTAGTTATCGGCCATTGTGGCCGCTTCGAAGCGTTCGGATGCTTTGCGTATAGCCTCTTTGTCCCATTTTGTAGTTAGCAAGGTCTCAAGGCCTTTTGCCACGCACGCGTCCGTATGCTCCTTCACGCCCACCACGGCCTCAGGCGCATAAATATCTTCGTAAGCGTCTATATCGTCGAAACAAAGGCAGGGCAGTCCGAAGTGCATGCCTTCAATCAGGCTCAAACCGAAACCTTCCGAGATGCTCAACAGTGCTACGGCATCGCCTTGCTCATAATAATTCGGAACGAGTTCCTTGTCTATCGCGCCGCAGGCAATAAGGTGATTCTTGTAGGGATGTCCTTCTTTTAACTTTTCTATTGTATAAGAGGGCGATAATTGTAAGCCTAAAAACAACGCATAAGTCTTCTCTGCTATTTCTTGCGGCAACAGTCTGAACGCATCTATTAGCTGTTTCTGGTTCTTGTTGCTGCCCACATTTCCCACGTAGAGGACGATTTTCTTATTCCCGGGTATTCCATATTTTTCTCTCACGTCAATAGTCGAATACTTCGCTTTGAACGAGAAAGCATTGCAAACAACCATGATATACTTGCAATCTTCATGCTTATACTCCTTCTCAATAGTTTTTTTCATCCCCGTACTAATAACGGTAATAGGAAACTCGCCCTTAACCACCCTACGCAGAAAGTCTCTTTCATATCGTTTGCCCGCTGGTCCTATGGGTATTGTATCAGAAAAAGAATTCAATCCGTGCAGCGTCACGACGAACTTCTGCTTTTCTTGCTGGCAAAGGCGAATCCACAGTTCCGTATTGAAGCGACACCCGTGGATATGAACTATATCATAATTCCCCGTGCGTAGAACGTGGCGATAGTAGCCCGAAATAAACCAGTAATACAACAGTCTGGCCATCGCCCCCTTACTCATTCTATATTTCCTCCAAAATCCTATGACGAAACCTATCGAGAGGCATTGCCACAAATAGCGCAAGAAGAGTCCATAAGAGCGTCCCAAGAAGCGAACGCCTTCCTGTTCGAAAGCCTCATCGCGCGTATCGGAAAGCAAGACATCGACATTTTCCTTTTCAGCCACGCTACGCGCAATGTCGTACACCATATAGCCAAACCCTGTACGATTGCGCGTATATTTTTGCCGCGAATTAATCGTCACGTACGACGATAGCATAAGTATCTTCATGTTTTGTATGGATTTTTCGTTTTACACCACGCGTTTAATCTCATCCTCTATTCCTCCTTCTCTATCCATGAAGGCTGCAATGGAGCAGATTTGGAACGTAAACATAAGTCCTAAAGCCAAACCTTGGAAGAACCAGCTCGCCAATAGGCATAATAGATAGGGCAATATCTGCTTGTCTCTTTTATATAGCCCATAATACATCAAAAGATAGATAAACAGCCCAACTACGCCATACTTAATCAGCATAAACCAAAACGTAGGCACAAAGAGGAACGTGCCATAGCCCGAACCATAAAACATAAACGACTGAAGATTGTTTTCAAACACGAAGTCGTTGATGTTAGGACTATTCACACCAAAAACCAGCAATTCGGCATTGACGTGTGGCAACACAAGCAGTCCGTTCATCAAACGGGCATTCTCATCTACCTCCGTATCCTCAATCTTTTGGAAGGTCGCCTCAAAGAGCGAGCTGTGAAGAATAAAATACCCTACAACAAAAAACGCAAGGACCAAAAGTATCGCTCGCCCTTTATTCTTACCCGAAAAAGACGTCATCATATAGGCCACGATAATGACCGCGCTTTCAACTACCGCCGTCGTGGAAGTTGACAAGTATAGCAGTATCACAAAGGCAACGGACCACGTGTACTTTTGTTCTTTCAGCGTGTAGAAAAGCGGAATGACCATAAACGTAGCAAATGCCGCAGGCTCAGCATAGAATGACTTGGGCCGATTTAACTCCTGCATCAAACGTGTTGTTTCCTCTTCTACGGGCAGGAACGGAATAGTCAGCTGCGTCACAAGGCTGCCAGACTGTATCAGAACGAAGTGGTAGATAAGCCCCAAGCCGCTAATAATAGCCACAACCATCAAAGCATTAAAGTATCGCTTATAGTTCAAGGCTGGCACTACAAACACCGGACTCAACATCGAAAGAGCCAAATTGACTGTTCGGTTGAAGTGGTAGGGAGGTAAGGTGGGCATGGTAAGGGATAGTACCAATTCGTGCAATATAATATAAGCAAAAAGCAATAAGTAAGGCTTATATATCCACACACGCCTCGTTTTATAAAAGGCAACAACCGACAATACGATAATGTACATCAGGCCAAAAGGCAAACCACCTAAGGTATATCCCGCCAATATCGGTAGAAACGCATATAGCAGTTCTATCAATCCGTACGAATCAAGAAACTTTGCTAATGATAGTCTAATACGCATATTGTATTAAGCAGTGATTATTTCTCTTTATGAATAACTATATTTTCGGAGGTAAATAGGAAAGCTGAATCAACGAAAAACACGAAGTGTTATCTATAAACATGAATACTAAGCTACGAAAGATACGAAGTCTTACATCTTTTTGTGTGCTTAGTGGAATTTAGTGTGTATAGTGGTCAAGCACTAAGCCATCATTGTATTCGTGTTTATTTTTCGCATACGCTCAACAATACGTCGCCTTGCTTCGTGGTCTCCACTTTCCTTAGCGGCGACGACAACAAGCAGTCCCTACCCCTTCTTCAAAAGCATCTTCAACAAGGTCTTGCCTATAGGCACGCGGAGGGCGAACACAGAGCCTGCATAGACACAGATGGATAGCAGTGCCCCTACAATGAGCTTTAGGATCGTTGGCAGCTCATCGCAGAAGTAGAAGAAAACGTAGATACTTCCTACCAGGATGCAAGAAGCAAGAACAATGCCTCTTAGGTTTCCATAGAACACGGAAAGGTGCATCACATCGAACCGTTTCACCAACAGATAAAGCAGCGAAATGGAAATATACATGGCCGAGAGACTGGTGGCAATGGCCAAACCTTTCACACCCATGAACCACGGCAGCGTCAAGTTCAGCACGATGTTCAGTACGACACCTATCGTAGCATTCTTAGCTGGCGTTTTCGTGTCTTTCAAGGAATAGAACACTTTGGTGATGGTCTCACGAAATGCCGAGAACAGCAGACCTATCGTATAACAGCCAAACAACACCTGCGTCTGCTGCACAGCCGCCGCATCAAAGCGGCCTCGCGCAAAGGCTACCTCTACAAGTTCCGTTCGGAAGCAAAACAGTATGCACATCAAGGGAAGCAGCAAAAGCGTATAGGCCGATAGCGTTGTATTTACTCGCGTGTTCAGTCCCTTCATATCGTCTTTGGCCGACGATTCTGCATACAGCGGATAAACAATCGTCGAGATGGCCGAAACGAACAACGACATAAAGACCGCATTGATTTTCGAAGCATAGCCCAACGCGGCAATGGAACCTGCAAACAGAAAGGAGGCTACCGCACGATTAACGATAGTATTGACCTCCGCCACACTGATACTCCAGATAACGGGAAGCGACATCTTCAACGAACGCTTTACTTGTTCATCGCGCGGCTCATAGCGGAAACGGAAATGATAAATATGCCTTCCAACGATAAACAAGAACAGCATATAGAGGAACGAACCGACCACTTGTCCCAAGCAGGCGGCTGCGACACCCATATAGTGTTGCAACAATATCGTGAAGACGATGACCGTACCACTTAGTATATAGACTGAGAACGCAGGCCAAATAAATTTCTTATGCACGTTGAGCAGAGCAATAAAGATCTGCCCCACCACGGTAAAGAGCATCGTGGGCAGGGTGAGCCGCAACAGCGTTGTGGACAACTGGTGCGTAGAAGCATCGAAGCCTGGAGCAAAGAGATAGATGATACCGCCAGCAAAAATCTCGCAGACAACAATCATGCCGATGGCTATCAGCCCAACGACACTAATAATATTGTCTAAGAAATGGGCACCGTTGGCCTTGCCCTCTTTGTGCAGCAACTCTGAATAGATGGGTATGACCACCGACCTCACCGCTACACTTACTAAGGCAAAGAGCGTGACGGGTATCTGAATGGCGATGGTAAAGGCATCTACGTCTGCCGAAACGCCAAAATAGTTGGCTATTACTGCCTCTTTCAAGAAGGAGACGAGGTAGCCCAACGTCATAATCACCGAGACAGCAATAGATGTTTTTGCAAAATTCATAAACGAGTATTATCGGTTTTTAGCAACTCCGAGTTTGTAGAGGCCACAATGAGGGGCACAATGACAAAGCGTGGTTACTTGTTCAAGTTTCGGAAGTTGTGATAGAGCGGGATAAATGGTGCGCGAAGCGTACCACACCTTGCTTAACCGCGTACCGCGACGAGCAAAGCGAGGAGTGGCGCGCGGAACACAAGCGCTGGGATAGGAGTGCGCGAAGCGTACTGCACGTCACGATTTTTCTTTGCGACACAAACTCTTAGCAATTCACATTCTTAATGTGCGGTACGCTCTGCGCACCGACTTTATCCGCTCGTCACCTACCGCGCATTCCTCTTCGCTTTGCTCATCGGAATACGCGGTTAAGCATGGTGAGGTGCGCGCTGCGCACCATCGCAGCATGAACTTCCGAAACTTAAATTACTATGGAAAAACAGAGACCACGAAAGGCACGAATTGATGCGAATAGACACGAAGACAATGACGATTTAGCTCTTGGAGACCACTAAATCCCTCTAAACACACTAAAGAGTTTTTGTGGACTTTTTTCTCCTTTGTGGTTAATAGTCAAAACACTAAACACACAAAAGATCCGCTCCTCGCACCGACACCGCAGATGTTCCCCCTACCCTATCCCTAATTTGCGCAGGCGGAAGCGGATGTGGTGAATGATGCGCGTCCAATAGGTCTGCGCTGGATATTTCTTTGCCATGAAGTCAAAGCCTTTTTGGGCGTATTCTGCTTCAAAAGCTTTGCGGCGAAGTATCATCGATTGCCGCTTTTCCTCCGATCTGCGCTCAACATAACCTTTCAGTGCTTTCTTGAGAACAAGGGCTTCATCCACTTCTTTCAGCACGAGTTGAGGCACCTTATTAACGAAGTCCTTACCCTTATTAGTGCTGGCTATCAAGACCGACAGCCCTGCCCGAGTTGGTTCAGATGGCAAGATCTTCTCTACGCCCCAAAAGTCGCCAATCGTCAAATCAGCAGCGCGTTTCTCTATGCGATAAGGACAGTGGAAGCATCCCTCCTGACAAATATAGTCATGCCCAAACCATGTTAGGAATAAATTATTCCACGACGGGCGAATAATAGTTTGCTTGTCTTGAAAGGTGGTCGCACTGCGATACGGCCCCCATCCTTTATCTTTTGCTCTGAAATTATAGGCTACTATCTTTTTCCCAGCCTTTCGCTCTTCATGACGAACGTAATCTTCCCACACCTTCGCCGAATTCACGCCATGACAGATAATGGCACAGGTCAGTACAGCCTCGCGCTGTGAAGCTGGCAACGAGGCGACTAAGGCTTGGCACTGGCATGGCGTGCCGAAAAACAGCACCTGCCTACCCTCCTTCACCGCTTCGCGCACTTGCTCATAAACACCTGTCACATCGCTTTGCAAGTATTTCGACCCACGGATTTTATCAAGAATGGCTTCGCTATCGGATAAGATGTGCTTCACGCGCATTGCCTCGTCGAAAGCGGCACCGCAGACCAGCCAACCTTGCTCTAAAGCATGCTGTGCCAAAGCCCCGCCCGTGCCGCCTGAAGTGGCCTTAGCGCGCTCCTCAGCATCGGCATTATAGGCACAATAGAATGTTTGCGAAACGTCTTCAAGTTCTTTCTGATATCCGCCCCGCACATAAGAGCAAGCTTTCTCGCACTTGCCGCACTGTATGCACGTATCGTTGTCGATGAGGGGGTAAGTGAAAAAACCATCTCCTTGGAAGGTGATACTGCGGGTTGGACAAACGGCCTCACAGGCATGGCACCCCAAGCAGGTAGCTTGGCTTGCTAATTCAGGCATTTTCTTTTCCATAGATGGCATTGATAATATAATTCTTTGAAAATTGTATGTACTCGTCCCCGTCGGTCTCGCCCCCAGAGTAGTCTATATGCAAATCTTCCTTGCGCATCCCCTGCAAACGCTCTTTGGTCATGAGAATTTTGTCTATCTTATACTTACGCATCAGGCTGAGCACACGCTCGCTGGCCACTTGCGGCACATAGAAAAAGTCTTTGCGAAACAAGATAGACAAGGCCGAGCAGTGGAACGAGCTGGTGCAAACCATCGTAGCATTGGCTATTAAGCCCAAAAAGTCGAGGGGGCCGCCTACACGCATTTCCACGTCGCTATGCAACTTGTCGGTAGCATTGAAGTTGAGATAGACCACTTTATATCCCGTCAACTCTTTCAGCCGTTTGACGGTTTGCAAAGCCAAATCGGAAACGCCAAAGAAATAGCAGAAGATGTAAGGCTCCGAAATAGCAGGTTTATGTGCCACGCTGAGCCAATCCTCCCGACTTAGCAGGAAAACAGGGTCGCAAACGTGAGCCACGGGCTTACCTGCAGTGCGGGCCACTTGCGCTACATGGCCTTCCTCGCGCACCGACAGGGCATCAAATTGTTGCAAATAGGGTTTCAAACGCTGACACTCTTCCTCCGTCCATTCTACGCCCAGGCTTGGTGCGTATGCAATGCGACGTTTCCCTTCGGGCACGAAGTCCAGAAAATAAACGGTGCCAATTCCTTTGCGCTTCACGTTCCAAATCTGATCGCTACCTACCACGTAGGCATCAGCCTGCGGCGGATTGTCGTGAATAGACTGATCGGACATATAAAGCGCATCGTCTAACGGCAGATATTCCTGGATAAAAGCACGTGCGGCTTCATTCCTTTTATGCTTCAGCCACAACAAATCAGGGCGACACAGCCTATAAACATTGCTTAACAACGTTTTCAGGTTATTATTCTTCTTAAAGAACCCCCAGCCTGCCTTGGCATTGGGATGCCAGTATTGAATAATCTTGCACTCAACATCTTCTTGCTGGTTCAAAAACCTGCTGAGCGCATAACACTGCAGCAGTGCGCCCATGTTGTTGGCATATTGTGTGGATAAAGTGAGAACTTTCTTCTTACTCATAAGTTTATGTTATTTGTTTTGTGCTAAGCGTTTCACTTCATTAACTTCCTTAATCAGTTGCTCTTGAGTTGGGAGGTAAAGCTGATACTCGCTGGCAAGAATCGTTTTGTTTCCCTCGGGTAATGTCATACGCACAACCGTGTCGTTCTTAGCAGAACAAAGAAGTATGCCGATTGTGGGATTCTCATCGGGCAGCTTTACGTTTCGGTCGTAGTAATTGACATACATCTGCAACTGTCCTAAGTCTTGATGGGTCAATTCGCCCGTTTTCAATTCAATGATAACGTGGCATCGCAGCAGACGATTGTAGAACACAAGGTCTGCAAAGAATTCATCGTCTTCGAGCAATATCCTCTTTTGGCGAGCCACAAACGAAAAGCCTTTCCCCATCTCAAGAAGGAACTCGGTGATGTGAGTAATGATGGCACTTTCCAAGTCCTTCTCATAGTAACTGGCTTCTCGGTGCAGTCCAAGGAATTCCAATACCATCGGGTCCTTAATGATTTCTGTCGGCGTCTCGGGTATGCGCTGCTGACGTGCTACTGCCAGCACGCTCTCCTTGTCGTTACTTATGAGCAGGCGCTCATAGAGCATCGAGTTGATTTGGCGTTCCGTCTCACGCGCAGTCCATGCGTTGTTTACAGACTCAAGTTCATAATACTCGCGTTTGTCGGGGTCGTCTATCTGAATCAGCCTTCGATATTGACTCCAGTTCAATTGCGAACGCAGTGTGTTCGCAATTGGATAAATGCGATAAAACTGCCTACTCTGTTCTAACTGCCTAACCCCAAATCCCGAACCATATTCGGGCGTTAAGCGTTGTGCCAAATTCTTAATGAGGTAGGAACCATAATCTGCACGTTCCTTTCCTTGTTGCTCTTCTTCAAAGATGCGTTGTCCCAAGTGCCAATACATCTGCACTCGGCAGAAGTCCACACTGCGTACAGCATTAGTACGTGCGGACTCTATAATTGCCCGAGCGTCCGAATATAACGATTCCAACTTTTGATCGTTATTTGTTATGCTTTTGCGTGCTTCCATAACTAAAAGATTCTAGTTGCGACTGCTCTATCCTTTTAGGCCTTTAAGTGCTAAGCCATGATTGTCTTCGTGGCCTTCGCTCTTCCTTCGTCCCCTTCGTGGTTCCCAACTAAAACCCACAATCTTTTGTGTATTTAGCAGTTGCATTAGAGTGTTTAGTGGTCTCCCGCAACAACGCCTCCCCCGAACTTCAAGACTTATGGAATATCTTTAGCATCAGCGCCTCAACGAAGGGTAGAGAATACACCGCTTGTTTGATTTTCTTCTTCATAATGTTCTTTCGCACCAGCTTTTCGTGTTGCGCTAATATGCTTTCTGTGGCTACAAAACCGCCTGCAGCAAAGCACTGCCAAAACTTGTCGCTGTCAGCATGCTGGCGCATAGGTCGAGAGAGCTGCCCATTGCGACGAACGAAGTCGCCGAAGGGATGCTCCTTGCAAACGATTTCGCCTTTGATGCGTTCCAACAACGCCTTCCCCTTCTCCGTATTCACAACGAGCATAGAGAGTCCGTCGGCCTTTTGCGCTGGCAAAGCCGCTTTCCCATCGCGGTCCCAAAAATCGCCCAAGGTGATATCGCCCACGCGGTCGGGGCAAGCATAGGGGCAAGCATAGCAGTTTGGACGATAGAACATGGCGGCCATAAACCCGAGGGCATAATGCTGATAAGGCTGGTCGGCACCATAGACCAACTTGCCTTGTGCATCGTCGCAATAGAGGCCATAGATGCTGTGCTGACCTTCTTCTTTCCTACGAAAACGCACGCTCTTGACGCGCGAGGTTTCATCGCCGCAGTAGTAAGCTATTGCGCTATTGAGCACCTTCTGCGGAGGTACGCCATGACAAACAAGGTCGAGGGCGTAAAAGTTGGGATATTCTTTGCGCAGGAAGCCGCGCACGCCAGCCACCTGGCAGGGAGTGCCTACGAACAAGACGTCGCGTCCCGCCTGCAAATCTTCTTTCAGCGTTTTTAGCAGCGCGCCTATCTTGCTGTGTACATACTTACTGCCCTTCAGCTGTTCGAGGTCGGACTCTTTATCCACACGCACATGGTGCACGTTGAAAGCATCAGCGGCTGAAGCGCCATATACCACACCGCCACGCCGAACGACATAGCGCGACAACACAGCGGCCATGCCACCCGATGCCGCCGTTTGCTGTTCGCGGCGGTCGGCGGCATAGGCTATGTAGCTCTCCCGACAGGGGTGCAACGTGGGAGGCTGGCACACGGGGCACACCTTCTGGCACAGGCCGCAATCGATACAGGACGACTGGTTGACGATGGGATAAAGGCAACCCCGCTCGTCTTCCTGCATCTCGATGGAGGCCGTAGGGCAGGCATTCAGGCAGGCAAAGCAACCTGCACACTGCGCTTGCGGGCAAATTTCTGTCATACGCCAACAGCTTCTTTAAGGTATTGCCAAGACGCGGCACGCAACGCCGCTAAACGCGCGTTGACGGGGGCATAGTCTATCTCTTCGAACGTCACGGCCGACTGCGGACTGAGCAGACGACTTTCAAGACCAAACTTCTTCAAGATGCCCACGATGCGCGAGTTGTCGGACGCGCTTTCGCCGCCAGCATGCTTGAGGAAAGTGTAGAAATTCGTATTGAAATTGATGCTAAAGATAGAGCCGTGGAACGAGTCGGTGCAGACGCACTTGGCGTGCTTGATAAGTCCTAAGAACTCGCGCGGCCCCGCTTCTGGTAGCAGGTTGTTACCTTCGCCCACATCGCGCCACGACACGGGAATGTAGTAGGCTGGGCAATTCATCTTCTTGGAAAGCTTCCGCACGTATTCGCGATAATAAGGCCGGTCGCCAATGAGGTAGCAAAGGATATAATCTCCTTCAATATCGGGCTTAACGGCTATCTCACTCCACTGCTCGCTATTTAGCAAGAGCGTGGGGTCGAGGACGGTAGGAACTTTGCCTTGATAACATGTTGAGAGTGCCTTTGCCCCCGCCTCCTCTCTGCATGAAACACAGTGAAAACCGGAAAGCCACTTTTCAAAAAAACGATGTTGCTCCTCATTAAAAGACGTTACCCCCACACTTGGAGCATAGGAAACCTTACGAGCATTTTTAGGTGCAAAGTGCAAGAACAACACAGGCTTCAGACCTATCAAGGGACTCCACGTTTGGTCCGACCCTGTCATATACACATCATACAATGGTGGGCTCTTTAGCAAATCATCACTCACGAAGTAGGTCTCAGCTGAAGTCTTAAAATCATTAGTAAAAAACTGATCAAAAGCCGGGCGTTTTGCCTCCAGCTCCTTTTTATACTTCATCTTACGATATACTTTCTTCGTGGCTGTAAAGTAATACAGAAAGCGGCGGCAGCGCATCTTGAAATACCACCAACGTGAAAACTTTGTCCATTCGTGGAAACGAAAATCAATAAGCTCACCCTCTACATCAGGAAGTGATGACACGGCTTGTTGCAAAGCATACGCTTGCAGAGCTGTACCATAATTATACACTCGCGCGTAAGTAATGATTCCTACTTTCTTCATAAAATGCTACATTTGTTTTGTATCAGTAAACTATATGAATGTTCACGAATGATTTGCCCATCGCGAAGTGTTTGTAGGGCAAGGAAAAATCATATATTCAAGTTTCTCTCTTTTCGAAGATATCTTTGGCATTTTAACAGACCATTCAAGCGAGGCCAAAAGCCGTTAAACTTGCTAACATCTAACCATGCGGGTATCTCATCACCTACTGCGTCTAAGACTTTCTTCCTCTGTGCATCCATCCCATAACGTTTCTTCTTATACAGACGTGTCGCCATAGGCTTAATAAATGGCATAAGCGTAAAGAGGTAATCGCCCATTGTCTTCACTGACATCTTACGCTTTTTCTTCAAATTCTTCGTCACCACGTAAGGACGCCGATGCGAAAACACATCAAAATCTAGCAATTCCCTGTTTATATTAGCTATCACTTTCAGTTGGAACTTTGCATCACGAATAACATCTGCAGGCAAAGATAATATTAGCTCATGGATTGCGGGTACAGACAAAAGGGAGAAGCCATAGGAAAAGACATTCAGCATAAACTCCATACGTGAGTCGCCAAATCTTGCCATTTCCCACCTAAACCTTTCAAAGATATCAATTGGTATTCTATTGATGTCTCCTTTGTAGCCAATGCCGTTCAGTTGCTTCTTATGCCCCTCATATACAAATTGTCTGTAGCCATCATAGTCTTTGTACAGATCACGAACAACCCCCTTCAAGTAGTAGTTGTCCACATAGTCATCAAGAGAAAAGAATTTACCTTTCGTCTCAGCCCACTCTCTGAGGCGAATAGCTTCGCAAAAATAGCCAAAAGCAAAGAAGGGCTCTTCTTCGGAAGCCTTGGCAAAACCTCTGATGCTCCTTATGTTTCCATTTTCAATCCAACAGGAATACCCTATCAAGTCTATAACGTCATTATCGTCTTCTTGTGTGTTTGGATAGGGCGACCAGTCAAAAATCTTTAGTTCCTTACCATAGGCCTTCGCTATTTGCTCCACAATCAGTCTGTCCCCAGCACAAGCACCACCTCCATCACCAAACCTAAAGGTCATATCTGCGCCAACAGCCTGATAGGCGGCAAACACCAACCTTGAGTCTAAACCACCAGTCATATACACACCTTTATTGCCAAACAAAGCGTCTATCTGAGCGGCATAATCCTTTAATAAGGCTGTGAGGTCAGCTATTGCGGTAATTTCATCGGTGTAATTATACTGTATTGCATAATCCTCTTCCTTTAGCGGAAGGACATCGGCTTTGATAGAGCCATTTTCTCGAAACTCTATCTTACAATACTCTTTGCCTAAAAGCTTATTGATACCTTTATATATCGACCGATGGGGAAAAGTCAATAGCTGAAAGGCTTCCATCAAGAATGCGTGCTCATCATATTCAAATTTGTCGGTAAGCAACGCCACTTCGTGAAGCATAGTACCTAAACAAATTTGGTTCCCCTCTATGCTGTAGCATATATCATAGATGCCATAGTGGTCATTAAAAACATAGCAAGTATTCCCCTTACAGAAAACAGCCGACCACATCCCAACAATGTCTTTCTTGAGTTGCCCTATCTTTAAAGGTGAAAACTCCGAAAGCAACTGCTTCATCGCATCTAACCCTGTTGTCTTCTTATAAATCCATGTCCCCACCACTATAACAAAATCTCCATTTTCGCTTTGATAATAGTTGGGATGAGGATGACACAACTTTTCAAAACTATAAGCAGAAAGACCCGCATGATTTGCAAGATGCCATCTTATACCATGCTTATCGGCAATCTGACATATTCGATGGACAGGTTTTCCTATGTGAGTTGTTAATAAAAACTTTGACATAATACTAATTCAAGTTGTTTTAAGTCTTGACAAAGACGTATTGTTGATCGAAAGCGTAAAAATGCTTAAGCTTCTCCTTGGGCGCAGGTGCTTTCACTCGGACTTATACCTTAAGATTTTAGCGGGTACGCCAACGGCTATACAATTATCGGGCAGGTCTTTCAAAACTAAAGCACATGCACCAATCGTGACATTATTCCCGATCCTGATGTCACCCAAAATCGTTGCATTAACCCCGATAAAACAATTCTCGCCTATCACAGGGGCTTTATGGTCCTCCGTGAGTTCGCCTATAGAAGTACAGTGCTTTACTATAGTACCTTTGCCTATCTTAGCATTTGGGTGTATACAACAAGCAAGGCCTCTATGAGCAAAATAGACACCATCAATCTCTGCCTTGTAGGCAATGTCACAAGAATATACTATTCTATGATATCGATAGAGTATCTTGGCAAAATAAACAAAAATCCCCCCCCTTCTTATACCAGCGGCGCATGCGCTGAATAGATTTATTGAAACTGTTCATAAGACAAAAAGATAAATGATTTAATTCAAGTTTCGGATGTTTGAGGAGTTAAAGAAGTTAAGGAAGTTAAAGACGATACTCTTAAACCCCATAATATTTGCCGTTAAGACTATCGTCTTTAACTCCTCAGCAGCCTGTGGCTGCGATAACTCCCTTTAACTCCTTTAACTCCTAAGGAAGCGAGAGCTTCCGAAAGTTGAACGTTTTCGTTAAGCCAGAAGAGCAGAGCGAAACTTGTTTCAGCTCTGCCTTGGCGAGAAAACGCAAGCCTGAAAGGAATGATTTAATTGTTCCACTTATTGTTGATGATCAGTCGCGCTATCTCCAAATCTAACTGGTTGTCGATATCCACGGAGTCGATGGTGTTCATCTCGTAGGCGATGCAGCGCGGGCCATAGAAATGCCCTTGACGCATGTAGGCCTCGGGACGGGCGAGGAAGATAGCGCCGTTGGGCGTGAAGTCGCGATAGTTCTGGCGGCGATACTGCGAATAGTCAATATCGAAATTCTTTAGGCTCATGTCGTCGTCTATCTCGCGCACGAGCACGCTGGGATGGCTGGCGCGAATGACGGACGTAAGGAAGTCGAAGCGGTCGGCGTGGGCATCGAAGAGGGCGCAGGCCTCTTGCAGATGGCGCGCACCACGCAGGGGCGACGTGGGTTGCAGGAGGACAAAGTAGTCGAAGTCGGCAGGCAGACGGCTGATCATATCGCGCAACACCACGGAGTGGGGTGCTGTGTCGTTGCTCAGGCTCTCGCCGCGCATCATTACCTCGGCACCCCAATCGCGGGCGATGTCGGCGTAGTGCTCGGAATCGGTAGAGACAATGACGCGGTCGAACACGCCGCTCTGCGTGGCGGCCTCAATAGACCAGGCCATGAGGGGCTTACCGCAGAGATCGATGATGTTTTTGTCGGGTACGCCCTTAGAACCAGAACGCGCCGTGATGAAAGCATAACGTTTCATATTTGATTGAGATTGATTGTTATTCTATGTTGAAACCACGAAGGGCATGAAGCTATGCGGCGTATTGTTGAGCGTATGCGAAAAATAGGATACGAAAACGTTCGTGTAACTTCGTTACCATTCGCTTCATTCGTGGTTCTCTACTTCCCTGCCACCTCGCGTATCACCTCCAGCATGCGGGCGGCGAGCTCTTTGCGGTCGAAGTCGTTGGCCAGGCGGAAGCAGCCTTGGCGGCAAGCTTCATAGACGTCGGGCTGAGCCAGCTGCGCAAGTTTCGCCTTGAAGTCGGCAGCGTTTTCGGGTTCAAAGCAGAGGCCGGCGCCATGGCTCTCTACAATCTCTTGCGCTTCGCCCTGCACACCCATCAGGATGGGGATGCCCATAGCGGCATTCTCGAAAATCTTGGAGGGAATGACGGTGGTGAAGAGTGGGTCTTTGCGCAAGTTGATGAGGCACACGTCGAGGATAGAGATGTAGCGCTTCACTTCCTTCTTCGCCACGGGATCGAGCATCGTAACGTTCTTGAGCTGTAGCTCGTCCTTCAGCTTCAGCAGGTCGGCCTTGCGCCCGCCGCTACCGATGAAGAGGAAGTGATAGTCGGGCAGTTCCGTCTCCATCTCCTTGGCACATTGCAGGATGAAGTCGAGTTTGTGGGCCATGCCGTGCGTGCCGATGTAGCCGATGACTTTCTTGCCTCGAAGGCCCAGCTCGTCAAGCAGCGCTTCGTCTTTCGCCACGGGCTGGAAGAGTTCTTTGTTCACGCCGTTCTTCACGACGGCAATTTTCTCTTCTGGCACACCGCGCTCCACGAGTTTGCGCTTGAACGAGTCGGTCACAACGACAATCTTCTGTGCCGAGCGGTAGCACCGACGTTCGTGCCACTCCCAATACTGGATGAGCTTGCTGTCCTTAATGGCGCCTACTGTCTTGATGCTCTCGGGCCAAAGGTCGCGCACCTCCATAATCCAGGGCGTGCGCTTCCAGAAGTGGAGCGTGCGACCGCACAGGGCCGTGAAGAACTGTGGCGAGGTGGCCACGATGACATCGGCCTTCTTGAAGAGGCCAGCCAAGAAACCCGTCACGGAGAAGCTGATGTAGTCCAGCGTGCGCTTAAACACGCCGCTGTTGGGCACGATGTACGTCCAAACGCGCACCACCTTGATGCCCTCTACCTCTTCGGTCTTGTAAAGGCTGTTCTTATAGCCTTCATACACCTTGCCTTGCGGGAAGTTGGGTTCGCCCGTAATGACGGTGACTTCCGCCCCTGCACGCACCCATTCGCGGCAGTGCTCAAAGGTGCGCGTTGCGGGCGCGTTCACCTCGGGCGGAAAATTGTCGGTAAGGAAAAGTATTTTCATAATCAGTATGAAAACAAATATGATTAGTTATTCTATTTGCGGATGACTTGATACACTACTTTTTATCGCGACCAGAGAAAACGGCTTTGCTCTTCTCACACCTCATCCAACTGCGCGATGCGTTCAAAGAAGGCGTCGTTGCGGTTCTGGGCCCACTCCTTGCCTAAGGCGCGGGCTGCAGCTTGCTTGCGCTCGATGTCGGCGGCGGAGAGCGAGCTCACGAGGCCGACGACGGCCCTTTCGTCGAGGGGATCCACGGCGTAGCCTATGCCAAGTTCGCTGACGCGCTCGGCAAGGAACGTGCCGCTTGAAACGATGATTGGCACTTCGAAATAGACGGCTTCGTAGAGCTTGTTAGGCTCGGCGTAGCGCACGTTGTCGAACTTGACGTCGTAGGTGGAGAGGACGAGGTCGGTCTGCGCGTAGATGCGGGGCAGGTCGTCGGGATTGCGGAAAGGGCCGTGGAAGAAGACGTTGGGATATTGGCGAAGCGCATCGTAGCGTTTCTGGTAGTTCACATCAACGTGGCCGAAGAAGTGGAACTCGTGTTGCGGAAAATGCTTCGCCACGCTCTCGGCAAAGCGCGCCACGCTCTCGAAACGCGCTCCGCCCACGAAAGCGAAGCGAAGGTGCTCCTGGTTGAGAGGCTGGCGCGCTGCGGCGGGGATGTCCGCCACGGCGGGCGAAAGGCGGTTGGGGATGAAACAAATGTTCGCGGGGTAAGCGTCGCCGAAATGATACCTTGCAAAACCCTCGGAGGTGAAGACCGTCAAGCGGCTCTTCCGTATAATGTATTTGTCAATGCGCTCCATGACATCGCGAGCCAACTTCTTATGCATATACGTGTGCATGAGGTCGGACTCTTCGAAGAGGTAGGGCTTGCGGCTGAGGAAGCGAAAGAGCATAGCGATGTCGAGGCCGAAGAGGTAATATATGGCCTCCTTGTCGTGCCTGGTGGACGTTAGCACTTGCCTGATAGCCTTCAGCATAAGGTTCAAGCGCGCAAAGTAGGGCGTCTTGTTGGCAAATTCGCCAATAATCCGAAGGTCGAAGTTGGGCTTGTTGCGCATTTCCGTGCATCGACTGAAAGCGTAGGCCTCCACGTCGTAGCCGCGCTCAACAAATTCGTTGACACGCTTGATGCAACGCTGGTTCTGTGCGGAATTGATGATGAATACAAATTTCATCGCGTCGTTCGAGTAATCTAAAAATCTATAGAAGCTATTTATTTTTTCCTTCTGTGTTCATCAATGGGTCGTTGGCTCGCACCATAAAAAAATGCAGGGCATTTATCGCGCTTTACTTCGTTGAAAAGGCAATTTTTCAGGCTTTGAAAGTGAGACTTTCAGGCTTTGGCAGTGCGACTTTCAGGCTTTGAAAGTCGCACTTTCAAAGCCTGAAAGTCGGGAAGGAGGGCAAATGTCATTTCTTGATGCCGTAGAAGCTACGCGTCGTAGAAGTTATATTCGTCGGCGTAGTGGGCGAAGGCAAGTGTGGCGGGGTCGTAGCCGTATTCGGCGAAGATAGCCAGGATGTCTTGCTGCTGGGCGGGCGTAAGGTGCTTGTCGCCCCGGTTGTAGCGGTAGTAGGCGGTTTCTGTGCCGCAGTAGCTGAAGAGCCGGCGGCGCAGGGCGGTGGCGTGGCGCTCGAGTACGTCGTGGAAGAGCGGGTCGAAGCCCCAGGCCATCTGCACCTTGGCAACGTCGCGGAAGTGGGGACAATTGGCGGCGGTGGCGTCGAAGGGATAGACGCAGAGGCCGATGGCTGGCTGCCCTTGCTCGTTTTGGCCTACGAAACGGCGCAGGCACTGGGCGGAGAGCGGGCATTCGTCGTTGAAGCAACGCGCGAACGACGTAGGCGCATTCTCAAATGCGCGGAAGGGTGTTTGTTCTGTTTGCATAATGCTTAAGATTAACGGTGATAGAAATGTGTTATGTTCTGTTGATTGCTATATGCTCTATGGGGGAAGCTTAGCACTGATTATCTGCCTAAGGCACGAAAGGCCTACGGCCTATTTCTTCAGCATAATAGCTTTGCACGTCTTGGAGCTGCGCGTCGTTGCGGTTCTCGTATAGGTTGGTAGCCGCCAAGGTTACGTTCTGAGCGATGAAGACGGGGAGGATCAAGCCGCAGGGGATTTTAACGACAGGTATGTCGGCCAAGCGCGTCATGGCGTTGAGCCAAATGTCGTCGGCCTGCGGTGTGAGGCGCGTGAAGAGGTCTTTGCGCGAGATGTCGGGGTAGAGTTTGGCTGGCTGGAAAAGCGTTCCGCCGCCCGAGCCGAAGAAGAGTTGGCCACTGGCGGAAGCCCCCATCACCTTGCCCCACTGCGCGTAGGGTTTCACCGTGCCGTCGGGGGCATAGCTCATTTGGTAGGCATAGCGACAGACGACGGCGGTGGGGTTTTGGCAATGCGCCTCGTAGAGCTTCGCCAGCATATCGGTGGGATAGTACAGGTCGTCGTCGATGATGACGACGAGGTCGCCAGGATACTCTCGAAAGGCATAATAGTGCTTTTTGTGGGAGCGCAGATCGCCATCGACAAGGCGAATGCTGAACGTTTCGTCCTCCAGCGAGAGGAGGCTTTGCGGCAAGGCGTCTTTACTTGCAAACTGCTCTTTTGAGAGCCAGAGTATGACTTTCGTTGGCTGGAGCGTCTGGGCGAGCATGCAGGCCACGACCTGCCACACGTCGTTGATGCGTGCGGGAAAAGACGTAAGGGATACGACGATGCGCTCGCCGTTTTGCAGGGTCTGCTCCCCCACACGGCAGGTCTGCAAGCTACGCCGCAACCACCGAGGCTGCAGGACGTTGGCCAGTTTTCGCCATAGGAAGCGCATCGGCGAGAGCATAAGGTTGAGTTTACCGTAGCTGCTATATAGTATGGAGTAAACCCTGATAATTACGTTGAACATGGCTTCTTGGAGAATGATGAGAGGCTAAGGACTCGTGGGGGTAGCCTCCCTCGTTTTCTTTGTTGTTGTCTGAAAGGAAGGCGAAAGCAAAGAGTGAGGCAAAATACGCCCACGTCATAGCTTCCAACAGGTAGCCGCTGTTGACAACGGCAAGGAACGGAAGACTTGCCAAGGCTCCGACCAGCACCATCTTTTGTGCCTTTTCTCTATGTTGGAAGGTTTGACGGAGAAGCACAAAAAGGTAGTAGATGAACCCGAGGAAGATGACGATGCCATACTGCACAAGTATTTCGAGGAAGAGGTTATGGGTCAGCATCACTTCTCCCTTAATGCGCACAGAACTCATCACGGCCAGGATGCTCCCCACGCCTGTTCCCAGTCCCAACATATCGACGCAGACCGTGAGCGCATCGACCCAAATATCTTCGCGCGAGGTAGTATCGGTCATTTCCTGCGTTGCTAAGCGGTAGCCGATGGTTTCAAACAGGACATACGCGTACTTCCTCACGGCATAGAGTGCAACAAGGATGAAGAAATAGACAAAATGTCGCTTGCTTTTTTCGCCCGTTTTGAACGAAAAATAGAAAAAGACCATTGTTATGATGAAGAGCGTGATGAGCGTTCCGCGCGAGCCGTTGATCAGCACAAAATATATGCCAAGGAACATAGATACGGTAGCAAGGATTCCCCAAAGCGACAACTTCTTAGAAACGAAAACGGCGTAGGCTATGAAGGGGAAGGCAAACCCGATGAAGGTGCAATAGGTGTTGTAGTTGCCAAAGGTTACTGAAGCAAACTTTCTCACCAGGAGCTCGCCCAAGCCGTTGTTCATCGTGTAGTCATCAGCTTGTAAGGACATGGAGAGGTGATGGCCTGATGATATTTCCCACATGGCCACGCCAGCCGTGCCTAAGAATGTAACCACCCAGCCAGCCGTAATAGACGACAAAGGTCGGTTGGACAACTTGGCAAAAGCCACTATCTCTAAAAAGAGGAACATGTGGAGCGGATAGTAAACCAGCTCCTTCCCCGCCTGCATAAGGTCGGGTGTCCAGAAAAGAGATGCAATCGAATAGGCATACCACACCAAGAAGAAGAGTAAAAATGGCATGGTACTTTTTTCCTTGTGGTTAAGGTAGGATTGTATGTACACGGGAGCCATAATGACAGCTCCTACACGCACAAGCTGCAAGCTGCCGCCTACTCCTCCAAAACCCAGAAGGGCTATTAAAAGGAATAAGTATATGTCGAAATGATTGGTTCCTTTATTAAGAATAGGGATCATCAATGAGAGAATAGTATAAGAGGGAGGCGATACCTAAAAGAGTTTTAAGCCTAAGTCGTAGGATGATTTTCAGGAGGGACGAGTGGTGCGTGGGCTACGCTGATGTATTCCGCAGGCGAGACGCCTGCGTCCCATAATGCGGGCGAGGCGATTGCGCTCCCAGCGAGGGCTACGCTGACGTTGGGTGCGGGCGAGGCGCCCGCGTTCCCAGGGAGGGCTACGCCGATGATGGGATGCGGGCGAGGTGCTCAGCCTTGGGCTGATAGTTTATAGGACTTTTGGGGGTGCGCCCAATGCTTTATAGATCCTCCCTTTTATTGGGCTTTCCTTCTTCGAACAAAGCTAAGAATGCTGGCTCTTTCCTTTGCTGAAAAAGCCAAATAAAAAGTGAACAAGGTCAGCGTGACTATTGAGAGCAACGTAACACAAAAGAAATTTGCCCAAGCATGGCTAATCATGCCACTGAGCAGATAGGGAAGGATAGGCGAGAGCAGGGAGACCAACAAAAGCGGTAGGACGACCTCTCGCAAATAATAGCTCACACGTAGTGCAACCATCTTATCCAAGATAAAAGCTCTAACGACGATGGTGATCAGTGATATGCTTATTGATACCAGCATAGTAATCTGCGGACTATATCCCAATCGTAAGAAGAGATAAGAAACAGGCAGATTAAAAATCATCAGGATTCCCGTTATGAGTTCGAAGTTGCGTATTCTACCCGTTGCTAAAGCTGCCGCAATGGCAGGTCCGTTTAAGGAGTCTATGATCGTATTGATTAGCACCAGTTGCGTGAAGAGCACCGTATAGTCGGGGATTTTCTTAAGCCAGAGAGATAGGACGAACTCCGTATTAAATAAAAGGGGGAATGCTAAAACAGCCACAAGGTAGAAGCAGAGTTTAGAGCTCCAACACACCAGATGGTTCATTTTATCTATCTCCCCAGTACCGTAGTACTTATAGATTTGCGGTCTTACAGCAGTATAAAAACTATTGGTTAAGCTTTCTACCGCTATCATGACCTGAAAAGCCAGCCCTCTTGCAGCATTAACAACTGGTGAGAAAAATGTGCCTAATAGGACATTAACACCTTGATTTCGTACCATCACCGATACGGCGCCTATCAAATGCCAACCAGAGTAGCTTACAATTTCCTTGAACTTCTGCTTATTCCAGAAAAACGAATACCGGCTTTCGGGGAACTTTCTCCTACAATATACATAATAGGAGGCTGTTACCAAAACACGAGATAACGCCAGGAGAGCGGCATAAAAAATTAACTTGTCGGTTGAACTAATAGAAATGAGTAGTGCTACACCAACCTTTAGCATGACCTCAAAAATAGAGATGTACGCATACACATCCATTTCTTCGTGTGAAATGATAAGGGCATTATAGGGAATAGCAATACCTGTTGCCACCACCGTTATGATGGAAAACTGATAGACCCAATTCGTGGCTACCATTCGGTCGGGCGGAATAGATGTTAGCTGCGTATTAACAAACCATAGGCCCAACGTTTCAGCTATAAGAATGACCAATAGAACAAACAGAATATAAGTCGTCATGTTTAACTTGAAGATCTTAGACAATTCTTCAAAATTTTCACGACCTATCTCATAGGAGAAATAACGTTGGCAGGTGGCGGTAAGCGTACTATTGAAAAAGGCCATCATGACAACAAAACCACCCACCACATTATAGATACCAAAGTCAACCTTTCCCAGCGCATCAAGGACAACGCGTGTGGTGTAAAGCGTAACAAGCATCACAATCAACATGCGGAAATACAGCAGACCTGTATTCCGCGCTATGCGCTTGTTGCTTGAAATAGTCTTTTCTTTTACCATCTTTCTAACGACGATATTTAGCAGGGCGTCCCAGAGAAGAGCACTTCGCGCCCCGCCTTGAGCTGTTGCTCGGCCTGCCGAAAGGCATCGCCCACGCAACGCTGCACACAAGCTTCGCAGCCACAACAGTCTTTTTTGTCTTTTATGTCGATCATGAGCGATGCAGGAGTTTACGAACGGGTTTCATAAAGAGTTCGCGCTCGGAGGCGTTCATGCTCAGCATCCAGAAGGCGGGAATGTAAAGCAGGGCGTACAGGAGGCCGTAGAGGATGAGCGTGGGGTAGGACGTGATAGCGATGTGGAAGTAGCGCAACACGAACATAACGCCTACGACAAAAACGATAGGCACAATACTCATCTTTCCTATTTCGCGCCAGAATTGGGGTATGTCGATGTATTGCTTGCGATAGTAGTAGATATTCATCACGATGATGTGTCCCGCCACGAGGGCTGCCGCCGTAGCCGCCGCACAACCTATGCCGCCCCAGTAGATAGCCAGGGGAAACGAGAGGGCGAAGCTGGCTAAGGCAATGATGATATAGACGGTGCTGCGGAAGCGCATCTGATTGCGCGCCTGCAGGATGACGATGCCCAGGTTTTGGATGAGGGGGATGGTCAGGGGGATGAAGAAGAGCAGGCAAATAGGATAGGCATCCTCGTAGCCTTTGCCCGCCCAAATGTTGATGAACTCCTGTCCGAAGACGATGAAGACTGAGAGGATGAACGCCATCACGACATACTGTATGCGGCCTGTCTTGATAAAGATGTCGGAAATAGCCTTTTCGTTTTGCCCTTTCGTCACGAGGGAGGTGATGCGGGGCAAGAACACGCCACTAATGGCCGTTGAAAACATTTGGAACATGCCGTAGAGCTGTACGGCCAGCGCATAGACGGCCACAGCCACCGTGCCGCGCACCATGCCCAAGACGAACTGGCCCGTGCTCCAATAGATGCGGTCCATAATGACGTTGAGGAAAATCCAAAAGGAATAGATAGACACTTCCTTAAGGAAGCCCCACTTGAAGCGTCCGAAGTGGAGGTGGATGTGGAGCTTCTGTTTGCAATACCAGAAGTTGATAAGCAAGGTGACAACGTTGAAGAGCGTTGTGACCACTACCATGGCCACGGCCTTATAGCCAACAGCCAGCAAGACGACCATAACCAAGGGGTTGGCTATGGTGCGTAGAACGGCAATGGTGCGCTGAAAGACGAAGCGCTCGTAGGCCGTCATGATGCTCCCCCAAAGGCTCATGGGGAAAGTGAAGGCGAGGTTGAAGGTGAGCAGCCACATCATGATGCGCGTTCGCTCTACCTCCACAGGCGTCATGTGGCGATTGAAGAGATTTTCGACGTTCAGGGCGAGCAAGGCCCCTGCCGCTAAGGCAATGACCCCAATCCCAATGTAGAGGATGAAGAACATGCCGAACATCTCTTCCTGCTCTCGCTGTTTGCCTTCGGCGCGGAACTTAGCGGTATAGCGCACGATGGCGTTACCAAAGCCAAGGTCGAGCACCGTGAGATAGGCCACGACGGAAGCGGCCAAGGAATACAGGCCAAACTCCGACTGTCCCAGCATCCGCAACATGTAGGGCGTGTAGGCCAAACCCACCACGATGTGGAGAATGACGGAAATATAAGAGAGCGCTGCTCCCGCTTTAAGTTGGTTCATTCAAGTTTCGGATGTTTGAGGAGTTAAGGGGTGCTCTATAAAGAAATAGAGGTACTTCCTATCTTTAAGATCCCCTGATATGAGTGTAGTTTTCCCCGTACGGCAACTTCCCTTCATCACCGTCAACTGTGCCTCGCGGGCGGCCAAGTCGTCCAAGCGACGAAGCTCCCTTATTTCTTTTTCTCTATCGTAGAACTTCATTATGAAGACGGTGTAACTTTACAAATTTGTAAATTACAAACCATTAAAGTTTGCGGCGCGCTGTTTTGCCAAAAGGGGCGAGTGACTGCGATATGCTCGCAAAGAGGCGCAAACGTTGCGAATTTTCGCGGCGGCGAATTTCGCGGCGGCGAAAATTCGTTATTAATGTTTCAGAAGTTGTAATCTATAAGGATGAGTTTTGGCTAAGGCGGAAAGGAGAAAAGGAGGGGCTTGGCTCTACCATATTCAACCGCGTATCATGTTTCCAAAATTGGAGCACGGGGGAACGTGGCGAAGCATTAGACGAAGTCTAAAATCTCCTAAGTTCCGTTCCTCCTTAGACAAAGATTTCTCCATAGATAAGAAACAAGCGAAACTTGAGCTATAAATTCTTATAATGTGCGGTACGCTCTGCGCACCGCCTTTATCCGCCCTTAACCTACCGCGCATTCCTCTTCGCTTCGCTCATCGGAATACGCGGTTACGCATAGTGTGATGCGCTCTGCGCACCATCGCGGCAAGAGAACTCCCGAAACTTCTCTACATAATTAAAACTTTTTACAAAAATAGGAAAAGTTCTCATTATGCTTTAAACTTTCAAAGAATCTCACTCTTTACTTGTCTTTATGCTAAAAACGTATTTCATTTTCCCCTTGAACCTAATATGTGCCGTTGTAGCCTCTTCAAACAGATTGTATCTCTTTGATACCTTTTCTTTCGTCAGTTGAACATCTTCCGCGCCATAGATACTGAGGATTACACCGTCTGCGATGATTGACATATCCTCGTTGAGTTGCACGTTCAGCGACGGGGCAAAATGGATGATGCTAATACCTTCAGCCTGACTGGTCAGGCAATCCTCAACGATAAACGTCCCGTTGCTTATTTGAAAGCCGCGCTCATGAACGACAGGCTTAAAGCCATTATGACGCGCTGTCACCTCCGACGCCTCATCTTTCAGGATATTGACTTTCGCCCTTTTCCCTACCCTGAATCCGCTCCATACTTCACTGGAGTTCTTACCACCGACACTTACCGTATTGTGGGCCATCGTACCACGCTCATACAATCGACGCGCAGTCTTTTCGTAGGTTGATATGCCTGTATCGACGACGACAGGTTGCCCATTTCTCCTTAGCTCATAAGTAAACGTATCTGCATGGGTGTGTCCGCACTGATAGGTAGCCACGATATTTCCCACATCAACCACGGCCTCCCAATTCCCGTCCTGCAATCTCCTGTAACCTACTTCGCGCATGGGCTGTTGTTGCCACGTTAGCCCTAAGCGTTTTGCATAGTCAAACAACTCGGAGGGCAACGGCGCGATGCCTTCTGCGCTATCATTCAATAGGGGGATGCTCCCGTCAGAATAGGTGATGGCCTGTAAATGGCCTAACATTTGTTCGGCCTTTATTCGTAGAAAATCCGTTGCCTCTTGCTGATGTTGGAAACGCGGATTATGGAGCGATACGTTATAAGCGTCCAACAGTCGGTCCAACATGATGCAATGATACATTGGCGACTGTTCGAAGTGGGCGCCATCGGGCAATATCTGTTCCGTGAGTTCCTCTTGCAGCAACGTTTTTGCTTTAGGATAGAGAGCCGTGTCCGAGAAGTATAATGTACCTATGAACAACGAGAAGGCATCTTCCAATAGATGATTGCCAAGGAGATGGTATTCCAAATTTGAGGACAGCAAGCGCAGTTGGGAATAGAGCGCATTATCATAGCGCGAAGCTTGCTGGTCGGGATGAAGACTAAAGAACTTAACCCAATTTATGATACGCAAAGCCGTAGGATAAGGAGCCCTGCCTACAATAACGTTAGGGAAATCTTCAACGTAGCGCTCTATCCAACCAAGTCTTTCTTCTACCGACAAATTGGGCTGGCCAAGCCAGTCCATATAATTGAGGTTATATGCCCAAAGTGAGCCATATCCTTTATCGTTCCAACCAGTAAAGCGCGCTGACAAATTTAGGAAACAGAACGTTTCGCCTTCTACGCAGATAGGCTTATCAATAGGTCTGACCAATGATAGCGGCGCGCAGTCTGCAGGTGCTTCCAGCTCTACATACTTTACCTTGTGCAGTCTTCGTAGTATCTGATACGCTATCTGTCGAAAGCGCAAATGGATAAGTGTATGTAATATAAAACGAAATTTGGTCATATAGGGAACAGTTAGAGACGTTCTTAGCGTACCCATAAGGGGACTATCAATTAGGGTTGTGTGATGCTTGTCCCTAATTAATAGACCCCCTATATAAACTATTGCACGTCAATCCAACGGTTTTCTTTAAGTGACTGTATGGCTGCAAAGCTGGCCCGCGTGGTATTGGCAATGCTTTCGAAGGGTATGAGGGATTTGCCTCCTTGGGTAATACGTTCGTTGAGCATAGCGAACTGCACTTTTTGCCCTTTGTCCATGGTGCCTTTCAGCTTTGAGAAGCCTTTCACACCAAAGCCCGTGAGTCTGCGCCAATTATCTAAAACAAAGACACGCTCACCAGAGAACACTTCTACACGCTCCTTGGCGTAGCTCTTGGAACCATTGGCAAAGTAGTTGATAACAGCATTGCTGCCATTTTCGTAGCGCAAAAGGATGGAAGCGTTGTCGGTGTTTTCCTGAGGTTCGGGACCGAGGGCGTTCATACATACAGAAACGACACGGCTGCCAGCGATGTAGCTACACAGGTCGATAAAGTGGCATGCTTCGCCCAGGATGCGACCGCCTCCAACTTCCATATCGTGAACCCAGACATCGGCGGGAATAAAACCTGCGTTCATCGTGGCCACGATGTTCTTAGGCCCGTCGCCAACAAGCTTTTTCAGCTTCGTTGCAAAGGGCGAGAAGCGGCGGTTGAAGCCTACGGTGAGTGTGGTTCCTTCAGGAGCATTCTTATAGACAGCCTCTATTGCGTCCAACTCTTCGGGGTGCAAGCACAACGGTTTCTCAACAAACACACTTTTGCCTGCTTCCAAGACCTCCTGCACCATGCGAGCGTGGAGATTGTGGCGCGTGGTGACTATAACGAGCGAAACCTCTGGGTCTTGCAAAATCTCCTTGTAATCGCTGGTGGCACATTCGGCTCCCGCTTTCTTTGCCAATACCTTGGCGTTTAAGCCTCCCGCACTGGCTATGTACTTTATCTGTGCGCCCGCCTTTTGCAAGCAAGGCACTACCATCGACGAGGTATAATTGCCTGCGCCAATGATACCTATCTTGCCATTGCCTGCCTTGAAGTCTTTACCTTCAATGCGAACGACACGCGACTCTGAGGTTTCTTCGGGGAACTCAATGATTGATGCGATGCTGCCGCGCTTGCGCATATCGCCGTAAATCTCTTGATAGTTGGCCAGAGGCACACGCTCTGTTATCAGCGACTTAACGTCAAGTCCACCAGAGGCGATAGCGCCGAGGATGGTTTCGAAGTTGCGCTTTTCTGTCCAGCGCACATAGGCCAAGGGGTAGTCGTGCCCCTTGTTCTCATACTCTTCGTCGTAACGTCCTGCGCCATACGAACACGAAACTTGGAACGTGAGTTCCTTTTTATAGAAATCGTCACGACGCATGTTCAAGCCTATAACGCCAACAAGAATGATACGGCCGCGCTTGCGCGACATTTCACAGCATTGGTGGATAACTTCGTCGCTCTTAGCTGATGCGGTGATAAGCACGCCATCGGCACCGATACCACGGGTCGCATCTTGTACAAACTTCACGGGGTCGGTACCAGTGCCAGGATTGATCGCCGTCACGCCAAAAGCATTGGCCATATCCACCTTTTGCTGGTCGAAGTCTGTGCCGATAACATGGCAACCATTTGCTTTCAGCAGTTGCGCTGCGACAAGACCAATAAGGCCAAGACCTACGACTACAATCGTTTCGCCAAGTTGAGGATTTAAGTTGCGGATTCCCTGCAAGGCAATGGAGCCTATCACGGTGAAGGCTGCTTCCTCGTCACTTACGCTGTCGGGGATCGCGGCAACGAGGTTTTGGGGTACGCAAACATATTCTGCATGATTGCCGTTGCTGGCTACGCGGTCGCCAACTTTGAACTGTGTCACACCGCGACCTACAGCCACCACTTTTCCTACATTGCAATAGCCTAAAGGTAGGGGCTGCCCGAGTTTGTTGAAGACGGCTTCGAGGGTGGGTTGAATACCGTCTGTCTTCATCTTGTCAAGCACCTGCTTCACTTTGTCGGGTTGTTGGCGTGCCTTGTCAATGAGATTGGCTTTGCCAAACTCTACAAGCATACGCTCCGTGCCTAACGAAACCAACGTGCGTGTAGTTTTTACCAAAACGTACCCTGACTTAACTAAAGGCACCGGCACTTCCTCAAGCACGGTCGCACCGCTTTTGAGGTCTTGAATAATTTGTTTCATATTATGCTATAATTATATTTTGTAGTTACCTGTGTTGAGATATATCGCTCAGCATTTAGTGCTTTAAGCTATACATTTTTATCCCTTTATTTCGACTTGCCTATCTCCGAAACCACTGCCTTAAACTTGCCAGCCGCCGTACGCTCTATTTCTTTTACGTATTCGAAGTGGCAGACGATGGTTGGGCTTATGTATTCTCGCACCCCCTGCTCAATGGTGCGTTCAGTTTGTGCACTATAATTATCTCGACGAACAATACGGAAAACGACATGCCCTAATTCGCGCTGTACAACTTGACATTCTTGTATGGAAGGAGTGTTCTTAAAAAGGTAATCAAATCTTTTCAGTTTTAGTCCCTCTGGTGTAAGCACATAGTCTTCACTTCTACCTTGGATATCTGTAATAACTTGAGAATGCAAGCCACAACTGCATATTTTGTTGCTCCATATAGCTGAGTCCCCAATCTTATATCGAATAAAAGGCATCCCATAATTGTGGAAAGAAGTCCCCAAGATATCTCCTTCATACTCAAACTCGGATAGCCAATGAGGGTTTTCGCATTCTAAATGTCCTAATTCAAAGTCTTCATGATACATACCATTTTGACATTTGGAAGCATTTATTACCCCCTCCGAAGTACCATAATGATCCGTTATAACAACACCAGGCATAACAGCTTCAATCTCCTTCCGCTGGTTATCGTACATCTTTTCGGCTCCAGTAAAAATAAATTTTGGCGGATTTGATAGTACGATGTCCTTCTCGCGAAGCAACGATGCAAAAGCATGAATGATGGAGGGATAACCTGAAAAGTAAACAAACTTTTCACGCTCAACCATTTCAGTTATAGCTTCTATCTTCTCTGAAGAGAGATGTTGCATATTGATAAGCCACTGATTAAGTGGTTTGTTAACCCGCCAAAAAGGAGGCTTCGTTTGGGAAATAGGGACAACAAGCTTTCCAGTAAAGTTTAGATGCTTATCGCCGAATTCTACTCCAAAGCGATTACGGAAACGCCACCAAACAGCCCACAGATATGGAAGAGACTCTTTTGTCTGATAGAAATCAAGTGCCTTTCCTGAGCTACCACTTGTATGGTTGGCAATAAGCCCTGAAGCAGGATAGTCTGTCGAAAGCATTTGACGAACATTAGCGCGTATATGCTCTTTTGTTAATACTGGAAACTTTTGTATGTCCTCCAGTTGTTTAAAATCGGCAGGCGTAACGCCATGATCATCATAAAACGCTTTATAGAAAGGCACCGTAGAATATGCATGAGTGATAATACGTGCAAGTTGTTCTTCTTTATAACGACGAATAGCCACGGCATCCAGGTG
This sequence comes from uncultured Prevotellaceae bacterium, assembly GCA_900317635.1. GTDB lineage: Bacteria > Bacteroidota > Bacteroidia > Bacteroidales > Bacteroidaceae > Alloprevotella. Next base: position 66,861 of record ONHN01000003.1, on the reverse strand, counting down.
TTGACTATTATTGAGCTCTTCCAAATCAGCAAAAAAACGTTCGTTGAAACGTTGATGCTTAATCTTAAGGCCTTGCAATGAGCAAAGGATATTTTGAAGGAATATAGGGGATGACGAATATATATGATCAGCAATGCTCATAAAACAAATCTAAATGCAGTTGAATTGATAATACTAAAAAAATCAAACGGGCTCCTTATAATTCTATTTAAATAAGTCACCATATAATTCACTGAGGTAGTGTGTAGCATCAAGCATTTTATGAGGCTTTGATGCTTCGTTTTTTAATGTCTTACATGCAGTTGCAAAAGAATGCAAATCATTATAATGAAAAAGCGTACAACCATCAGGACGCTCTACACAATCTGAGCAAAGAGCTGGAATTCCAATATAAAGAGCCTCACGAACAGAAAGAGAATCTCCGTCAGTAGAAGTGTTGCGCACAAAAACATCAACTCTTTTAAGAATTTCAAAATAATCGTGAGGCACATCTATAAATATGACTCTCTCGCACTTATCTAATATCCTTTTCTTATACTCACCTGATGGATCTGATACTATTAAACAGCCATCATCAGCTTTTTCAAAATAATCACACAAAAAGGGGATTCCATATATCTCATTTCCGTCAGCGTCAATGGCGTATCGATATGCATTTGTTGAATATACTTTACCAAACTTTTTCTTTGCACTATCAAGTATCTCTATGATTTCATCAGAAAGAATAGATTGTGCTTGTGGTGGAATAAATGCAGGATACAACCGTGTTTTAGGGTTTATAGCAATGGCAGTAGAAAAACTATCTGAATTAATAGTAATAGGGTAATCTGCCAATTTAAATGCGAGCTTCACCCAACTATTCCTAATATGCTTATAATTACCATGAAAAGTCACTATCGTTGTAGTATGAAAGATTCTTGCCCATAATATGAATATCAATCGAATATAAGCATTTGACAAATGCAGATGTACCACCTGAGCACGAGATAACTTCCATAAAACTGAAAAGAAACTTTCTTTTTTATAGTCGGAAAAGGTATACTCTACGCCTTCTTTATTTAAATATGACAACAGACGCTCCACATGAACGGCTACACCCCCAAAGCCTGCAGTTTTAGGCAATGTACCAACAATTAGAAGTGAATACATATTAAATTATTTTATGATATAATATACTACGTGAAGTGATAATAGTAACAAGAAACTGTTCATAACAAAGTATTTCATCTTATATGAATAAGTAGTTTTTACATTATAAAAAACCGTAAAAAGTATCGGATAAACGGCCATCATCCTACGAGGGTTGAACTCACTCATTGACGTAAGTAACAGAAATAATAAGCAAAAAAGCATTATGACTTTATATCGCAAATCTAAAGAAGAATAATTCTTCAAAAAACATAAACCCAACATAAGAACAACAGCAATCCAATATAGTGGTATAAAGCATTCCACGAACCGTAAAGAAGAATATGGAGAGTCATTTGCTACAGGCATCCAAATAGGAAATGGTAACAATTGACCAAATAGCATTTTTGAGAGATAATTAATAGGAACTGGCAATGCATTCAACTTGACACCTAAAGAACCATTTTCTGCCATATCAATACTCCTTTCCAAATAACCTTCTATTGTATCATTCATTATAGTATAAACATAACTATATGAACTAAGCACAACAACTAACATTAGAGTATATAGGACAAAGCGAAAGAATTTAGACTTATTTTGGCTGTGGAGATATATTGATAGAAATATAAACAATGCAGAAAACAATCCAGTTTCCACGCGAAAACCATATGAGATTAGGAATAGCACTATCAGCAAGATATAACGCCCTTTTTGTTGCTCTTTGATTGTAATATAGAACATCAGTGTATATATAAAACATACATGTATATCACGTAAGTACTGACATGAAAAACTAAATAAAGGAGTAAGGAAGACAAAATATAGTATGCTTTTAAAACCTGTATCACTATCACTACCATTTTCATCAACAAAATTGATAATCTTATAGATAATAACAGGTATAAAACTACCCACCAAACAGATACTCCCTTTTATAAATAGGAGCGTATTATTGATTCCCAACATATTCGCCATTCTATGTAGTGAACCAAATAATGCAGCAGCGAAAGGTAATTCGGAATAATCATCATTGCTATATGCCTCTTTCCAAATATCAGTAAATGAATAATTACTCAATGACAATGAAATATCATAAAATGTCATTTCATCTATGCTTATAAAGTAATCCAACAAAGGATTGCTAATATAGAGACATCCCACATAAGCATATACAAAATAGATCGTATACACCGTTCCCCATAAAAAGAATATACGCTTACGATGCGACTTATTGCCTACTAAGAAACAAATAGCAGTCCCTAAAAAGAAATAAATGATATATGAAATCACGACAAATAGTTAATTATCAAGGAATGAGCCATAAACCTGTGAATAGCATTTAACCATCCTTTGTAAAGAGTAATTGTTTAGCACGTGAGTATATGCTTCTGCTATTGCTTCTGGTGTAAAAATCTGATCATAATTCTCATATATATGCATCAATCGATGACAAAAGTCATCTATGTCGTTTTTCTTAAACACCTGACCATGCTTACCATGTCCTATTATGTCATAAGGACCATCACTATCTGGAACCAACACTGGCACTTTCGCTGCCATTCCTTCAGCAACTGTCAATCCGAACCCTTCGGTTCGTGACGGGTGGCACATCAAGTCGTATCCACACAAATGGGAGTATATAAAGTCGCGACTTTTCTTTCCTAAAAAATGCACTACATCCCCAACCTGTTCCTTATTAGCTAAAGATTTTAGGGATGTCAAGGATTCTCCTTCTCCTATTAAGTCAAGTTCAACATTAGATATACCTTTACGCTTTAAATAGCCAATGCCTTTAATAAGAATATCTTGCCCCTTGATGGCATCTTCTAATCGTGCAATCTGAACTATACGAAATGGTAATCGAAGGCGATTTATAGAGCGAGGAGAAATTCGCTCTACATCTATTCCGTTGGGTACAACTGAGACAGGATACTCGCCATGAGATAAGATATCGTTACGTACAGATTCAGAGATAGCAAACAAACATTTACAGCGCTTAAAATATGTCGGGGGAATTCCAAGAGCATGAACCGTGGAAAACAACTTGAATATAGGAAGAAGTACTTTAGGGGTCACATAATTATGATAGTGTACTATATCTGGCTTTTTTAATGACAACCACAAATTAAGATAGGCGAAATATAAGGGGTTCCTGCTCTTTGGTTGGCGATGTATAAACTTAATATGAACCCTCTGACTAATACTTGCTATTAGTGTGCTATCGTAACAATCATTAATGATGACTATTGTTACATCATTACATTTACTTTGCTCATTGACAATATCAACAAGCATCGTCTCGGTTCCCCCTACATTAAAATCAAAAATTAAATGAACAATTTTCATTTTATCACATATCTGAATGTAATGCACGTCGTAACAATTGCTTTACGTACAACTCGTCTTCTACTCTTTGGCGATTAAACATTGAAAAATCGCACGGCGAATCTGCCTCTGTCAAATCATGGTGTAAGATTCTGCCTTCCATGCTATAATGTTTCAATAATCCTTGAATTCGCACATTCATACGCGAAAAAACGCCCGTCACAGGCAAAGTAAGAAATGGAGTGTTAAAAAGAAGACAAAACACGGTTCCATGAAAAGAGTTTGTAAACACACATGTAGCATTGTCTATCAGTGACAACCATTCTTGTATTGTGGGAAAATTCTTCTCATGGGAATCTGTTCTTCCCTGACTTGCCACATATATTACTTCAAGATTACGCTGCTCAGCGTATGCGTATATTTCATCCACATCCACACCTATCTTATTTCCTAACAGATAAAGTAAAATGTAACCTTTCGAATGTTTTGATGGGTTTGATGGGTTTGACTCCCTATATAATGCAGTATATTCTTCACGGTCAAGCAACAATGTGGGATCTGGAACCAAAACTGCATCATTACGCCCTAATTGTTTACAAAAATCCACAGCCTCCTGCTCTCGCAGACTCACAAAATTGAATGTAGAAAGATAGTCTGAAAATTTAGCCTTTTCATCCCCTTTTAATTGCGCGCCCCCCATAGATGCAGCATAAGAAAGTCTCAATGCATCTTTAGGTGCAAACTGGAGCATGAAAACAGCATCTGCCTCACCCCAAATCTGATCACTGCCACAAATATACGCATCAAATTGGGGTGTATCAGAGAAAATGCTTTGCTGATCATATATTTGGGGGGTCATTGGTAGGTACTCATCTCTAAAAAGATCAAAATAACGAGGGTGCTGTTTTTGGTTTGCAGCCATAATTTTATGAAATTTTCTATATTCCATAGCTGCTTTAATACGCTTAGGACTCACTATTTTCAACCATCTAAAAAACTTGTGCAAAGAACTCTCACGTTCAGGCCTCTTTATATAGCGAATAAGCGATGCGTCATACCCAAGGTTAGACAAGTATTTAACTAAAGCAAAAGATTGCATCACCTGCCCATAATTTTCTTCTGTGTTCCAATAAGTAAGTGTACCTATTTTCATAATTATGACAACATATATGTATAACTAATATAATCCGACAATAGCCTCAGACTATGTTTATACCCAAGCACTATTCATTAACTCTCGAAACAGCTTTGTTTAGGCATCAGGTTTTACTAACCTATATACCCCATAACCTCATATATAAACCCCAGAGGATGTCATATGCGGTCTTATAAACATTTTATATTCTCTGAATAACCATTTTAATCCCAAACAATAAATATCGGTACATCGCTCTATGCAAAGCAAGCTAACATCTGTACCTCAAATTGATTGGTGAGTTGAACAAGTCAAATAGGTCAAACAGATTGTTTCTACTACTCATATAGGATATAGTCTAATGCCGTAATTTCTGTTGAAGCACAGATAGAAAGTCTAAAAAGAAGCTTCAAGCCTAATCATAGCACGATTTAACAAATTTATAAACACCCCTTAAATGAAACGGCGAATAAACACCTTTATAATTTTTATATAATCAATGGGAGCGAACTTCCTAATTCTCTTATGGAAAGAAAGATCTTTAGACGAAAAGAATTTGCTCCTATTTTGTGGAATTGTTGCAGATTTATACAATGCACTATTTGTTTGCTTCAATTGTTCGTAGGTAATCGGATACCGTTTAAGTGAAACCGTTTCCATTAATGCTGCACCTTTGTCTGTATTGATAGTGAAAACAGAAAATCCTTTGTCATCATCAAGCCTAGGCATCAATTGTGTTACCCCCCAAAAGTCAGCCAAAGTGATATCACTGCCACTTTTCATTTGCTTCGTAGGACACTCATGACACGATGGACGCAAGTATAAATCCTTTAAGAAACCACGCAAGAAGGGGTTTATTCTAAGGCTTTTACGAGAACGAAACTGTATTTTCTCACTGGCGGCTGTCACCTTGGTGAGCACGAGAACGAAACTGTATTTTTTCCAACCAGCGGTCTTGTCCCTGAATGAGATATGCTCAATCTCCACTTCGTTACACTTCAGCATATCCCTTTCAGGGACTGAGGTGCTCTTAGAAGAGAACGAAACTGTATTTTTTCGGCCCTTACGGGCCACTTTAATCTTCTCTTCTTCGAGATATTGCCGAAACACACCAGGAGAGGGAACTCCGTGACAGATGAAATCAACGGTCAATAGGTTGGAATAATCTTTGCGAAGAAAACATTTCAAACCTGCTATTTGACAAGGCGTTCCGCTGAAAAGCACTTCGCGACCTTGTTTGAGAAACGTTTCAGCTTGCAAGAAAGTATTGCCTACGCGACTTTGTACATACTTACTACCACGAAACTCTGCCAAAGCCTCTTTCGTTTCGGCATATTTATGAACAACCTCCCATCGATTATTAAAGCCTACACCAAACACGACACCGCCCTTGTCAATAATCGTTTCAGCCAACATTGTAAAGATACCGCCACTACTGCTTTGTAGGCGAATTTCTCCGTTTGGATTGATGGCAGCAAAAACGGATATAGGTTCAATAGGTTTTCCTTGATTGATAACAGGACAGACCTTCTCACAAAGGCCACATTCAATGCATATATCCTTGTTGACTTCAGGATAAAGGAAACCTTCACTATCCTCTTCAAGTGCAATACACTGCTTCGGACAGCGTTGTACGCAAGCTTCACAACCGCAACAGTCCTTTTTATTTCTTATTTCTATCATCGTCTTAAGAAGCGTAAAAAATTTTTTAACAGTGTACGTTCAAGTGAATTCATTGCTAAAAACTATAACAGAAGAATGTATATTACACTATACAAGAATCCACATAGGCATATTTTCTTATACGAATCTATTTCCATAACATAGTTGCTTATGATAAACAGACAAACAACCACACACAGAGCAGGGACAATAGTCATTTTTCCTATCTTCTTCTAAAATAATTGACTGTCAATAGGTTGACACTTGTAGTTGTAGATATTCATCATGATGATTTGATCTGACATCATTGAAGAAGTTGTAACCACATCACAACCTATTGCTCCTTAGCATATTGCAATGGGAATTGATATTCCGTGACTCCAAGTTGGAGAACGATTGTAAAATATGAAAGTGCAACTCCGCTTTAAGTTGGTTCATAAGTCCTAATTGATATAACTTTAGCTGGAACTCCAGCCGCAACAGCATTGTCAGGTATGTCCTTTGTCACTACAGCCCCAGCTCCGATAATTGCATTATCACCTATCCTTACGTCCTCTACAATACACACAGAGGGTCCAATATAAACATTGTTACCAATAATGGCAGGCGTGTTTTTGTTGGAACCAATAGTGGTAAATTGTGACAGACTACAATTCTTTCCAATGATAGTTTTTGGATGAACAATTGTACCTGAATAATGCCCGATATAGAGTCCTCCTCCAATCTGTGTTGAAGGCCATATTTGTAAAGAATACTTCTTTAACAACCTACGATGCTTAAGCTTTGCTAAATAGTAACATACATTCATCTTTGATGCAAGTCTTAAATACACTTGAAAACAGAAATTGGGATAGCGACAAAGAATAAGTTCGGCCAATATACGCAATAATAGACGTTTTCCTTTATCATTTGGAAAATATCGCCTTGCATCATCTTGAATAAGCTCAATTATTGTAGCCATTAACGAATAGTCCTTATAATAATGTATTACACACCTGCTAAATATTTGAGATTTGGTGTTATAGCCCTTACAAAATAACTACTAAACCATTTTACTACATAAAACTCACAGGTTATTCGCTTCCACACTTGTGGCAGCGAATAACCTGAGTTATCAGATATTAGATGTGATAGACACCTTCGAGGGGGCAGATGTTGTGGCAGTCGAGGATGACTTTACCCTTGAGTTTGTCCCAATTCTGCTTGATTTGGTCGTGCTTCACCATGATGACAACGAGGTCAACGTCGTTGAGGAACTCGTCGAAGTCGTGGAACTGGTTGGCCACGATGTCCTGTTTGATGAAGGGGTCGTAGCACTTCAGCGGACGGGCGAGGTGACGCTCTTGTGCTTCAAGCATTTGGAGCGTGGGGCTCTCACGGTAGTCGTCCACGTTCTCTTTATAGGTAAGGCCGTAGAGACCTACGCGGCGGTTGTCCGTGATGTTGTTTTCCTTCATAATCTCGTAGATGCGGTTAAGGACGTACTCGGGCTGGCTGTCGTTGGTCTTCATGGACTCGTCGATGACCTTTGCCAGGCGGGGATAGTCGCCTACGAGGAACCAGGGGTCAACGCTGATGCAGTGGCCACCAACGCCAGGACCAGGCTGCAGGATGTTGACGCGGGGGTGCATGTTGCAAATCTTGATGATTTCGTAAACGTCCATATTGTCGTGGCGACAGATGCGAGCCAGCTCGTTAGCGAAGGCGATGTTAACGGCACGGAAGGTGTTTTCGACCACCTTCGACATTTCTGCGCTACGGATGTCGGTCACAACGATTTCGCCTTGGCAGAAGGAGGCGTAGTATTCCTTCACCTTCTCGCCGATTTCGCGACTGTCGGCACCGATGGTGCGGTTGTTGTGGAGCAGTTCATAGACCATGTTGCCCGGGATGATGCGCTCGGGGGCATGAACGAGGTTGATGTCTTCGCCAATCTTGAAGCCATTCTCTTCAATGACGGGGCGCACGAAGTGGTCGATGGTGCCCGGGCTGACGGTGCTCTCAACGACAACTGTTGCGCCCTTGGGGCAAACGCGCATCACTTCCTTCACGGCGGCTACGACGTAGCAAGCATCTACTTTCTTCGAGAACTTGTCGTAGGGCGTAGGAACGGAAACGATGTACATGTCCGTCTTCTGGTACTCCGTCGTGAACTTAATGCCAGCTTTGAGGGCGTCCTGGAAGAGCTCGTCGAGACCGTCTTCCTTAAACGTGGTCTTACCAGCGTTGAGCGTTGCAACGAGGTCTTTGTTGTAGTCGGTGCCAATGACCTCCACTCCATGGGAAGCCATCATAAGAGCTGTGGGCAGGCCAATGTAGCCAAGTCCAATTACATTTACCATAGTTAACTGATGAATTAAAGAGTTATTTATATATATGTGTCTATCATTTGCAAACATCCTCAAAGACCCATTCATCGAGGCTGCATGTAGCCGTGCTGAAACTTAGGCCCACTTTGATGGTTTTTCTGCCGTCTTGTTGGTAAGGTAAGGCATAACCTTTATCGTTTATTTGCTCTAAGGCTTGTTGGGCTGAACCATTCAGCTTGATTTCCATAACATAAATGACTTGTGCCATCTTAACAAGCACATCGACACGTCCGCCACGACACTTGACTTGCGTGCGAACATAGACGTTGAGCATAGAAAAGATGAGGTAAAGCGTCCATTCATAGAAGCCTTCGGCTGTTGCCACTTCTTGCAATTTCTTCTTAAAACCTTCTACGTAGGGCAATTGAGCCAAGTAACCCTGCAGTCTTTGCAAGGCGTTTTCTATGTCGTTTTTCTGGAGAGCGCGCCAAAAGAGAAGCGCGAATCCCGTATTCACATCGGTAGCTTTCAAACCCGTGTAAAACGGTATCAAACCGCGTGTCATGCCGAGGCGAACTTCTTGATTGGGAATGCCGAGGTAGAATATATCACTCTCCTGGTCGTAACCCTTAATGGTTAGATAGCCACTCTGGTACAAGATAGGCAGGGCATCGGTCATAGCTTCGGTGGGCACGTTGAAAGCCTCAGCGGTTACCTCATAGTCGTCAAGTGAGGTAATGTCGGTGCGAAAGTGTTGCAACTGATGGATGAGGAACGAGGGAGTGCCAGAACCAAACCAATAGCTATCAACTTTTTCGTTGTTGAAACAATTCAGTAAGCTGAAAGGGTTGTACACATCAGGAGAGACTGAAGCAAAGTGATAACCATCGTATTGCCTTTTAAGAAGTTCCTTCGTGGTTTGCTCACTACAGCCCTGGTTCTGAGCTAACTGTTGTATGTCCTCGCTGAAAAGAGAAAAGACCTCTTCTTCCGTTATGCCACAAATGGCTGCGAATTTAGGCAATAGCGTGACATCGGAAATATTGTTGATTGTAGAGAAAATGCTAAGCTGTGAGAATTTGGTAATTCCTGTTATGAAGCAGAAATGAATATCTTCATCAGCGGCTTTCAGCGGCTGATAGAACTCTTGCATAATGCGCCGAAAATCTTCTATGCGCTCTTCGTGGAGCACGTCAAGCAGGGGGGCATCGTATTCGTCAACCAACACAACAACTTGCAGCTGCGACTGCTGATGGGCTCGACGGAGTAAGCCGCGCAACAACGTGCCAGGCGTTGTTTCTAAGGGATCTTTCCCGTAGCGTTCAACATAGGGTTGTAATGCCAAGAACAGAGCTTGACGCAATGCTTCTGCACTTTCTTTATCTTTGGCCGTACTTAAATCAAGGTGAAAGACGGGTCGCGGCGTCCAGACCTCTGCAAGTGCCATTATCTTCAGCCCTTTGAAAAGCTCGCGGCGACCTTCAAAGAAAGACTTCATCGTTGTCACGAGAAGGGATTTCCCAAAACGGCGCGGACGGGCAAGAAACACGTAGTTGCTATGTTGCGTGATCTGATAAACGAGGTCGGTCTTGTCAACATAGACATAACGGCCTTTGCGAATTTTCTCAAAGGTCTGTATGCCGACGGGGTAACGACGCTGCTGCAAGAGAGCCATACAATATTATATATATACGCGCGCGCGAAGGAGGCCTAAGCGCTCGTGTCATTTATCATTTTCATACCCCAATCGTAAACGCGCTGCATGGTGGGAATGGGCAGGTTAAGCCTCTGCGCTTGCTGCACGGCAAAACGGAGGCCATAGGGGAAGTCCTCGGTGAAATAGCGATGCGCGAAATCGGGGATGTAGCCTCGTGGCGTTTGCAGCATTGGGGCTGGAATGGCCTGAAAGGCGGGGATGCTACGAATTTTGCGCGTCAGGGCTGCGGCATCGGGACTCTCGTAGTATTGCGTGAGCGGCGGAATGGCACCAGGGCGAACGTGTAAGGCCTGCGTGAGCTGCTGAAACTCGGTGTCCATAGCGAGCAGAAGCGTTGAAGCCTCATCGGTCCAATCGGTATAGAAACCAGGTACATTGTCGGCAGGTTCGCCGTCCCACGCGCTCCACAAGCTGTAGAGGCGGGCGGGGTGAAGAAGAGGGTTGCTATTGGTGAGGGCTGCTTCCCAACGACTCTTCAGCAGGGCGACCTCCACGCCAAACCAAGCTGAGAGTTGCTTGCAGAAATCTTCGGCAGCATCGATATTTTCTGTCGCAACGGCAAGGGAGGACTTAAATCCCAAGAGCGCGGCGCTATGGCCGTAGGTCGTGGTGCGCGCGATGAAGGGTACGCGCTGAAAGCCGAACAGCGGAGTGTGCGCGGGCAGCACCTCGTCGGCAAATTGGAAGAAGCCTGTGCTGCTGACCACGCTACCTACTTTCGTTCCTTGCGAGAGATAGGGTGCTATTTGTTGCATGGCGGGTTTGAGTGCAAACCCTGGCAGGCAGAGCAGGACGATGTCGGCCTCGGGAACGGCCTCGGCGGGCTGCGCCGTAACGCTACGCAACGGGGCACGGCGCGCCGACGTGTCGGGCAAAGTAAGCTGCAAGGCACTCGCCCAACGCTCGGGGTTTCGCGTCAGCACGCTAACGGCACAGCCGTCTTGCAGAGACAGCCACGCAGCCACTACGTGCCCAAGATTTCCGCCACCACAGATGAGGATGTTTTGCATTCGCTTAATCCTTCTTCAACTGATTTGTAATATCTTTAATTAAGGTTTCGGTAGGCTCAATCAAAGGCATGACATCGTCTGCTTCTAAATTCTTCTTCGTTAAGACTCATAACACCACTCTATCTTCTGTTACACTCTTGTAAACAGGTGTGAACTGTTGCGATTCCCAATTCTTATACGTATATAATACCGTATTTATATCTTCGCCTAACTCCCAACCTAATTCGCGCAAAGGATAGGAGACGTTGTCGTAATCATCTAACGAAACGCGTTCCTTATCCAATAAAATCAATATATCCCAATTCTATTCTGGCTGATTATCGCCACGAGCTCTTGAACCATAAAGCCAGACCTCGCTACCTTCTGGAACTAAAGCTTTTGCTTTAGACCTTATTTTTTGTCGTATTTCGCCTCCGGATAACATACTTATTTCTTTCGGATTAGGAAACACGTGCTTAATGGGCAGTTCCTATTATGCTTGTAAAAGAGGACACATGGCCTCTTTGAAATTCTAAAGGCCGCCTAACTAAAGCTTTCCTCCAGTGCCGCCACGAGCCGCTTATTGTCTGCTTCGTTGCGCACGGCGATGCGTATGTAGTTACGGCCTTCCAATCCGCTCTTTGTGTCGCAGTCCTTGATAAGGATATTGTGTTCGGATAGGAGGCGTTGGGCAAGACGAGTAGAGCTGATGACGGCGGGGTCAACGTGGCAAAGGAAATAGTTGGCCTGCGAGGGATAGGTCTCCAACCATACTATCTGTTTCAGGTCGGCCTCGAAGCGGGCACGCTCCTGCCTAAAGAGTTCGCAGGCACGCTCGTAGGCGGCGGTGTATTTGTTGTAGATTTGCAGGAAGAATTCTGCAAAGCTATTGATGTTCCAAATGCTGAGGTTACGGCGCACTGCGGTCAAGAGTTCTTCATCGCTACTGGCCAGCAGGCCTAAGCGCAGACCTGGCACGCCGTAGCTCTTCGATATGCTCTTAAGAACAACAAGCTTCGGATGTTGCTGTAAGAGTTCGTTTTGCAGAAGCGTAGCGTTGATGCCAGCGGGGTCGGCGGCAAAATCGACGAACGACTCGTCGACGATAAGCCGCACACCACGCGCTTCGCACCACCTGGCAAGCTCTACAACGTCGCGCTGCGGGATGTAGTTACCACTGGGATTGTCGGGGTTGATAAGCAGCAACGTGCTGATATCCTGCCGCCCGAAAAAGGCCTTTAAGTCCTCGACTGTATAGCGATAGCCGCCCTCTTCTTTCGGCACGAACGTCACCACGTCTGCCTTACTGCGCCGGTTGGGGTATTCTTGGAACGTTGGGAGCGTCAGGCCGAGCCGTCCTGGCAGGATTTCCATCAAGGCCTTTATCAGCTCTGCGGCTCCGTTGCCTACGGCTACGTATTGCTCGCGCAGACCGAAACACTTACCACCCAATAGGTCGTTAACGCCCTGTCCCGATGGATACTCGCAGAGCAAGCGGCTGAAGTTGGCTCGCATCTCTTCGTGCATGCGCGGTGTGGGGAAATAGGGATTAACGAGGTAGCAGAAGTCCAACATCTGCGGAAAACGCCAATGCCCCCCGTAGCGGCGGGCATAGCGGCGCAACTGGTCGGGGCCTTCACTGAAGATGGTTTCGGCGATGTCGCGATCCTGTGCATCGTCTATTTCGTACCACTTGCGGCTGCCTATCGGCAGTGCCTTCAGCTCATTGCTGCTAAGGAACGTGATGACGCGCAACACCTGCTCATAATACTCGTTATAGCCTACGGCGCGGCAGTAGGCTTCAAGGAAGGGAACGTAGCGCTGACGGCTAAATTCGCGGCTGAACTTATAGATGTTGACCGTCTTGTAGTACGTATCGACGTGCTCATAGCGGAAAGCTTGTTTGGTAACAAAGCTAACGATGTTGTCGTCGGCATCGAGGCGCACCATGGTGCCGTCCATCCACGTTTCGTATTTGGCTACAAGTGCCAGGTTCGGGCGAGCATCGGCGGTGATGAGCTGTAGCAAGCTATCCTCGAAAATCAGGTCGCTCTCCAGCAGCAGCGTGTCGTCTTCCTGCATTTTTTGACGCGCCAAGAAGAGCGAATAGATGTTGTTGGTTTTATCGTAGTCGGGGTTATAGACGTACTCTATGCGCAGGCGGTCATCGTAGCGATGACCGATGTGCGCCGTGAGGTTGGCGGCCTTGTAACCCGTAACGATAACAACGCGCTGAAGGTTGAGCGCACTAAGCTGCGTCAGCATGCGGTCAATCAGGCGCACACCGCCAACGGGCAGCATACACTTCGTGTTGTCGCGCGTGTAGTCGCCCAATCGGCGCCCCATACCAGCAGCAAGGATAATGGCTTGCATATCGTAGTTACTCTGTGGTTGTGGCTAAACGTTTAACCTCTTGTGTGCAGACGACAGAGCTGAGAGCTACATATAAGCACTCTCGGCATCGGAACGTTCGTAGTTCTTCATCTTCAGTTCGCCCGTGTTGCGATTTTTGAAGATGCCACAGAAGTCAAGGATTTTCTTGTTCTCGTGGTATTGCAACGAGAGGAAGGGCGTGTGTGCGGTGAGGAAAACGACAATGTCGGCGCGCTCGTAGGCGGTTTTGAAATCTGTCAGCTTAAAGACGTTGTGCTCGCGCAAATTGGGCTCGGCAATGAGGATGTCGGCGTTGTTGCAGTTCTGCATCACCTGCGTGACGATGTATTTTGCTGGGCTGTGGCGCAGGTCGTCGATGTTGGGCTTATACGTCAGGCCCATCATCGCTACGGTGGGTTTGCGGTGGTGGTTGACTTCAAACTCCAGCATAGCGTTGCGCACTTGGGCCACGCAATACTCGGCCTTTAGGTCGTTAATCTCGCGCACGGTCTTCAACAGTCGGGCCTCCTTGGAGAAGCTCGAAATGATGTAGTAGGGGTCAACGGCTATATACTTACCGCCCACGCCGCAACCTGGCTGCAGGATATTGACGCGCGGGTGCTTGTTGGCCAACTCAATGAGGTCCCACACGTTGACACCCGCCTTATCGCAAATCACGGAAAGCTCGTTGGCGAAAGCTATTTGCAAGTCGCGGTGACAGTTCTCCGTCAGTTTGCACATCTCGGCGGTCTTGCTGTACGTGGGGAAGAGTTTGCCTTTCACCAGGAGGCTGTAGAAGTCCATGGCGTGGCGCGTAGAGGCTTGGTCTATGCCACCAATGATGCGGTCGTTACGGCGGAACTCGAAAAGCAGGTTGCCTGGCAGGGCGCGCTCGGGACAATAGGCCACAAAGACCTGACCACGGAGTTCGGGACGCGCCGTAAAGATGCTGTCGGCGAAGTCGTCGGTAGTTCCTACGGGGCAGGTACTTTCGATAATGAAAAGGTTGCCTGGGCGCAACAAGGGAACAATCTGCTCCGTCACACTGCGCAGATGGCTCGTATCGGGTTCGTGCTCAGCGTTGAGGGGCGTTGGCACGTTCAGAATGAACACATCGGCCGTTTCAGGGCGCGCCGATGCGCGGAATTTACCTGCTGCCATGACCTCGCGTAACAAGCCTTCTACGTTCAGTTCCGACAGGTGCACCTCGCCTGCATTAAGTTTCTCAACGATTTCTTCGTTGTTGTCAACACCAACAACGTCAAACCCTTGTTTGGCTATGATGAGGGCGGTGGGCAGTCCGATGTAGCCCAGCCCGACAAGACACACTTTCATAGTAATGAGATAGTTGTTAAGGTTATGACTTCTATAAAGTTTTATGCCAACTTATCGGCTATGCGACCACAGGCCTTCCCATCGCCGTAGGGGTTGACGGCGTGGCTCATCTCGGCATAAGCGGCCTCGTCGTCGAGCAGGAGGCTCACTTCGCCAAAGATCTTGTCGTAGTCGGTGCCCACGAGCTTCACGGTGCCAGCTTTCAGGGCCTCGGGACGCTCGGTGGTGTCGCGCATCACGAGGACGGGCTTGCCTAAGCCTGGGGCCTCTTCTTGTATGCCGCCGCTGTCGGTCAGCACAATGTGGGCCTTCTCCATCAAGAAGACAAAGCTGAGGTACTCCAACGGCTCGATGAAGAACATGTTGCCGCCTGCACCGCGAAGATCCTCGCCAAACACTTGGCGTATGGCTCCACGCACGTTGGGGTTGAGGTGCATCGGATAAACGAAGTCGACACCTGGATAACGCTCGGTCAGGTCTTTAATCGCCGTGCACATATTGATGAAGCCTTCACCGAAGTTCTCGCGGCGGTGGCCCGTGATGAGTACCAGCCGGCGCGCGCCGCCATCGAGGCGCGTGGTGTCGTAGCCAGCTTTTCGCAGGAGCTGGGCCAATTCGCCGTTGAGGTTGGCATCGCCCTTGATTTTATCAACCACCCAGTAGAGGGCATCGATGACGGTGTTGCCCGTCACGGTGATGCTGTCATCGGCCACGTTCTCTTGCAGCAGGTTCTGGCGCGAGAGGGAGGTGGGAGCAAAGTGGTAAGTAGCGATGCGGCCCGTCAACTGACGGTTCATTTCCTCGGGCCACGGGCTGTAGATGTTGTGCGTGCGTAGCCCAGCTTCCACGTGGCCAACGGGTATTTGCTGATAGAAAGCTGCCAACGCGGCGGCGGTGCTCGTCGTGGTGTCGCCATGCACAAGTACCACGTCGGGCTTCACCTCGCGCAACACGTCGCGCATGCCCACCAACACGCGAGCCGTCACGTCGTACAAGTCCTGACCTTGCTTCATAATGTTCAAGTCGTAGTCGCCTTGAATGTTGAAGATGTCCATTACTTGGTCCAACATCTCGCGGTGCTGACCCGTAAGGCATACAATGGTTTCAAACTCGTCTTTGCGACGCTGGAACTCTTTCACGAGCGGAGCCATCTTGATGGCTTCAGGACGTGTTCCGAAAACAAGCATTACTTTCTTCATCTTGTCGTATGATTTTGTTGTAAATGTTATCAAGAGTAAAGGCGGGAGGCTACGTGGTCTTCCTATTGGACTTCCTCGCCTCAACGAAATAGGTGGAACCCTTTTGCCGCAGCCAAAAGTTCAACAGACTTTGCAGTCCGCACCAAACGGCCACATCAACTACCACCATCCACGTAACGCCCACGGCTCTATCCAGCCAAATAGTCAAGAAATAAAAGCACAACGCCATAGCGATGATTGCACCGCGAGCGGCGCGATGGCTGAAGCCTAAGGCGAGAAACTTATGGTGGATGTGGGTCTTGTCGGCATGAAATGGATGATTGCCGCGAAGAATGCGCCCTGCCATCACGCGCACCACGTCGAAACTCGGTACCAGCAAAATGGCAAAGCCATAAACCAAGGGGTTGTAGGGCATCGTGTCGTACGACCAACCCCGCAACGCAAAATAGGCCATCAGCAGCCCTAAACTCTGGCTGCCACAATCACCCATAAAAATCTTGGTGCGGCGCGCTGAACTGCCAAAGACGTTGAAGATATAAAACGGCACAACAACGCCCACAGCACCCACGGCTAAACAGAGTGAAACCACATCGCGCGAGACGATGAACAACCCACCAAACAGACAGCTGAACACCGCGATGAGCCCTGAGCTTAGGCCGTCTATGCCGTCTATTAGGTTAAGCGCATTGATAATAAACACGACAACGCTGAAGGAGAAGACGATCGAGGCCCAAAGGGGAAGGGCATCAAAGCCAAAAAGTCCCATAAAATCGTCCACCCGCACGCCAGCATACACCAAGATGCCCGCCGAAAGGAACTGACACAGGAACTTCAGCTTATAGTCAAGGTTCTTCAAGTCGTCGGCGGCTCCTTGAATATACATCAAAACAAGGGCTGCCACAACCAGCCACGTCGTCCTTGCATCAACGCCTTCAAACGCCGAACCCGCGCCAAGTAAAGGGGCACATACCACGGCAAGGCCGAAGCTCATCAGGATGGCTGGCACGAAGGCCAATCCGCCCAGACGCGGCACATCGACCGTGTGGACGTGGCGTTCGCCAATGGGGTCAAAAACTTTGTATTTGTAGGCAAGGTACAGGATAACCCACAGCAAAGCAAGCGACAGTAAGCCACCCACAATGGCCGTGAACAAAACTACGCCAAAAACCTGCATAAACAATTCGTTTGGAATGTTTAAAACGCAAACGACGATGCCGCAAACAACGCTAATAACGAAGCGTTAAAGGCTACCATTTTGAGCGCAAAAGGAAATACTTTAGCTCCCTACAACGCGCGTAAGGTCCTGAAACGTAGCGCATTGCAAGCACAAACAAAGTAATAAATGCTGGAGCCTATGGATTTCCAAATGCTTTTTGATTATAGGCAAGCGGTGCAAATATAGCGCTTTCGGGCGTATACTGCAAATTTTTGTGAAAGAAAAAAGTGCACTCCGCCTATAAGGCGAAATGCACAAATAAAGTTTGAGAGTGCTATTGGCTGGTTGGCCGTTATAGCCTACTGCGCTTTCATCATCTGCAACCACTTCCAATAGCCCACAATGGCCATCACCGTATAGAACCCGTAGAGGCAACCGTGAAAGGGAACGCCCTTATGGATGTAGAGCACGAAGAACAGGGCATCCACCACAAACCAGACGAGCCACTGCTCAACGTATTTCCTTGCCAGCATCCACAGCGCGATGATGGAGAGCGAGTTGCCAAAGCTGTCGGTCAGGGGAACGGTGCTGTCGGTGAAGCGCGATAGCACGTAGTACATCGCGACCCACAACACAAGAAACAGAGCACCTAACATAAGGGCTACGCGGAGCGGCGTGTGCGTAATAGCAAGCTCTGCACTATTTCCTCCCTTTTCATCGACACTTTCAGCAGGTTTCTTGCGAGCCCAAACAGCCCATCCGTAGACGGCGGCCAGCAGGTAGTAGATAGCCATGCCAAAGTCGGCATAAAGACCTGCTTGGTAGTAGACGAAGAGGTCGATGGCGGGCATCACCATGCTGACAACCCACAAGTGAATACTGGCTCGATACTCTAAGTAAAGATACAAGAGCCCGAACAGCGTACCAGTAAGGTCAAGCAACGTCAGTGTTTCCATTCCGAAGGTCTTGCAGCGTTAGAAGCGAATAGAGAGGTGGAAGAGGAAATTCGTGGGTGCTTGAGCCGCAAAGACAGCGTAGCTATTCCAGTCGTCGTCTTGATAGGCCATAGCCCCTCCTTGTCCGTTGCTCTTGACGCACGTGTAGGCTGCGCCGTTACTCTCATACTTCGCGTTGAAAAGGTTGAAAACAGCAACGCCAAGCGTCAGCGATTTCACTCGAGGAATACACGTAAAGGTATAAGAGAGGTCGAGGTTGGTGGTGCAATAAGGATCCAGCAGCAGCGACACGTCGCGCGTTCCTTCGTTATAACTTTCAAAACCCGTATTGGTCATGTATTGCTTACCCACGTATTGCGTATGCACGGCGGCCGAAAGGCCCTTCCACTTGAAGGAGAAGATATTATTAAAGATGAGGCTCGGGCTATAGGATATGGGCGTATTGCCCAGGTTGAAGGGCTGTGCGGTGTCGTCGAGGATGACGTGGTAGTCCTTAATGCGGTTGTGACTCCACGTCAGGTTGCCATGCCAGCGCAGCCAGTCGAGGGGTTTCCAGTCTAAAGCCAGTTCTACGCCGCGACGGTAGCTGTTGCCCACGTTTTGCATAATAAATTCACCATTCTTGTCCTGCTCGCCAGTCTGCACGAACTGGTCTTTATAGAGCATATAGTAGAAGTTGACGACCGCCGAGAAGCGTTCGCTCCTAAATTTATAGCCCAACTCGAAATCGTTTAAGCGCTCTGCGCGAGGCGTCTGACTCCATACGGCGGCTTCATAGTCGTTGCGCGTAGGCTCTTTGTGGGCCATCGCGTACGAGGCATAAAGGTCGTGGTGGGGCGTGATCCTATAATAAAGGCCCACCTTCGGATTGAAGAAGTGGAAGGTGTTGTGGAAATTAAAGACAACGGGGTCTTTAGGGCCGTACCATTCGTCGCATGGGCCGTACATGTCATAGTGTACGTAGCGATATTGCAAGTCGGCGTATGCCGTCAGGTTGCGCATAAAGGCATACTCCACGCGGCCGAAGACGTTGGCGTCTTGCTTGTGGGCGAAGTTGCGATAGTAGGGCTGAAGGGCGTTGATGTCGCCAAGGTAGTTCCTCACCCAAAGCACCTTGCCGTGGTGAACGCCATCGTACTTGTTCCAACCGCCGCCAAGGATGGCCTCCCACTTGTCTTTCTTATACTGCAACGAGACGACGGTGCCGTAGAAGTCGGCTTCGCTGTACTTACGGCGCACAAGGTCGGCACGACTTTTGCTGATAATCTCTTCGTCATCGGCCGTCCGATAACTAAAGGGTTCGAGGCCGTACTCGTAGAGCTTACGGTTTGTCTTCATCTGCTCGTAGTAGCCGCCGCCGCGCGTATAGTGCAGGGCCGCATTTAAGGTCAGTTCGGGCAGGAAGCGTTGGGTCCACAAGAGCTGATAGTGCTGCTGGTTGTAGCTATCTATCTGGTCGGGATAGTAGAGCGTGTTGCCGTTAGCATCCTTATACTTACCGCACGGGTTATACGTTCGGCCGTAGGCCTCCATATCGTCGCGTGTGGCGTAGTCCCAGGCGTGGTAGGTGCGTTCGGCCCCGTTGAAAGTGATGAATTTCACCTCGGTCTTATCTCCAAAATATCCTGCTTGCAGGAAGTAGGAGTTGAGGCGAACCGATGCGCGGTCGATGTAGCCGTCGGTAGCTATGTGCGACAGGCGTCCGCTCAAGCCCCAATGCCCGCCGAGACGGCCCGTTGAGAATTGCAACGACTCCTTGTGTGTTCCGTAGCTACCCACAGAGCCGTCAAACTGCATAAAAGCTTTGGGCGAGATAGGTTCGGTTTGCATGTTCACGCTTGCACCGAAGGCACCGCTACCAATGGTGCTCGTACCAACGCCGCGCTGCACCTGCACGCCACCTATAGAAGAAGCGAAGTCGCCCATGTTGACCCAATACAACGAGTTCGACTCGGCATCGTTCAGCGGAATACCATTGTTGGTAACGTTGATGCGCGTAGGGTCGATACCACGAATGCGAAGATAGGTATAGCCTATGCCCGCACCGCCATCGCTCGACATCGTCACGCTGGGCGTGGCACTCAACAGGTAGGGGATGTCCTGTCCGAAGTTGACGCGGGCGAGCGTTTCCTTCGTAATGTTGGTGTAAGCCATCGGCGTGGTGCGTGTGGCACGCGTGGCATGAACTACGGCTTCCGACAATTGCTCTGTCTGCAACGTGTCGGACTGCGCTAAGAGGTTGGTGCACCCCACTAAGGCCGCACCCAAAAAGAATGTGGTTCTCATACGTTAAGAGATTTTTCGCTACGCGGGAATTGTCCCGATCAGTTGTTGAGGGTATGCTCTCAGCCTGCCGAAGTCGGCGGGGCACCCCTAAAATCCTTTTCGTGGGCAAAGATAGTGCAAACTGAGCGCAAAGAAAAGCAAGCTCGCTTGTTTTTCTTTGCCGAGGTGCAGCCTATCTTCGCAAAGCAAAGTAGTGCAAGGCGAGCGAAAAGCAAAGCTTGCTTTAGCTTTTCCGAGCCGCAGCCTATCTTCGCGAAGCAAAGTAGTGCAAGGTGAGCAAAAAGCAAAGCTTGCTTTAGCTTTTCCGAGCCGCAGCCTATCTTCGCAAAGCAAAGATAGTGCAAGGTGAGCGTGAAGGCATGGGAGCGCGGGCGCCTCGCCCGCACCCAACGACGGCGTAGCCACCCTGGGAGCGCGGGCGCCTCGCCCGCACTAATCGCTGCTAAAGCAGCGAAGGTTAGCGATAAAAGAAATGCTTCGCTGCTATTGCAGCGATTAGGGTGCAGGCGAGACGCATGCGTCCCATACTTCTGCGGGCGAGGCGCCCGCGCTCCCAAGGGGCTACGCCAAAATACTGCTCACCCCCTCGCCTTACTTCCCCAAAATTCGATTGACGAGCGTAGTGACGTCGCCCACGTTCACGGAGCCGTCGCTGTTGAGGTCGGCACCGTTGAGAAGGGCTGTTTTGCCCAATATCATGTTGACCAGGGTCGTCACGTCACCCACGTTGACAGCTCCATCGCCGTTAAGGTCGTAGGGGGTTGGCTGTGGCGAAGTGCCTTGATACGTTACCGACACGGGCGGCAACAATGTTTCGGTGCCGTCGGCGGCTGCGAAGCGAATGTTTTTGAGGGTGAACGTGGAAGCATTGGCGGGCACACCTTGAAACTGCACGGTGAAAACGTCGGAGCCATCGAACTCAAGCCGCAAGGCATTGTCGGTATAGGCTGCCATGCGCACCAGTCCGTTTTGCAACGTGGCTGCCTGCAAGTTGAGCGAGGCATAAGCAGCAGCGGACTCGGCCTTTTCCAAGCGACAGCCCCCTGGCGCAACGATGTCCATTTGGAACGATACGTACTGGCCCGCTACCTGCGCGCCTATCGTGAGCGCACAACCTCCCGCGCAATCGGCGAGACGCAACGTTGCCTCTTGCGCATACGTTGTTTGCAGACCGCAGAGGGCGACAAGCAGGCTATATAATAGTTTCTTCTTCATGGCTTGACAAAATTACTTGATTACTTTCTTTCCGTTAACGATAAATACGCCCTTTTCAACGTAGGATACGCGCCGTCCTTGCAAATCAAAACATTGCGTTTCTTTTGCGCTTTCTGCGGGAGCGGAAATAGCCGTCAGATTAGGAATGAGGGCGGCGGAAGATGTATCGAGGTGCTGATCCTCGCCTTCTGTGCTAACGGCGTAAGCACCAACGATGTTTACAGCGGTTGCTGCATCGTAGGCTGGCGGAACTGCGAGGCGTAGGGCAAAGGTCGTTTCGCCTGCGGGTAGGGGTTCGTTCGTGTCTGAATAGAGAAGGATGCGATAAGCTCCGTCGGAGAGTGCTACGATATCACTGTGATGGGCGTTGACGGCTGCTGGCAGAACCAACTCGCTGAGACTGACACCTTTCGGTAGGCGTAGGGTGAAGTGCAGGGCGGTGTAGGAAGGCGTGTCGAGCTGCAAGCGGAGGGACATCTGCGCTTCGCCGTCCTTCGCGACAACGCCATCGTCTAAAGCTAATAGGCCGTCGGCTAAGGGGGCACGGTAGCGGCGGGTGCGCATCGTGTTGTCGGAAGATAGCACGAGCTTCATCAGTAGGGCCAGGTCGCCTACGGTGAGTAGCTCGTTCCTATCGAGGTCGGCTTGCTCAAAGACGAACTTATCGTTTTCGCGCTCCAGGATAGCGTTGACGAGGCAGACCGCATCGGCCAGCGATGCCACGCCGTCTTCGTTCACGTCGCCAGGAACGACGGTTGTCGGCTCTAAGGCAGACGTGTCGAAGCGCGTGAGGCGGTCGTACACGGTATTGGCGCGCGTGCGAAGCCACTGCTGGGCATTGGCGGCGACCGTGGCGTAGTTGCGTCCGTCGCTCCAGAGCAGGGCGTTGCGCTCCAACGAGGGCCGCGCGTAGTCGTAGTAGTCCTGCACGAAGTCTATCAGCTCTTCAAGGTCGGTTTGCATGAAGTCTGTCCACACCTTATAATACCATGCTCCCAAGATGTCTTCGCGTTCTCGCAAAGCGCGGAAGAAGTTGGTGCCAACGTAGCCGTCGGCCAAACTTTCGTAGAAGTCGGAAGTGTCCTCGATGATGAAGTAGTTGCGACTGTTACCATAGCCGTAAGCCCAGTCGCAGTCCCAGACGGGTCCGAAGACGAACTTCGATGTTGGGTCGTCTACGTTTTCGTTGTAGAGGAATGTGCTCTTGGGATGTGCCAGCTCGTTGTTCTTCATCAGCTCGTTGGCTGCGAGGTATCGGCAGAGCGGTTCTATTGCGATTTCATCAGAGAAATCGCGCCCTTCGAAGACGGCCTCCTGCATGCGATTGAAGCGATTTTCGATGGCATCTTTCGTGGTTAGCGTTAGCTCCTCTGGGTCGCTGAAGTCGGGCGACTTGATATTGACGGGCAGATTGAAGTAGGCACTTCGAAACTTGTAGGTTTCGTCGAAGTAGGAGTCAAGTTCGAGAAAGGTGGCACGGGTCTCGTCGTCAAGGTCGATGCTGTTGTTTGCAAAGCCCACCTTCTCGGTGAAGTTGTAGCTCCCGCGATAGGAGTTGTTGATGTAGAGGTCAACGGGAATGATGTGGTTGGCACCTTGCGCTTGGAAGAAGCCCGCGATGCGCTGACCTATGGCATTGGTCAGCATAGAGTTGCTGATTTTGTTGGCGAGTAGCACCCAGCTTTTCCCTTTGGTCATGCCAAAGGGTTTTTGCTTTTCTGCAAACTTCAGGCGATAGGGATTCTTGGGGTTACTGCCATTGTAGGGTGCCGACCAGCTGGTGTTGCCGCGCCCTTTTATTTGTACCGCCGTCAGGGGGAAGTCGCGGAAGACACCCGCCCCGTCGATGTGTATAAAGGCATCTTTATATTCCGTTTTACTTGTTACGATTTGCCCGTCGGCTGTTTCGATATACACGGCGGGCACCTTCGTGGCGCGGTCAGTCAGCCAGCCTACGCCTACGGCCACGTAGCGCCCGTAGGGCTGCATGCCGTATTCGTAGTTGCCGCTTGAGGTCTTGTGCCGTTGCAGGATGCGCGTGCCGTGGTCGGCCACGAGGTAAACCACTTCGTCCGCGAAGCGATGGCGCGAAGCGTGGTTCGTTTGTTCCACCCCGCCCACGTAGGCGGCGGCGCGGGGGCTGGTGAAGGTGAACGAGGGGGTTAGGCTCTTGCCAATGCCCGCTACGTTGATGGCCACGTAGTCGTCATAGATTTCGCCTTGCGCGTCGGTGAAGACTTGATAGTTGTACTTGTTGTTGACTTTGAACGTGCGGAAATTGGGCATGGCGGGGGCTACGAGGCTCACGCTGTCCACTTGCCACGTTGGATACTGCGCCGTGAAGCCTACGTTGGTCGATATAGTGAGGAGGCCGTCGGCTACGGACTGCTTCTCAACGTACTTCACGGGGAAGGCTTCTACGCGCCCGTCGGAAAGATAGACGTGCCATGCTGGTGGGAACGCGGTTTGCGTGGAGTTCACCACGAGGCCGTCGTAGGCAGCGCGCAGGGCGGCGAGGGCGGAGGCGTAGTCGGCGGAGGCGTCGCCGCTGGCAAGGAGTTGCATGGCGGCGTTGTAGGCATCGCGCAGTGCTTGAACGGAGCGCGCGGTGTACTCCCCCTCATCTGTGCCAGTGGGAAAGAGCGCATCGGTAACGCCTTCGGGCAGGTTCGTAGCAATATAGCTTTCCAACTGCTCGCGCGGCGTAGCGACGAGGGTAAGGACAAAACGCTCGTTGGTGCCATTGCCATTGCCCTGGTAGCAGCCGAGGAGGTTGCTGCCGTCGCGCCGCAAGTCCCAGACGTAGGACGGGTCGGCCACGCTGCGAATGACGAAGGTGCCGTCGGTTTGCGCCTCGAGGGTCCACAGCTCGTTGTCGGAGGCGGCGGAGCTGCTCAGGGTCATGTACTTGACGATGTTGCCGTTGCGCTCGGTGGTGAAGGCAAGGTACTGGCCCGTGGCTTGGTTACGAAACGTCGTACCGTTAGCCGCCTCCGTGACTTCCCAGTAACCGTCTTCGCTCACTTCTGATGCGCCTACATAAAAGATGTAGGGGGTTGCACCGTGCTGGCTGCCTAAGCCTACGTAGCCATCGGCTGCGATGCAGGAAATGGTATAAACCTCTGCCCGCAGCACGCTAAAGCCTGCAGCGGCCAACAGACTTAAGAATAGGATAATGCGCTTCATTGTCTTTGAATTTGCTGCAAAGTTACGGCTATTTTAGCTTAACGGCAAACAATGCCGCGATAAAGCCGCCGCGCACATCCTTTCAAGCCACCCACCGCCGTGGCAGCGAGCTATGCGCTCCCTGCGCAAGCCGACTGCTGCAAGCTGTTGGCTTTCAAAACTTTCGGCCGCGCCATGCAAGTTTTCGCGCTAAACCCAGAAGTTTTCGGCTAAAGCCCTGAAGTTATAAATCTCGGCGGGAAATATACATTTCTCGGCGGGATATGTATATATTCTCGGCGGGAAATGTACATTTCTCGGCGGGATTTATAACTTCGTGGCTTGCGGTGAAAACTTTGTGGCTTTGGCGCAAAACTTGGGGGCGGCGAAGAAAAGTTTAGTTAGGCTTTAGGTTATCCTCCTTTTGCGCTATCTTTGCAGAAGTAAGCACCGCCGTCGGAGGCGGTAACCTTCAAAGTCTCTCTTCGCTTATGTTCAAGAAAATCCGTATAGGTCTGCTCCCGCGCATCGTCATAGCCATTGCCCTGGCCATTGCCTTAGGCGGCGTGATGCCCATTGCGGGCCTGCGCTTCTTCGCTACGTTTTCCAGCATATTTGGCAACTTCCTGCAGTTTGTTATTCCGCTCATCATCATTGGTCTCATCGTCCCGGCCATTGCCGACATAGGTCGGTCGGCGGGTTTCCTGTTGGGGCTGACGGTGCTGATAGCCTACGTTGACGGTGCCTTGGCGGGCTTCTTTGCCTATTTCACGAGCGAGGCGGTCTTTCCGAGCCTTATCCCCGCACAGGCCACCGTGGCCGCTAAGGATGTGGGAGTAGCCGTTGAACCATTCTTCACCATTAAGATGCCACCGCTCTTCGACGTGGTTTCGTCGCTCGTGTTGGCTTTCGTCTTAGGCTTAGGCATGGCCTATACGCCAAGCCAGACGTTGCGCAACTTTTTCAGCGAGTTTCGGCGCATCATTGCGGGCCTCATTCGCAGGGCCATCATCCCGCTGCTGCCCCTCTACATCTTTTGCATCTTTCTCACGATGACCTATTCGGGCGAATCGATGCGCGTTTTGCGTGTTTTTATGGGGATTATTGGCGTTATCTTTGCCATGCACGTGGTGTGGCTCATGATAGAGTTTTGCATAGCGGGCGCGGTTGCGAAGAAAAACCCGCTGCGGCTGTTGTGGGGCATGGTGCCTGCCTACGCCACGGCACTGGGCACGGCCTCGTCGGCTGCCACCATACCCGTGACGTTGCAACAGACGCTGAAGAATGGCGTGAGCGAGAGCGTAGCAGCTTTCGTCGTACCGCTCTGCGCCACCATCCACATGCCTGGGAGCATACTAAAAATCACGTCGTGCGCCGTGGCGCTGATGCTGATGCAAGGCATGCCGTTCGACGTCGAAATGTTCACTGCCTTCATCCTGAGCCTCGGCATCATGGCCATTGCAGCACCAGGCGTGCCGGGTGGCACCATCATGGCCGCGCTGGCCATCCTGAGTAGCATCCTGGGGTTCAAGGAGGCCGATCAAGCCTTGATGATAGCCCTCTACATCGTCATGGACAGCTTTGGCACGGCGGGCAACGTGACGGGCGACGGTGCCGTGGCACTTATCGTGGATAAAATACGCCTGCGCAAAGACGCTGCGCGTTACCATATCAGCAAGAGCTGAACACGCGAGAAGGCAAAAGGATGCTACTTCCTTGGCTGTACGATAAGGGAGAAAGGACATGGTCACGCGCCCAACGAGGAAAAGCTGAAACCACGAAGGGCACGAAATGTTTCGAATGAACACGAATGCTTCAGCGCATGACTATTCCGCTGCCAACCTTAGATGGCGAACCTTGCCAAGTCTCCCGTCTCGCGTCTCGCGTTTTATGCCCGTCGGCAGCGTAGCCTAAGCGCGCTATGCGCCGCTATCTACTCCCTCAAAGCACCTAACAAAACCAACCAACACTAATATGAAAAAAGTACTTCTATCTATGATGATTGCCACAGCCTGTACGTCGGTTAGTGCGCAGAGCGATGCGTTCAGCTACACCGACGAGTCGTTTGCCGACATCCAAATGCTGCGCTACAAAGTGGAGGGTTTCGAAAACCTCACACTGCGCCAAAAGACGTTGGTCTATTACCTGAGCGAAGCCGCCCTGTGGGGCCGCGACATGTTTTGGGACCAAAACGGACGCTACAACCTGCGCATCCGCCGCGCCTTCGAAAAAATCTACACCTCCTACCAGGGCGACCGCGAGAGTGCCGACTTCCGCGCCTTCGAACTCTACCTGAAGCGCACGTGGTTCTCCTCGGGCATACACCACCACTACGGCTCGGAGAAGTTCCAACCCGAGTTTAGCGAGGCATGGTTGCGCGAGGCCCTGAAGCAAACAGGTGCTACGCTCGACGAAGAGATCTTCCCCGTCATCTTCAACCCCGCCGTGGCCGCCATGCGCACCAACCAGCGCGACGGCGACGACCTCGTGCAGACCTCGGCCGTCAACTTCTACGGCCCGAACGTCACGCAGGCCGAGGCCGAAAAATTCTACGCCCAGCGTAAGGCCACCGCCGACCCCCACCCCATCATGATGGGCTACAACTCGCGCCTGGTGAAGGATGCCGACGGCGTGCTGCGCGAAGACGTGTGGCGCGCCTGCGGACTCTACGGAACGGCTATCAACAAAATCATCGAGAACCTGCGCCTGGCCCGCCCCTTCTGCGACACGCCGAAGCAGCAAGCCGTCATCGACAAACTCATAGAATACTACCTCACTGGCGACCTGCGCACCTTCGACGAGTACAGCATCCTCTGGCTGAAAGACACGGAGGACCTCGTCGACTTCGTCAACGGCTTTACCGAAACCTACGACGACCCCTTGGGCATGAAAGGCTCGTACGAAAGCATCGTCAACTTCAAAGACCTCGAGGCCACGAAGCGCACGGAGAAGCTCTCGAAGAACGCGCAGTGGTTTGAAGACCACAGCCCAGTTGACCCGCGCTTCCGCAAGGAAGAGGTGAAGGGCGTCAGCGCAAAGGTCATCACGGCGGCCATCCTCGCCGGCGCGCTACACCCCTCTACGGCCATCGGCATCAACCTGCCCAACTCCGACTGGGTTCGCAAGGACTACGGTTCGAAGAGCGTCACCATCGGCAACCTGACCGATGCCTACAACAAGGCGGCGCGCGGCAGCGGCATGGCGCAAGAGTTCGTCATCGACGATGCTACACGCCAACTCATCGAGCAGTACGGCGATGTGTGCGACGACCTCCACACCGACCTGCACGAATGCCTGGGCCACGGCTCGGGCCGCCTGCTCCCTGGCACCGACCCCGACTCGCTGAAGGCCTACGGTGCCGCTATCGAGGAGGGACGTGCCGACCTCTTCGGCCTCTACTACGTGGCCGACCCGAAACTCGTTGAACTGGGGCTGACGCCTAACCTCGACGCCTACAAGTCGCAGTACTACACCTATATGCAAAACGGCCTGCTGACGCAGCTCGTGCGCATCAAACCTGGCAACACCATCGAAGAGGCCCACATGCGCAACCGCTCCTTCATTGCCCACTGGGCACTGGAGCACGGGAAAGACAAAAAGGTGGTGGAACTCGTGAAACGAAAAGGCAAGACCTACGTACGCATTAACGACTACGAAGCCCTGCGCGGCCTCTTCGGCGAACTCCTGGCCGAGGTGCAACGCATCAAGAGCGAGGGCGACTACGAAGCAGCACGCGCCTTGGTTGAGACCTACGGCGTGCAAGTGGATGCCGAACTCCACAAGGAAATCCTCGCGCGCTACGAACGCCTGCATCTCGCACCCTACAAGGGCTTCATCAACCCCGTCTATACCGCCGTGCGCGACAGCGAAGGCCGCATCACCGACATCCGCGTCAGCTACAACGAGGGCTACGCCGAACAAATGCTACGCTACAGCCGCGACTACAACGCACTGCCCGACGTGAACTAAAGCGCATACTCCCCCTGGGAGCGCGGGCGCCCTCGCCCGCAAACGTCGGCGGCGTCAGCCCTGGGAGCGCGGGCGCCCTCGCCCGCCCTAATCGCTGCGTCAGCAGCGAAGGTTAGGAATTAATAGTATGCTTCACTGCTGAAGCAGCGATTAGGTGCGGGCGAGGCGCCCGCGCTCCCAGGAAGTCCGCGATACCAGGAAGGGTGCGCTCCCGTGGCTACGCCATTGTTATAAACATCCCCTTAACTCCCATAAAACCTATGGTATATATCTTCGACCTCGACGGCACGTTGCTCGACACACTGAGCGACCTGACTGCTGCCGTGAACCACGCCCTCGCCCTTCACGGCCTGTCAGCAAAGACAAAAGACGACGTGCGCCGCTGCCTTGGCAACGGCTATGCTCGCCTGATAGGCGACGTGACGGGCTACGGCGAAACGGACGAACGTACGCGCGCTATCCTCGCCGACTTCCAGACGTACTACGAACAACACCTGGCCGACCTCACCGCCCCTTACGACGGCATCGTCCCCCTGCTGCAAACCCTGCGGCAGCACGGAGCCAAAATCGGCATCGTATCAAACAAAGGCAACGAGGCCGTGCAGCAACTCTCGGCCCGCTTCTTCGGCGGACTGATAGACGTGGCCGTGGGCGAGAGCCAGATGGTGCGCCGCAAGCCCAACCCCGATGCGCTGCTCGAAGTGATGCGCACGCTGGGCTGCACCCCTACCGATGCCCTCTACATCGGCGACTCGGAGGTTGACATCGAAACCGCCCGCCGCGCTGGCATCCCCTGCCTGAGCTGCACCTGGGGCTTCCGCACTGAGGCCTTCCTCCGCCAACACGGTGCCCAGCACTTCGTGCATCGACCCGAAGAGGTAGTGGGGGCTTGAGGGGAAAGTGCGGTGTGCGGTGCGCAGAGCGTACCGCACTATGCTTAACCGCGTATCCTGATGAGCGTAGCGAGGAGGGATGCGCGGTTAGTGTGTGGCGGACAGAGCGGTGCGCAGAGCGTACCGCACTATAATCCATCGTCCAATAGGTAATCCTGATTATATTGTATCTTGTCGTCCTCAAGCAAAAGCGCATGATACGTGCAGTACGCTCTGCGCACTGACAACAACGCCTCACACCTACCGCGCACCACTCGTCGCTACGCTCCTCGCGGTACGCGGTTAAGCATGGTGTGGTGCGCGCTGCGCACCACTGCCGCAGGAACTTCCAAAATCAGTATGCTTCGCTGCTGGCGCAGCGATTTGCTGCAGGCGTGACGCCTGCGTACCCAGTTAGGGGCTAGCGCCAGAGCGGTGCGTAGCGCGTACCGCACTATGCTTAACCGCGTATCCTGACGAGCGTAGCGAAGAGGGATGCGCGGATAGTGTGTGGCGGACAGAGCGGTGCGCAGAGCGTACCGCACCATGCTTAACCGCGTATCCTGATGAGCGTAGCGAAGAGGGATACGCGGATAGTGTGTCGCGGACAGAGCGGTGCGCAGCGCGTACCGCACTATAATCCATCGTCCAATAGGTAATCCTGATTATATTGTATCTTAGACTCTTCAAGCATAGCTTTCAACTCATCGATAAAAGAGCGGGTTCTATGGTGTTCTTTTTGTTTCATAATATAGTTCACTATCTTCTCTCTTTCATTGACACTATAACTTAACGCGCAATAGCCGCGCACCCATCCACAGAATTGAGGGAATACATCTTTATGAAGTTGAAGATAATGATTAGCTGATAATTTCAATGATTTAACGAAGTCTGAAACAGCTTGCTCGGGTGGGATTTCTACAAGAAGGTGTATATGATCTGGCATACCACCTATACGCCCTAAAACAGCGCCTCTACTACGAACAAACCCCCATATATAACGATAAAGCTCCCGTTCGTGCTCAATAGTGATAGCTCGTCTGCTATCTTTCGTGCGAAAAACAATGTGATAGATAAGTCGAGTGTAGCTCATATAATAGAAAGGTTTGACGCAAAAATAAAAAAATAGGATAGAACAGAGAAGTCAAAAAGCTATAAAAGAAGGGACACAAAATCGTACATAGTAGAAGCGCATGAAACGTGCAGTACGCTCTGCGCACTGACAACAACGCTACACACCTACCGCGCACCACTCGTCGCTACGCTCCTCGCGGTACGCGGTTAAGCATGGTGTGGTGCGCGCTGCGCACCAATAGCGAAGCGAATAAGGTTATAGTGGGACGCAGGTGAAGAGTATGGGACGCAGGCGTCTCGCCTGCGGAAATCACCCACACCCCGTCGGCGGCGTATGCCCTCACCGGGTACGCAGGCGTCACGCCTGCGTACTCAGTGAGGCAACAGCAAAACCTCCCGCACGGCTCGACGAATGAGCGTGCGGGAGGTTTATTGTTAGGTTTATCGTAAAGGAGAGCAGCGGACTACTCTTCTACGTCGTTGTTAGTCCAGTCGGAGGCGTCCCAGCCACGGCTGAAACCGCCTTCAACTTCGGTGTTAGGATCGATTTTAACGTTGCCGCTAACGCAAAGCATTTCGCTCTGCTGGAGGCTCAGCACCTCGGCGGCAGGCATGATGTATTTCTTCATAGCTATATTATATTTTGCGGTTTGAGGTTAAGTCCCGTCCCGCCCCTCGCATGGAGGGACGGGCGTTGGGACAACTTAAACTTATTTTACAAGCACCTTCTTACCGTTGATGATGTACAGGCCGTTCTGAACGTTCTGTACGCGGCGACCAGCGAGGTCGTAGGCCTTACCATTCTGAGCGGCTTCGGTAGCAACATTGCTGATGCCAGTCGTTTCGCCTGCGGCGAGGACGAGGGCGCGAACGTCAGAACTCGTGCTGTTGTCGATGTAAGCGCGGTTAGCACCGAGCGTACCCGTAGCGGAGAGCTTGTAGAAACCTACAACGCCGCTGCTGGCACCCAGTACGAGGGCATCGCTAACATTGCCAGCGAGGTAGTGACCAACGAGGTCGTTCTGTCCAGAGAGGGCATCGGCGTTGTCAACGATGGTAGCCGTAGCGGTAGCAGCACCGTCTTCAGCTACGAGCATGACAGCCGTACCAGCGGGAACGGTGTTAGCCGTTTCGTAGTAGAAGGCCTTACCAGCGGCGGTGTTAGCCTGAACGCGCATTACCTTAGCACCCGTAACCTGAACGGGGAAGGGGAAGTAAGCGGTAGCGTAGCTGGCGTCGCCAACAACGTTCATGTTAACCGTTACGTCAGTAGCGGGCTCGAATACGAACTGAGAAGCGTTAGCGGGAGCTTCCCAACCTACAACTTGGTAGTCCTGCGAAGCAGCAACGTGGTAGCAGCTGCGGGCAACGGAGCTCGCCGTCTTGATGTAACCATAACCAGGAGCGGCAATGCCAAGGATGAAGTTGTGCTCGGTAGCATCGGCTACAACGGGCGTGCTCTGAGAAGCGACGTTGCCATACAGACCCTGAGAGGAGAAGCTGTAGTAGCCACCATTGTTCTTCACATAGAACACCGTGCTGGCATCAGCCGTAGGATCGGCAATGTTACCAACGAGGGTAGCGCTGCTGTTAACACCTACATAGCCATAGTTCGTATCGCCTTCGTCAACCATGCGGCTCTTCAGGCGGTAGTAACCATTTTCGGGCATTACGAGGGCATCGTTAAAGTAGCCAAGAGCTGCATTGTATTCAGCCTCGGTCATATCCACGTTGTTGGCAGCGTTTTGAGAAGCGGCAACCATCGTGCTCATGAAGTTCGTTATGGCTTCGCCAGAAGCAGCGAGCTGGAAGTATTCACCAGCGTGGCTTTCGGCAGCAGTAACATAAGGCTCTACAACAGCAACAAGAGCGTCGTAGTAAGGCGTGCTGGGGATTTCTTCGAACCAGAAGGTAGAACCCTGGTCGAAACCAGCCCAATACTTCAGTGCACCACCTTGGCAGTTGATGTAAGTAAGAGAAGCATCGTAGAGACCGAAGCCCTTACCGTTCGTTGCGTCGGTGTAGTTGGTCTGCTCTTTGAGCGTCCACAGCTTAGCGTCCGTACCCATAGCAACGGGGTTTGTTCCCTGTGCGCACTTTGTAGCACCAGCAGCCTTGTTGACGAGCTGTACACCCTGGATGGGGTTACCAACGAGGGCCCACTTGTAAGCATCGGTCATGGTGTTGCCATCTGCCCAAGCAATAGCATCTTCGTTGGTAGAAATATAGCGGTTAGGATAGTTGCCCGTAGAGGCATGGCCGCGCATGTAGTACCACGTAGCATCGTCGAAGCTGGTGCTGAGCGTGTAGGGCGTGTTGAAGGTCGGCGTAGCAACAACGGTGGTCGTTGCGGCCGTCAGCTCGGTTACGTCGTAGGTATAGGTCGTGTATGCAAATTCCAGGCTGGAGGGAACAGCGGGTGCTGCGCCTACGCCCTGCGTTTCGGTAGCAGAAGCAACAACGGTGCCACCGAGAACAACGTTGTAGGTAACGTCAACAGTAGCTGCTGGAGCTTCTTCGATGAGCCATTGGCCACCAGTATCGGTAGCACCCCATGCACTAACCCAGAAACCGAGGTAACCAGAGGCACCACCATTTTGGTTCATATAGTCTTGAGCGGAACCATGGCGAAGGAGGTTGAAGCCAGAACCGTTGGCCACGAGATCCCACGTTTCGGTGCTTTCGCTACGCATAACGGCATTGTTGCCATCTTTCGTCAGCACCATCGTAGCACCAGCGGCCTTGTTCAAGATGCTGAAACCAGCGTAGGGGTTACCAACGAAAGCCCATTTACCATTGTCCTCCGTGTTCTTCGTAGCAGAGGGATAGTAAGGCTCGGTGGAGTCCATAGAAATCCAGCGGTTACTACGAATCTTAGCGAAGTACCACGTAGCGTCGTCGTAGCTTGCGCTGACCGTGAAGGGCAGGCTATACGTAACCGTTACAGGCACCGTGTTGTCGCCATCCACGGTGGTCGTAGGCGTTACGGTGTAGGTGCAAAACGCGCGCTGGTATTCGGTAGGAACGGTTGTCACTTCAGCGCCGACGGCCATCGTCTCGACAGGTGAAGTATATACAACGCCGTTAGCATCGCTAATAACGTAGGTTACGTTACAGGTAGGTGTTGCGAACACTGCAAGAGCCGCCGTAGGATCGAAGTCGGCAGCCTCGGCAATGGTCAGGATGTTACCAGCGTCGGCGGTGCTCCACCAGTCGATCGTAATCTGATTGGAACCGCCCGTGTTGATGTAGTGGTCGTTATCAAAATACATCACCTTGCTGCTGTTCAGATAAACAGGCTTGCAAGCGCCAACATCCGTGGTGAGCGTACCGGAAGGGGTAACATAACCTTGTCCATTAACGCTCCAAAGGTAGTAGTTGGTACCATTGTCGGGCGTAATGAGAGCAAATTGCTGCTTTGTGTCGGTTGCGCTAAAGGCAAGACCGAGCTTAGCAATGGTGGTCAGCTGAGTACCGCCATTTGCAACAGCCCATGTAGAACGGCTGTTCGTGATTGTGTAGCACTTATCGTTGCTGGTTTCAGACAGCGACGTGATTTGTGCCACAGCTGTCCCTGCCACCAGCAGGAACAGCGCAAAGAGAGAGGTAATCTTTCTCATTGTTGTGTTTTGTTGTTAATATATAAGTGAATTAATTTAAGTTTGTTCAGCGCATAAGGGCCTCAACATACAGCGGACGAAATATCTACGACATTCCGCCTCTGACTGCGCCGCAAAAGTACAAAGAATGAAAAGAAAGGTAAGCCTTGACTTGTTAAATTTGCTTAATAAATGCATTTTTTTGTGTTAAGGGGCTATTTCGTTGGGTAGAGTTGGCAAATTGCAGGGGTTAGGGGGGGTATGGGAGCGCCCGCGCTCCCAAGGCGTAAAAAAGCTTCGCGCGCTATACATATATTATATATGTACGCGCGCGAAGCGGGGTTAGTTCATCTCGCCGAGCTGTCGGACGTCGATTTCTTCGCCGTCGGAGTCGTAGAATTGGTATTGCAGGTAGGCGAGTTGTTGGTTCGGGATCACGTTGATCCACATACGGTATTTTGCTTGCCACTTCATTCGTAGCGAGGCGATGCCTTTGGTGAGGTAGGCTGCTACGAAGGGGTGAAGGTGTAGTCGGACGCTGCGCGCGTGCATCGTATGGGCGATGAGTCGCACTTTTTCTTCGAGCATATCGGTGAAGAGGAGGCTGGCTTTTATCTTGCCTGTACCGCCGCAGGTGGGGCAAGCCTCGTCGACGGTAACGTCTTGCGCAGGGCGCACGCGCTGTCGGGTGATTTGCATCAGGCCAAACTTAGAGAGGGGCAGGATGTTGTGGCGTGCGCGGTCTTGCTTCATGTTTTCCACCATGCGTTCGTAGAGTGCTTGGCGGTTTTCGGGCTTGGCCATGTCGATGAAATCGACCACGATGATGCCGCCCATATCGCGCAGTCGCAGTTGGCGTGCAAGTTCGTCGGCGGCGCCGAGGTTGACCTCGAGGGCGTTGGTTTCTTGTCCTTCGGGGTTTTTGGAGCGGTTGCCGCTGTTGACGTCGACGACGTGGAGCGCTTCGGTATGCTCAATAATAAGGTAGGCTCCGTGTTTGTAGGTAACGGTGCGACCGAAGCCACTCTTGACTTGTCGCGTGACGGAGAAGTTGTCGAAGATAGGAACGCTTCCTTTGTAGTGCTTGACAATGTCTTTACGCTCGGGAGCTATGAGCGAGACGTAGTGCTGAATGTCGCGAAAGACTTCTTCGTCGCCGCCCACGTAGATGTTTTCGTAGGAGGGGTTGAAGAGGTCGCGCAGTAGGGCGACGGGTCGGCTTGTTTCTTCGTAGACGAGGCGGGGGAGTTTGGCACCAGCCTCTTGGCGTATGCGCTGAATGCGGCTAACGGTGTCGTTCCAACGTCCCACGAGGGTTTTCATTTCAAGGTCGAGCTCTGCCACGCGTTTGCCTTCGGCCACGGTGCGAATGATGCAGCCGAAGCCTTTTGGTTTGATGCTTTGAATGAGCTGTTTGAGGCGTGCGCGCTCTTGTGCACTGCGAATTTTTGTGGAGACGTTGATTTTCTCGGTGAAGGGGATGAGGACGATGTAGCGGCCGGGGAAGGTGATGTCGCACGTGATGCGCGGTCCTTTGGTTGAAATGGGCTCTTTCACGATTTGCACCAGCACCTCGTCGTCTTTCTTGAGTGTGTCCTGCACGCTGCCTTCCTTGGGCAGCTCTTCGGGCACGAGGGCTTTGTGGAAGGGTACGTTGCGTCGTCCGTCGCCTACGAGTTGGAGGAATTTCTCTACGGAGCGATAGTGCAGTCCGAGGTCGAAATAGTGTAGGAAAGCGTCCTTAGGGTGTCCGACGTTCACGAAGCAAGCGTTCAGGCCGGGCATGATGCGCCGGACTTTGGCCAGATAGATGTTGCCGACGGAGAAGTGCTGTTCGCGGCGCTCGCGCTGAAACTCTACGAGGCGTTTGTCTTCGAGCAGGGCGATAGATATCTCCTTGGGCTGAACATCAACAATTACTTCGCTTGTCATTACTTGTTTTGATAGGTCTGGCATAGCCGCGTGAAGCGCGGGGGCACGGCTTGCGTTGCTGGCACTTAAGGGCTATGCGCTGTGATGTTTGTACAAAAACACACGAAACCCCAATTCTTACGCGAGGAAGGTTAGCGGGCCGCGGGGTCCGCTTTCGGCGTTCGCGTGAAGAATGGGTATTCGTGTATTACATGCTGGCAAGGTTGTTACTTGCTCTTATGGCGATTCTTGCGCAAGCGTTTTTTGCGCTTGTGCGTAGCCATCTTGTGTCTCTTTTTCTTTTTTCCGCTGGGCATAGCTTTATAGTTTTAGTTGTTAAATGTGTGTGTATTCCGTTAGTCTTTCACCATCGCCATGAAGGTCTTGGCGGGTTTGAAAGCGGGAATGTTGTGTTCGGGGATGATGATGGTTTCGCGTTTGGAGATGTTGCGGGCGGTCTTTTGGGCGCGCTTCTTGAGGATGAAGCTACCGAAACCGCGCAGATAGACATTCTCCTGCTTTTCGAGCGACTCCTTCACGGAGTCCATAAAAGCTTCAACGGTAATCAACACGGAAGTCTTGTCGAGGCCCGTCTTACGGGAAATCTCGGCAACGATGTCTGCCTTTGTCATAACTGTAAGGTTTTAAGTTTATATCTTTTCTGATCTACTGCTTTTAAGAGTGGGTGCAAAGGTACTGCTTTTTTTGTTATACGCCAAACAATTAAGGAGATATTTGACGCGCCAGAGCGCCCCACCCTACTACTGCGGTGCAAAGGCTTCGCGCAAGGCGGTGATTAGAGCCCCTCGGTTATCTTCTCTACGCGGCGCTGGTGGCGCCCGCCTTCGAAGGGGGTTGAGAGGAAGGTGCGGACGATGGCGTCGGCCTCGTCGTTAGAGATGAAGCGCCCGGGCATGGTGAGGACGTTGGCATCGTTGTGTTGGCGAGCGAGGGCGGCAATTTCGGGCAGCCACGATAGGGCGGCGCGCACGGCGCGATGCTTGTTGAGCGTGATGGTGATGCCTTGGCCAGAGCCGCAGACGGCGATGCCGCGCTCCACGTCGCCACGCTCAATGGCGCGGGCCAGGGCGTGGGCAAAGTCGGGATAGTCGCAACTCTCGGTGGAGTGGGTGCCGTAGTCGACGTAGGGAAGTTGTAGCTCGTCGAGGAGCGTCTTGACGTGTTCTTTCAGGGGGAAGCCTGCGTGGTCGGAGGCCAAACCTATGGGAAGCATAGTGGTATAATATTATATAGGTAATGGGAGGGTGGAGGAGAGGAAGAGGTGTAACCCTTTATTCTTTAAGGAACTCGTCCACATCGCGGGGCGAGTAGCCCAGTTCGCGGCAAATCTTGTTGAGGTAGATTTTAGCACTGACGGAGATTTGTCCGCCGAGGCGCATGACATCTACGAGGCGGCGCACGAGTTGCGAGCTGCTGACGGGGTCGTCTTGGAAGTCAGCGAAATCGGTCTTGAACGTCTGCGCCTCTTGATAGGCCGCTACGAGTTGCTGTTGCTCTTCGAGCGGCAAGGTGGTGTGGGCCACTTGCTTTTGCAGATAGGCCAGCTTCTTCTCGCGTGCATCATCGTCCATCAGGGCCATGTTGACCAAGGCTTGCATGGCGAGGCGCTCGAGGTGCTCGTCGCTGGGCGGCAGCACGTCGCCCGTATCGGGCATTTGGTCGGGGTTCGCACCGAGGAGGTCCATCTGTCGGTGGAGCGTCTTTTGCAGGCGGCGGGCACCGGGGTAGAAGGCGGCGTAGGTGACGGCACCGCTGACGATGCCACCCACGAGCGGGATGAAGCGTCCCAGCGTGCGCGTGACGTTGCTCTTAGAGAGGTCGAGGCCTATGCGCGTGGCCACCTGGCGCACAATGGGATAGTAGAGCGTGCGCGTGAGGGTCTTTGTCGGCACTTTCTTTGCCACCTGCACAGCCAGGTCGCGACTGATGTCGCGCAGGACGTTGCTGGCTACGCGGGCACCCATCATCACGCCCACGAAGAGCGTCAGCATGTCGGCGGCCTCGTCGGTGAGGCGCGCGTTCTTGTCGCGCAAGTCGGGGAAGCCGTAGAGATAGGCCAACTTCTGCGAAAGGGCAAAGACGTGGAAGTAGTATTGTGCCAAGTCGGCAGGGATGCTGGCCACGATAGCGGGGCCGCCAGGGAGGCCGGTCAGCGTGCTGAGGGACGTGACGGTGGCGGTGTGGTAGTTGATAGCTGCTGAGGCAATCTTGTCGATGCGCTCGCGGCTGACGACGACGGCGGGCCGATACTCGATGGCACGGCTCAGCTCTTCGGGCGTACAGTCGTTGCGTAAGGCCGAGCGCAGGTATTCGTCGCGGTCGATGGCCACGCCAGGCAGGGCCAGCGCGTTGCGCAGGATGCGGTTCCAAAGATTTTGGTCTTTAGCCATAGCGGTATGCTTAGGTTGGAAACGCCCTTTGAGGCGTAAAACGCAGGCCGCGCCTTTTCGGGCGCGGCCTGCTATGGGTTGCGTCCCCCTTGCGGGGTGGCGGTTTATGCTTCGAGGGAAGCTACTTCTGTGGTCTCTTCGTCGGCGGCGGGAGCTTCTTCGGCGGGAGCTTCGGCGGCGGCAGCTTCGGCTTCAGCCTTCTTAGCAGCTTCGGCCTCGGCCTTAGCGGCGGCCTTGGCAGCTTCATACTCCTCGGCGTTCTCGGCTACGACGGTGAAGGGCAGCTCAGCTTCCACGCCCTTGTAAACCTTCACAACGGCTGTGTAGTTGCCCACTTCTTTCACGTCGTGGACGTTGATTTGGCGGCGGTCGAGCTCAATGCCTTGTGCCACCAATGCCTCGGCGAGGTGCAGGCTGTTGACGGAGCCGTAGATAGTGCCCGTTGCGCTAACCTTCGTAGCAATCACGATGGGTTTCACTGTGCGGATGCGCTCTGCCAGTGCTTCGGCTTCAGCCTTGAGCTGGGCAATCTTGCGCGCACGCTGGCGGAGTTCTTCCTCAAGCTGCTTCACGGCAGACTTAGAAGCGATGACGGCTTTTCCCTGGGGGATGAGATAGTTGCGTCCGTAGCCGTTCTTAACGGTTACGATGTCGTCCTTGTAACCAAGGCCATATACGGTTTCTTTCAGTATAACTTGCATATATCAGTCCTCCTATTGGTTTATTTCATCAAGTCCGTTACGAAGGGCAGCAAAGCAAGGTGACGAGCACGCTTAACGGCTTTGGCCACGCGGCGCTGATATTTCTGGCTGGTGCCAGTGATGCGGCGGGGCAGGATTTTGCCTTGTTCGTTGAGGAACTTTTTGAGGAATTCGGGATCTTTGTAATCAATGTACTTGATGCCGCTCTTGCGGAAACGGCAATACTTCTTGCGCTTGGTGTCGATGCTGGGCGCGGTGAGGTAGCGGATTTCAGATTGTGCTTGTGCCATAATGATTAGTCCTCCTTCTTTGCGTTAAGTTTGGCGCGACGCTTCTCGGCGTAAGCGGCGGAGAACTTGTCGTGCTTCACGGTCAGATAGCGGAGCACACGCTCGTCGCGGCGGTAAGCTACTTCCAGTTTCTTCATCACGGTGGGCTCGGCGGTGAACTCCATCATCACGTAGAAACCAGTGGATTTCTTCTCAATGGCATAAGCCATCTTCTTAAGTCCCCAAAGTTCTTCGTTAACAATCTCTGCGCCATTCTCGACGAGGAGGTTGCGGAACTTTTCGACCGTCTCCTTTGTCTGGGGTTCAGACAAAACGGGAGTCAAAATGAAGACGGTCTCGTACTGATTTGTCATACGGTTTACGTAAGATTTGTTAATGAATGAATTGTATGTTGTGCAAAAATGCGGGTGCAAAAGTACGACTTTTCTTGCTAACAAACAAATGTTTCTACGTTTTTTTCATCTTATACCCCATATTCGGCAAGCGCAGGAAACGCGTAGGCCGTAGCGCCTTCCCGCAGCCGCTCAAAAGGCGAGAAATGTAATTATTCAAGTTTCGGGAGTTGTGATACGGGGGGGGGTAAATGGTGCGCGAAGCGTACCACACTATGCTTAACCGCGCACCATTTGTCCCGCTCTCTCACAACTTCCGAAACTTAAATGTGCTTAAACCAGCGGAATCTATTAAAAAAAATGCAGATTCCGCTGGTTTAAGCACATTTTTTGCCGTTTCTAAGGAAACTGTTCGCGAGAAATTCGTGGGCTTTTGTGAGCATTCGTGATATACATTACATCCTTTTACACAAATTACCACAAATATCCATAAATCATCTATTTAGAGCCTCACAACACTCATCATTAGGCTCTTTATAAGTTTCCATATCCGATTGATATTTAGGTATTGAACTATTTTGAGAAGTATCAGTTCCGCTTTTATTCATTGAAGACAATAGGGTATAAATCTTTTCAACATTCTTGCACAAAGAAAAGAACTTCACAATTATGATTATACCTAAAATAATAAATGTCCAAGCTAAAAGGCCCAAAAAAACTTCAGCAGGACCATCAGGACCAGCAAAGGCCATCATCGGAAAAGATGAAAGCACAAAAAATAATGTCTTTTTCATATTACATATAATTAAGAGGTTCTCGTTCAGAATGTTGGGATACCATAAAACAAATGATACGTGGCAAATCTGCGGCTATACCCCAGTGCGCGAAGCGTACTGCACGTCAAGTTCCTTTGCTAAATTCATATTCTTACTGTGCGGTACGCTCTGCGCACCGACTTTATCCTCCCGTCACCTACCGCGCATTCCTCTTCGCTACGCTCATCGGAATACGCGGTTAAGCATGGTGTGGTGCGCGCTGCGCACCATAGCCGCAGGAACTACAGAGCCAAGCAATCTCGCCGCAAACGTAGAGAAACTTGAATTAATCTTAATCCAGCTTCAGCACAGCGAGGAAGGCTTTCTGGGGCACTTGCACGTTGCCGATTTGCTTCATGCGCTTCTTGCCGCGTTTTTGTTTCTCTAAGAGTTTGCGCTTACGGCTGATATCGCCGCCGTAGCACTTGGCCGTCACGTCCTTGCGCACTTGCTTGACGGTTTCGCGCGCAATAATCTTCGCGCCGATGGCGGCTTGTATGGCAATGTCGAACTGTTGGCGCGGCAGGAGTTCTTTCAGCTTTTCGCACATGCGGCGCCCGAAGGCCACGCTGTTGTCAACGTGGGTCAGCGTGGAGAGAGCATCGACGGGTTCGCCGTTGAGCAAGATGTCGAGCTTCACGAGGCGCGAGGGGCGGAACTCGATGGGGTGATAGTCGAACGAGGCGTAGCCCTTCGAGATACTTTTCAGCTTGTCGTAGAAGTCGATGACGATTTCGGCCAACGGCATGTCGTAGTATATCTCCACGCGGTCGCCACTGACGTACTCCTGCTTCACAAGCTCGCCGCGCTTGCCAAGGCAGAGCGTCATGATAGGACCTATATATTCGGTGCGCGTGATGATGCTGGCGCGAATGTAGGGTTCTTCTATATGGTCGATGGCTGCCACGTCGGGCATACCGGCGGGGTTGTGCACCTCAAGCATATCGCCGTGCTTGTCGAAAACGTGGTACGAAACGTTGGGCACGGTCGTGATGACGTTCATGTTGAACTCGCGGTCGAGGCGCTCCTGAATGATGTCCATGTGCAGCAGACCAAGGAAGCCGCAACGGAAGCCAAAGCCCAGGGCCACCGACGACTCGGGCTGGAACGTCAGGCTGGCATCGTTGAGTTGCAGCTTTTCGAGGCTGGCGCGCAGGTTCTCAAAGTCCTCGGTCTCGATGGGGTAAAGGCCCGCAAAGACCATGGGCTTCACCTCTTCGAAGCCCGCAATAGCTTCGCTGCACGGGTTGGCCACGGACGTAATCGTGTCGCCCACCTTCACCTCCGTGGCGGTCTTGATGCCCGAAACGATGTAGCCCACGTCGCCGCAGCGCAGTTCCTTCTTCGGTACGAGGTCCATGCGCAGCACGCCCACCTCGTCGGCCGTGTACTTCTGGCCTGTATTGACAAAGACCACTTGTTCACCACTGCGAATGCTGCCGTTGACGATTTTGAAGTAAGCAATGATGCCACGGAAGGGATTGAACACGCTGTCGAAAATCATCGCTTGCAACGGAGCATTTGGGTCACCCGCAGAGGCGGGAACGCGCTCAACAATGGCGCGCAGGATGTCGTCAACACCCTCGCCCGTCTTACCGCTGGCGCGGATGATTTCTTCGGGCTTGCAACCAAGCAGCTCCACGATTTCGTCGGCCACTTGCTCGGGCATGGAGTTGGGCATGTCGCACTTCGAGAGCACGGGAATGATTTCAAGGTCGTGCTCAATGGCCATGTACAGGTTCGAGATGGTCTGCGCCTGCACGCCCTGCGTGCTGTCCACGAGGAGCAGACAGCCCTCGCAGGCCGCAATGCTGCGCGACACCTCGTAGCTAAAGTCCACGTGCCCCGGTGTGTCAATCAGGTTGAGCGTATAGGTCTGCCCGTCGAGCGTATAGTTCATCTGTATGGCATGGCTCTTGATAGTGATGCCGCGCTCGCGCTCGAGGTCCATATCGTCAAGCATCTGCCCCTCCGTCACCTGAATGGTCTGCGTGCGTTCAAGCAGGCGGTCGGCCAAGGTCGATTTGCCGTGGTCGATGTGGGCAATGATGCAGAAGTTGCGTATTTTGTCCATCCGTTAGTACGTTAAACGTTAAACAATAACATGAAACGTTCATCCCGTCGCTCCTTATCCGAACTTCTCGGCCTGCGCAAAGCTGACGGCGCGTTGCAAGTCCTTGTCGGAGAGGATAAGTCCCTCTTTCAAAGGCCAGTCGATAGCGAGGTCGGGGTCGTCGTAGCGTATGGAGGCCTCCGTCTCGGGCGCGTAGCGGTTATCCACCTTGTAGGCAAAGACGGCCACGTCGCTCAGCACTTGGAAGCCGTGGGCGAAGCCGCGCGGAACGAACAGCTGGCGGTGGTTCTCGGCACTAAGGCGTACGCCCACGTAGTGTCCGAAAGTCGGACTGCCTACGCGCAGGTCAACCGCCACGTCGTACACCTCACCCTGCAACACGCGCACCAGCTTGGCTTGCGAGGCCGCACCGCGCTGGT
The DNA here is from genome assembly GCA_900317635.1 of uncultured Prevotellaceae bacterium. GTDB lineage: Bacteria > Bacteroidota > Bacteroidia > Bacteroidales > Bacteroidaceae > Alloprevotella. The sequence goes on along the minus strand of ONHN01000003.1, from coordinate 23,441 downwards.
AGTGAAGTCCGCGCAACACGCCGCGCACGGAGCGCGACTCGTTGTCCTGCACAAAGCGCACGGGATAGCCCAACGCCTCGTTGAGCAGTTCCTCGCGCCAGGTCTCCATAAAATAGCCGCGCCCGTCTTCAAAGACGCGAGGCGTTGCTACCACCACGCCCGCTATGCCAGTCTGTTGAAATTCCATGTAACTTACTGCGTTGTTTGTTTATTGCGCCTGCAAAATTAAGAAAAAAAAGGGGCAAGATAGCCGTTTGCTTGTAAAAAACGGCAAAACACTTGGCATTTCGTTTTTCGTGACGTAATTTTGCGTCACTTATATATAATATTGTGTGCTCGTGCGAACCCCTCACGCAGCCAGCCACACACACCTTGCAACAGCATAAAAACTGCAACCAATGAAACGCATCCTTCTCGCGCTTTGCCTCGTGGCCGCCGTCATCACTACGGCCGATGCCTCACGTCCCTTACGCCGCGTCGTTGAGCGCACGCAGCCCGATGGCACCACGCTCACCGTCACCAAGCAGGGCAATGCCTTCCTTAACTACTACACCACCGCCGACGGCACCGTCCTGACCGAGAATGCCGACGGTGCTTTGTGCTACGCCCAGTTGCAGGGCGACCGCCTCATCGAAACGCCGCGCCTGGCCCACGAGGCCGCCCAGCGCTCGGCCGACGAAGCGGCCTTCGTTGCCAGCCTCGCCACTAACCTGCCCACCGTGCAGGCCACCGTGCGCCGTCTGCAGGCCAAGCACAACCGCGCTGCCGCCGCCGTCAACCCCGACGGAACGGGCACCCTCGGCACGCGCAGCAACGGCATCGTGCCCTCCATTGGCAAGCACACCTTCCCCGTCATCATGGTGGAATTCCCCGACCGCGCCTTCCAGGACACCACAACCATCGAGAAAGTGCAGCGCATGTTCACCGAAGAGGGCTACCACGACGAGCCCTATGCTCGCGGCAGCGTGCGCGACTACTTCCTCAGCCAGAGCAACGGCCTCTACGACCCCGAGTTCAAAGTGGTACATAAATACAAAACCATGCTGGGCTACGCCGTGTATGGCAACAAAGCCTCTGGCGGTTCCGCCAACGCCACGAAGAGCCTCGTGCTCGAAGCCCTCAACGATGCTTACGCCAATGGCGTGGACTTCTCCGAGTTTACCGAGCCCGACGGCACGATACCCCTCGTCTCTATCTACTACGCTGGCCCAGGCGCCCATAGTGCCTACGAAGCGGGGGCCGACAAGTACATCTGGGCGCACTTCCAAAACCTCAGCAACGTAGGCGTAGGTCCTGCGGGGAGCAAAACGCCCGTCCTCTCGTGTTTCGTGGGCAACGAGCTGTTGCAAGAATACTACTACAACGAAACCACGAAGAAGTACGACTACACGCGCATTATCAATACGCAGACAGACGGCATCGGCGTCTTCTGCCACGAGTTCGGCCACGCCCTCGGCCTGCCCGACTTCTACTATACTGGCAACTCCGACGACGCCATTAGCAAATCCCTGCTCTCGATGGACTACTGGAGCGTGATGGACTACGGTCAGTATTGCTACGACGGCTATCGCCCCGTAGGCCACAACGCCCACGAGCGCAACTACCTCGGCTGGCTGAACCTCACCGAGATCCCCTACGACAAAGCAGGGCGCTTCACCCTCGAAAGTTTCGATGCGCAAGAGCCCGACAAAGCAACGGCCTACAAGCTCACCAACCCCAACGACAGCAAGGAGTTCATCCTGCTTGAAAACCGCAAGAAAGGCGACTGGTACCCCTCCTTCATGGGACAGGGCCTGCTGGCCGTGCGCCTTCACTACGAGCAAGGTCTTTGGACGGCCAACAGCCTCAACAACGACCCCACCTATCAACACTGCGAATACATCCCCTCGGGCGGCAAGAAAATGGGCGTGAACAACGGCGCCTCTTTTGCCGACTGCAAACTGACGCTCTTCCCTGGTCCCGACAAGGCTTGGACCGAATGTTCGGCCACGACCCACGAAGGCATGTGGGCCTTCCACACCAAGGACAGCCAAACAGGTGAATACCTGCCCGTCAACCCCGAGCGCGGCCTCTACGACATCACGCTCACCGACGGCGTGCTGAGCTTCTTCTACGGCACAGCCGCCGAGTTCGATTCCCTGCCCTACGACCTCAACGCCGACGGCACCGTCAACGTGGGCGATGTGACAACCCTCGTCAACATCATCCTGGGCAAAGTCGCTGCCGACGGCATCAACACCGACCTCAACGGCGACGGTAGCACCAACGTGGGCGACGTGACAACCCTCGTCAACTTCATCCTGGGCAAATAAGCTCCTCCCACTTCGCAACAACAACAAACGCAAATCAATATAATCAACCAACACTATGATAAAAATCACCTTCCCCGATGGTGCCGTGCGCGAGTACGAGAGCGGCATCACGGGTCTGCAAATTGCTGAAAGCATCTCCCCTGCCCTTGCCCGCGACGTGCTGGCCTGCGGTGTCGACGGAGAAACGCGCGAGTTGAACCGCCCCATCACCGCCGACTGTCAATTCACGCTCTATAAGTGGGACGATGCCGAAGGCAAACACGCCTTTTGGCACACCTCGGCCCACCTCATGGCCGAAGCCATGCAAGAGCTGTGGCCTGGCACGCAATTTGGCATCGGTCCCGCCATCGAAAACGGTTTCTACTACGACGTCATGCCGCCCGAAGGCACCGTCATTCGCGAAGAAGACTTCGAGAAGATTGAGAAGAAGATGCAGGAACTCGTGCAGCGCAAAGAGGCCCTCGTGCGCAAGAGCATCAGCAAGGCCGACGCCCTGAAGTTCTTCGGCGACAAAGGCCAAACCTACAAAAACGAGCTCATTGCCGACCTCGAAGACGGCAGCATCACCACCTATACGCAAGGACAGTTCACCGACCTCTGCCGCGGTCCGCACCTCATGACGACGGCTCCCATCAAGGCCGTGAAGGTCATGGCCGTCAGCTCCGCCTACTGGCGCGGCGACGAGAAGCGCCCACAGATGACGCGCGTCTATGGCATCACCTTCCCCAAGAAGAAACTCCTCGACGAATACCTCCAACTCCTCGAAGAGGCCAAGCGCCGCGACCACCGCAAGATAGGCAAAGAGCTCGAACTCTTCATGTTCTCAGAAATGGTAGGTAAGGGCCTGCCCATGTGGTTGCCCAAAGGCACCATGCTGCGCTTGCAACTCGAGGACTTCCTCAAGAAGATACAGAAGCGCTACGGCTACCAGCAGGTCATGACGCCCCACATTGGCTCGAAGACGCTCTACGTCACCAGCGGCCACTATGCCAAGTACGGCAAAGACAGCTTCCAGCCTATCCACACTCCCGAAGAAGGCGAGGAATACCTGCTCAAACCCATGAACTGCCCGCACCACTGCGCTATCTACGCCTGGAAGCCCCGTAGCTACAAAGACCTGCCCCTGCGCCTGGCCGAGTTCGGCACCGTCTATCGCTACGAGCAGAGCGGCGAACTCCACGGCCTGACGCGCGTGCGCGGCTTTACGCAAGACGATGCCCACATCTTCTGCCGTCCCGACCAGGTAAAGGGCGAGTTCATGCGCGTCATGGACATCATCATGATCATCTTCCGCGCCCTGAAGTTCGAAAACTTCGAAGCACAGATTTCCCTGCGCGACCCCGTGAATCGCGAGAAGTACATCGGTACGGACGAGAACTGGGAGAAAGCCGAACGCGCCATTATCGAAGCGTGCGAAGAAAAAGGCTTGCCCGCAAAGGTTGAGTACGGCGAAGCTGCTTTCTACGGTCCCAAACTCGACTTCATGGTGAAGGACGCACTGGGCCGCCGCTGGCAGCTCGGCACCATTCAGGTTGACTACAATCTGCCCGAGCGTTTCCAACTCGAATACACGGGCGAGGACAACAAGAAGCACCGCCCCGTCATGATCCACCGCGCGCCCTTCGGCTCGATGGAGCGCTTCGTGGCTGTGCTCATCGAGCACACGGCGGGTCACTTCCCCCTTTGGCTCACGCCCGACCAGGCCGTCATCCTGCCCATCTCCGACCGCTTCAACGAATATGCTGCCGACGTGAAACGCCAACTCGAATACGCTGGCGTGCGCGCCTTCGTGGACGACCGTTCCGAAAAGATAGGCCGCAAAATTCGCGACAACGAACTTAAGCACATCCCCTACCTGCTCATCGTGGGCGAGAAGGAGGCTGCCGAGCAAGCCGTCAGCGTGCGTAAGCAAGGCGAAGGAGACCAGGGAAGCCTCAGCGTCAGCGACTTCGCAAAGAAAGTGAACGACGAAGTGCGCGAAATGACCGAAGAATACTAAGTCCGCACCACGCTGAAATAAACGCTAAACGCTTCGCCCGAAATGGTCAGCAACCGCCGACCGCTTCGAGCGAAGCGTTTTCGTGTCCGCGCGCAAGGCCTCCAGCATGCGGCGGTGGTTTTCCGCGCAAGCGTCCAAAGCCGTCGCCGAAAGTCCATGCGGGCGTGGAATTTATTCCACACGGGGATGGAGCGGAGTCCACACGGGGATGGAATTTCCATGAACGCCGCCGCACAGCCAACGAAGCTCTTGGCGCAAAGCGCCGCAGGCCTGCGCGCTGAGCATCAAAGGGCTTAGAAAGTAAGTTGAAAGGGATGGAGAAGAAAAACATCCGCCCGCGCCTACTCCTTGGCAGGGGCGATGTAGGCCGTCATGGGGTAGTGGTCGGAGGTGGCAATGCTGCGGTCGATGCGGCAGCGATAGGGGCGCAGAGCGGGAGAGCACAAGATGTTGTCGATGCGCACGATGATGGCATCGCGGTTGAAGCTGCGGCCCAAACCTGTGGCCGTGGTGCTGAAAGCATCGGTAAGACCCGCCTCCTTAATGGTGCGGAACGTGTAGGAAATGGGCGTATCGTTGAAATCGCCACAAACCATGAGTTTTTTGCGCTGGTGCGCCCTGACGAACTGCGCCACGCTGTCGGCCATCGCCGCGCGCACGCCCGACGCGGCGGCCACCTTACTTATTACCATGCGCGAGGTTTGCTCCGTATGCTGCTGCTCGGCTCCGCCGCCGTGCTTCACCATGTCGCTAAATTCTTCGCGGTCGGCCTGCGTCATACCCATCGATTTGAGGTGACAGTTCACCACGATGAGCGTGTCCTTCGGAGCCGTGAGCAGCCAATAGGCCACGGCTCCATTCGTCATATCCCTACACAACTCTTGCTTCTTCAGAATAGGGAAGCGCGTATAGAGGGCCAAGGCACTGTAGTCGAAGCGTACCGTGTCGCGGTGGGCATAAACCTGCATTACGGGATCGATGTACTTTGCGAAAGTCTTGTCGGTGGTGTAGGCTTCTTGCAGGCAAACGATGTCGGAGCCGCTGGCCGCAACGTACTGCGCTATGAGGTTGTGCTTATGGCCCTCATCGTAGCCTTCTGTCCACGTGCCCCACAAACGCACGTTGAAAGTCATCACCTTCAAAGCACCGTCGGGCGGGGCCGACGAAAACGGGTGGACGGGGAAGTAGGTAAAGACGGGCTGATAAGCACAAAGCAAACCCAAGAGCGGTATCCACGTATAGCGGGCGGCTAAGAGCAAACAAAGACACAACATCAGCAACACGCCTGCCAAGAAAAACGGGAAGGCCAAACCCACCACGCCAGCATAGGAAAACGAACGCGGATCGACCATCGGCGAGGCGGCGCAAAGCCACAGCAACACAACGGAAAAGGCCGCTGCGCCAGCTATGAACTTCTGATAGGTCTTTGCGCGCTTCATGGGGGGGGGAGGAGGGTGGAGGCTTATCTGTGACGAGTGACGAGTGACACTTTTAGTGACAAGTTACGAGTTTTGGCTACGCCTTCGATGGGGGCGGGCGGGGCGCCCGCGCTCCCAGGAGACTACTGGCTGTTTTGAAAGAGTTCTTGCTTCTCTTCTTTCGTTAGGCTGTCGTAGCCTGAGCGGCGCACTTTGTCGAGTATTTCATCAATGCGTTCTTCTTGTTTCTTGCGCCGCAGGTTGTAGTCGTAGTCGGCACCATGCCCATAGACACCTTCGGGGCGTGAGGGCCGCTGGCTGCGCCTACCAAACAGCTGCTGAAGGCGTTCCCAAAGCGAGGCCTTCTTAGGACGATAGTTGTCCCAACCCGAAAAGGAGGGTTGCCGGCTCTGGCGGCGCCAATGGCGCAGGAGCAACCAGCCGAAGAGCATACCGCCGAGGTGGGCGAAGTGGGCAATGTTGCCGTTGGAGGTGAAGGCCGAAAACACTTCAATGGCGGCGTATGCAAAGACGAAGTACTTCGCCTTCATCGGGATGGGAGGGATGAGGAGCATGATGCGCTGTTCGGGATAAAGCACGCCGAAAGCGAGCAAAATGCCGTAGCACGCGCCGCTGGCTCCGACGGTGTTCCACTCGTTCAAGTAGGCCGCCATCGATATGAGGCTGCCGCCTGGCATGCTGACGGTGTCGTAGGCGGCAAGGTTCTCAATGTAGTACTGCCCCAGCTGCCAAAGCTCCTGGCAGAGGGCCGCACCAATGCCGCAAACGAAGTAATAGACAAGGAAACGGTCGCGACCCAGCGTACGCTCTATTACCACGCCGAACATCCACAACGCAAACATATTGAAGAAAAGGTGCGTCAGCCCGCCGTGCAGGAACATATAGCTGATGACCTGCCAAAAGTGGAAGTCCTCAGCCAGCATGAAGTGCAGGCCGAAGACATCGGCAAGGTCAACGCCCCATACGCTGCCACAAACAAACTGCGCCAGGAAAATAGCACAGTTCAGCAGGATTAAGTTGCGCGTGACGGGAGGCGTTTGCTCAAGGATGTTCATACGTTATGACTTTTCGCTAATTACAGATACTATGATTTGCACGAATAAAGCATAACAAAAGTTGTGCCATTCGTGCAAATCATAGTGCGTAAATGGTGCTCTCTTTAGAAGAGATAGGCAACGTGGACCGTGAAGGAGTTTGTCTTGAAGTTTTGGTTCTGCGCGGAAACGTCAACACCTGCACGTTCCAAAATCTTGGCTGCTTTGGTGAAGGCGAGGTTGTAGCCGAGACCCACCTCCACGTGGCTCATGGCGCGAATACCCACGCCGAAATTCCAGCTGACGTTGGCGTTCTTCATTTCGAAGGTGTCGGCTTCGCTGCCTACCAACTGGCTCCACTTCTTACCGCCCACGTTAAAGCCGAACTGCGGACCCGTGGAGGCGTAGATGGCCAGTTTAGAGCCAAGACCAAAGGTGTAGCGCGCATTGATAGGCACTTCAATGCTGTGCATCGTCTTGCTGGCACCGTCGGCCAGACCCATGCTACGGTTGTTGTAGAGAATGGCTGCGTCGCCACCAAAGCCCAACAAGCTGAAGTTTACTTTGGGACCGATGAAGAAACCAGCGCGGTTCTTTGCCTGGAAGTTCGTGCTTACGTTTTTGAAGTTCAGCTTACTGAGGTTCAGACCTGCCTCAATACCCCAACCGATACCAGCGAGGGCAGGAACTGCTGTTGCGCCCAGAAGGGCAAGGGATAAGAACAAGCGTTTCATAATCATGTTAGGTTTTATGTTTAAGTGTGTGAGTGTGGTTATGCAAACAAAGCGTCGAAGACGTAGGTGCGCAGGAGCCAGTAGCTACCGATGCCTGCCACGTATCCCACGAAGGCTATCCACGTGATTTTCTTCATATACCAACCGAAGGAGATCTTTTCGAGGCCCATCACCACAACGCCAGCGGCACTACCAATGATAAGCATTGAGCCACCTACACCAGCGCAGTAGGCCAGGAGCTGCCAGAAGATGCCATCGACGGCCATATCGCCCACAGCTTGCACGGGATACATACCCATGCAGCCAGCCACGAGGGGCACGTTGTCGACAATGGACGAAAGGACGCCGATGATGCCCGTCACGAGGTAATGATTGCCAGCAAAGACAACGTCGAGCGTCTTACCCAGCAGTTCCAGAACGCCAATGGTTTCGAGGCAAGCCACGGCCATGAGGATGCCGAGGAAGAAGAAGATGGTGTCGAGGTCGATGCGGCGCAGCATGTTCGTCACACGCTTCTGCATAGCCCCTTTCTCCTCTTTCTTACCTTTGAGGTTGGCATAGAACACCTCCGTCACAACCCACAGCATGCCCAACACGAGCAGGATGCCTACGAATGGGGGCAGGTGGGTCAGCGTCTTAAAGATAGGCACGAAGATAAGGCCGCCCACGCCGAGGAAGAAGATGACCTTACGCTGCATGGCCGTAAACTCGCTGGCCTGCACCGTGGCCGATTGCGAGGCGGTGAAGGTGAGGTTGCCCTTAAGATGCAGAGAGAGGATGTAGGCCGGAATGACCATGGAGATAAGGCTGGGAATGAAAATCTCGACGATGACGCCTTGCGCCGTAATGACGCCTTTGTTCCACAGCATAATGGTGGTAACGTCGCCAATGGGCGAGAAGGCACCGCCCGAGTTGGCCGCTATCACAACGAGGGCCGCATAAATCATGCGGTCCTGCTTGTCGCTGACGAGCTTGCGCAGTATCATAATCATCACGATGCTCGTGGTCAGGTTATCGAGGATGGCCGAGAGGATGAACGTCATGAAGGCGATGCGCCATAGGAGCTTGCGTTTGCTCTGCGTTTGCAGGGTGTCGCGCACGAAGTTGAACCCCCCGTTTTGGTCAACAAGTTCAACAATGGTCATGGCACCCATGAGGAAGAAGAGCGTCGTGGCCGTGCTGCCAAGGTGTTTCTCGATGACTTCGCTAACAACCGAAGCCACCTTGTCGCCAACTGCCGCCGGCAAATAGGCCGAGGGGTCGAACATGAAGAGCGTCCAGCATGTTACGAACATCAGCAAGGCAACGGCGGCCTTGTTCACTTTCGTTACGCTCTCGATAGCTATGCAGAAGTAGCCAATGACGAAAGCGACGACAATAAGAATGGTCAGTGTGGACATCATAATGTGTTGTGTGTTTATTTCAGCGGCGAAGTTAGCAATTATTTTTCACTTACGCCGTAGTATCTATCGTGATTTTACTCTTCGTCCTTGTTAGCCCGCTTGCGTGCGAGGTGGTCGAGGATGACCTTTCGCATACGCATCGACTTAGGCGTCACCTCTACGTATTCGTCTTCCTTGATGTATTCGAGTGCCTCCTCCAGGCTGAACTGCACGGGAGGAATGATGTGTGCTTTCTCGTCCGTACCGCTGGCGCGCACGTTGGTAAGCTGTTTGGCTTTGCACACGTTGATAACGAGGTCCTTCTCGTGAACGTGTTCGCCCACGACTTGTCCGGCATATACTTCGTCCTGCGGATTGACAAAGAAGCGGCCACGGTCTTGCAACTTGTCGAGGGCATAGGCAAAGACGGTTCCCGTTTCCATTGAAATCATCGACCCATTCGTGCGGCGAGGCATGTCGCCTTTGTAGGGCTGATACTCCTTGAAGCGGTGGGCCATGATGGCCTCGCCTTGCGAAGCTGTCAGCACGTTGGTGCGTAGGCCTATGATGCCGCGCGAGGGGATGAGGAACTCAATGTCGGTACGCTCGCCGAGGCTTTGCATTGACACCATCTCGCCTTTGCGCCGCGTCACCATATCAATCATCTTCGAGGCAAACTCCTCGGGCACGTTGATGGTGAGCTCTTCGATGGGTTCGCAGCGCTGGCCGTCGATCTGCTTGAAGATAACCTGCGGCTGCCCCACCTGCAACTCGTAGCCTTCGCGCCGCATCGTCTCGACAAGGATAGAGAGGTGCAGCACGCCGCGCCCGCTGACAATCCAGCGGTCGGGAGCCGCCTGCTCCACGCGAAGCGCGAGGTCTTTCTCCAGTTCCTTCTGGAGGCGGTCGTAGATGTGGCGCGAGGTGCAATACTTACCCTCGCGACCGAAGAAGGGCGAGTCGTTGATGGTGAAGAGCATCGACATCGTGGGCTCGTCAATGTCAATGGGCGGCAGAGGCTCGGGGTTTTCGGCGTCGCAAATGGTGTCGCCAATCTCGAAACGTTCCAAACCTACGACGGCGCAAATGTCGCCTGCCTCCACCACATCGGTGCGCACGTGGCCCATGCCTTCGAAGGTGTGAAGCTCTTTGATTTTCGTCCTTTCCAACGAGCCATCGCGGTGCGACAGGCTGACGGCTCCGCCATCGCGTATCGTGCCACGATGCACGCGCCCCACGGCTATGCGACCAAGGTAGTTGCTATAGTCGAGCGAGGTGATGAGCAGTTGCAGGCCTTCGCCCTCGGGCTGAGTGGGTGCGGGGATGACATCTACTATCTGGTCGAGCAAATAGGTGATGTCCTGCGTGGGCTGCTGCCAATCGGCCCCCATCCAGCCTTGCTTAGCCGAACCATAGACCACGGGGAAGTCGAGTTGCTCCTCGGTTGCCCCGAGGTCGAACATCAAGTCGAACACCATCTCATAGACCTCTTCGGGCCTACAGCCAGGCTTATCAACCTTGTTGACAACGACGATGGGTTTCAGCCCTATTTGCAGTGCCTTTTGCAACACGAAGCGCGTTTGGGGCATAGGGCCTTCGAAGGCATCGACGAGCAAGAGGCAACCATCGGCCATGTTCAACACGCGCTCCACCTCACCGCCAAAGTCGGAGTGACCTGGGGTGTCGATGATGTTGATTTTCGTGTCGCGATAGCGTATCGAAACATTCTTTGAGAGAATGGTGATGCCGCGTTCGCGTTCCAGCTCGTTGTTGTCGAGGATGAGTTCGCCCGTTTGCTGGTTCTCGCGGAAGAGGTTTCCTGCTAAGAGCATCTTGTCGACCAAGGTTGTCTTGCCGTGGTCAACGTGGGCAATGATGGCAATGTTACGTATGTTTTGCATTGGCAGAAAGGATTGCTAACAACATTGTACTAAGCTACGATATATAAAGTAAGGAGCAAAGACCAAAGAAATAAGGCCCCTGCTCCCTGCTTTTATGTTTGCTTTCGCATTAGTCGGGGTGACTGGATTCGAACCAGCGACCCCACGCCCCCCAGACGCGTACTCTAACCGGGCTGAGCTACACCCCGAACAAATGAACCCAAAGGGTTTCGGTGCGAAAGCGGTTGCAAAAGTACAACACGTTTTCGAAAATGCCAAATGTTTTTGCAAGTTTTTTTGTTTCTTGCCGCTCTTTTCTCTTGTTTCCTGCAAAATCAAGGGGGGAAGGAGGGCGTTTGAGGGGGAAATGTGCTTGCTCTGGCTGCTTTTTAGAAGGGCAGGCCCACGGCGAAGTGGAGGGCGAAGTCGCGCGAGAAGATAGGATGGAAGATAGGGAAGTGCTGGCGGGAGTTTTCGTAGACGGGGTTGACGGCTTTCATGCCGCCATCAAGGCGAAGCGTGAAATAGTCGAACTGCAAGCGCAGGCCGATGCCGTAGGAAACGGCAAATTGTTTCCAAAAGCTACTGAAGCGGAACGTGCCTGCTTCCTGGCCCACGTAGTTGCGCGTGTTCCACACGTTGCCTGCATCGACGAAGATAGCGCCGCTGAACTTCCAAAAGAGGTTGGTGCGCCACTCGAAGCTGCAGTCGAGTTTTAGGTTGCCCGTTTGGTTGATGAAATCGACGTTGCCGTCTTTTCCCGCATAGGCGCCGGGTCCCAGCTCGCGCACGCCCCACCCGCGCACGCTGTTGGCCCCGCCGCTGAAGTAGCGCTTCTCGTAAGGAATGGTGGAGGCATTGCCGTAGGGCAGGGCCAGTCCGAAGAAGAAGTGCATTGCGAAAGAGTTGCGCTTATCGAAGCGATGCAAGTAGCTGTAGTCCACTTCTACCTTGGCATACTGCGCGAAGGCGATGCCAAAGAGTTTGTATTGCCCTGCATCGTTTTTGGGTGCATGCGTCAGGGCCGAGAAGGCGTAGAGCAGGTTGCCGGCTATTTCGCCTCCCACCTTTAGTTGCCACATGCTGCCACGCGCATCGGCCGAAGCTTTACGCATAAGTGCCCAGGGCGATGTTTCGCCTTTGTTCAGCACGAAGGTGTAGGAGGAGTTCATGATGAAAAGGTCTTCGTAGCTGCTGCGCAGGATGGAGTATCGGCGGTCTTGCCCTTCGAGGTATTGCTTGCGGAAAGTGTCGGAAATCCAGGGCATGAACACGTAGGTGATGCCGAGGAGGTCGAGGTAGTGGCGTTGGTCTGTGTGGCGGAAATCGGTCCAGCGATAGGCCCATGCTGCCGAGAGCGAACGGCGGTGGAACTCGGGACGGTTTTGGGAGTCGAAGAGCAGGCGCATTTCGGAGGTGCTGCGCGTGAAGGGGCGGCTCTTTTTCGGCGCAAAGGGCAAGTGGGAACTGGGGAAGCGCAACGATGTTTCGATGCCATACTCGAAGTAGTTTTGGTCGTTGTAGTCCTCAAGCCCCGTTATGGCTTCGTAGGCTCCTCTTAGCTTGACTGAGAACGACTCGGCTCCGCGAAAGAGGTTGCGGTTTTGATAGGTGAGCGAAACGGCGGCACCGAGGTCGCCGCTGGTGTTGGTTCCCTCCAGCTCGGCACTGATGCCGTGGCGCTTGGCCAGGTGGACCGAAACGAGGGCATCGAGTCGGGCCGTATCGCCCTCTGCGGGCCGCAAGCGGACGGAAGCGCTGCTCACCGTGGGCAGGCTGCCCAGGGCGGAATGCGTCTGGGCGAAGAATGTTTCTGAGAAGACGCTGTCGGGCCGAAGGGTGATGTTGTTGAGATATACCTTTGGGCGTATGGCATAGTGTGCTCCAACTTGCTCAGTGCTTGGCTCATGTTCCTCCCTCGGCGCATCCAGCACGAGGGCCACTTGGGACGTGTCGCCCTGATGCTCTTCTATGGTGATGCGCCCGTAGCGGTATTTCCGGTAGACCATCGTCGTGTCAACGCCTGGCGGCATCCGAAACAGCAAGGTGACGTCGGCCGCCTGCGAACCGCTGAGCGTATCGACACTATAGCGCACAAACTCTTTGTTCAAGCGGTAATAGCCTTTATCCTGCAAACCGCTGACGATGCGCGAGCGTTCGTCGGAAAGCGTGGAGAGGTCTAAGGGCTGGCCGTCGCGAAGCAGTGTGGCGGAGGCCAGGTCGGCCACTTCTTTCTCCATAACGGGCGAATCGAAGACGTAACGGTAACGGCGCACGTAGTAGCGGTCGCCGGGGTAGAGGCGATAGGTAACATCTACGCGGCGGCGTCGCACCACGGTGTCGGCATAGGCCTCGGCGTGGAGGAAGCCTTTTGATATCATGGCGCTTTTCAGGGAGAGGCGCGAAGCCTCGGTCAGCAAGGTGTCGTAAACGACGGGGGCTTCGCCAATGCGCCGCCAGAAGCGCCCTTTGCTCCGCGTGGTGTCGGCGGGCGAGAGGCAGTAAAGCCCCAGCGGCACCTTGATGAGCGAGAACCACCGCGCGTTGGCTTCCTGCCGCACAAACTGCCGATATTCGGAAGGGTTGACGGCTTTGCTCGCACTTTCCACCTTCACCTTGCGCAGGATGGTTTCGCCCTCGCCAAGATAGCGCGTGGCATCGCAGCTGCAAAGCAAAAGCCCCACAGCGCATAGGAGTAATGGAAGGTAAAGCCTGCAACGTTTCATAAATCACGGCAAAGATACCTTTTCCAACGCGTAACGATGCAGAAGGGTGCAAAAAAATCGTTAGCTGAATAATACCTCAACGATAGGTAAAGGGGAGTTAAGGGGGGCAGCATTGTAGGGGGGGCAGCTACGCTGGCTTTGCGCGGACACCTATAAAGCAAAAAGAAGACCTTTATACATTAAAATGCACGAGGTGCGCACGTCATGGGAGGCCAAGTGCGCACGTCATGGTAGGCCAAGTGCGCACGTGGCGATGGGCGAGGTGCGCACTTAGTGATAGGCGAAGTGCGTACTTAGCGGTGGTCTAAGTGCGTACTTAGCGATGGCCTAAGTGCGTACTTAGCGATGGTCTAAGTGCGTACTTAGCGATGGGTCAAGTGCGCACTTAGCGATAGGCGAGGTGCGCACGTGGCGATAGACGAGGTGCGCACGTGGCGATAGGCGAGGTGCGCACGTCGTGATAGGCGAGGTGCGCACGTCGCGATAGACGAGGTGCGCACCTCGCGATAGGTGAGGTGCGCACGTAGCGATAGATGAGGTGCGCACGTCGCGATAGGCGAGGTGCGCACGTGGCGATAGGTGAGGTGCGCACGTCGCGATAGGTGAGGTGCGCACGTCGCGATAGGTGAGGTGCGCTCTGCGCACCATCGCATCAGGAACTCCCGAAACTTAAATTAGGCGTGAATGATCACGAGCGCTGTTATGGTTCAGGCATTGAATTAAGGGGTGTTCTATAAATTAGGAAATTCGCTATTCGATTGGGCTTGATGCTTTTTTGTTCTTATGGGCATCTTTCGCATTAACTTCTTGCCACGTAGCTCGCTACGCGGCAAGAAGTTAATACGAAATCTGCTCCATAACAGCTAAAAAATCATTCAAGCCTAATTTATAGAACACCCCTTAAGCTTAGCGTACTTCCTAATTTATAGAACACCCCCCCTTTTTATTTCTCTTCAATAGCAAAGAGGGGGTCCCAGGCGGGAAGCACCTCGGGCTCCTGCTGGAGCAAGCGGAGCGTAGCGGCGGGGACGTACTTCTTCTCGGGCACGAGGCGGAAGAGGTATTCGCGCAGCCAGTCGCGCGTCATGATGAGGTGGCCCTGCACGCCCGAGCTGGGGCCCCAGCTGTTTTCCACTTTCCACTTCAGGGGCTGACCCTGCGCATCGAGGTCGACGGCCATCATCGTCATGGCGTGGCTGCTGGCGGAGGCATAGGTGCGGATGCGGTCGGCCTTGTCCATGGGGAACGTTGTGGAGAAGAGCGTGCCGTAGTCGTAGTTGTCGAGGGAGAGGATGCCCGTCTTGCTGTTGTATTGCTTGCCTACGTCGCAACTCATGTAAATCATCGTTGAGTCTTTGATGCTGGCAATGGCAATGGCCTCGATTTCTTCCATGGGCAGGTTGATGTATGTCCAATCATGTCCGTCGTAAACGTGGCGGTCCATCTCTACGCGATAGGTCTTATGGAAGGGGCGCGAGGGGTCGTTCATCAGCATGACGTAGTCGTTTTGCAGGTCTTTGCCCACAAAGGCTTCGTAGAACGAGAGGGGCGTATATTCCTTCGACGAAAGCACGTCGCCGTTCTGCTTTCGCGCGGTGTAGGTGAAGCGTTGCGGGGGCGTGCCCAAAGTGACGGCAAGGATGCGATAGACGGTTGCGAGCATCTCTTCTTTGCGGGCCTGCACCTTGTCGGCCTTAGCACCTGAAGCGACGAGCTTACGCAGTTCAAGGCCATACTCGCGCAACTTCAGCTGAAGAAGGGAGGAAAGGCGCGAGGTGTTGTTGGCATTGAAGCTTTCGGGCATCACCGTGGCGGGCACGATGCCGTATTTCTGCACGAGGTCCTGAATGCCCGTAAACTGTCCGCCGTCGGAGAGGGGATGCTGGAAGAGCCATTGGTTGAACTGACTCTCGAAGGGTTCGTTGGCCTTGTCGATGACGGTTTGAAGGAAAAGGTTTGACTTCTCCAGCTGGTCGTAGAAGAAGACGTAGCTTTGCGAAAGCATCAGCCCGTCGAGGCCAAAGCGTTGGATAGCCTTCGAGCGCATCACGTTCAGCCCCGTGAAGAGCCAGCAGCGCCCACTGCTCTTTTGGTCGGTCACGCCCACGGAGGGCACCGAGTGGCTAAAGTGGGTATCGGCCAGGGCGGGATTGTCGGCCGTGAGGGCCAGGTCGTTGATGGCGTTGGAGGCTAAGGCATTGCGCAGAATGCGATTGGTGGGAGCCTGCGCCGTTTGCTGCTGTAGGCGCGAGAGCATGGCGGCATCAATGCCGCCCCCCTGCGCTTCAGCATGCAGACCCAGCGACAGCAGTGCGAGGGAGAGGACAAACTTTTTCATTGATTCAAGTCGTTGGTTTGGGTGTGGGTTTGGGTGTGGTGGTGATGATGGTGGTGCGAACTACGCTGGTGGCTGCTCTTTCCCTTCAAAGGCTTGTAGGCAGCACGCACAAGGACATAGAAGATAACGCCGCAGGCCAATCCGCCGAAAACGTCGATGAGGTAGTGGGCACGAATATAGACCGTAGAGACGCACAACAACAAATAGAAGGGAGCAAAGATGATGGCTGCCCGCCGATGATGGCGCACAAACTGTATCATCAAGATAGTGGCCACGCCAACGTGCGACGAAGGAAATGCTGCGGTGGGGCGCTCGCCTTGCTGAATGAAACTGACGAGGCTACCAAAGAAACCATCGCGAGCCACAGAGGGCGGAAGCTCAGCGTGGTGCGTGAAGTAGTCGCCCACGGGCAGGAAATTGCCTTGCAACGCATTGTCAACACCGATGGCAGGGAAGTAGAACTGCGGACCTGCTACGGGAAGGAACAAGTAGATGATGTAGAACAAGAAGAACGAGGCAATGATGATGAAGACGGACTTCTCAAACAACTTGCGCCCTTTCACCAAAGGGAGAAATGCACCGACAGCAATCATCGGATAGTAGGAGAAATAGCCTAAGTTCATCAGTTCGCGAACGAAGGGTTGCGGAAATTCCCAAGCAAAGGTCAGCGCAGGTTGGAAGTTGAAAAGGGTGAGGTCGGACTGTGCAAAAACATGGTCGAGGTTGGGCCAAAGACGGCTGAACTCGTAGGTGTCGGGATACCAAAAGCCCAGCAAGCAGAGTGGTAGCAGATGACGCAAAAAGCGCGTCACGGCACAAGGCCGCATCTTGTTGAAGGCATAGACGCATACGACAGCACCCGCAACAAGCAAGCGCTGCGAGACAAGCCACAAGGGATTTGACATACGCCCCCAAAAGATAAGAATCATGAGCAGGGTAAGAGCTGCATAGCTCAGCGTAACCATTTCAACAGGGAAGAGGCGACGACGAAAATGTCGCTCGCGCAGGAGTTCCGTAATGTTCATAGCGAAGTCAACAGGTTTTGGTTTAGTAATTTTTCGAAGTATAGGTCTTAGGTTATGGGGGGACCACGAAAGGCACGAAGGCTTTAGCGCGGTGTAGGGTTGGCGGGGTGGACGTTGGACGTTGGCTGTTGCCATAATATAGCAACATACGGGACAACGCGGACAAGGTACGGGAAGCGGGTGTCTCGCCTGCAACACCTGCATCGATGATGCTCTTACTGTTTAATGTTTATTGTTTAATGTTTATTGTATCTACAGCCACCCATTGTCTTTATACCAGGCCACGGTTTCGGCCACGCCGCGCGCGAGAGTCCATGCTGGGCAATAGCCTAACTCTGCAACGGCAGGACTGATGTCGGCCCGCCAATTGCGCTGCGAGAGGATGGCGTATTTGTCGTTGTTGAGTGCCGTGGGTTTCTTCGTCCTTCGGGCTATCTGTTCGCCTGCGGCACACACCAAGCGCAAAATCCATAGAGGTGCTTTTATGTGTAGCACACCGCGAACGCCCATCTCGCGCTGCAACAAATCGGAAAACGCGCGGCTACTGTATTCCGCACCATCGGTCAGGGCATAGGCGGTGCCCTCGGTGCCCTTCTCTAAAGCGAGGAAAGCGGCTTGCACCACGTCGCGCACATAGACAAACGTGATGACTTGTGGCCGATAGCCTACAGCAAAATCCACATGGCGCCCTATACTCTGCGCCATGAGGAAATAGTCGCGCTCGCGAGGGCCATACACACCCGTAGGCCGCAGGATAACGTAGCGCAGACCGTCTATCTCTTTCAGTCGGCGCTCAGCCTCAAGCTTCGAGGCAGCGTAGGCCGTGTTGGGGCGCGGCTCATCGCTTAAGGTGATGGGTAAAGCATCGTCTTCGTGGATAGCACCATAAACGCTCAAGCTACTCAGGAATACGAACCGACCGCTCAAAGCCTTTGCCCCGACCAAGGCTTCTGCCAAGCGCTGCGTGCCGTCGGCATTAACGCGCATGAAGTCGGCTGGGTCTAAGCATTTCGTCAGTCCAGCAGCATGGACGACGCAGTCGAACGCGCCATGCTCGCCCACGTGCGCTTCAAGCTGCTGAAGCAAGCGACGCTTGTCGCTCAAGTCAAGGTTGAAGAAGTGGATGCGGGGGTCAGAAAGGAAATCGCGCTTACTCGTTCCGCGCACACCAGCCCACACTTCAAAGCCCTGCGCCAAGGCCTCCTCCACGAGGAAGCTACCAATGAAACCACTGGCTCCCGTAATGAGTATTTTCTTGTTGGTAGAATGCATCTGACTTTGCTTTGCGGGTGCAAGATATTGATTTATCTCCGAAATGCAAGCCTCCACTGGCAAAAACCTTCTCTCTGCACCCTGCGAGAGGAGAAGATACTACAACTGCTGCATATCGTTCAAGCGCTTGTAGTAGCCGTTTTGTGCAAGCAGCTGTTCGTGCGTACCGCGCTCCACTATACGCCCTTCGTAGAGCACGCAGATTTCGTCGGCGTTTCTGATAGTTGAAAGGCGGTGGGCAATGGCAATGGTTGTGCGCGTCTTCATCAAGCGTTCCAGGGCTTCCTGCACAAGGCGTTCGCTCTCGGTGTCGAGGGCACTGGTAGCTTCGTCAAGGATGAGGATGTCGGGGTTTTTAAGGATGGCTCGTGCTATGGAAACGCGTTGGCGCTGTCCGCCACTGAGTCGGCAACCGCGATCGCCAACCAGCGTGTCGTACCCCTTCTCGCTTTCCATGATGAAGTCGTGGGCGTTGGCAATTTTGGCTGCTTCAATGACCTGCTCCATCGTGGCGTTCTCTACGCCAAAGCTGATGTTGTTGAAGAAAGTATCGTTAAAGAGGATGGCCTCCTGGTTGACGTTGCCTATCAAACCGCGAAGGTCGGCCACGCGAAACTGCCGCACATCGATACCATCGATGAGGATTTCGCCCGCCGTCACGTCGTGGAAGCGGGGCAGCAAATCAACCAATGT
The DNA here is from genome assembly GCA_900317635.1 of uncultured Prevotellaceae bacterium. Classification (GTDB taxonomy): domain Bacteria; phylum Bacteroidota; class Bacteroidia; order Bacteroidales; family Bacteroidaceae; genus Alloprevotella. Next base: position 4,607 of record ONHN01000003.1, on the reverse strand, counting down.
GCTCTTGCCCGAACCGCTTTGGCCCACAATGGCCACCGTCTGTCCGCGACGCACCGTCAGGCTCACACCGCATACCACCTCGGGCAAGCCTTCGCCATAACTAAAGCGCACGTTGCGAAACTCTATCCTGTCCTTCAGCCCTTGCACCGCTGCGGGTTGCTGAGGTTCCTTAATAGGATTGTCGGCATAAAGGATTTTGTTCACGCGTTCCATACTGGCCAGCCCCTTAGGAATGCTGTAGGCAGCCTTCGAGAAGTCTTTCAACGGCTGAATAAGACTATAAAGTATGACCATATAGAAGATGAACTGCGGCGCATCGATGGGCGGGCGTTCGCCTTCAAGGATCAGCGTGCCGCCATACCACAACACCAGCACGATGAGACACGTGCCAAGAAACTCGCTGACGGGGTGGGCCGATGCCTGACGCAGGGCCACACGCGCCGTCTCGCGCCGATAGCTGTTGGCTGTCCGGTCAAAGCGTTGGCGCATCTTCTTTTCGGCAGTAAAGGCTTTCACTATGCGCATACCGCCAAGGGTCTCTTCAAGCTGGGCCATCGTTTCGCTCCACTTCTCTTGCGCCGTCAGCGACTTCTGCTTCAGCTTGCGACCTATGCGGCCCATAATCCACACGAGGCCTGGCATCACAAGAATGGCAAACAACGTCAGTTCCCAACTGGTGTAAATGAGCACGCCGAAATAGCACACGAAGAGGATGGGGTTCTTAATGAGCATGTCGAGGCTGCCCATGATGCTGTTTTCAATCTCCTGCACATCGCCACTCATGCGCGCTATGATGTCGCCTTTGCGCTCTTCGGAAAAAAACGAGAGGGGCAAGGACGTGATTTTGCGATAGACGCGGGTGCGAATATCGCGCACAATACCCGTACGCACGGGCACCATAATACCCACACTGGCAAAGTAGCACGAGGTCTTTAGCAACGTGGCTACGATAAGGAACAAGCCGAGGAACAATAACGTGCGCGAAGCACCATAAAGGTTCATCCACGTGGCGGTGTAGTAATAAAGGTTGTTGACCAGCACCTCCTTAAACGAAACGTCGGTAGCATCCCAAGGGATAAACGCATACTGCTTCGTATCGATGCGAAACAAGATGTTGAGCATCGGCATGATGGAGATGAAAGAAAACACGTTGAGGGCTGCCGACATGAAGTTGAACAGCAGCGAACCTATCAAGTATTTCTTATAGGGAGCTACATACTCCCCTATGAGTTTCCAAAACTGACGCATCACGTGGTTGTGTTTGTTCGTTCTTAGCCCTTACGACCGAAGTCGGCAGGTATCTCGCCCCACTTCGACGTTTCCCATTTCAAGAGCGGGTTGCTCCAAGCCGACTGCCTTAGCCAACGTTCGGCGCGGCGCACCATGTCGAAGACTTTTGCCGACTGTGCATTCTCCACAAGCTTGGTTTTACACTGCTTTTGCTTTATCCAGAGCATGGCATTGCGACTGTCGGAATAGATAGTAGTGGTCGTATCGCCTTGTTTGGCCAGCATGGCTAAGGCGTGGACTATGGCAAGGAACTCGCCGATGTTGTTCGTTCCGAAGAGTGGACCCACGCGAAACAGCTCGGCACCAGTGCGCAGGTCAACACCTCGATACTCCATCCGCCCCGGATTGCCCGAACATGCCGCATCCACGGCAATGGCCTCTGCACAGACAGCAGGGGGCAAGGGCAAGACGGTGTCGGTGCGCCAATCGGACGGATTGTGCACGCCATCGATGATAGCGGCCTCAGCGCGCTCCGACTTCTCCGCAGCTTGATCCCTTTCGGGCGCACCGTCCATGAAGGCCCTGCAAGCTTCTTCTTTTGTAGCAAAGGACTTATAGGCCGCACCCTCACAACCTTTCACCTGCTGCTCGCAAGTTTCCCATGAGGTGTAGATGCCAGGCTCGCGCCCGCTCCAAACAACGTAGTACTTTTGTTTTGCCATGAGGGGGGGACTGAACTGATTTTACATGCGTTCGGGCATTTCTATTCCAAGAAGGCCCATACCCGTGTCAATCACTTTCGCCACAGCTTCCGACAGCATCAAGCGGAACTGGCGCACTGCACCGTCCGCTTCGCGCAGGACGGGGTAGTCGTGATAGAACTGGTTGTACTCTTTCACGAGGTCGTAACAATAGCCCGCAATGCTGCTGGGACTGTAGTCGGCACCAGCCTGCTGCACCGTAGCGGGAAATTCGGCCAGGCGCCTTACAAGGGCTATCTCTTTTTCCGAAATCTCGGTGGCGGGCGTTTGAGCCGTCCTGGCACCGCTGTCCCCACTCTTGCGCAAAATGCTGCGAATGCGGGCGTAGGTGTACTGAATGAACGGACCCGTGTTGCCGTTGAAGTCGATGCTTTCGTGCGGATTGAAGAGCATGTTTTTGCGAGCATCTACTTTCAGCAAGAAGTATTTCAAAGCGCCAAGGCCCACCTTACGCGCCACGTCCTGCCGTTCCTCCTCGGGCATGTCGTCCCACTTACCAGCTTCGTCCATCACGGTCCGCGCCTGCTGCACCATCGTCCGAACGAGGTCGTCGGCATCGACCACGGTGCCCTCGCGGCTCTTCATCTTGCCGTCGGGCAGCTCCACCATGCCGTAGCTGAAATGGACAAGGCTCTTGCCCCACTCGAAGCCAAGGCGGTCGAGCAGAAGCGAAAGCACCTGAAAGTGGTAGTTTTGCTCGTTCCCCACGACGTAGACCATCTTGTCGATGGGGTAGTCGCGAAAACGCTGGGCGGCGGTGCCAATGTCTTGCGTCATATACACCGTTGTGCCATCGCTGCGTATCAAGAGTTTCTGGTCGAGGCCCGCATCGGTAAGGTCGGCCCAGACGGAACCGTCGTCGTGGCGCTCGAAGAGGCCTTTCTCCAATCCCTCCAGCACCTTCTTCTTACCGTCAAGATAAGTCTGACTTTCATAGTATATTTTGTCGAAGCTCACGCCCAAGGCCTTATACGTCTCGTCGAAGCCTTCATACACCCAGCTGTTCATCATTTCCCAAAGACTGCGCACCTCCTCGTCGCCAGCTTCCCAGCGGCGCAACATCTCGCGCGCCTCCCCCATCAAGGGCGACTCCCGCTCAGCACGCTGCCGGGCAGCTTCCTCGTCAAGGCCTTCGGCCCGAAACTGCGCTTGCAGCATCTGCAGTTCCTGCCGGTAGTGCTTGTCGAAGAGCACGTAGTAGTCGCCCACGAGGTGGTCGCCCTTCTTCCCCGTAGAAGCCGGTGTGGCTCCTTCGCCCCACTTCTTCCACGCCAACATCGACTTGCAGATGTGAATGCCGCGGTCGTTGACGATGTTGGTCTTCACCACACGGCATCCACAAGCAGCCGCTATCTGAGCCAACGACCACCCCAGCAGGTTGTTGCGCACGTGGCCAAGGTGCAGGGGCTTGTTGGTGTTGGGCGAGCTGTACTCTATCATCACCAGCGGGCTCTCGGCCGTAGCCTTCTTCGTTCCGTAAGCCTCGGCCGAAGCTATTTCTTGCAACAAGTCCACCCACGCCGCCGACGCAATGCTTAGGTTCAGAAAACCTTTCACCGCATTATACTTCGTCACCAGGGCAGGATAATCCTCCCGCAGAGCCGCACCCACCTCGAGGGCCGTCTCTTCGGGCGCTTTGCGCGAAAGTTTCACGTAGGGGAACACGACGAGCGTCAAGTGGCCCTCAAACTCTGGGCGCGTCTTCCCGAGCGCCACCTGCGCGGCCTCAACTTCCGCACCATAACATTTCTTCAGCACGCAGCAAATTGCCTCGCGCAATTGTTGTTCTATCTTCATATAGCTTGAATTTTCCGATTTTTTTCGTCAAAGCATAAAGTCACCCATGCAGGCCGCAAAGTTAACACTATATTAAGGAAACCTGCACCTGTCGCGCCGCATTTTTCGCAGGTAGCACTCGTTTCGGGGGTAAACCAAAAAGCAAGCTGACGCCCAAAGCATCAACTTGCCATGTTCTGCGGAGAGAGGGGGATTCGAACCCCCGAAACGCTTTTGACGTTTACACGCTTTCCAGGCGTGCCTCTTCAACCACTCGAGCACCTCTCCAGGGGGTTGTAAGCGGGGGCAAAAGTAGAAAGAAAATAACAAAACCCAAAAACTTATAGGGAAAAAATGTTGTTACGACGAAAAGCTTACGAAAAAACGGTCTGACTTCGGCATTGGCAACTTTTGCGTCTGTTGCAGTCGCGACAAAGCATTTGGCAGTTCTCGCTTACCGTCTTTCCGCCTTTACTCCACGGTGTAATGTGATTACCCTTGAGCGGGAACACATTAATTTCTCGAGGCTGGCGCGTCGGTTGCCGTTCTTGTCACCCTCATAGATTTGATAGACAACCTACTCAGCTTCATTGTTACTGAAGAGGTCTGGCGTATTGCTCTTGTAACACGTCGCAATAACGCGCTTCAAGCCGAGAACCTCGAAGTTAAAGTAAAGTATTCAAGTTTCGAGAGTTGTGATACGGGGGGGTAAATGGTGCGCGAAGCGTACCACACTATGCGTAACCGCGTATCCTGACGAGCGTAGCGAGGAGGGATGCGCGGCAAACTATCGACGATGTGGCCAGTGCGCGGAGCGTACTGCACGTTATAAGTCCTCTT
>ONHN01000010.1 GCA_900317635.1 uncultured Prevotellaceae bacterium | reverse complement strand
GCAAAGAGGACTTATAACGTGCAGTACGCTCCGCGCACTGGCCACATCGTCGATAGTTTGCCGCGCATCCCTCCTCGCTACGCTCGTCAGGATACGCGGCCTGAGCATGGTGCGGTGCGCGCTGCGCACCATTTACCCCCCCCGTATCACAACTCCCGAAACTTGAAATAGTTGAGTTCTTTGGATTATTATACAACTTTTACCGGACACCAATATAAAAAAACAAATGCCTACATACAAATTTCAGGCGCACAGCGACAATGTCTATTTTCACATTTGCCGCCCGTGCGCCTGAAAGGTTAAAGGGATGTTCTATAAATCAATTCATCTACTTCCCGCTGCCGAGGTCGATGGCATAGCTGCGGTTTTGTCCTACGCGCGTCTTGGCACGGAGCCAGAGGGTGCGGTCGGTGGAGTTGTTGGCACGCTTTACGGCCTCGAAGAAGTCGTCTTGCGTATCAACGTCGGTGTCGTTAGCCTTGGTGATGATAATGCCTTTCTCTACGCCGGCATCTTTCATCTTACCGTCGCGGATGGCCGTTACGAGGATGCCGTGCTTCAAGCCCAGCTCCTGCTTCTCCTTATCGGTGAGCGAGCGGAAGGCAATGCCGAGGTCGTCGTCGCCAATGGCTTCGAGGGCTTTCGTTGTGCCTTGCGCGTTGCGAAGGGTGAGCGTAGCTTCGCGCTTTGCTTTCTTGCGCAGGTAGGAGAGTGTCACCTTGTCGCCAGGGCGGTGCTTGGTGAGGATTTCTTGCAGCTCGCCAAACTTCGTCACCTTCTTTCCGTCAACGTGGGTAATCACGTCGCCCTCTTGCAAGCCAGCCTCTTCGGCTGCGCCGTCGGCGGCTACTTCGGCCACGTAGATACCTTCCGTCGTACCGAGGTCAACGTCCTTGCCCTTGTCGGCTTGTTGGTCGATGTAGTTGGTCACGTCGGTGCCTTGAATGCCGAGCAAGGCGCGTTGCACGGTGCCGTATTCTTTGAGGTCGGCCACTACTTTATTCATGATGCTAACGGGGATGGCGAAACCATAGCCAGTGTAGTTGCCCGTTTGCGAGTAAATCATGTTGTTGATGCCTACGAGTTCGCCGCGCGCATTGACAAGGGCGCCGCCACTGTTACCAGGGTTGATGGCGGCATCGGTCTGAATGGAGCTCTCAACGGCATTGCCGCCCGTTGTGCGCGACTTGGCACTAACGATGCCTGCCGTCACGGTGCTGGTTAGGCTAAAGGGGTTGCCAATGGCCAGCACCCATTCGCCAATTTTCAGGTCGTCGCTATTGCCGATGGTAATAGGCTGCAGGTCTTTCGCCTCAATCTTGATGAGGGCGAGGTCGGAGTTTTGGTCTGTCCCGATGATGCGGGCTTTAAATTCGCGGTTGTCGTTGAGCTTGACGGTGAGTTCGTCGGCTTCGTCAACGACGTGGTTATTCGTCACGATGTAGCCGTCGGCAGAAAGAATGACGCCGCTACCGGCACCTTTGCGGTCGGGCTCCTGATACTGGCGCTGTCCGCCGCCGCGCCCGCCGCGTCCGAAGAAGTCGCCGAAGAAGTCCTCGAAGGGATCAACGTAGGTGCGCGTCTTGCCCTTGGCCGTCACTTTGATGTAAACGACGGAGTTGACGGCGCGCTCGGCGGCGTATGTCAGGTCAACGGGCTGGGCGGGTATTCCTTTCACGCTCACGCCTTGCTGCGCCGTGGCGGGTGTGCTGCACTGACGCACGTTCATCGCAAGTGCCACGGCACTCATACCCATTGAGAGTGCCACGGCCATAATAAGAATAGCTTTTTTCATTTTTGTTTTAGTTTGTTGTGTAGGTTTCATGATTTCTTTCTTGAGGATTGACGAGACTATGACGCGCCTTCGGGCTGAAGGTTTATGGCTTTAAGAAAGTTTAAGCCTCGCCGCTGAGCAAGGGTTGATGAGCCTGGTGCGCGTCGTTTCGAAGTTTTGCGGTGCAAAAATGGCGCAAAGGTTTCAATCGTGCCATAGTTTGCGGTATAAAAAATGCAAAAACCTTGCCGTTTTTTGCATTTGTAACATTTCTTTTTGTTGGCTTTAAGAAATTTTGCACTTGGCTCATCGTAGTTCGTGGGTTGTTGATAGGAAAATTCCGTGCGGCTTGATTGCCGTCTCGGGCAAGGCCTGCGCTTTCGCCGCTCAGCGCAGGGCGCGCTCGAAGGCGACGGGCATGGGTGTTTCGAAGCGTAGGTGTTCGCCCGTGATGGGGTGGTAGAAACAGAGGCGGTAGGCGTGGAGGCAGAGGCGTCCTGCGGGGTCGTCGTCCTTGCCGCCGTATTTGTGGTCGCCGCAGACGGGGTGGCCGATGTCTTGCAGGTGGACGCGAATTTGGTTTTTGCGTCCTGTTTCGAGCTTGAGTTCTACGAGACTGTGGCTTGCTCCGCGCTGCAAGGTGCGGAAGTGGGTCACCGCCCATTTCCCGCCGCCGGGGTCGGTGGGCGATGAATAGGTGACGTAGGCTGCATTGTCCTTCAAGAAGCTTTCGATGGTGCCTTCATCCTGTTCCATCACGCCACTGACGAGAGCCACATAACGTCTGTCGGTAACGATTTCGCGCCAGTTGTCTTCAAGTATGCGCTCTGCCTCAATGGTTTTGGCATAGACCAAGAGCCCCGACGTTTCGCGGTCGAGCCGATGCACAACGTGGGCGCGTGCTCGCTGTCCGCCTTTGTGGAAGTAGTCGTCGAGGACGCTTTTCACGCAGAGCGACTTGGCCGAGGTTGCCATAGAGAGTATGCCCGCCTGCTTCTCGATGACGACGATGTAGTCGTCTTCGTAGACGAGGCGCACGAAGCGGTTGCGCAACTCGGCGCGCGGTTTGTTGCGCCGGATGGCCACGCGGTCGCCACGCTTCAAGGGGCGGTCGAACTGGCGCTCAAAGGTGTTGTTGACGAGTACGCCGCCGCCGCTGAGTATGGCTTTGGCCCGACTGCGGCTCACACCCTTGAGGGCTTGCATGACGAAGGGCAGCAAGGTCGTAGGAGCTTCAACGGTGAAATTGAGGTAGGGATTGGCTTGCGGACGCATAGGGAGGTGGGGGTTGAGAGATTTTGAGAACCACGAAGGCTACGAATGACAGCGAATGAACACGAAGGCTTTAGCGCATGACGGCTCTGCATGACTCGTCACTCGTTACGAAAGGCACTTATTATTCTTCAACCTCTTTAGCCTTCTGCGTATAGACAACGGGGGTCTCTACGCCTGCACTGCGCACGATGATGGTGGCTGTACGCTCTTCGGCTGTGGGGTTGGGCTCGCAGGTGAGCGACATGGTGTGCTGACCAGCGTCGTAGGTGCTGTCGGGGATGGTCACCCAGGGGGCATCGCAGCTGAGCGTGGCTCCATCGCGGAAGTTTTTGAAGGCGAGCGGGAGTGCTTCGGCATCGGCCTTGACGGTGGCTTCGAAGAAGGCCTTAGAACCTACGAGGGCTTTGTTGGGTCCATACTCGTAGCGTGCTTCGGGGGTGTGGATATAGAGCCAGGCGGTTTGATAGACGGGCATACCTATTTGGTCGTAGGCATTGATGAGGATGCGGCCTTCGCGCACCTCGCCCGTGGTGTTGGGCTCAACGAGTACGGTGAGTTTCGTGCGGTCCACGTAGTTGGCTTGCACGGTTTGCTCCATAGGCGAGACGCTGAAGAAATCGCCCACGGTGGAGGCTGTCCAGCTGTCGGACGACTGCACGAAGAGGGAGTCTTCTACTTGGTCGGCATAGACTTGCAGACCATTGGCCTTTAGCGGATTGAAGGCTGTGACGTGATACTCGTTGCTGTTGTCGCTGCAAGCGGCAAAGACGCCGAGTAAGGCAGCGAAGGGGAGGATGTGATTAAGTTTCATATTGTTGGTTGGTTTTTACATTAGGCGAGGGAAGGGAGGGCTTAATGTTTCTTGTTTAATGTTTAACGTATTAGTACCATTCGATGTTGCTGGAGTAGGAACTGCGTTTGTCCCACTTGAGGGCATCGGTCAGTTCGTTGGCTCGTGCTCGGAAGGTGAAGTTGAAGGAGGTGTAGGGGCGTAGGACGACGCTGGCTGACATCTCGAAGCAGTGGAGGTCGCGCGAGATAGAAGCCGTTGTCATTGAGATTTTATGATACTCAAAGTCGTAGCCCGAGGTGAAGCTGATGTTCCAGCCGTCGGCAATGCGGATGTAGCCCGAGGCGTTGAGCGTCTGTGTAAAGCCGTAGGGATAGCGCATGGTGACGGGGTTGATGGGCTTACGTCGGTTTTCGTACATCGTGATGCCATAGGAGAGCGTGACGGACCATGGAATGCTGAAGACTTTATATCCGTCCTTATCGACCTTCGCTTTCTCCGTCTTCTTCCCCTTGCTTCGCTTGGCCGCGATGAGGTCGGGATCGACGTTAGCATCTTCTGTATCAACCTCCGTGTCGTCAGAGGTTTCTTCTTCTTTCGCCTTCGGTTTCTTCTTGTCGCGGCTGAAGAGGGCGAGGAACTTTGAGAAGGTTTGGTTGTTGAACGTGTAGTGCAGGTTTTGGCTCAGTCCTTGGAAGCGTCCGAATCGTCCGTAGCTCCATTCGGTGCGGTCGCTGGTGACGACTTGCCCTTGGTCGTTGAACTTATAGGCATAAGTGGCAAAGATGGCCGACATGGAGAAGGTGTAGTTCTTGCTCAGCTTGAGGCGCAGGCGCATTGAGAGGTCGCTCCACGGGCGCGTTTTGGCGGCGAAGTTGTAGGAGATAGAGCCATAGAGTTCGTCGATGAGGCTTATCTTCTTGAATCCCGTAGAGTCTTTATCGCTCTTGACGCGCATTTCGAGGTTGTTTGAAACACTCATTGTTACCATGCCTTGCAACGTACCTGTTGGGTATCCGTAGAGTCCGCGTTCGTAGGGCGAATAGGTGACAGTTTCGCGATTACCATAGGCATCCACTTTCTCGTAGTGGCGCGTATAGCCATAGCTTGCGGAGGTGAAGTCGGGCGCGTAGCTGAACGATATGCTGGGCTTGAAGACGTGGCGTATGGCATCGATCTTGTCGCCAAAGAGTTTCTTCCACGGTTTATAGAAGCCGTAGAGCGTGGTGTTTGCCGAAACGCCGATGTTCCAATCGTAGAGGTTGTAGAAGCCGTAGGTTGTGTCGCGCCGCTCCACTTGCCGCTCTTCGTCCCAGCTGCGCATGATGCGGTTGGTGTACATCAAGTCGCGCAACGAGAAGGTTGGCGTCACGTTGATATACTTGAACACTTGGAAGGTAGCATCGGTGGTGAAGCGATGTTGCATACCGTTGCGCCAGTCCTTGATGAGGTTGCTGTGCAGTAGCTGGTCCTCTTTGGTGTGGATGCTGTTGGAGAGTTGTCCGCTGTAGGACAGCGAAATCTTTTCGTACCACCGCTCCTTGCCCACCTGCCTTTTACGGCGGAAGGGATAGCGGCGGGTGAGGTTCCACGAGAGTTCGGGCAGCGTGACGGTGAGCGTGGTGTCGCGCATGTTTTGCGTCAGGTTGGCCGAACCTGAAATAGAGAGGCCCCAATCGGGGAAGTTATGGCCGAAGGAGATGCTGCTGGCGCGTGTGCTCTGCGAATAGGAAAGCGGATTGTAGAGCGAGGAGAGGTTTTTGCGCTCGTAGTTCTCGGAGGCGAAGTTGACGCGTGCGGTGAAGGTTGTGTTTCCGCCGGCGGAGGCGTCTTTCGTATGTGTCCACTGGACTTTGAGGCTCTTCGTCTTCAGATAGTCGGGCATGTTCTTTTCGCCCTCCACGGTGTTGATGTAGCTGAAGAAGATATTGCCCGAATACTTATAGCGTTTGCGATAGTTCGACTCGAGGCTGACGCCCCACGAGCCTTTCGTGTAGATTTCGCCCAGGACCTTGAGGTCGAGGTAGTCGTTGATTGCGAAATAGTAACCGCCATCGCGCAGGTAGAAACCGCGTGAGGTCTCGTCGCCATAACTGGGCATGACGAAACCGCTGCTATACTTCTTGTTGAAGGGGAAAAAGCCGTAGGGAATAGCGATGGGCGTGGGTACGTCGGCCACAACGAGGTAGGCGGGTCCGAACACAGTCTCGCGCCCGGGGTTCACTTTTGCCCGCGTAAGTTTCAAGAAGAAGTGGGGGTGTTCGGCATCGCAAGTGGTGTAGGTTGCATCTTGCAGGTAGAGCGTGCCGTCGTCGGTGCGCTTGGAACTCGTACTCTTGACGAAGCCGTTGCCCTGCGTGGTGCTGACGTTGTGGATAAATCCCTTCTTCGACTTGAAGTTAAAGCTCATTTGCTCACTCTCGTACTCGTCGCCCCGTTGCCGATAGACGGGTAGTTGGTTTTTGGCAAGGCCCGTCGTGTCGGTTGTGTCGGCAAGGAAGGTGGCGTGAACAAGGCTCGAATCCATGTCGAGCGATATCTGACCAGCATCGAGCGTCATGTCCTGATACTTCACCGTGGCCTTACCGTAGAGTTGGACAAGGCGTGTGTCGGCATCGTAAACCAGAGAGTCGTCGGCAGTATAGTCAACGGGGGCTTCAATACCACTCTTTTTGGCGGTGAGCTTGAGGGTGTCGATACGGGCGGTGTCGGCCTTAAGTGTATCGGCAGGCAGCGAAGTGGAGTCGGCGGGAAGGGGAAGTTGGGACGTATCAGCCTGTAGGGTATCGTCGGCCACCCTACCCTGCGCGCCATCATGTTGCGCAGCTTGGGCAGGTTGCTTAGCCCTACCTGCTGGCTTCACGGCGGCCAGGCTGAGCAGGGCGAAAGAGACGATAAGAAACAAGATAGTCTTCCTCACGGCGAATAGTCGCTTTTAGCGGTGTGCTATAAATTAGGATTGAAAGACAGTGCAAACCGAGAGTAGAAGCAAGACCTTGGTCTTAATTATACCGAGGTGTAGCCTGTCTTGGTAGTAACAATGATTTTAGAGCTGTTATGGTACAAGTTTCGAATTAAGTTCGCAGCCGCGTTGCGAGCTACGTGGCAAGAAGTTAAATTGAAAGATGTCCATAAAAGCATCAAGCCAAATCTCATAACGAATTTCCTCATTTATAGAACGCGCCTTTGGTCAAGGTGCAAAAGTAGTACAAAAGCAGGGATAAGAAAAACTGTTAAAGTTAAAAAGCGTCATCAAGCATTCTCCCACGCTATCGTAAGGGCAAAAGCGTCGTTTAGCGAGGTGTGCAAAGCCGCACTCCTGTCTGCATAAAAGGCTTGAAACTGCAAGATGGTTTCAGACGCTATGGTTTGCTGACAGCATGCTATCTCTATCTCTGTTACGACGGCTGGTCCGCCAGGCGCAAAGGCTTTGAAGGCCGCCTCTTTACATGTCCACAGCACCACAGCCGCTTGTAGCGGCGGCAGAGGTAGCGATGAAAGTAGCGTCTGTTCCTGGGGCAAAAGGAACTTCGTGCGTACGCGCCAAGCCCTATCGCTCCACGTTTCTATATCTACGCCAATGCCCCTTACCAACGCGGGCGAAGGGGCAAGCAATAGAGCGGCGAACTGCCTACTATGGGATATGGAGACAAGATGCGCGTGGGCCGAGCGCAATGCGGGACGGCCCTCAGCATCGTACGCTATGCGGGCGGCTGGCCCATCTTCCTGTGCTAAAAGCAGGCGAACGGCTAAGCGTTCCCGCCGCCGTGCAGCACTTTGCTGGGCCTCAGTCCCGTGACTACTACCGCCAGCGGTTTGCAACAGCGCACGAAGTTCGTCCTCCGTTTCGGACATTTCCCATAGAGCCAGTCGCAAGGACGGCGTGGGAGGTGTGGCACTATTGGATATCGGCAGTTGGGGCATCAGCAGAAGGTTGCGCTGGGGTTGCTTGTGACTGGGTAGCCTGCGGACGCGGCGAAAGCATCTCCATCTCGCGCGCCCACACCTCGGTGAGCTTGTGCGTCTGACCGCGCTTATCGGTCCACGTGCGCGTGCGGAGCTCGCCTTCAATGTAGAGCTTATCGCCCTTATGCACGTACTTCTCGGCTATCTCGGCCAGGCGGCGCCATAGCTGAATTTCGTGCCATTCGGTACGCTCGGGTATAACGGTGCCGTTTGGGAGCGTGCGGCTGGGCGAGTTGGTTGCTAAAGGAAACGTGGCAGTGCAAATGCCATTATCAATGTAGCGAATGAGGGGATCTTTTCCCACATTGCCAATAAGCATGACGCGATTAAGACTCATGGTTGTTAGATATTTTGCGTGACGTCTATCTTATGCGGTCGGCAGCACGAACAAGTTCTTCGTCTTTCTGCACGCCTCGGCGTGCCAGCATCACAAAGACGAGGGAGAGGAAAGGCAGCACAGCTGCAAAAGCTGGTGCAAACTCGGTTTGCATCTTGTCAGCAAAGCTTACGGCGTAGGCCACCCACGTGGCATACCACGCTATGACGGCGGCCACATTCCATGCCGCCAGACGCAGTTGAAGCCGACGGTTGCGATAGAGGAACAACGTCCAAAGAGGCAGGACGCAGAGCACAACAGAGAAGAGTGTTACGCCCCAGGGCATGATTGGCAGAGAGGCGTCGGGTGGCAGGTTGAGGGTCTGGTAGCCAATAGCTGTCATAGCGTAAGCACCTCCGTCTTTGGCAAAACGAGCCAAGGTTGGAAACAGTGAGAGTGCGCCTAAAAGGCCTGCCAGGAAGAACCAAATGGATTGTATGCGTTGAATCATAATATTATAAGTGACAAGTGACAAGTGGGCTACGCCGATGAGGGGATGCAGGCGGGACGCCTGCGTACCCAGTTAGGGGCTACGCCAAGGAGGGTAATCATCGCCCCGTCCGCTTTTGGGTAATAGCCAGAAGCTTGTACGGCGAAAGACTTCGTACCCCTCGTTGTTCTAAAAACGAGTGGCAAGAACGTCCTCTTGTTGGCGGAGGCAGAACTTGTCACTCGTCTCTATTGCTGGGACCCCTAAAGTTAGAATTCTGCGTCGATGTTATCCTTCTCGCGAGCGGGATTTCGGTGATAAACGCGGTCGTGCAGATATTCGTCCATAGCCATCAGCGTAGGCTTGGGAAGCTTCTCGTAGTAGCGCGAAATCTCAATCTGCTCACGGTTTTCGTACGTCTCGTCGAGGTTGTCGTTGGCCGTAGCAAAATCGCGCAACTTGCTGCTGAGGTCCTCCTTCATCTGTGCAGCAATCTGGTTGGCCCGCTTGGACATAATGGCTACGGTTTCGTAGATATTGCCCGTGCCGCGAGCGAAGTCCATAATGTTGTGCGTCTGCGTGTTGGTGGGTGCTTTACTTTTCTTGTAATCCATATCGTGTTGTGTATTTTATTGTCTTATTTATTGTATATCTGCCGTGCGGAAGGCAGCAGGCACGGCCTTTGCCATTTTTTGCGCATTGGGTATAAAGGCAGATTCGGGATACTCGTTTTTAAAGGCGAAGTATTCTTCTAACGCATCGGCATAGCGCTCGCCTTGTTTGGCCGCTACGCTATTACGGGCAAAGTCGAACTTCGCTTTCAGGATGAGAATGGCGAAGTCTTCGCGCCGCTTGCTGTCGGGATAGTCTTTCAGCGCGTTCTGAGCCGTTGTGATGCAGGCCTGGTAGTTACCGTTCATGCCGTTGCCCGTATAGCTACCAAGGTCGTAGTAGAGTTTTGCGGCAAGATATTCCTTCTCGATGAGTTTGTCTTGTAGCTCAAAGACACGGTCTTGGGCATCGCGGCGCAGGCGGCTCGTGGGATAGGCCGATATAAACTCGGTGAACTCCGTGACGGCTTCGTAGGTGGCCGTTTGGTCGAGGCGCGGTTCGGGCGTAGACTTATACAAGGCCATTCCGCTATAGTAGTGTGCCTCTTCAACGTACATACCGCGCGGATAGCTCTCGTAGTACTTCTTGAGATAGGTAGAAGCCGCCTCGTAGTCGCGAGCCATATAGCTGCTCAGACCATAGAGAAACAAAGCCTCTTCGCCACGGTCGGTACCTTTCAGCGGCGTAACAACTCCACCAAGTAGCTGCACGGTCTGATTGTACTTCCCTTCGGCAAAGAGCTGCTTAGCCACCTCGTACTTATAAGAGTAGTCCGAGGATTTCAAGATGGTGTTCATATTGTTGCAAGCACACAGCAACAAGGCGGCTGCAAACAAAAGGAACTGTTTCATTGGGATAGAGTAAACGGATTTAGCGATTATATATCAGCGTGCAAAGATAGTAACGAAAGCTTGAAAAACAAAGTGCTTGAGTGTGATTTAACTATTTTTCCAATTCGCCGAGTTGACGTTCAATGGCCAGCATCTCATCGCGCAACTGAGCTGCTAAGACGAAATCGAGTTTGGCGGCGGCGGCTTTCATCTGTTTGCGCAGTCTGTCGCGCCGCACTTCGGGTGCTTCGTCGGTTCCGTAGACGGGTGCGGCCTCGGCAGCCTTCGCGAGGGTCGTCTCATAGGTGGCATAGGGCGAGGCTTGCTCTTTTTTCTCTGCCACGTGGCGCTTGGAGAGTTGGGATAGTTCGTTGCCGCCCACTTCCTTGACAATCTGACGCGGCGTGATGCCGTGAGCCTCGTTATAAGCCATCTGCTTGGCGCGGCGTCGCTCCGTTTCGTCGATGGTTTGCTGCATGGAGGGGGAAATGTTTTTAGCGTACATAATGACGCGCCCGCCCACGTTGCGCGCAGCGCGTCCTGCCGTCTGCGTCAGGCTGCGTGCGCTGCGCAGGAACCCCTCTTTGTCGGCATCGAGAATGGCCACGAGGCCCACTTCGGGTAGGTCGAGCCCTTCGCGCAAGAGGTTCACGCCGACAAGCACGTCGTACATACCCCGTCGCAGGTCGTCCATAATCTGCACGCGCTCGAGCGTATCGACGTCGCTATGAATGTAGGCTGTTGAGATGCCTCCACGCTGCAAGTAGTCGGAGAGTTCTTCGGCCATCCGCTTCGTCAGCGTCGTGACGAGCACGCGCTGACCCGTCTCGGTGCAGCGACGTATTTCTTCCGTCAGGTCGTCAACGGGATAGTCCGTGTCGCGAACCTCTATGGGCGGATCGAGAAGCCCCGTTGGGCGGATCACTTGCTCGACAACGATGCCTTCGCTTTCTTGCAACTCATAGTCGGCTGGAGTAGCACTGATGTAGATAACCTGACGTGCCATATCGTGAAACTCGTCGAAGGTAAGGGGACGGTTGTCCAAAGCGGCAGGCAGGCGGAAGCCATACTCCACGAGGGCCGTCTTACGACTGCGGTCGCCCCCGTACATGGCGTGGATTTGGGGCACGGTGACGTGGCTCTCGTCAATGACGATGAGGAAGTCGTCGGGAAAGAAGTCGAGCAGACAGAATGGCCGCGTGCCCGCTTCGCGACCGTCAAAGTAGCGACTATAGTTTTCGATGCCAGAGCAATGGCCCAATTCGCGTATCATTTCGATGTCGTAGCTGACGCGCTCTTCCAGGCGCTTCGCCTCGAGCGTTTTACCCAGTTGGCGCAATTCTCCAGTACGCGCCACGAGGTCGTCCTGTATTTTGCGAATGGCCAGTTCCTGCGTTTCTTTTGACGTAAGAAAAAGGTTGGCGGGATAGACCTTATATTCCTCATACTGCGCTACGCGACGGCCTGTCGTGGCATCAATTTCTTCGATGGTGTCGATCTCATCGCCCCAAAACGTCACACGCAGGACCTCGTCGGCGTAAGCAAGGTGAATATCAACGGTGTCGCCGTTGACGCGGAAGTTGCCTTGACGCGGGGCCACATCATTGCGCTGATACTGGCTGTCAACGAGGTTGCGCAAGAGTTTGTTGAGCACGAAGGGCTGACCCGCGCGCAGTTCTATCACGTTTTCGTAGAAAGCGGCAGGGTTACCCATACCATAGATGCAACTCACGCTGGAAACGACAACGACATCGCGGCGGCCCGACAGCAACGCGCTGGTGGCCGCGAGGCGCATCTTGTCGATGTCTTCGTTGATAGCGAGGTCTTTCTCAATATAAGTATCGGTAGAAGCGATGTAGGCTTCGGGTTGATAGTAGTCGTAGTAGGAGACGTAATACTGCACGGCGTTGTCTGGGAAGAAGCCCTTAAACTCTGTGTAGAGTTGTGCTGCCAAGGTTTTGTTGTGGCTCAACACGAGGGTGGGCTTGTTCAGGGCAGCAATGACGTTGGCAATAGTAAACGTCTTTCCCGACCCCGTCACGCCCAACAGCACCTGTGCCTTAGCACCATCGCGCGCCCCTTCGACAAGGGCGCGGATGGCTTCTGGCTGGTCGCCCGTAGGTTGGTACGGACTATGTAGTTTGAAGGTTTGCAAATTGTAGGTTGTTTGGGAACCACGAGGGTACAAAGAAATTCTAATGAACGCGCAAACTGTAAGTATGTTGCGTTGGCAACGCAACATACCGAATGCGGATAATCTTGTTTTAGTGCTTAAAAACTAGCGGGCATTATGCGAGTGGCGTGCGTGCTTATGCGCTTTGGCGGTTTTGTTGCATTTCTTGCACTTCTTGCTATGGTTCTTTTTACACTTTTTGCCTTTGCATTTTTTTTGTTTCTTATGTTTGCACGTGGTAGGTTTCTTGTCCTTGTCCTTTGCCTTCTTGGGCGGCGTTTGCATAGTGGCCACATCTACTGAAGAAGCTTCTGACAGTGCGGCTGAAGCAGGCGAAAGCACGAGGGCTGCGCAGAGCGCGAGCAGGAGGGTTCTTAAGTGTTTCATCGTTGTAAGTGTGTTTGTGTGTGTCCTTATATATAAGATATGGTACGCGCGCGAAAGTTTAAGCAGGGTAAAGTATAAGTTGGCCAGCGCGGTCAGTGCCTTTCGAAGCATCCTATGTCGGGCGCACCGTCGAACAGGCGGTTATAGCCGCTGCGGTCGGTAGGTGCATAGTCGCGGCTTATGGCGGGGTCGGCGCCGCCCAGGGCATGGGAGAGGCTATCGAGCTGGAAGATGAACGTGAGTTCATCGTAGTTGAATTCGGGACTGAAGTTCTTTGCTCGCGCATGGTCCTTATCGTCATCTTCCCAGCGGCAATTGACGAAATGCGCTGCCTGACTCTCGTCGGTCACTTTGGGCGTACCGAGCAAGCAATGGTGGAACAGGTAGTTGAAAGGGTCTTCAGTATAGCGGGTGCTTTGTTCGCCCATGATGTCGTCGTCGTTGCGCCCCGTCACGATGCAGTTGAGCATTTGGAGCGCATAGAGCGGTAGGCGTATCTCGCCGTCGCAGTTGGCGAAGTTGAGGGCTACGCCGTAGCCGCCAACGAGGGGATAGAACTGAGCGATGGTGCAATGAACGAACGTGGCATGGCCGCCAAGGATGTTGAGGCAATGGCCAGCGGCATTCGTGATTTGGCAATCGCGGGCATAGAGGCGGCAGTGGCGCGCATAGATGCCATCGGCCCCTACGTTGTGGACTGTGCAGGCGTTCATGATGAGTTTGTCGCGGCTGACATCGGCGCTGTCGAGGCGCAGGCCGTAGCTTCCACTATGGATATCGGTGTAGGTGAGTTCGTTGCCGTAGCTGGTAGATGCAAACGTGATACCGCCCCATTGCGCGGGTATGCGGTCGTAAGGTATCTGGGAAAGCATGTTGCCAAGGCGGTCGCCCCGAATGACAACGTTCTGCTCGGCCGTACCTTCGCTGACGAGGCGCCCGCGCACGATGATGCTGGCACCTGGATGAAACAGCAAGCGCGTGCCGGCACGCAGGGTCAGCGTGGCACCTTCAGCCACGACAAGACTATCGAGGATTTGAAACGGGCGCGTGCCGTCTAGAGCGGTATCGGCTCTGAGTGTACGAGCTGCAAGGCGCACGACGCTCTGCGACTGGGCCACGAGCGTAACGACGTGTTGCGCACCGCCTTCAGTCGTAATAAGCAGGCGGTCGGAGACCTCTTTCGGCTCGTCGCTATCGGCATCGGGAGCCAGGCAAGAGAGGAAGACGAGAAGGCTGTCGCGGCCTAAGACTTCGAAATCCGCACCCTCGCCTCCGTCGAGAGGTTGCCCGTCAACGTTGACGCGAAAGGGCGAGGCCGCACCGCGCTCCAGCGCAATGCGCGTGAGGCGCAAGCCGTCCTTGTTGTCGTTGAAGAGCTTCAGCGTGTCCGTGCCGCTGAGTTCGCCACCCAATATAGTCCCGAGATCCACACTATCGCGGCGGATGGTCAGACGTGCGGAACCGTCGGCGGTAAACTTTTCATCGTCGAGGCAACTGCCTAACGATAGCAGTATCAGAGCGAGCAAGGATATTGAATAGAGTTTCTTATACATATATATTATATAACGCAAAAAGGGGGCGGATATTTTGAGGGGAAGCACTACGGCTTTATTTTCGCTGTGCTGCACGGCGCAATTCCCAACTATTGACAATGTTTTGCCAAAGGATGTAGCAGCCTGGTCCTACGCTGCACAAGGGGGTGAGGTAGGTGTAGGCAATCCAAATGGCGAAGGCGGTGTTTTTCTGCCCTACAGCCTGCCCCGCGTCGAGCTTTGCACCATAGCGACGTCCCACAAGGCGACCCAGGGCAAACTGCAAAAACGTAGCAAAGAGGGCAACGGCGGCTATCAGCAACAGGAAACCGACAGAGGCGCGCGCATGGTCGATCTGCTTCACCGTCATACCCGTGACGACGGCTAAGGAGACGCCCCAAAGGTAGAACGAGAGGTCGCGGACGGAAAGGATGCGGGCATGCAGGCGCGGCAGGAAATGCTTTGTGAGCCACGCAAGGAGCATAGGCAGGATGAGGACAACGCTCACCTTCCAAAGTATAGCCATGAATGCGGGCACGAAACTCGTCTGGCCCAAATTACCTGCCACAAGGGGAAAGAGCACGGGCACGTAGAAAGCGGTGAGAAAATTGGAGATACACGTGTGGGACGTGATATGCTCGAGGTTGCCTCCGAGCTTGGCCGTCACCACGGCGGCGGCCGTGGCCGTGGGCGCAATGGCGCAGGCCATGAAACATTCGCTCAGGATGACGGCCGAAGGATTATCGGCCAGTGCTCGCGCCGCGTAAACGGCGGCAGCAGATAAGAGGATGAGCACAAAGTTGACGATGTTGGCGGGCAAGCTCCAGGCGGCTGGGCGCAACTGTCGGAAATTCACCTTGCAGAACGTGGTGTAGAGCACGGCTATCATAAACACGGGGAAGATGGCTTCTATCACCTTGCCAGCGGGGCGTGAAAAGCCATTGAGGGCTGGGACGTTGGCAAAAAAGAGGTAGGTTGCAGCGCCCAAAGTCATGGCCGAAGGCAACGTCCAGTCTTTGAGGAAGCGGAGGAATTTTCCTCCTTCAACGCGCATTTTCGCAGAATAAACCATATCTTCGCAGCGTGATAACAACAATTAGGACTGCAAAATTACGAAACAAGATGAAGAAGACAAAACTTTTACTTTCGCTCTTCGGCTTGCTGCTGCTATGCTCGGCCTGCGGCGACGACGAGGAACGCGTCACGTACGATGCGCAGAAGTTTGTGGGCACGTGGGCGCTCCACAGCGTGCAAGGTTGGAAGATAGACCCTTACACGGGCGTTCGCAACAACTGGAACGTGACCATTGGCAACACGACCGACCGCGAATATCGCGAGGTGGTGTTTAATGCCAACGGGACGTACGTCGTTAACTCTTATGATGCCGATGCCTCGATGAGTTGGGGTATGACCGAGAACGGCACCTACACGACGGCCGATGGGAGCCTGACAACAAAAGCTGCCGACGGCCTCCTGACCGTTAGCAGCTATCAGTTTAAAGGCAACGAACTTACGCTGACAGAGCGCAATCCGGAAGCGGACCTCGTCACGGTGTATAGGAAGAAGTGACGAGTGGAAGCCTCTCTCCCCTGCCCCTCTCTTCCCTAAACGGCGAGAGGGAGTGGATAGTAGAAGCATTAAAAAAGGGAGTAGAGCAGATTGCCTGCATACCCTATTAGGTTGCGCTGATGAATTTCGCGGACGGGATGCCTGCGAAATTCATCAGCGCAACTGTCACTTATAACCCGTCACTTAAAAGTTATATCCTACGTTGACCGAGAAACTGCGGGAGCGAGCTTCTACGGGAGCTTTCGTGTCGCGATAGTTGCGATGGTCGCGCGAGAGGTTCACCCAGCCCCAGTCGTAGTTAATGCCGAAGTAGTAGTTGCCGTAGGTAGCGCCAACGCCAACGGCCAGACCGGCGTCGAAGCGCTTCAGGCCGCCTTTAGAGAAGACGTTGGTGCAGGTGTTGACGGTTTCGTTGGCATCGGCATATTGGTGGCGCCACTTGCCGTGCAGGCCGACGGCGAAGAACGGGCCAGCATCTATCTGCAAGCGCCACTTGGGGTTGATGCACCAGCGATAGCTCACCTGCGGGGTGATTTCGAGGAAATAGGGGTCGGCTCGTTCGCTTTCAGTGAAGCTGTAGAACGTGGTGTTGAGTTCGTCGCTATAGCGGAATCCTTTGGAGGTGTAGTACAGGCCAGCTTGGAAGGAGAGGCTCTCGTACCAGGGCATCTCTACCACGCCGCCAACGCGGAAGGCTACGCGCGTGCCGCCCAGCTGATAGTCGCCGGAGAAGTTCATCGTGTTGACGGTCATGCCGCCACGCACACCATAGCGAAATTCGTGTACCATCTCCTTGGTGGAGAAGAATTGGCCTTGCGCTGAAGCGACTGTGGCAGTTAGCACAAGGGTTAGGAGCATAAGTTGTTTCTTCATAGCTATTTCTTTCGTGGTTTAGTAATTGACGGGAAAAGGGCGAGAGCAGTTTTTTGTTATAGTGCCTTGGGGGGATACCATACTTAAAGGCCTATGCAGCTCCTGCCGTTACTTTATCT
The DNA here is from genome assembly GCA_900317635.1 of uncultured Prevotellaceae bacterium. Lineage (GTDB taxonomy): Bacteria > Bacteroidota > Bacteroidia > Bacteroidales > Bacteroidaceae > Alloprevotella. The sequence continues at coordinate 38,888 of ONHN01000010.1, read as the reverse complement.
AATTTTATTCCGTTTCTGTTTTTGGTTTCTTTGTTGTTTTGCTGCTGCGTTTGCGCTTGGGCTTCTCTTCTTTAGCTACTATGGGCTTCACGCCAGCCAGTTCGGGGTCAACAAGGATGCGCCCGCAGTATTCGCAAACGATGATCTTTTTGCGCATACGGACGTCAAGCTGTCGCTGGGGCGGGATTTTGTTGAAGCAGCCGCCGCAGGCATCGCGCTGGACGTAGACCACGCCGAGGCCGTTGCGCGAGTTTTTGCGAATGCGCTTGAAGGCGGTGAGCAGTCGGGGCTCAATTTGGGCTTCGTAGCCTTTGGCTTTTTCGCGGAGTTTGTCTTCTTCGGACTTTGTTTCGGAGATGATGGTGTCGAGCTCGGCTTTCTTGGCTTCGAGGTCTTCCTGGCGCTCACTGGCCATCTTCTGGCTGGCCTCCATGCTGGCCTGGCGTTCTGCAATGAACTTTTCGGCTTCGCCGATGCGCTTTTCTTGCAGTTTGATTTCGAGGGTTTGGAACTCGAGTTCCTTTGTGAGCATATCGAACTCGCGGTTGTTGCGCACGTTGTTAATCTGCTCCTTGTAGCGTTCTGAGAGTTTCTCGGCATCGGCAATGCGCTGCTGCTTGTCGGCGATGTCTTGATGGGCAGCTTCAATGTCTTCTGCGAATTTGCTGGCACGGGTGCGCAGGCCTTCTATCTCGTCTTCAAGGTCCTGCACCTCGAGCGGCAACTCGCCTCGAAGGGTCTTAATGCGGTCGATTTCCGACAGTGTGGCCTGCAACTGATAGAGCGCTTTCAGCTTTTGCTCTACGGTCAGTTCGCTGGGATCGATTTTCTTTGCCATAGGATTCGTTAAGTTTTATTTGTTTGTTAATAGTTTACGATGGGATTGGTGTTGGTTTGCGATGCCTCAACACGCAGTGTGGGGTGGGCGGCGGCGAGGATGTTGTGGAGCAGGCCGATGGCGTGGTGCTCGGTCTCGTAATGGCCTGCCACGCAGAGCAGCAGCTTGCCTTCGTAGCCGAAATACTGATGATAGTGCATCTCGCCCGTGAGGAAAGCATCGGCCCCTGCGTACAGGGCGTCGGGCACGAGGAAGTCGCCTGCTCCGCCGCATACGGCCACGCGGCGCACGAGGTAGTCGGGGGTGAGGCGGCGGAACTTCTCGTTCCAGTTCGTCATCACGCGCTCGGCCCGTAGCGCTGTGCGCAGGGTTTCTATAAATTCCCTGCCCGTCATGGGCTGCTGCAGGTCGAACACGGCGCCGCTGCCACTTTCGGGCTTTGCGGCACTGGCCTGCGGCTGCAAGGCGCGGATGTTTTCGCCGCCCAATAGCTCGGCGAGCGCCCAGTTCACGCCGCCTGCGGCGTTGTCGAGGTTGGTATGAGCCGAATAAATGCCTATGCCCAGCCGCAGGGCCAAGCGCACGCAGCGCTGTACCTCGTCCTCGTCGGCGATACGCTTCAGGCCGCGAAAAAGCAGCGGATGATGACTGACCACGAGGTTCAGCCCGCGCTCGTGAGCTTCGAGCAACACGTCCTCGGTCACGTCTAAACACAACAAGACCCCTGTCAGATTGTCCACCGCTGTTAATCCAATCTGCAAGCCAGCATTGTCGTAGCTCTCTTGCAGCGGCAGCGGCGCGAACCTTTCAAGGGTCTCAGCGACGTCCTTAATTTTCATAATGCCCACGTTTTACTTTGTGAGTGGTTTTGCGAGGGCAAAGTTACTCTTTTTTAGCAGAAACTGCAAGCACTTCAGAAGTTTTCTTATATCAACAGCAAAACGCTACGGCCTTCTATACATACAGGCCGTAGCGTTTAGTCTTTTTGTTGGGGTACCCGGACTCGAACCAGGAAAGGCAGGACCAGAATCTGCAGTGTTACCATTACACCATACCCCAATCTTCTCGAGGGCTTCTCTTTCCGAAAAGCAGTGCAAAAGTATAGCTTTCTGATATAACTGCAAAATGTTTTGCAAGTTTTTTTGCGCCCGCCTGCAGATTTTAGTCGAAAACGGATGGTTTTAAGCATCATGGGCTGATACTCTTTTGCTTTTGAGGATTTCAGGGCGAAAAAGTGGTTACATCGTGATGGAAAGAGGGTGGTTTCAGGAGGACAATCATTTTTCTTCATGAGGAAAATCGTTTTTCTTCATGAGGAAAATTGTTTTTCTTCATGAGGAAAATTGTTTTTCTTCATGAGGAAAATCGTTTGTCTTCATGAGGAAAATCATTTTTCTTCATGAGGAAAATTGTTTTTCTTCATGAGGAAAATCGTTTTTCTTCATGAGGAAAATTGTTTTTCTTCATGAGGAAAATGCATATATAACACGTAACAGCCGCACTTACAAGGTGATTGTTTTCCTGTAAAAGTTGGCAGACATCCCTAAAAATAATTCTTCGTGAAAAGGGGATGATTCTTCACGAAGAAAAAGGCAGATGATGGTTCAAAAAGGGGGGGGGGGAGAGGGCTGGACGGCGAGGGAGTCAGTCGGGGAAAAGGATACGTTCCTCGTAGGCGTCGAACGTAACGGGGGCTTCCACGCCATAGCGCACGAACACTTCCTCTACGCGGCGCTGCTCTTCGTCGCTCAGCGGGCGTCCTCCCCATCGTGCAAGATAATAGACTTTGGTACTTTTGCCGAAGATGTGGATCAGTTCTTGGCGCACCAAGGGCAGCTGCGCGCTCTTGACCTGCCCCAGTGCGCGCGTGAAGCCGAGGGCTACGCGCACGGGCTGGGCGCTGACGAAGGCTTGGCAGGCGGAGGACAGGTAGCCGCTGGTGGCGGCGCGCGTGACATACGACCACTGCCAGTGGCGCTCGGGCAGCAGGGTTTCGCAAACGTGGCGCAGGCAGGTGGCCGCGAGCGGGCAGTCGTCTCGCTGGCAAAGGCCAAAGGTCTTGGGTACGTCGGTCCAGGTCATAAGCGGAAAGGGGGGGATAGGGAGGGGCTTCACTCGTTGCTAATCTGTCGTGTGGACGTCGCCGGCATATATCCACTCGGCGTTCTGCAGGTTTTGGCGGAACTCCTTGGTGAAATCTACGCGGGCGCGGACGGTCTTGATCAGGCTGGGGCGGCAGGTATCCATCGTTTCGGCGCCTTCGCTGCTACAGGTGATGTGGAAGGACGCCCAGTCGCCCAGGCGCACGCTGTAGCCGTTGAGCAGCATGGTTTGCAACGACTCGACAAAGGAGTTCAGCACGTGCTCCACTTCCTGAGGCGAGAGCGTTTCGTTTTTAGCTACTTCCTTCGCTATGTCGCGAAGTTTCAAGAGTTTGATGGACTTTGGCGTGACGTAGTACTTCACGCTCTTGTTCTTAGGGCTCTTACGTAACACCCGATTGTAAAGGATAGCCATGGTTGAAAGGATTTAGGGAGTTAGAAAAATAATGAATTGAATTAGTGGAGGCCCTCAAGCCTCCGTTTTGTTCGGGGGGGGCACAAGGCCCCCTTTTTTATTCTGCGACGGGGCGGACGGAGAACCCGCTGAAGCGGTAGCCGTACCAGCTCGCACCAATGCTGTAGAAGCCGAGGTAGTAGGCGAGGTTGCTGCTCGACGGGTAGGGCTCAGACGACCAGTAGTAGCCGTTGCTGCCAGCGTAGTAGCGGTCGATACCGTAGCTGTAACCCGCCGCGGGCAAGAAAAGACGGTTGCCGCTGGAAGCAGTAAACAGACGGCCATACACACCATTGACTGTTGCCCACTCATTAGAACTGTCTTACTTTTTCCGAATGAAGATGTTGATGGGGCAGCCGTGGAAGTTCCAGCGCTCGCGCAGTTGGTTTTCGAGGAAGCGCTTGTAGGGTTCCTTGACGTATTGGGGGAGGTTGGCGTAGAAGACGAAGGAGGGTATTTGGGTTTCGGGCAGCTGCATGCAGTATTTTATCTTGATGAACTTGCCCTTCATTGAGGGGGGTGGATAGGCCTCGATGAGGGGTAGCATCTCTGCGTTGAGTTCGGCGGTGCGTACGCGACTTTTGCGGTTGAGATAGACGTTCTTGGCCGTTTCGAGGATGCGATAGATGCGCTGCTTGGTGAGGGCGGAGGTAAAGATGATGGGGTAGTCGGTGAAGGGGGCGGTGCGTTGGCGGATGGTGTCTTCGAAGTAGGTGATGGCTTTCTGGCTCTTGTCTTCTACGAGGTCCCACTTGTTGACGGCTACAACGAGACTTTTGTTGTTGCGCTGAATGACGTGGAGAATGTTGAGGTCTTGTCCCTCGATGCCGCGCGTGGCATCGATGAGGAGGATGCAGACGTCGGAGTTTTCGATGGCACGGATGGAACGCATGACGCTGTAGAACTCGAGGTCTTCGCTGACGCGATTCTTGCGGCGTATGCCAGCGGTGTCAACGAGGTAGAAGTCGAAGCCAAACTTGTCGTAGCGCGTCAGGACGGAGTCGCGCGTAGTGCCAGCTATGTCGGTGACGATGTGGCGGTCTTCGCCTATGAAGGCGTTGATGAGGCTGCTCTTGCCAGCGTTGGGACGGCCTACAACGGCGAAGCGGGGGATGTCTTCTTCCTTGTCGTCGGCGGTTTCGGTGCCGAGCTTTTCAACGAGCACGTCGAGCAGTTCGCCCGTCCCTGTGCCCGTCAGGGCGGAGGTGCAGAGGGGGTCGCCGAGGCCGAGGCTGTAGAACTCGGCGCTCTGGAAGCGCTGGTTGCTGTTCTCCACCTTGTTGGCGCAAAGCACGACGGGCACTTTGCTCTGTCGGCGCAAGATATCGGCCACTTCTTCGTCGAGGTCGGTGACGCCGTTTTCGTTGTCCACCACGAAGAGGATGCAGTCGGCTTCGAGGGTGGCTATTTTTACTTGTTTGCGGATTTCTTCTTCGAAGATGTCGTCGCTGTTGACCACCCAGCCGCCGGTATCGACGAGGCTGAACTCGTGGCCGCACCATTCGCACTTGCCGTATTGGCGGTCGCGCGTGGTGCCAGCGTGTTCGCTGACAATGGCTTGCCGCGTACCCGTTAGGCGATTGAAGAGGGTAGATTTTCCTACGTTAGGACGGCCTACGATGGCCACAAGTTTGCTCATAGTGAGGGATTGGGAAGTTAAGGTTTTTAGAAATCACGAAGGGCGCGAAGAGGTTCGACGTATCGTTGAGCGTTTGCTGAAAATGAACACGAAGACTTTAGCACGCCGTGGTTTTGTTAGATATCTCTATATCCGAAGGCTTCAAGGCTTCGCTCGTTGGCACGCCAGTCTTTATCGACCTTGCAGTAGAGTTCAAGGAAGATACTTTTTTGGAAGAACTTCTCGAGGCTGCGGCGGGCTTCGGTGCCTACGCGCTTGAGGGCTACACCCTGATGACCGATGATGATGCCTTTCTGGCTGTCGCGCTCAACGTAGATAACGGCACGAATGTGGATGCTCTTTTCCTTTTCCTTGAAACTCTCAACGCGCACCTCTACGGCGTAGGGGATTTCCTTGTCGTAGTAGAGGAGGATTTTTTCGCGAATAATCTCGGTGACGAAGAAACGGGCGGGCTTGTCGGTCAGGGCATCGCGCTCGAAATATGGCGGTGCTTCGGGCAGGAGCTCTTTGATGCGCTGTTTCAGGGGTTCGATGCCGAAACGGTGCTTCGCGCTGATGGGGATAATCTCGGCTTGCGGCAGCGTCTCGTGCCAACGGCTGACGGACTCTTCAAGGTCGCGCTGCTGCGTGAGGTCGATCTTGTTGATGATGAGCAAGACGGGAATGCGCATCTTGGCGACCTTCGAAAGGAAGTCGGCATTCTTGTCGGGCTTTTCGACGGGATCGGTGAGGTAGAGCAGGACGTCGGCATCTTCGAGGGCACTCTCGGAGAAGGCAAGCATGGCCTCTTGCAACTTATAGTTGGGTTTGAGCACCCCTGGCGTATCGCTATAGCATATCTGGGCGTCGTCGTCGTTGACAATGCCCAGGATGCGATGGCGCGTGGTCTGCGCCTTGAAGGTGGCAATGCTGATGCGCTCGCCAACGAGGAGGTTCATCAGCGTGCTCTTGCCCACGTTGGGGTTGCCTACGATGTTTACGAAGCCCGACTTCATCGCGATTATCCTTTACTTTACGTGTATTATCTATGCCTAATGAGGCTTATCACTTGGCTCCGTCGTAGCCCCACTTCAGGTAGGCAGCACCGTACGTAAAGCCTGCACCGAAGGCGGTGAGCAGGAGGTTGTCGCCTTTGTGGAGCTGCTGTTCGAAGTCCCAAAGCACGAGGGGCAGCGTGGCACCGCTGGTGTTGCCGTAGCGCTGAATGTTGATGAGGAGTTTCTCGCGCGGAATTTCAAGGCGGGTGGCCACGGCATCGATGATGCGGATATTGGCCTGGTGGGGAATGACGTAGGCCAGGTTGTCGGCATTCAGCCCGTTGCGCTGCGCCACTTCTGCACTGACTTCGCTCATGTACGTCACGGCGTATTTGAAGACAGTGCGACCTTCCTGGTGGACGTAGTGCATACGGTGGTCAATGGTGTAGTAGCTGGGCGGACAAACCGAACCGCCTGCTTTCATACATAGGAAGGGCAGGCCTTTGCCGTCGGTGCGCAGCAGGGAGTCTTTCCAGCCCAGGTCTTCCTCGGTGGGCTCAACGAGCACGGCGGCGGCACCATCACCAAAGAGCGGACACGTGGCGCGGTCGGTGTAGTCGATGATGCTCGACATCTTTTCGGCGGCACAGACAATGACCTTCTTGTAGCGTCCGCTCTGTATCATGCTTGCTGCTTGGTCCATGGCGAAGATGAAGCCACAGCAAGCTGCGGTGATGTCGAAAGCGTAGGCGTTGGTCAGCCCCAAGCGCCCCGTCACGATGCTGGCCGTGGAGGGGAAGCGATAGTCGGAGGTTGTCGTAGCAACAATGATGCAGTCGATTTCTTCGGGTGCCACGCCCGTCTTCTGCAAGAGTTGCTTTACGGCCTTTCTAGCCATGTAGCTTGCGCCCAAGCCCTCTTCTTGCAGGATGCGGCGCTCCTTAATGCCTACGCGCGACATAATCCACTCGTCGTTTGTTTCGACGAGGCGCGAAAGTTCTTCGTTGCTGAGGACGTAGTCGGGTACGAAACCACCCACGCCTGTTATAACAGCGTTCAGTCGTTGCATAATAATATATGTGTGTTGAAATACGCAGATTCTGCGGGACGTAAGCCACAAAAGACACAAAATCCCACAAAAGACACAAAAGGCTTTGTGCATTTGCGGGGTTTTGTGTCTTCTGCGCGTCCATATTGGGTAAGACACCGACAAAGGCGCCTACCCTATTCTCCTTATTATTCTTGTTCTTCTTTAGGAGCAATTGCCAACATACCACGGTAGTATCCGCAGTTGGGGCAAACGGTGTGATAGATGTGCCAGCCGCCGCAGTTGGGGCAAACTGCAATCGTGGGAGCCACGGCCTTGTCGTGGGTGCGACGCTTCAGCGTGCGCGTTTTGCTTTGTCTTCTTTTAGGATGTGCCATAGTGCAATTGTTTGTTATGGGTGCAAACCTTTTCGTTTAGCATCAACTGCTGCGAAAGAGGGGTGACACCGTTTGTTATTCTTTTTGTTGTTGCTATATAATATTAATATTGTATGCCTCACGATGCTTCGTCGTCGGACGTAAAGCGCGCAAGCATGTCGGCATTGCAGCCGCCGTCTTGATGCACGCGAGTCATCGGCAACGACGTTTCGCATATTTCGTAGAGTGTCCACGCTGCGTTCCAAAGTCCCGTTTGATGGTCGGCTACGAGGATGTCGGGATTCTCTTCTGCTTCGGAGCTATCGGCCACTGCCACTTTCACGGTCTCTTCAACCTCAATGGGCAAGCTAACGGGTTCTAGGCAACGGTCGCAAAGCACAACCACCATCCCACGCAGGCTAATAGCAAACGCTGTGGTTTCATCGTCGCACAAATGCGGCACGATTTCCACGACCAAGTCGCCGCCCTGTATCGTATCCTGCGGCAACGACGCAAAGAAGTCGTTGTCAAGCTGCAACGTGCGTTTGTCGGCATCGGCACGGCCCGTAATGCGATACGTTAAGCAATCTGTTTGGAGCATAAGCGGCTGCAAAGATACGAAAGTTTTAAGAATAAGGAAAAACTTTTTGCTTTTTTAATTTCACCGAAGTATTACGAGCGAGGCGTTTGTAACCACATGCGATACAGCGGCCGCAGCATTTCGGGCACGAGCAAGATGGGAGAGGTCAGCACGAAGCACCAGCAGAAATCTTCTATCGTCAACGATGCGGCGGCAAACATGGAAGACCCTGAAAGCACAAGTGCTGCCTGCCCTATCAGGATGACGAGGCACACCATGAGGAACACTCGGCAGCCCTTCAGATTCAAAGCGCTATGGCGCGTCAAGAACGCACGAGCGTTGAAGAGATTCCAAAACTGCATGCCCACAAAGAGCGTAAAGAGGTACGTTTGTTCGTAGTCGCTCATTCCTATAAACTTTCCTTCCGTATGGCGATTAAATAGGAATAGGATGAGGTCAAGAGGCGAATCAACATTTGCATGCTCCAATATATAAAGAGCAGCGATAAGAATGGCTGCAAACAAGCCGCCAATACAAAGAATGCGCACCCACATGCCCCGCGAAATGATTGACTCGCCAGGCCGACGCGGAGGTTCGTAGAGCACACCGCGCGAAGGGGGCAACGAAGCTAAAGCACCTGCAGCAATAGTGTCCATAATGAGGTTAACCCACAGCATCTGCACCACAGTCAGCGGTGCTTGCGTTGAAATGACCGACCCCACGAGCACCAACAGACAGGCGGCCACATTCACCGTGAGTTGGAATAGGATGAAGCGCCGGATGTTGCGATAGAGCGAACGCCCCCATAAGACGGCACGCACGATGCTGGCAAAGCTATCGTCAAGCAGGGTGATGTCGGAAGCCTCTTTTGCCACGGCTGTGCCGCTGCCCATAGAGAGGCCTACGTGGGCCGCGCGAAGGGCTGGCGCATCGTTGGTACCATCGCCCGTTACGGCCACTACTTCGCCCGCCTGTTGCAACTGCTCTACAAGCTTGCGCTTATCGGCGGGGCGGGCACGGCTAATGACGTCCTCTTCGGCCACATGCACTTGCCGGGCAATCTCGCGCGCCGTGTCGGGCGCATCGCCCGTCACTATCTTCACACGAATACCAGCCCGCTGACACGCCAACACTGCTTCGGGCACGTCGGCACGAACGGGGTCGGCAATGGCGCAAAGACCTGTCAACACAAGTCCCCCACCCTGCTGCGTATTGGCATCTATCTGCTCTACGGCAAAGGCTAACGTGCGGCGTGCCTGTCGCTGCCATGCTTGCAGGGTATGGTCGATGGTTCCTTGCTGCAAAACGCTATCAAGGCGGTCGCACATCTTCATCACTACTTCAGGTGCCCCTTTCACATAACGCACTATCGGCGCATTGCTAACATCGCCATTGCGTTCGCGCACAGTGACGCTCATATATTTATGCTCGGTAGAGAAGGGCACCTCATCCACTATTTCCACGCGCTGACGCATGGACTGATAGTCCATTCCGATGCTATCAAGGTAAAGCAGCAAAGCACCCTCGGTGGGATTGCCCAAAGGACGCTTCCCGCTTTCAGAGTGCTCAAGGGCTGCGGTACTGCAAATGGCCATGCACTGCTGTACGCTCTGAACGTCTTCGCCCGTCAGAATGTCGCTAACCTGCATTCGGTTTTCGGTCAGCGTCCCCGTCTTGTCGGTGCAAACCACGGTGGCTGCTCCCATTGTTTCACAGGCTTGCAACGTGCGGACGAGACAACCCGTTCGCAGCATGCGTCGCATGGATAGTGCCAGCGAGAGCGATACGGCCATAGGCAGGCCCTCGGGCACACTGACGGCAATCAACGTCACAGCTATCATCAGCGTTTGCAGCATATACGCGCCGAAGTCCATCGTGCCCATAGCTGCCCAATCAAAGTTGGCAGCATGCAAGAAAGCGTAGATACGTGCTACAAACACTAAGAAGGCAAGTACATAGCTTATGTTAGCAATCAGTTTTCCCAGCGCATCAAGCTGACCTACGAGTGGCGTTGTCTGTCGGCGTTCAGCTTGCGAATCGGCAAAGGCGCGCCCTGCTTCAGTGGCATCGCCAACGGCCGTCACGTGCGCCACACCGTGCCCCTCCATCACCTTCGTTCCACGAAGCACAACATTACTGGGATAAACAGCCCCTTCATCGCTCTCTGCGTCAAGGCTCTTATGGCAAAGGGGTTCGCCCGTCAACGTGCTTTCGTCTAAGCTCAACGCCGTGGCCATCACGAGGCGAGCATCGGCAGGCACTTCGTCGCCCGTTTGCAGCACCACGTAGTCGCCTACGACCACGTCGCGCCGCGCCACCTCGCACTGTCCTTGGCTACGCACCACGCGCACAGGTTCATCGTCGGCAGTTTGGTTAAGAAGTTCAAACTCGCGCTTGGCTTTTGTTTCAAACAGAAACGATACGCCAGTGGCCAGCACAACGGCACAAAGAATGCCTATGGGTTCAAGAAACACGCTCTTGGGGGCTGGTGTCAGTCCCATCCAACCTAAGTACTCGGCCATACTCGTCAGAAAGGACAACAGCGTAATGACCTCCAAAATGAAAATCAGGCTATCGCCGTCTTGCCCGCCCTTAATATAATGCCCAAAAGGTCCGCAAAGTCGCCAAAGCAACTGCTTCCAAAGCGGTGTGCGCGCAGGAGGCGTAAAGACGTTCGACCCATATTGGATACGACTCTCAGCCACCTGCACGTCGGTTAATCCTTGAATGCTTTCTAACTTTGACGACATTGATTGATGCAAGGTATTATAAGTTGACAAGTGACGAGTGACGAGTGACAAGTGACGAGTGCGCCTCACGTCGGCATAGCTTAACTGGGTACGCAGGCGTCTCTCCTGCACCCCTTGCCATAAGCGTAGCCTTAATGTTTAATGTTTAAGTCATTACGTTCTACTCCCCTCTCGTCCTATAGAGGGAACTTGTCACTTTCTACTAAATTTTTCCAAGGATCCGATTGACCAACGTTGTCACGTCGCCTACGTTCACGTCGCCGTCGCCGTTGAGGTCGTAGAGATCCGATAGGCTCTGAGGTTCGTGGGTATAATAGTTTTCGTATGTCATCCAGCCTCCCACGTCTTCTTTACTCACGGTGCCGTCGCTGCGAAGCGTAACGTTGTACGACCACGTGTCGGCATCGAACTTGATGCTCTTAGGCAAGTGGGCAGGACCTACGCCGAAGAAACCGAGCACCATCAACGAAGAAGAAACCGAGATGTTATTGCTACCCGCAATCAGGACAAGGGGACGAAGCAACGGATTGGGCTCATCGCTATAGCTGACGGTCGTTGTGCGAACAGAAGGACTACCGTCCATAGTACCTTTCGATGTAGTGACGCACTTTACGAGGTCTCCTTTGCTGTCATAGGTAAAAGCTTTCGTTGTGTTCACCTTAAACTCAAAACCATACAACCCTGTCATGTCTATCACTTCGGCCATTCCAACAAGCCTATTGTCGGCATCGTATGTATAGTTGGATGTGGTCTCCGCCTGCACCTTGCCGCCTTCGGTCTCCACTTCGGTAGTTTCCGAGATGAAGCCGTCAGCGTTCAAAGTATAGGTAAACACCTTTTGCGATTTTCCTTCTCCCTCTACAAACTGATTGGGCGAATTCCAGTAATAAGAGAGAATGCGATAAACGCCGCCATCCGAATTTGGCTCTACGACACCCGAGAGCGAGGCCAGCACGTTGCCCGCAGCATCTTTCACGGCATCCTGCAAATGTCCGTCAGCCGTTTTGCCGGCAGGAGAAAAGCCTTCGCCAGTCATCACGGGTTGTGTCTTTCCCAAGATGATGTTGACGAGCGTAGTCACGTCGCCAACGTTTTCGGCACCATCGCCGTTAAGGTCATAGTTCTTCTGCGCCGTCCCGGTCAGAGCAAACAGCGCGAAGACACCTACAAGGGTTAATGTCTTTTTCATAATCGTTCGAGTTTTATGCTGATGTTTATGTCTATTGTTTAAGACGGCAAAGGTCTTTTGCGCGTGGCGGCTCTATGGATAGGTTTCGCTGGCATTGCAAAACTCGTCACTTGCCACTTGTCACTACTATTTCTGTGTGCAAAAATACACATTTCCTGCATTACAGACAAACATAACGCGTATTACATTGATATTTCATTCGTGCAAGCGAAGGCGAACTCCGAGGTCGTCACGAAATTCGCCTTCGTTAGCGAGAAGTGCGATGATTTAGAAGTTTATGCGCGTACCGATGAGCAGTTTACCCTCGCCCTCGACGGGATGGTTGGTGTGTCCGCTTTTAATGCTCTTACTAATAATGGTAAGCGTAGGTTCGGCAAAGATCTCCACGCGGGGCGAAACCTCGTAGGCGGCCTGCACGCCAACGTTGACACCTGCGCCCCAGCGCGTACAGCCTTTATAGCTGTGCAAATCGACATTCACGCCAGCAACGCCTCGCAGGTGGAAACTTCCGCCATCTTGCGGCAAAAGACTGTGGAGGTAGTCAATGCGCAAGGTTGTCAGGTCGCTACCATGACCGTGGTTCTTACGCAACTTAGGAATGTGGGTCTGATTGATACCGATGCGCACAGCACCACGCGCTGAAACATATCGCCCGTAGGCCGCACCGTATGTCAGTGTAAGCTTTCGCGTGAAACCCCGGGCAGCTGTCACCGTCCCTGAATAGGCTCCAGCTCCTACCAAAACTTCAGCGAAGTTCTTGTAAGGATGCTCGGTATTCGTTCGGTCGCCACGGCGATAAGTATAGTTCACGCCAACCTGCAACGTGGGAAAAATGTGGGCAAATTTGTCGGTTGTTTGGCTATAGCACTGATAGGCCATCTGCGGTTCTGCAAAGAGTTCCCAACCATTGGAACCCACACGTACTGCCAGTTGCAGACCTGCATGAAGGTCGGGACTGAAGTGGGTCTTGCCACGTTCATACCACGCACCGAGGTTGGCACCAGCTACGGCACGCACGCTGAAGGGACGGTCGTCATCAGCACCAAAGGTGGCAGCGGTGATATCGATGAGGTAGTCGGCCCCAGCCGTCAGCATACCGCTATAATGGCGCTTGCGGCCCTCCTTATGGCGGAAAGCATCGGCACCCAAACTGACACGCCAAGCAGAGACGGGACTAAACCACTGACCATAACCTATACGCCCTACCCCGCCCACAGTGGGGGCCGAACGCATACCAGCGGCCATCATCGCAGCACCAGCACTGAGCATGTAGAACGGACGAACATCGTCCTTCTCATAGCTTTTCAGCGCTGAACCCGTCGTAGCATTGATATTAAACTGCATACCCGCCGAAAGATTGGCAAGGAGGTCGAGCTTAACAGAAGAGGCCGTCGTGCCTGGCAGGAAATCATTGTCGTAGGCGTACAATTCGGGTTCGAGGAAGAGACTGAACGTTGGCGACACGTTCCAAAGACCTTTCAAACCCACGTTAGCACCAACGTAAAACCTTTGATTGTAGCGCAACGAGGCTGCATCGATACCCAGCAAACCTACGAGCTCCACTTTGCGATTGGGGCGGTAGCCACTGGCGAGGTTCGACAGATTGAACATGTAGTCGGCACCCAGATTGATGAACGTGTTACTGCGCCCTCTGTCCCACTCCGCACGTCCTGCCTCAGCCTTGAGGCGCACACCAGAAAGTGCCGTAAACCACTTACCAAAACCTATATGCGTGGCAGGCGAAAGCGTTGAGCGTACGTGACGGAGGGAATAACCACGTATTGGTATGGAGGCACCGATGGTGGCATCGACGAAGGTGTGGTCGTACCACGCTACGTTTTGGAATGCCGCGTTGCGCTCGCGGACGACTGTCATATCGCCCGTTTGTTGGAAGTTGATACCTGCCAACAGGCTGAAAGCTAAGTCGCCAGAGCCAAAGGTATAGTTGTAGGCATTGTACTTTTTAGGATAGAGATCTACGCGGGGCTCAAGGAAGAGTGTCATGCCCGAGGCAACGCGCACGTTGGGCTGTAGGCCTACGCCGAAACCCGGTAGCCAACGCTTGCCCGTGCCCGTTTGCATGTAGCTATAGCTAACGCCTGCAAGGGCGTTGACGTAGAAGACGCGGGCGGGCTTATAGCCGCCAAAGACGTTGTGCATGTTCAGCATGTAGTCAAGGGCTATCGCTCCGCCCTTAGCATGCCGATGCTGCTTACCTTGTCCGTAGGACATCATGCCAAAACTCAGGCGCAGACCGCTGCTGGGACTAAACCACTTACCCAGTCCTAAGATGGCGCGAGGCCCCCCGCGATGTTTCCACTTGCTAAACTGACTACCACCAAGGAAATTGACACCGCCACTAAGCGAGAGGAAGGTGTTTTCAAGAAAGTGGCCCGACGTGGTAAACTCCTCGGTATTGATGCGCCAACCTGGCACAAGTCGATAGCCTGCACCTACATTCAAACTCAGCGCGGGACGCAAACCATAGCGGTTCTGGCGTTGCAGCAAATTTTCGCTGTAGAGCGTGGCGCGGGGTTCTATATATATATAGGTATAGCGGGAGACATTGGCCTGACCGCGCAAGCCCAAGTGAAGCCCTGGCACCCACTTCTTCTTACCGCTGATATAGGAACGAAGCACATCAAAACCAGCCAAACCTATCACCTCGAAGCGGTGGGGCTTTTCGTAAACACGATTGCCTACAGCTGAAAAATTCATCATGTAGTCTGCCGAAAAGCCAAAAGCTTTTGCATGGTTGCTGATATCCTTGTGGCGGAAGAGGTCGGCTTCAAGGGCGATGCGCACACCATGTTCGGGCGTTATCCAGTCGCCAAAGGCTATGTTTGTGTTCACCCCGAAGCGGCGCCAGTCAATGTAGGTAGATGCCTGACGCGTCAGCGTGTTGTTAAGACCGATGCCTGCTTCCAAAAAGAAACGGTCGGCAAAACTTTTCTTTTCGTAACGCTTCGAAACCTGCGGCTTTTGCAGCATATATTCCAGCGCATTGACGCGAACAGCGGTGTCGCCTGGCTGGGGCGGGGCGGTCTTATATTGCACCTCTTCTGTCTCTTGCGCCATAGCTTTCGGAACGAACAATAGCGCAAGGGCTATCAGGGGGAGGATGTATCGTTGCTGATTCTTCATTTCTTCAGGATGTTGATAAGGCGGTTTAAGTCGCCGTCGAGCTTGGCGGTTTCTTTGAGGGAGGGGTCGAGGCGGAATGCGGTTTCCAACTCCTTAATGGCATCGGTGACGTTTTCCTTACGGTTGTAGCACGTTGCCAGCAGATAGTGGGTCAAAGCTTGGTCTGTAGGCAATTCCTTGGCGCGCGCCAAGGCCTCGTCGTTATGTTTCACGGCCAGCAAGGCTACCACGGCGTTAAGCGGGCTGGATGCTGCCACCACTTCGTAGTTGTCTTCAAACTCTCCGTTCAGCATTCCCACAGTGGCCTTCACAAGGCGCGTGTCGTCGTCAACAGGTAAGAAGGAGGCTATGGTGTCGGCACTGCTAAAACGGTTCTCGGCTAAGAGGGCTACAACGTGGTTGAGGTTGATGGCTTTAGGGGCCTTTGGACCAGCAAAAGGCTTCGTTATGGCTGAGTTGGGCCTACGTTGCTTGATGAGGAGTTCGGCCAAGTCGGAAGCGGCTAAGGTAAACTTGGGGTATTCGTCCAAGGCACGGCGCAACATCACCTCGCGCACAGTGTCGTTCTGCTCGGTGCGGAACAGACGATAGAACTCATAGCGCGACAATTGGTCTTTGCTCTCGCCCGTGATATACTTGCGGCGATAGAGGTCTTGTATCTCTTCCAACGTGAGTTGGCGGAAGATAGAGTATTGCAACTGATACTCTACGCGGCGCAGGCGAGGACAGTATTCACTCAGAAGCAAGGAATAGAGGCTCGTCCGGCGCAGTTCGCGCGTCTGAGCGTCCTGACTGCTATTTCGATTGACCACGGCTTCGACTTGGGCAGCTTCATCGAAGAGCGAGTCGGCGCGCAACAGGTCGGCCACGTCGGTCCACGAGGCCACGCGCGCATCGCTGCTTACTTCCATCGTGCTGCGCGTATCTTCGTCAAGCCGGCTGACTATGTAGTTCAGTGCATTTTGCATACGGCTTTCGGCCAACCGCTTGTTCGTAGCATAGCTACCATCGGGCGAGGCCGTACCCAATATGGAGAATGCTTGCAGGTGCGTGTCGCGTCCTGCAACTATCTCATTGAGCTGTGCGTTGAGCTTTCCGAGTTCCGCAGCGTTTTGCGCGTCGGTAGCGTCAAGGTCGCTCTTACCTAAGGCAAAGCGCAAGTTGATGTCGCCGTGAGTGTCGCGAAGCTGCTTTTCAACCTTAGGTATGTAGGCCGAATCGTTCAGTGCTGCGCCTTTGAAGTTATATTCCATAAAGCGCAAGGGGTTCACGGTCCCTTGCGCCACGATGTCGGTGTCGTTATAGTATATCTTCTGATAGTCCTCCAAGGCCATGTAGAACTTGCAGAGGTAATAGTCGTGAATGGTTTCATCCACAACGTAGATTGAGTCGGCATAGCTGATGGTGTCGTTCACGACTTCGTCTTTCTTCTCTCTCGAAGCCTTGCTCTTGACCTCTACGAAACGGCCCAGCGGATCGCGTTCGCGCATCCCGTAGTCGTACATACGGTTTTGCGTGTAGTTGTACTCCTGCGCATCAAATACAATGGGTTTCATCAGCGTCTGCTCCTTGCGCGTCTCGTTATAAAGAATGGGCTGAACGACAAGGCGCGAGTTGGCGTGGAAAATCTCGTCGGGAATGCGAATGATGTCTTTTATCGTCAGCCAGTTGCCTTTCACCTCCAACGTGGTAGGTTCAGGCTTGATTTTCTTGCGCTCGCGTTTAGCCACGACGACGGCTTCGTCCACCTCCACGGCCATAACGCTCATGACAACGGGAATAAAGTCGCGGTCGCGCACCTTTTCGGTGACGGGTTCACAGCCCAACATCTGAAACCGAATGGTGCCGTTGGGATAGAAGTCGAAAGCAAACTTTCCGTCCTCGTCGGTAACGGCCAAGACACGCTTAGTTTTCGGGTCAATGACGTTCACCCCAGCAATGGGTTTGTTGTCGGCATTGGAGGTCACCTGACCGCCAATACGCTTCACCTGGCCATGCACGGCCAAAGCTACGAACGGAAGGACGACCACGAGCAACAACTTGCGCCAGGCCGCGCCGTCTCTTATAATATTAATATTGTATAGTGCCTTCATACGCGCACGGCTTATTTTAAGATGTAAACAAAGTTGACACCGAGCTTCAGCGGATAAAAACCATTGATGTGGCGGTTGCGGTCTTCAGACGAGGGGGACGTATGGGGCCGCGTCTTCTCGGACCGATGCAAAAAACCTACGCCGGCCGTCAATTCCATACTCCAACGCTGCCCAAGAACGAAACTGTAACCATACGTACCACCTATGCCAAGCGCCATGCCGTGGTGAATATCGTCTTTTAACATCACGTTATACGCCCCGCCTACGGCCATCACACCACAAAAGTGGCGCGTTTGCGGACGTCCACTGAACCAGTGGCGCACCTCTGGCGAAAACATAACGTGACGCAGCGAATGATCACCAAATTTGAAAGGATTGATCGAACCTTCAAGGTTCAACGTGTTGTGGCGCGAAAGACGTAGTTCCAGCCCGAGGTTCGGCGAAAGCGTAGCCCAACCCAGCGCATTGGTCTTCAAACTGACGCGCTGGCCATATACGCTTTGGCTAATACCACACAAAAAAAGCAAAACCGCCACAAGGAGGGTTCTAAAACTCATTGAATAAGAATGTAAATAAAATGTCGTTTAGTCTTTGCGTTGGCTAACTACTAACAACCTTTTCAGCGACGAGCTATAAGTCTGGCTATGCCGGTGACAAGCTCATCTGGTGGCTTGTCACTCGCCACTCGTCACTCGTTAACTCAAAATTAAGTAACCTTTTCAGGAACTTCGTAAGCCACTGCAAAATTCAAAACAAATTAGACAAAAGGAAAACCTTTCGCCTAAGACAAAGCGAGTTAAAACATTTTTTTACATTTCGAAAACGTTTTTGCCAACTTGAGTTACAATTCTCACCACAAAGCAAGCTGTTCGGAAGGCTGAGCCACTCACCATCAGCGCTTAGTGCAAGTTTCGCTCTTCAAACCGCACAAGATGCGGTAATCGCAATGACGGCAGCGCTTGTTCTCGTCGAGCACGGCGGCAAAGGGGAATTCCGGATCGACAATGTCGGACAGCAACTGCTGAAGCTGACATTGGAACTCCTCCTCTATTTCATCGGTGAAATGGGTAATAATCTCCCCGCCCAACCACAGCCACGGACTATAATCTTCCTTCGCCGCACTGGGTAAATGGAAGACGGCGGAGGTTACGTCGGTACCAACGGGAACGAACTCTGCAGCGCGCCGCTTCACGGCCATCGTATAGAGCAACGTTTGCAATTGAGCCGCACTCTCGGTCTCGCTTCGGTCGGCAAAAAGCTCAACAATGCTATTGTACCGTGCAGGCTTGTCGTTACGCTTGGCCTCCTTGCCCGTTTTATAGTCGAGCACGCGCAGGCAAAGGCGACCCGTCAAGGGGTTAACGAAGGAGTCTAAACGGTCGACAGTGCCCCCAACGCGAAACGTAACCGTACGGCCTGCCGCCATAACAGGAATATCAACAGAGAATTTCTGCTCTAACTTCACAATGCGAAGTTCTGGCAACCTTAGGTCGTGGCTTATTAAGTTTCGCAGATATTCTGTTGCCGACAATGCAGCCACATCGTTCATTTCAACCTCCACATCGTTGAACGCACGCAACACGTAGCGTTCCAGACTACGCTGGGGCTTGTCGCCAAGAAAGGAGCGTAAGACATCAGGGCTGACACGTCCCTCCGCATCGGGCACTTCAGTGTAGAACAACTCGGCGGCACGGTGGAAGATAGTGCCGAAAGTGTTATTCTGCAACTCGTCGGTCTCGGCCTCGGGCGTATGCAAATGGCAGATACGCTTGTAGAAAAATTGCAGCGGACAACGGCGGTAGCTATTGATGGATGAAGGCGAAAGGGGATGTTCGGGGTCTGTGAGCTGTTCGATGAGATTGGCTGGTTTATCAATGCGTAAAGGACGCAGCGCAGCTATCTGCTGGGGCGAACTGAAAGCTTTCTGTACTACGCGCAACTCGGGAGCCAACAGCAATTGCGTCAAGAAGCGCGAACGCTCTGAAGCACGCGCATCGGTCGAAGTCGTGTTGTACATCAGCGTGACGTGTTCCGCACGACTCAACAAGCGGAAGAAGTAGTAGGCAAAGACGGCTGTCTTCTTTTCAACCAGCGTCAGGCCATAGGCACGACGCAGGGGATAGGGAATAAAAGAATGCTCGGACGATGTGCGGGGCAGGAAGTTTTCTGAACACGACAGCAGGAGAATACGGCGGAAGTCGAGACATCGCGTCTCGAGCAGCCCCATCACTTGCAGTCCTGCGGCGGGCTCGCCATGAAACGGCACACTGCCACGACGCACTACGCCAAACACCAGCCTTTGCAGCGTCAAAGGTTCTACGCTCAGCAAGCCGCTCTCAACAAGGCGGATGAAGCGGTTCAGAACGGTGTAGCACTTGAAATAGGCTTCAGCATGAAGTTGTCGCATCAGCGGGAGCACGGCATCGTCGCTACCCGCCTCGTCTTGGCGGGCGGCTTCGTCTTTTAAGCGAGCATCCTCGCGTAGTTGCTCGGACAAGTCGCGCAAAAATTTTGCATTGTCGTCTTTCGTTGCCTTCGCAGAAACATGTTTCAACTTACTATGCAAGAAGGAGAAGGCATGGGTATGGGCCAACGGGAAACCCATCGTTACGTTCAGGCCCTGCACCTCAGGCGGCAAGGCATGCAAGACGGGTTCAACGAGGTCTTCGTTGAGCAAGACAACGGCTGTTTGCTTTTCGTCCTCACGCGTCAGGTGCTCACGCAACCAGGGGGCTGTACTGAAAGCTTGGGCACTCTCCGTAGGAGCACTGACTATTTCAATCTGTTTCTCACGGCTCATGTTGTTGAACAGCGAGGGCGGAAGGGACGAAGGAAAATCTTTCAGGTTGTCGCGCAAGAAGCGACCTGCTTCGTAAGGGCTGTCGGCGGAAGTATAGAACGTGTCGTAGTCCCAATAGAAAAGGGCGCGACCCTCACGTTGCAAGTAGCTAAAGAATTGATGCTCTACTTTATCTAAGACGTTGAACCCTACAAAGACGTAGTATGCCACGTCGTCGGGCAAAGCGGCCTCTCCCGCCACGATGCGCTCAACGGTCCGGCGGTAGAGCGCCCCTTGATAGGCTAGGCCGTCGGCGGCTAATTCCGCGTTGAAATCGTTATAAATAGCAAGCAGGTTGTCCCACACCTTAAAGAAATTCTCGCGCAACTGCGTGCGCTCGCCTTCGCGGAAATCTACGCTATAACGCCGCAGTATGCGCTTCTGCTCTTCGGTGAGGAAATCTGCAAATTGGTCTATGCGATGATAGTCGCGAACGTTGACGAAAAGCAGCTGCGCGTTGCAAAGGTTCTTATCAACGTCGTCGAAGTCGGCCAATAGGCGTTGCCCCCAACCAAAGAAGCGGTCGAGCGTCTCGTCGGCACCCGTCAGGCGCATATAGATATTGTACAGGCGACAAACGGCCTCTATCTCGTCCACCTCGTCAAGGTCGGAAAACGAACAGAGCAATTCCGATATACTGCACTGCTGCGGTGCCCACATCGGACGGTCGCTACGCTGCAAGTAGTCGTTGAAGAAAAGGCCGGCACGCTTGTTGGGAAATACAAGCGTCAAGCGCGAGAGGTCGTTACCAAAACGCTCAACGAGGTCGTTGGCTACAGATTGAAGGAAAGGTGTCATTAGCGCGATATTTCTTATGCGATGGGTAACTACTTGTGGGTAATGATTACGTTGATTGTTTAAAACCACAAAGGGCACAAAGACTCTTTAGTATGTTTTTTGTTGCTTTAGCGTGTTTAGGGGTTCTTGCTTAATGTTTCTCGTTTTTACTATCTGACCTCCACAACATAGTTGCGATAAACATACCAAAGGTAACCGCGCACGTTCTCATACCCTGCACGGCGCAACAAATCAACGTACTCGCGCACTTGCTCCTCGTGGGCTGGGCGCGGTGTGGCAAACTTAAAGTCAACAACAACGGTCTCTGCTCCGCGACGCATCACGCGGTCGGGGCGTCGCGTCTGCAAATCGCCGTCGGCATCGCGATAGAGCAACGCGCGCTCACTATAGAGTTTCCAACTGCCGTCAAACCACGCCCCCACCCTACTCTGAGCAATGTGTCGGCGCACATCGGCTGCCAACTTCACGGCATCTACTTCGGCGGGCAAAATACCCTGGCGGACAAGGAGCTGCGCGGCGCGCTCCACATCGCCGGTGCTACGTATTTGCGAGAAAAGGTAGTGGTAGATATTGCCAATTTCTATATAATGGGCGCGTTGTTGCTCTTCTTCAGTAAGGTTGGTCAAAAAGGCGGTAGCCTGACCCGACTGGCGGAACTCCGCACGCAGAGGGAAGGTTTCTATCGTCATGGGGAGTTCCAAGGGAGTCACCTTGAAGGGATTGCGCTGCTCGCTGCTGTCTGTCGAAGGTTTCGAGTCGACGGGCGGCAATGGCTCGGGAGTGCCTACCTCATAAATGGTTAAGTCGCCATCGAAAAAACTGTCGGTCTGAGGCAAAATATCCTTGTCCTCAGCAAGTGCCGTCTGCAACAGCGGGCCTAACTTCTTCAGCGGAACGGGTTCTTTACCTTCCCTCACCTTTTGCGATGGCTGATACTGCGTCCACAAAAGCAAGTTGTAACGCGGACGCGTAAAGGCAACGTAGGCCAGGTTAAGGTTCTCAACGCGTTGCTGCAGATGCTCTTGCTGGTACGACGCTTCATAGACGGATTGCGCACACTGCTTCGTGAGCTTAATGGGCACAAGGGGCAGGTCGCTGAATGGAGCGGCCGAGGTATGCCACCAGCAAATGTTATCCTTAGAGCCCGAAGCGTCTTCTTCTATTTCCCACGTGCTGAAGGGAATGAAAACGGTGTGGTATTCCAGCCCTTTCGACTTATGTATAGTCTGTATCATCACGCCCTCCACATTTCCCGATGGAATGGCTGTTTTTGCTATGCGCTCATCCCATAGTTTCAAGAACGCAGGAAGGTCGGCAGTATTGTCTTTCAAGTAAGCCAACACACTATCTTGGAAACGTAGGAGGAAGGCGGCACTACCCGCCAAGTGCTCTTGCGTCTGCACCGTGTCAAGTCCAAAGAGGGCAATGAGCCTCTGACAAAGTTCGTAGAGCGGTAGGCGGCGCAACTGTGCGTGCGTAACGTCATCGGTCAGCGAGGGCGGAAGAAATTGCGTTGGATTGGCACAAATCGATGCTTCGTCATCTCCAGAACGACGCACGAAACCGCACCAAGTTCGCGCACAGTAGCAGGCAGCAACAGTATCTTCCCTATCGTGCAAATAGCGCAGGGCGTTGACCACAAGCTGTACGGCGGGAGAGGACGAGAGCTGGAAGGCTTCTTCGCTGATAAGGGGTATATCGGGGCAATGGGCGGAAAAATACGTCAGCAGCTCTTGCGTCTCTTTGTTTTTGCGCACGAGGATTGCCATCGCACTATACGGAACGCCCAAGGCGTGCAGCCGCCGCATCTGAGCGGGCAAGCTGTACTCGGGCATCAAATCGTCTTCTTCTAATTTGGGCAATGCTGTATAAGCCTCATTATGAGACAACGTCAGGCGGACGTAACCGCCATCGCGCCCCGAGGGCACGCGTTGCCGCGTATCCTTATATATATTAGTGAGAACATCGCTCTTGCCTAAACCGTCAAGCAGTTTGGCACAAACGGGGAAAAGGCGGGCCACAAAGTCAACCACTTCGCGCCTGCTGCGGAAGTTCGTGTCGAGGGTTTGCGTGTCGGTAACGCCCTGAAACGCCTTGTCGCTTTCTATGCCCTGCAAAATACTCCAGTCGCCGCCGCGCCAGCGATAAATGCTCTGCTTTACGTCGCCAACGATGAGGCTGCGCTGCCCGTGCGCACTCAGTTCGCGAATGAGCGAACGAATGCTCTGCCACTGCGAGCGGCTCGTGTCTTGAAACTCGTCAACCATGGCGTGCTGATAGCGCGTACCCGCTTTCTCGAGCACAAAAGGCGCGTCGCTGTCTTTCACCATTTCGCCCAGCAGGAGCTTCGTTACGGAGAGGAGCATCAAACCAAGCTCTGCGCTTATCTCGTTCATCTCTTCGGCAATGACACCCAACAAGCGAAGCGGACCCAGCCACTGCAACGTAAGTTCACAGCTATTATATAAAGGTATCGCTTCCTTGCGATAATCCAAAACTGATGCCAATGCATGCGACAAACGCGTGGCCTCTGCCAAACAAGCAGAATCTTTGCGCAACTTGCCACTGATACATCTTTCTGGGTATTCGATATATTCTAAAATTCTTTTTCCAGGCGAATAGCCTTTATCGAAAGACTGAGATTTTTGTAGGAAACTGCGTATGATAGAGCCACGGTTGGCTACATCTTCCTCCTTGAAACTATCCAGCAATGTTAGCGCGGGCTTAACGAGGACATCCATCTCATTTTTCAGCTGTTGCTTGATAGCATACAGCTTGTCGCGATAGGCGCGCATTTTTTCGTCATCGTTGATGAACGCAAGCAGTTCTTCGCCGCCACGTTGAAATTCCTCGCTGAGAACGTTGTTTTCTGCAAATTTCTTAATCTCTTCGGTAATGCTCCAACCCTTCTCGTCTTCCACGTTCGTGCGAATGTATTCGCGCACCCAGTGCTTCACGTCCTCGCGGCTGTTGACGCTTTGCAGTATGCTGTTGACGGCGGCATCGCAGATTGTGACGTCGTCAAGGTCCACGCGCAAGTCGGCTGCAAGGCCTAGCTCATGCCCCAGGCTAGTCAGCAGACGTTGAAAGAAGCTGTCGATGGTCGTCACGGCAAAGTGGTCGTAGTCGTGGATAAGGGCGCGCAGCGCCTCGCGGGCCTTTGTGCGCAACGGCGTATCGGGGGCGACGCCCATCTTTTCCCGCACAGCGGCGGCGAAGTCGCCCTCCACGCCTTGTGCGAGGTCGCAGAGCTCAGAGACGATACGCGTCTTCATTTCCGTCGTCGCCGCATTGGTAAACGTCACGGCCAGCAGGCCGCGATGCGTGTCCTCGCTGCCGCCAAGCAGCAAAGCGATGTATTCGGCTGCGAGCGTGAACGTCTTGCCCGAGCCAGCGGAGGCGCGATATACTTTCAGGGTCTTCTCCATAAACGAAGGGGGTTGATAAATTCTGCAAGTGCAAAGATAGTGCTTTCTTCGTACACCTGCAAGCGTTCGCGATATGTTTTCAGGGAAATTCCATGCGGGGATGGAATTTTTTCCACGCCCGCATGGACTCCGCTCCATGTCCGCTTGGAATTCGTTCCACCCCCGCATGGAAAGTTGCTGAAAGCCCCCGGAAATCTTTCCACCCCCCTCAGGAAAGGCTCCAAAAGGCTTTTCTGCAAGCAAAAAAGGCTTTACAGAAAAAATTCTTGGCCTTAGCGTTTTCACTGACGCAATATTTATAGTATCTTTGCACCATAGCAGAATACGCTTTCGCCCGCGTGAGCCTTTCGTTAGTGCCTATGAAACGCCTCTTACTCATCACCTTCGCCCTGGCAACAGCCCTTGCCGGCCTTGCCCAAAGTTCGCTCTACGAACGCTACATCGACCGCTATAAAGACCTGGCTATCGAGCAAATGCACCTCCACGGCATCCCCGCCAGTATCACGTTGGCGCAGGGTCTTTTGGAAAGCGGTGCGGGCACGAGCCACTTGGCCCGTGTGGCCAACAACCACTTTGGCATCAAGACGGGCGGCACGTGGGACGGCCCCTACGTAGTGAAGGACGACGACTGCCAAGGCGAACGCTTCCGACAGTACGCAACGGTAGAAGCCAGCTACGAGGACCACGCGCAGTTCCTGCTGACGCGCAGCCGCTACGCCGACCTCTTCAAGCTCGACCACAAAGACTACAAAGGCTGGGCTCACGGGCTTAAGAACGCGGGCTACGCTACCAACCCCGAATATGCCAACAAGCTCATCAGCCTCATCGAACTCTACAAGCTGCATCAGTACGACAAGGTGAAGCCAGGCAAGCACCGCCGCCCCGAAAAGTCCGAAACGTCTGCGGCGAACGTTCAGCCCGCCTTCGCAGAAGCGAAGCCAGCTCCCTTGTACAGCCAGGAGCCACAGCGCACAAGCCAGCCCGCGCCATCCGCTGCCGTTGTCAGCAGCGTGGAGGAACTGCGCGTGGGCTTCTGCAACGAGACCTACTACGTCCGGGCACGCGCCAACGACACCTTCGAGAGCATTGCCTACGCCGCGAAGACAAAAGCAAAGAAGCTGCGGCAATATAACGAAGTGCCTGACGACTATCAGTTGCACGAGGGCGACATTGTCTTCCTGCAGAAGAAGCAGAAGCACGTCAGCCGCTCACTGCGCTACACCTACCACACCGTAAGTGCGGGCGAGTCGCTCCACGCCATCGCGCAGCGTTACGCCCTGCGCCTTGACGCCCTCTACAAGGCCAACAACCTGCGGGCCGACTACCGCCCGGCACCCGGCGACCGCCTCATCCTGCCTTAACAGAAACGAGCAGAGTGCTCCTCTAAATAAAACTTAAACGCTCCGAAAAGTTTTCTTTTTAGGTCTAAAAGCCTTATTTTTGCCCAAAAGATAGAAAAAAACACCTCTGCGACGAAACTTTTCGCCTCTGCGCCCGTCAAAGAGAAAAGCAACAAGCTTGGTGCGGGCACAGACCACGACCTTTGCAATACAAACAAAAACAAAAGATATACGCCTTATGAAAAAGTCTGTTTTACTCACCCTTCTTGCCTGCCTTAGCGCAGCAAGTGGCTTCGCTCAGGACGACGTTTATTTCGTACCGAGCAAAAAGGCAAAGCAGGCCAAAGCACAGCCTGCCGCTTATTACGAAAGCGAATACGAATACATCGATGAGGATGCTGCCTTCGACTCTGACAACTGGTATGCAGGGCGTAGCGGCTACACAGATGTTGACACCTACAACCGCCGTGGCAACTGCCAAGCGGTTGAAGACACCGTCGTGGCCAACGACTATGCGTACGACGATTATCCCGAATGCAGCTGCACGTCGCGTATCGTGCGCTTCCACTCGCCTGGCATTGTTATCGTTGCCAGTCCGTACTACCTTGATTGGTACGACACGTATTGGTACGACCCCTGGTATCGCTGGGGCTGGTACGATCCCTGGTATCGCTGGGGCTGGTACGACCCTTGGTATCGCTGGAGCTGGTATGACCCTTGGTATCGCAGGGGATGGTATGGTCCTTACTGGGGTCGTCCCGTGCACGGTCCGGGATGGCACGGCGGTCACAGCTGGGCTTGGCATCGCGGCGGACGCGGCGGCTTTGGCCACGGTCGCAATGGCGACGGACGCTACCACGGCGGCGGTAAGTACGGCGGCGGCAACAGCCATGCCATAGCCAGCAGCGGCAATCACGGACGCTCTTTCGGCAACGGAAATGCTACGACTGGACGCGCCGGGCGCACCTACGTTGGCGGCAGTAACGCCAGAATAAATGCCGGCAGCGGACGCAGCTCCGTAGGCGGCACGCGCACAACGACAACGAACGGCAGCCGCACTTTCTCAAATGGCAGCCGCAGCATGGGTAGCCCCTCGACATCGGCAGGACGCTCTACGCTGAACAATGGCTCCAACCGCACGTTCAGCAGCGGTGCCAGGACGAGCGTCAGTGGCCGCACCGGCACTACGAACAACAGCGGCAGCCGCACGTTCAGCAGTGGTAGCAGCCGCAGCTACAACAGCAGCAGTCGCACCTCTACGCCCTCGTCCAACCGCTCCAGCGTGAGCAACAGCAGTCGTAGCAGTAGCCGTAGCTACAGTTCGCCCTCCTCGAGCCGCAGTTCGAGTTCCTCGTCTCGCAGCTACAGCAGTGGTAGCAGTCGCAGCTTCAGCGGCGGCAGCTTCAGCGGCGGCAGTCGTGGCGGCAGCTTCGGCGGCGGCGGGTTTGGCGGCGGCGGCGGTCGCAGCTTCGGCGGCGGCGGTGGCGGTCGCGGCGGACGCCGATAATAAGACACTGTTACTTTGATAAGCGAGCCAAACAAGTTTGGCCACAGCTAAAAGTCCCGCGCTCGCAACTTGCCTGGCTCGCTTACATGTTAACTCCTCAACTATAACAACTACACGCAATGAACACAAAACGCTTACTCCCTTTAGCCGCCTTGTTGCTCTCACTCCCTGTTGCGGCTCAGGACATTTATAAAGTGGAGAACTTTTCAGGCGAGGACCTTAACGGAACGGCACGCTACGTAGGTATGGGCGGTGCTATGAACGCCTTAGGCGCCGACCTCTCCACTATGAGCACTAACCCTGCCGCCATCGGCCTTTTCCGCCGCAGCGATATCAGCATGACGGGAAGCCTGCTCATCGACCCTAACGGCGAGAAATTCTACAGCATCGGCAAGACGCGCGCCAGCTTCGACCAAATGGGCATTGTCTTTGCCCTTCCCGTCAATAGTGGCTCGCTTAACTACCTGAACTTCGGCTTTAACTATCAAAAGCATCGTAACTTCAAGAATTACGTGGGCATCTACGGTGCCTCCACCAAGGGTTACTCCCAAAGCGATGAAGCAGCCGACCTTGCCACCTATGGAAAGTGGAACGACGGCATATACGTTTCGCCCATTGCCAACAGCGCATGGGAAACGATGATGATAGACCAGGACAGTAGCGGCAAGTACGTAGGAGCACCCTACGGCGCGCAGGACTACGACTATCGGCGCGTGCAACACGGCGGTATCAAGCAATACGACTTCAACTTCTCAATGAATTTCAACGACCGCGTGTATGCTGGTCTGACGTTTGGCGTACATAACGTGGATTGGAATTCAAACGTTGCCTACGCAGAACGTTTGCTTGACAACGTTGGCGGTTTGCACGACTACTACAACACCAACGAGCAGGAGTTGCGAGGCAATGGTTTCGACGTGAAGTTCGGCCTTATCTTCCGCCCCGTAGAAAGCAGTCCGTTTCGCGTAGGTCTGGCTGTTTCCACGCCGACGTGGTACAACTTGACGGCCCGCAACGTTGTCTATATGAACTCTCCCTTCACCGATGCCAACGGCAACCCCTATAGTGAATGGACCACGCCATCGGGCGAATTTGACTACCGCATCACGACGCCCTGGAAGTTTAACATCGCCTTGGCTACGACCGTGAGCGACTGGCTGGCCGTTGATGCCGAATACGAGTATAAGAACTATCAAGGTGCCAGCATCCGCTACCCCGACAACAGCTATCGCCGTTCATACTATGGCAGTCTTTATCCTACCTACAAGGATCATGCCCTGGCCAACCAGATAGACAAATACATGAAGCCTGTCAGCACGTTTAAGATTGGTGCCGAGGCCAAAATCTACGATGGCGTTTATCTGCGTGCTGGTTACAACTACGTTTCGAAGCCTTTCAGCGACGATGCTATCAAGGACATGTTCCCGCACGAGAACACAACCTATGCCGAAAGCGAAAGCGTTTGCGGCGAAACGGGAACGGACTACATCAACCTGGGTGCTATCAACCGCGTCACCTTAGGCTTGGGCGTTCGCGGCAAACATTGGTACGGCGACCTGGGCTATCAGTTCCAGAAACAGAGCGGCGATGTCTATCCATTCCACATGGCTACAGATGCCTCACTGAAGAATGTGGTTGACCCGCAAAAAGCTGATTTCAATCGCCACCAGCTGCTGCTGACGATTGGCTATAAGTTCTAAGGCCCCATGCACAGCAGTGTTTATCATTGAATAATCATAATCATCGGAACGCGTGATGAAACCGAACTTTGCTTCATCGCGCGTTCTGATTTTTCGTACCTGATATTTCTCAACATTAAGCTACAGAAAACACGACGACATGGCAGACGACAAAATGATTATCTTCTCGATGGTCGGCGTTTCGAAGATCATCAAACAAAACAACAAGCAAATACTTAAAGACATCTACCTCTCGTTCTTCTATGGTGCTAAGATAGGCATCATCGGCTTGAACGGAGCTGGTAAGAGCACGTTGCTGAAAATCATTGCAGGCCTCGACCCCGATTATCAGGGCAACGTTGTTTTTGCGCCAGGCTACAGCGTGGGCTACTTGCCGCAAGAACCGCTGTTAGACGATGCAAAAAGCGTGCGCGAAGTGGTGCAAGAGGGTGTTCAGCAAGACGTTGACGCGCTGCGCGAATACAACGAGATAAACGACAAGTTCAGTCTTCCCGAGTACTATGAAGACGAAGAGAAGATGAACCAACTCTTCGCGCGCCAAGGGGAATTGCAGGACTACCTTGACAGCCACGACGTTTGGAACCTCGACAGCCGTCTGGAACGCGCTATGGCCGCGTTGCGCTGCCCCGCGCCCGATGCAAGCGTGAAACACCTCAGCGGAGGCGAACGCCGCCGTATAGCCCTCTGCCGCCTGCTACTGCAACAGCCCGACATCCTCCTGCTTGACGAGCCTACCAACCACCTTGATGCCGAAAGCATCGACTGGCTTGAGCAACACCTCAACCAGTACCCTGGCACCGTCATCGCCGTCACGCACGACCGCTATTTCCTCGACGACGTGGCAGGCTGGATACTCGAGTTGGACCGTGGCGAAGGCATACCCTGGAAAGGCAACTACAGTTCGTGGCTCGAACAGAAAGCACAGCGCTTGGCACAAGAAGAGAAAGCCGCCTCGAAACGCCGCAAGACGCTGGAGCGCGAGTTGGAATGGGTGCGTATGGCACCAAAGGCACGGCAGGCTAAGGGTAAGGCACGCCTCAACTCCTACGACCGCCTGCTCAACGAAGATCAGAAGGAGCGCGAACAGAAGTTGGAGATTTTCATCCCCAACGGTCCGCGCCTTGGCGCAAAGGTGATAGAAGCTAAGGGCGTGAAGAAAGCTCTTGGCGAAAAGGTCCTTTTCAACGATCTGAACTTCACGCTGCCACAAGGCGGCATCATTGGCGTTATCGGTCCGAACGGTGCCGGTAAGACCACCCTATTCCGCCTCATCATGGGGCTGGAGCAAGCCGATGCTGGCGAGTTTGAGGTAGGCGAAACGGTGAAACTAGCTTACGTTGACCAGCAACACCGCGACATCCTGCCCGATAAGACCGTGTATGAAGTGGTGTCGGGCGGCAACGAACTGATGCGCCTTGGCGGGCGCGATGTCAACGCCCGTGCCTACCTCTCGCGCTTCAACTTCAGCGGTGCTGACCAGCAAAAGAAATGCGGCGTGCTATCGGGCGGCGAGCGAAACCGTTTGCACCTTGCCTTAGCCCTAAAAGAAGAGGGCAACGTCCTGCTGCTTGACGAGCCAACAAACGACATCGACGTAAACACGCTACGCGCCCTGGAAGAGGGTCTTGAAAACTTTGCTGGCTGCGCCGTCATCATCAGTCACGACCGCTGGTTCCTCGACCGCATTTGCACCCACATCCTGGCCTTCGAAGGCGACGGCAACGTCTATTACTACGAAGGCTCCTACAGCGAATATGAAGTGCATAAAGCGAAACGCCTCGGCATAGAGGAACCTAAGCGCATACGCTATCGCAAACTGACGGAATAACAAGAAACGTTAAACGTTAAACATTAAACATTAAACATGAAGGCTGATGCCGCCAAGGTTTATCCATAGAGCTACGCTACCGTCTTCGTGTTCATGCGTTAAACATTCGTGCCCTTCGTGGTCACAAAAAAACCATCTTATAATATGAAACTCTTAGCAGTATTTGCCTTAAAAGAAGAAATTGTGCCTGTCAGCTTTAAGGGCTGGGACGTCGTCACCGTTCAAACGGGCATCACCGAACCTTACGCCGCCGCCCGCCTGGGCCACGCTATCGCGACCGAGAAGCCCGACCTCGTTATCAACTTCGGTACGGCTGGCACGTTGAAATTTAATGTAGGCGATGTCCTCGTCTGCACGCGCTTCGTAGAACGCAACATTGCAAGCGGTCCCTTCACGAGTGTTGCCTCACAGCTCACAACCGACACGCCTTTTGCCGCCAGTTTCCCCTCCATCGTTGGCGGAAAAACAAGCGAAGAACGCTTCACGGTCAATACGGGCAGCGACTTCGTTACGGCAGAAAGCGAGATTGACGGCGATGCTGTTGACATGGAAGCCTTTGCCAACGCCCTTACGGCAAAGGAATTTGGCGTGCCGTTCTTCGCCGTGAAGTACATCACGGACGTGATAGGCCAAAACTCTATGGAGATTTGGGAAGAACGCCTCAGTGCCGCCCGCACAGCACTAAGCCAATATCTTGCAGGTTGCACGCTGCCAACGTCAGAGAACTAAACAATGAGTACGCAGACGCTTTCTGCCTTATGCAGCGACCTCTCGCTTGATGTGCCAGCGGGTTTGCCCTCCGTAGCGGCAACAGAGGAACTGGCACGCATAGCGCGGCAACTCATTTTCCCAGGTTTCTTTGGTTGTAGCGAAGCAGTGCATTGCGATGGCATTGAGCAGTTTGTGTGCTATGGGCTACAGCACTTTCAGCGCTTGCTTCGCGAGCAAGTCTGCCTCGTTCTGTGCAGCGAAGAAAAGGCCGAAGAGCGCAGCGCGACCATTGCCGAAAACACCGCCAAGGCATTGCCTGCCCTGCGCAAAGCCCTTAGCGGCGACGTGAAAGCCATTTACGATGGCGACCCTGCCGCCCACAGCATGGCGGAAGTTGTTAGCTGCTACCCCGCCGTGCGCGCGCTGACCAACTATCGCCTTGCCCACTGCCTGCATGAACAAGGCGTGCCGCTACTGCCACGCATCCTGACCGAGATGGCCCACCGCGAAACGGGTATCGACATTCACCCTGCTTGCGAGATTGGTGCCAACTTCAGCATCGACCACGGCACGGGCATCGTCATAGGCGAGACGTGTCGCATCGGCAACAACGTGAAGCTCTATCAGGGCGTCACGCTCGGTGCCCGCAGCTTCCCGCTGGGCGAAGACGGCCTTCCGGTCAAAGGCATTCCGCGCCATCCCATCATCGAGGACAACGTCATCATCTACTCCAACGCTACCATCCTCGGACGCATCACCATTGGCCGCAGTAGTGTGATTGGTGCAAACGTATGGATAACGCAGGACGTGGCACCAGGAAGCAGGATGGCAAAGACATGAATGTTTAGTGACAAGTGACAAGTCATCAACTGCGCTTGTTGAGCGGTGTAACCTAACTGGGTACACAGGCGTCTCGCCTGCATACGTCTCGTTGGCAAAGCGAAACCATTCCCCACAACTTGTCAACAAAAGTATTCTCCTCCCCCCCCCTCCTGCATCCTACGGGCTGCAAGTTTCTCGCTTGCGGTAATGAGTTCCCCACAATCCACATTACCTATGAACACAACCCTCCTTAACAGCATAGGCCACACGCCCCTCGTTGCTCTGAACAATCTTTCATCGCGAATGGGCCTGCGTCGCCCACTATTGGCCAAGGTAGAGCGCGCCAACCCTGGCGGCAGCGTAAAAGACCGTGTGGCCGTGGCGATGATTGAGGCTGCCGAGCGAAAGGGTTTGTTGCATCCAGGTGCCACCGTCATTGAACCCACCAGTGGTAACACGGGCGTAGGGCTGGCCATGGTGTGCGCCGCTCGCGGCTATCACCTCATCCTGACCATGCCCGAAACGATGAGCATCGAACGGCAGCGCTTAGCACAGGCCTATGGTGCGGAAATACGCCTAACGCCTGGCAGTGCAGGCATGCAAGGTGCCGCCCGAGCGGCCCGCGAACTGCAACAGCAACTCCCAGAGGCAATCATCCCCGACCAATTCAGCAATCCTGCCAACCCCGATGCTCACTATCGGGGGACGGGTCCCGAACTTTGGTGTCAGACCAACGGCGGCATCGACATCTTCGTTGCAGGCGTTGGAACTGGCGGCACGCTTTGCGGTACGGGCCGCTACCTGAAAGAGCAGAAAGCTGACATCCGCCTCGTGGCCGTGGAGCCCGCCTCCTCACCCGTTCTCAGCGGCGGCCAAGCAGGGCCTCATCTGTTGCAAGGCATCGGCGCAGGCTTCATACCCGCCAACTATCGCGCCGATCTCGTTGACGAAATCGTAGGCGTTCAGAACGAAGAAGCCTTCACCTTTGCGCGCCGCTTAGCGCACGAAGAGGGCCTACTATGCGGCATAAGCAGTGGTGCCGCCCTCGCCGCCGCCCTCAAGGTGGCCACCCGAAAAGAGAATGCCGACCGCCAAGTGGTGGTCCTCCTCCCCGATACGGGCGAACGCTACCTCTCGACGGGCGTCTTTGATGAAGATTAGAAAGGGGATACCTATATAATATTATAGGTGTCCGCTAAAAGCCAGCCGTTGGCGACAGTAAGCCCCCCCAACAAATATGCACCTCACATTCAACTAAATACGTACCTGCCACATCGCTAAGTGCGCACCTCGCCTATCACGAAGTGCGCACCTCGCCTATCATGAAGTGCGCACCTCGCCTATCACGAAGTGCGCACCTCGCCTATCATGAGGTGCGCACCTCGCCTATCATGAGACCTCGCCTATCATGAGGTGCGCACCTCGCTTATCATGAGGTGCGCACCTCGCCTATCATGAGGTGCGCACCTCGCCTATCATGAGGTGCGCACCTCGCCTATCATGAGGTGCGCACCTCGCTTACCATGAGGTGCGCACCTCGCAATAGTTCCTATTATAAAGTACTAATATCCGCTAAGTGTTGCTTGCACCAACTTTACCAGTTACTGGCAATTATTAAGCAATTTCATTTCTTTGTTTACGCAAAGGTCAGTCTATCGCCGTTGGCATCCACACGGATAGGCTTGCTCTTATCGACGGTGCCACTGAGGATTTGTCGGCTCAGGTCGCCCAGCAGGAGTTGTTGCAACGCGCGCTTGACGGGGCGTGCGCCGAACTCGGGGTCGTAGCCCTCGCGAGCCAAGAGGCTGATGGCAGCATCGGTGAGTTCAAGGCGTATACCCTGGTCGGCCAAGCGCTTCTGCACGTCGGCCACTTGCAGCCGCACAATTTGTTCTATCTCCTGTTCGCGGAGCGGTTGGAACTCGATGATGCCGTCAACGCGGTTGAGGAACTCGGGACGTATGCCCAATCGGACGAGGCCTGCACGCAGGCTGGCATCGCGGCCTGCACCTGCCGCCGTCGTTTTGTCGGGCAGGAGGTTGGACGTCATGATGACGATGGTGTTCTTGAAGTTCACCACGCGCCCCTTGTTGTCGGTGAGTCGGCCATCGTCGAGCACTTGCAGAAGGATGTTGAACACATCGGGGTGAGCCTTCTCAATCTCATCGAAAAGCACCACACTGTAGGGTTTGCGGCGCACGGCCTCGGTCAGTTGGCCGCCTTCTTCGTAGCCCACATAGCCTGGAGGCGCGCCTACGAGGCGCGAAACGCTGAACTTCTCTTGATACTCGGACATGTCGATGCGCGTCATCATCTGGTCGTCGTTGAAGAGGTATTCGGCCAGAGCCTTTGCCAGTTCCGTCTTACCCGTGCCCGTGGGACCGAGGAAGATGAACGAACCGATGGGGCGGCGCGGGTCTTGCAATCCGGCACGACTGCGGCGGACAGCATCGCTGACGGCGGTGATGGCTTCGTCCTGCCCGATGACACGACGGTGCAACTCGTCTTCAAGGTGCAACAGCTTTTCGCGCTCACTTTGCAGCATTCGACTGACGGGGATGCCCGTCCAACGCGAAACAATGTCGGCAATGTCGTCGGCTGTTACCTCTTCTTTCACCATGGCCTCAGCGCCTTGCCGCTGGCGCAGCTGCTGCTCGGTGCGGTCGATGTCGGCTTGCAACTCGCGCAACTTTCCATAGCGAATTTCGGCCACGCGCCCATAGTCGCCTTGCTGCTCGGCGCGGTCGGCTTCAAACTTCAGACTCTCCATTTGTTTGCGCACGTCTTGAATGTGCGAGAGCAGCTGGCGCTCGCCTTCCCACTTGGCACGGAAGTCTTGTTCGCGTTCGCGCAGTGCGGCAATCTCTTTGTCGAGTTCCGCCAACTTCGGCGCATCGTTCTCGCGGCGAATAGCCTCGCGCTCAATTTCGAGCTGGCGCAGACGGCGCGTGATTTCGTCGAGCTCTTCGGGCTGCGAATCGCGTTCCATGCGCAGTTTGGCGGCCGCTTCATCCATAAGGTCGATAGCTTTATCGGGCAGGAAACGCTCTGTGATGTAACGATGCGACAGCTGGGCGGCAGCGATGAGCGCATCGTCCTGTATGCGCACCTTGTGGTGGTTTTCGTAGCGCTCCTTCAGGCCGCGCAAGATGCTGATGGCATCTTCCACGCTGGGCTCGTCCACCATGACCGTTTGGAAACGACGTTCCAAGGCCTTATCCTTCTCAAAATACTTTTGATATTCCTCCAAGGTGGTAGCCCCGATGGTGCGTATTTCACCGCGCGAAAGGGCTGGCTTGAGGATGTTGGCTGCGTCCATGGCTCCTTCGCCCTTGCCTGCACCAACCAGCGTGTGGATTTCGTCGATGAAGAGGATGATGCCTCCGTCCGATTCGGTCACTTCCTTCACCACGCTCTTTAGGCGCTCTTCAAACTCACCCTTGTATTTTGCGCCAGCCAGCAGAGCCCCCATGTCGAGGCTGAAGAGTTGCTTGTCGCGCAAATTCTCGGGCACGTCGCCTCGCACGATGCGCTGGGCCAAGCCTTCGACGATGGCCGTCTTACCCGTACCTGGCTCGCCAATGAGGATGGGGTTGTTCTTCGTTCGGCGCGACAAGATTTGCAGCACGCGCCGTATCTCGTCGTCGCGGCCAATGACGGGGTCAAGCTTTCCCTCACGCGCCTCGCCGACGAGGTCGCGGGCAAAACGGCTGAGGCTCTGATAGGTGTCTTCGCTGGTCGGACTATCGGCCTTTCGCCCGCCGCGCAACTTCGTGGTAGCTTCGCGCAGCGCCTGCTCCGTTACTCCTGCATCGCGCAACATCTTTTGTGCGCTTGAAGCAACCAGCAGCAAGGCCAGCAGTACAGCCTCTATGCCCGTGTAGCTATCGCCTTGCTGTTGCGAAAGCTGGTTAGCTTTATTAAGCACGGCCTCGGCTTCACGGTCGAGGTAAGGTTCGGCACCACTTCCGCTGACGCGAGGTTGGCGCCCTATCTCCGTCATTGCCGCACGCTGCAACGTGGCAGCATCAGCTCCTGCATTAGAGAGGAGGAATTCGGCAGCTTCGCCTCCACCGCGAAGCACGCCCAGCAGCAAGTGGAGCGGCGTGACGGCCTGGCTGCCATGCGTCGTGGCAAGAGTGACAGCCTCGCGCACCGCTTCTTGCGCTTTAATGGTAAATCTCTCAAAGTTCATAGTCGTATTGTGTTTAGTTTGTTAGTTTCTATATGCATTACTTCAAAGAACTTGCCAAACAGCCCTCACAGGCCTTTTTCCTGCCATTATGTCAGTTTTTACACCTTTTGTCGTCATAAAACCAAAACGTCTTTGGTCGTTTCACGTTTTTTTTGCAACTTTGCAAACGAAACATACAAACAACAACTACACAAACATCTTATGCACCATGAAGAAAGTAGTCAACACCCCTCAAGCCCCCGCCGCTATCGGCCCCTACAGCCAGGCTATCAGTGGCAACGGCTTTGTATTTGTGAGCGGCCAGCTGCCCCTCGACCCCGCTACGGGCGAGTTTGCTGAAGGCGGCATTAAGGAACTGACGCGCCAATCGCTCGAAAACATCCGCGCCATTCTTGAGGAAGCACAGCTCAAGATGGAAGACGTGGTGAAGACCACCGTGTTCCTAACCGACATGGCCGACTTCCCCGAAATGAACATTGCCTACGCAGAGTATTTCCAAGATGCGCCGCCCGCTCGCAGTGCCGTGCAAGTGTGCGCTCTGCCCAAGAAGGCTCGCATAGAAATAGAAGCTATCGCCGTCAAGCCCAAAAACAAATATAGCACCTACCGCCGCATGATAGACTAACACCTTGCCAAAGGTTAAGGGGTGTTCTATAAATTAGGAAATATGCTCTTTGATTAATCTTGATGCTTTTTTGCTCTTATGGGCATCTTTCGCATTAACTTCTTGCCACGTAGCTCGCTACGCGGCTGCGAACTTAACTCGAAACCTGCTCCATAACAACTAAAAAAATCATTCAAGCCTAATTTATAGAACACCCCCTAAAAGATAATTGTCCGTGCCAACAATCCGTGGGCTTTTATATTCTATGCTAAGACCCTATCTTTATCAACAATAAAACTGCCTCCAACTATGTACCCGTTCCCTCGCTTTGAAAATCTTGCCCTGTCGGTGCACACAGCGTGCTCTGACAATGTTTCTTCGGGGCGAGAGGCACACCCCTAATAGCGGACTAAAAACCGACGACTTACGGCGCTCTGCGCGCATTATTTAGGCGGCATTCCGCTCTCACGTTTGAGGGCGGAATGCCGCCTCGTTTTTGCTTAACCCTTCATTCATTCATCCACTTAACACCATACGAAAATGAAAAGGACTCTACTACTACTGGTAATCGCCTTTGCTGCCATCGTGCAGGCACAGGCGCAAGGCAGTCCCTACGACCTGAACAAGGACGAGCAAGTGAACGTGGGCGACGTGACCACGCTCGTCAATGCCATTCTTGGTAAGGAGGGCAAAGGGGCAGACCTCAACGGCGACGGCGCAGTGAACGTTGGCGACGTGACAAAGCTTGTCAACGTAATCCTTGGCAAGGAACCGATGGACGATGCCGTCGTTCTCAGTGCCACCGAAAATGCTGACCAATGGACAGACGGCACGTTGCTCTTCAGCATAGCAGATGCAACAGCACGCATGGTCAGCGTGGTTGGCGCAGTTGATAAGAAAACCCTTGACAAGGCCGATATCCCAGAAGCCGTGCGGATAGACAACGTGCGCTATGCGGTGACACGCATCGGAGATTTTGCGTTCAAAGAGAACAGCAAACTAACCGAAGTGAACATTCCTAATTCCATTACTACTATCCAACAAGGTGCTTTCTACTTCTCCCCCCTAAAAAGCGTCACGATTCCCGCGTCCGTCAACTCCATTGGTAGGGGTGCTTTCGCAGGCTGCGAGGGGCTGGAGAGTATCAATGTGGAAAGCGGCAACAAGGTGTATGACTCCCGCGAGGACTGCAACGCTATCATCAAGACTGAAGGTAACACCTTGATAGCAGGCTGTAGCAAGACGGCTATACCTGCTTCCGTAACAACCATTGGCGTTGGGGCATTCTACGGCTTTCCGGACTTAGAGAGCATCGACCTTCGTGCGGTAAAATTCATCGGAGAGCAAGCATTTGCTGCCAGTGGGCTGACAAGCATCACGATTCCCAGCACCATGCAAATCATCGGAAAAAATGCATTTATTAACTGCGCAAACCTCAAGAGCATCAGTGTCGATAAGGATAACAAGGTATTCGACTCGCGCGAAGACTGCAACGCCATCATCGAAACAAAGAGTAACACCCTCGTGGCGGGGTGTAGCACCACAACAATCCCCTTCGACGTGACGAGCATTGGGGAATATAACCAAGAAATCAAGGGTAAGACGAACGTGGAGCCATCGTTCCGTTACCAAATCGTTACCTGTCTCGTTACCGAAAATTGTATTGGTAACGAATGAGACCCCGAATTAGTCGGAGGCTCGGAAAAACATACATATTCGGACACATTCTTCCATACGGAGGACGCTTGTAATTGAGCTAATTTTGCAACCAATTTATAAGCGAGTATGAAAGATGAAAAATTCAAGGTGCTGCTCTACCTCAAAAAGAGCACGACAGACAAGAAAGGAAAGGCTCCCATCATGGGACGTATCACCCTCGGAAACTCGATGTCTCAGTTTTCGTGCAAGATTTCCTGCACCCCTGACTTGTGGAATCCCCGTGAAAG
>ONHN01000020.1 GCA_900317635.1 uncultured Prevotellaceae bacterium | reverse complement strand
CCATAAGACGGGAGAGTAGGTAGCCGCCACCTTATTATAATATGAGTCCTTTCATTCGCACATTTGCGTTTGAAAGGACTTTTTCTTGTTCATATACCCAGCGTGGCAAGGATTACCACGCCGATGGTGGTTCTTTTGCTCCACAAGACGGGAGAGTAGGTAGCCGCCACCTTATTATGATACGAGTCCTTTCATTCGCACAATTGCGTTTGAAAGGACTTTTTTCGTATATATATACTTGGCGTGGCAAGGATTACCACGCCGATGGTGGGTTTCTTAGCTCCACAAGACGGGAGAGTAGGTAGCCGCCACCTTATTATAATATGAGTCCTTTCATTCACACATTTGCGTTTGAAAGGACTTTTTTCGTACATATACTTGGCGTGGCGAGGATTACCACGCCGATGGTGGGTCTGTTAGCTCCACAAGACGGGAGAGTAGGTAGCCGCCACCTTATTATGATATGAGTCCTTTCATTCGCACATTTGCGTTTGAAAGGACTTTTTCTGTTTGTAGCAAGGTGTGCATACACTTCGCCCGCAAAATCATCGGCGGCAGCCTCCCTGGGAGCGCGGTCGCCTCGCCCGCATCCTTCGTTGGCGTAGCCTCCCTGGGAACACCTGCGCCTCGCCCGCGTTCCATGCCTTCGCTGTTG
The DNA here is from genome assembly GCA_900317635.1 of uncultured Prevotellaceae bacterium. Classification (GTDB taxonomy): domain Bacteria; phylum Bacteroidota; class Bacteroidia; order Bacteroidales; family Bacteroidaceae; genus Alloprevotella. The sequence continues at coordinate 34,419 of ONHN01000020.1, read as the reverse complement.
TCGCAGCGATTAAGGGCGGGCGAGGCGCCCGCGCTCCCAGGGGGGCTACGCCGATGGTGTGGTGCAGGCGGGATGCCTGCGTACTCGGTTAGTCTACTGCGGTTCTAAGATACTACGTATACAATAGGCGCTCACGTTTCCTTGCGCGGAATGCGTGGGCGCCTATGTGGTTTATCGAGCGTGACAGTTTTGCTGTACTTCAACGCGCAGCACGTTTGCAAATAGCTTTGTGCGTGTTATGGTTTAGGTATTATTCAAGTTCAACAACCGTGATGCCTGCACCGCCAAATTGTACGTGCTCGTCGTGGTAGGTGCGCACGCCTGGTACGGTGCGGAGGTATTCGCGGGTGAGTTGGCGTAGGGCACCCGTTCCTGTTCCGTGCAAGATCCGCACTTGGGCTTGCTCAAGGAGTATGGCGTCGTCGATGAAGTGCTGGATGGTATCAAGTGCTTCGTCGCCTCGCATACCGCGCAGGTCGATTTGTGGTTTGAATTTTAGTTTCTTTTCATAGACGGCGTCGCGCGTTTCGCGGCTTACGAAGGTCGAAACGCGGCTAATTGTTTCCTGCTTTGGGGCTTCGGCTGGAAGGAGGCGTGCAAGGGGAACGTTGGTATAGATTTGTCCGAAAAGCACTTTGGCTACTTTACCGTTGATGCTTTCAATGCTTCCCACCATGGTCTGCCCTTTCAGGCGGACGGTGCTTCCTGTTTGCAGCTGCCGTTGTGCATCTGTGATAGTCTCCTCTTCGCTGTTTTTTGTTTGCGAAGTGCTGCTGTTGGTAGTTTGTTGGTTTTTAGCTTGCTGTGCTTGTGCTTTCCGCTCTTGGTTTCGTTGTTGGCGTCGTTTCACTTTTTCAAGTTTACGGCGTATGCGGTCGTTTTCTTCTTCCTCTTCAGCTGTGACGCTCTCTGTAAATTCGCTGAGCTGTTGTCGTGCTTCGCGCGTGCGCTGCTTTTCTGCTTGTGCCTCTTTAATGGCGCGGATGGTGTTTTCTATTTTTGCATTCGAAGCCCTGATGATGCTTTCGGCTTCTTGCTTTGCTTGCGCTACGACCTCTTTGCGCTGTCGGTTGATGTCCTCCAGTTCGCGTTCGTAGTCGCGCAGAGTTTCCTCCAGCTGTTTCTCTTGCGAATGTATCTTCTGACGTTTCGTTTCCCAATACATTTTGTCGCGCGCGATGTCCTGCAAATACTTATCGCTCATGACGTAGTCTTTACCTACGATGCGCGTGGCGTAGGCTATGACATCTTCGGGAATGCCCGTTTTGCGTGCTATTTCGATGGCGAAGCTACTGCCAGGGTGGCCTATGCGCAGGAGGAAGAGCGGTTGCATCTGGGCGCGGTCGTAGAGCATGGCACCGTTGACAATTGTAGCTTGTTTTTCGGCATAGAGCTTGAGGTTTTGATAGTGTGTCGTAATGACCCCCCATGCGGCGCATTGCACGAATTTGTCGAGCATAGCTTCTGCCAGGGCCCCACCAATTTGTGGTTCCGTTCCGCCGCCAAACTCGTCAATCAGCAGCAGGCTTTGCGGCCCCGCGCTTTTCATCATTTTCTTAAGGCCGAGCAAGTGAGAGCTGTAGGTTGACAGGTCGTCTTCGATGCTTTGTTCGTCGCCGATGCTGAGGAAGATGTCGCGGAAAATGCCCATGACGGAACTCTCGTGCATAGGCACGGGCATGCCGCATTGCAGCATATATTGCAGCAGTCCGACGGTTTTAAGACATACGCTCTTACCGCCGGCGTTAGGACCGCTGATGAGCAGGATGCGTGCTTTTCCCTTCAAGGTGATGTCGAGCGGCACTTGTTCGCGGCCGTGTCGGCGCAGGGAGTCTTGCAGGATGGGGTGTGTAGCTGCGCCCCAGTCGAGTTTCGGCTCGCCCACCACTTGCGGCACGATGGCCTCGTGTGCTTCGCTAAAGCTGACAAGAGCTCGCAGATAGTCGATGTGGCCGATGTAGCGCAGGGCCTCCAGCATGGGGGTGATGTGCGGGCGTATTTCGGAGGTAAGTTCGGTGAGTATGCGTGCAATTTCGCGCCGTTCGGCTGCTTTCAATTCGCGTATGCGGTTGTTGGCCTCTACAACGGCGTTAGGTTCGATGAAGACCGTACGTCCCGAGGCACTTTCGTCGTGCACGATTCCGCGTATTTTGCGCTTTAGTGCCGGTGCCACGGGAATGACGAGGCGTCCGTCGCGCATAGTGGGTGCTACATCGCGATCGATGTAGCCGTCTTGTTGTGCTTCGGCAATGATTTTGCGCAGGTTGTGGCTAATGCTGCGGGAGGTAACCTCAAGGTTGTGGCGAACGCTGAGCAGTTCGGGCGAAGCCGTGTCCTTCACGCGGCCGTAGCGGTTCAGCACTTCGTCAATGCGCTTGACGATGTGCGGGAAGCCTTCTACGCCCTCGCTCATGCGGCGCAGGGCGGGGTAGGGGCTTGTTTTTGTCTCTTCGTTGTCTTTGCGGAAGAAACTTGTCAGTGTGCAGACCGTTTGCAGCGAGCGTTTCAGGTCGAAGAGTTCTTGCTCTTCGAGGTGAGTGCGGTCGGGGCGTATGCGCAGCAGGCTCTCGCGCACGTCGAAGAATTGCGCGTCATAGACATCGTCTTCTTCTTGCTCGAAGCGCTGAAACTCCTGCACCTGTGCCAGCTGTTCTACGATGCGGGCGTAGTTGGTGCTGAATTTCACCTCTCGGTCAATCCATTCCGTGCCGAGTCGGCTCATACAGCGTCCCCTGAGCTGCGTGCGTATGTCGGCAAAGCCTATTTTCTTTTCAAATGTTTCTTCGGGGTATATCATTAGTTATTGCGTATTTTCGTGCAAAGTTATGCTTTTTGTTGCGAACTACGCGTAAAGCGTTGCGATTTCTTTCTGCGCATATAAATGGGAGGCTATAATGGGGATTACGCTTTCCGCGTTTCAGCCGTAGCTTCCGAAAGCTACAAAAAACTTTCGCGAGGCGCCTCGTTTTCACGAAAAACAATCTATCTTTGCACACAAACGTATCACACAAACTGCAATCGCTATGAAGAAAACTTATTTACTCAGCATGCTGGCGACTCTTCTGCTGGCGGCCCTGCCTGCCGCAAGGCTTATGGGCCAAACCGCTAAGCTCATCGTGCCCACCACCATCGAGGACGGAAAATTTGCTGCCGACACCCGATGGTACACCTTGCAGCTCGACGGCTCGTTCCAGGTAGTGGCCAACGGCGAAGACGTGAACCTCTCGGCCGACGACTTGAGCTTTGCACTGCAGAACCAGTGGTGCTTCGTAGGCGACAGCCTGACGGGCATGCACATCTACAACCGCGCCGCAGGCACCGAGAAGGTGCTTGTCTCGCCCAAAGCCATGACGGGCACGAACGGCGGCACGGCCTACCCCGTGCTACGCACCTTGGAGGGCCTCGACGCATCCACGTACGAACCGCTGTGGATGTACGAGACCTCGAAGGACCTCACGGACGAGGGCGGCGTGGCGGTCTACCTGATGCAATACGGCACCCTCTATGCCGCTAACCAACGCGACGGGCGTTTGGCCTTCTGGACAAAGGGGCGCGACCACGGCTCAACCTTCTTCGTTCATACCGCACGCCAGACTTACGACGTCAGTATGGCCACAGGAAAGCTGACGAGTACGTCGGCTAACTCTGTCTATAACTACATGTGGTCGAGCACGCTCAAGAACCCCATGCTAACGCTGACGCACAGTCGGAACAACATGTCGGCCGATGAAGCTACGGGCGGCATAAGGCTTTACGACAACAACGGCGGCGGCTACACCCTCACCGCCGGCGAAGGCTACGCTATTACGGGGTACACCTTCTCCTTCACCGCCGACAAGGCGATGACTGTTACGCCCGGCGAAGGCGGCGCACCGCAGACGTGCTCTGCCTCCGACAAGGCCGGCATCAGTGCTTCGGGCCTGAACGACGAGACGGCTCGCTTCACCGTATCGGGTGGCGGCTCAATCCTCGTCACGGACTTCACCGTCAGCGTAGCGCGCAAACTGGAGACCGACCCCACGCGCCGCGTGGTGTTCAAGACAACGGCCTCGGGCGTGCCCTACCGCATACCCGCGTTGGCTAGGACGAACGACGGAACGCTCATCGCTGTGGCCGACTATCGCTACTGCAAGGCCGACATCGGCAACGGACCTATTGACATACACTTCCGCCTCAGCACCGACGACGGACAGACGTGGGGCGAAGAAGCGAAGTTGGCCGACGGCAACGACCAGCTAACGGGCAACGATTGGCGCTATGCCTTTGGCGACCCCTGCATCGTGGCCGACCGCGAGAGCCCGAACGTCGTGGCCTTCTGCGTAGGTGGCCACGTGGGCTTCTTTGGTGCTACCAACGACAATCCGCAACACACCGTCTGCTTCCGCAGCAGCGATGGCGGCAAGACGTGGGACAAAGGCACCAACATGACCAAGCAAATCTATGCCCTCTACGACAACCGCCCAGCGGGCAAGGCGCAAAGCATCTTCTTCACCTCGGGCCGCATCATGCAGAGCCGCTACGTCAAGGTGGGCGACTACTATCGTCTCTACGTGGCTCATCCCGTGCGTCCTGGCGGCATCAGCGTAGTCTATAGCGACGACTTCGGCTATACGTGGCACGTGCTGGGCAGTGCCTCGAGCTTGCCCTCTACGGTCTGCGACGAATGTAAGTGCGAAGAACTGCCCGACGGCAGCGTCCTGCTGAGCATTCGCGGCGGCGGCGGACGCAGGTTCAACGTTTTCACCTACACCAACGCCGAGCGGGCCGAAGGCTTCTGGAGCACGGAGACGAACGCCCAAGCTATGAACGGCGTGAACGCTTGCAACGGCGAAATAATCGTGCTGCCCGCCAAGCGCAAGGCCGACGGCGTGCAGACCTACGTCCTGCTGCAAAGCGTGCCGCAGAGCGGAGCCCGCGAAAACGTTGGCTTCTACTTCAAAGAACTCTCTTCCTACGCCGACTACGGCACAGGAGCCGCGTTTGCTACGGGCTGGAAAAAGGGTCTGCAAGTGAGCAAGACCACGTCCTGCTATTCCACTTTGGAACTCCTGGGGGACGGACGCATTGCGTTCCTCTACGAAGAAACCTCCCTCAATGGCGGCTACGACATCATTTATAAGGTGTTCGCACTCGACAGCATCACGCTGGGCGCATACGATGTTGACCTGAGCTTCACCGACCGCACGGCCTACTTCGATAGCGGCATTGCTGCGCGTGTGGGCGAGTTCGTGGGTGGCGATGCCGTGGGCATGCCGCGCTCCTTGGAAAGCATTGAGGAGGCCATGGCCGCCTACAATGCCGACAAGACGCAAACGACGATGGAGAACGTGTTGGCTGCCTTCCTCGGCATCGACGACTGCAACCCGCTCATCCCCACGCGTCGCTACTATCTGCGCAACAACCTTTATCCTACACATTACCTTACGTGCGACACGTCCACAAAGACGCTGAAGCCTGGTGTTAACGCGCGCAACGTGCGCTCTGTCTTCGTCTTTGAAGCTACCGACGAGGGCGACGGCTACCGCCTCTACAACCCCGTGGGCCGCGTATGGGTTTCCAACACCGTGGCCGACCGCACGGCTGTGCCCGTGACGAGCGACGTAAGCGCTGCAGCCATCTTCGATGTTGTTTCCAACGTTTATGGACACAGCTCCATCGCATGCCGCGCCCCCGAGGTGGAAGGCCACAACGCCATCCACGACGACGGCAACGGGCGCATCGTAGGTTGGGGTGCCGACGCCGCCGCTTCGCAGTGGTACATTGAGCCTTACGACCCCAACGACGGCCTTGATGCCATCACTACGCCTTCTATCAACACCCCTGCTGCCGCAAATCGCATCTATGACCTGCAAGGTCGCCGCGTTAGCGAGAAGCAAACGGGTATTGTGATAGAAAACGGCCGTAAGGTGCTGAAGTAGATGGGCACAACCCCATAAGCAAAGCGCGGGTGAGAACCATGACGTTCTCACCCGCGTTATGTATATAGGAAGTAGAGCGGCGTTATATATATATAGGAAGCAGAGTGGCGTTCGCTATAGCGTAAGGCGCAGGCCCTCATTGGCTAAGCGCGTATTAGGGAAGAGGGCGCGCGCTTCGTCGAGGATAGGCTGTTCGTCCTTCTCGTAGCGCGAAGAGAAGTGGCCGATGAGCAGTTGCTGCGCGCAGAGAGCCTGCGCCACAGTGGCCGCCCCACGGGCCGTGGAGTGGTAGCGCAAGGCAGCATCGGCGGCGTGTAGCTCGGTGTAGGTGGCTTCGTGGTAGAGCAGGGTGGGGGGCGCTATCTTGTTGGCTAAAGTGAGGAGCGGACGAGTGTCGGAGAGGTAAGCATAGCTGCGCGGCGCATCGGCGGGCGTTACGAGGCGCTCGTGCGGAACGAAGCCGCCGCCGTCAGGACGCTCCCAGCCCGCACCCTCCTTGATGGCGCGGATGGCGTGGAAGGGAATGTGGAGGTAGTCTATCATGTCGCGCCGGATGTGGGGCAAGCCCTGACGCTCGGTGAAGACGTAGCCGTAGCACGCCACGCGGTGGTCCAGCGCAATGTTGTTGACACTGAGGCCGCTGTCTTCATAGCATGTGCCTTCTGAAGTCAGCTCGTGGAGGCGTACGTCGTAGTCTATCGCTCCGGCATAGAAGTTCAGCGTTGGGCGCAACCACATCTCAAGTCCTTTCGGCCCGTAAACGTCAAGCGGTTGCTGTCGTTTGTGCAGGGATAGCGTGCAGAGCAACCCTGGCAGACCCAAGCAGTGGTCGCCGTGGAGGTGGCTAAGGAAAACCGCCTCAAGGCGCGAGAGCGGCACCTGAAAGCGCATGGCTGCTTGTTGCGCTCCTTCGCCACAATCGATGAGATAGAGGCGGCCGCGCAATGTAAGCGCCTGACATGCGGGGTTGTGGCGCAACGTAGGCTTAGCACTGCCGCAGCCCAAAATGGTGAGTTCAAACTTTTCCATACCGATATTTTGCGTGACTTGTGCAAAGATAAGACTTTTTTCGCGAATTATTTTATAACTTCGCGCACAAATGAGGAAACAAGCGACAAGGAAAGTTAGCAAGTGACACGTTGCAGCCGCGTTTGTTCGTCGGCGTAGCCAGACTCGTCACTCGTCACTTGTCACTCGTCAACTTAAAAAAACAAACCATAATGCACACGAAAGAAGAGAAATTAGCCGCCTTCGGCCGTTTGCTCGATGTAATGGACACGTTGCGCGAGAAATGTCCGTGGGACCGCAAGCAGACCAACGAGAGCCTACGCGCCAACACCATAGAAGAAACTTACGAGTTGAGCGACGCGCTGCTCTCGGGCGATGCCGATGAGATAAAGAAGGAGCTTGGCGACGTCTTGCTCCACATCGTTTTCTATGCCAAGATAGGCAGCGAGAAGGAGCAGTTTGACATTGCCGACGTTTGCAACGCCCTCTGCGACAAACTCATCTTCCGCCACCCTCACGTCTATCCGCCTGCCGAGACAGGACAGAAGGCCAAGGCCGACACCGAGGGCGAAGTGCTGCAACAGTGGGAGCAACTCAAGACGCGCGAGAAAGATGGCAACAAACGCGTGCTCTCGGGCGTACCTAAGAGCCTTCCCGCCCTCATTAAGGCCTATCGCATTCAGGACAAAGCGCGTGGCGTAGGTTTCGACTGGGAGCAGCGCGAACAGGTGTGGGACAAGGTGAAAGAGGAAGTGGCCGAGTTTGAAGCCGAGGTGGGTGCTATGGATGCCGACCGTGCCGAAGCCGAGTTTGGCGACGTGCTTTTCAGCCTCGTCAACGCTGCACGCCTCTACCACATTAATCCCGACAACGCCCTCGAGCGCACTAACCGCAAGTTCATTCGCCGCTTCACCTACCTTGAAGAACACACCATCCGCCAAGGTCGCAAACTCACCGATATGACGCTATCCGAAATGGATGCTATTTGGGAAGAGGCGAAAGCTTTGGACGAATGAAAGTTCCTCCCTCCCTCCTTCCTTTTAGCTCTGCTGGCTTAACCTTAAACCTATAACCTCTGATGTATCACATTCTTGCTGTGCTTGCCTGCGTATTTTGGGGCAGCACGTTTGTCAGCACGAAGATTTTGCTGACGGCGGGCATGAGTCCGTCGATGATATTCTTTTTGCGTTTCCTCATTGCGTATCTTGCGATGTTGCCTTTCTGTCATCGCAGGCCGTTCTTTGTGCCGTGGCGCGATGAGTTGCGCATGTGTTTGGCGGGCATGACGGGTGGCTCGTTGTTCTTCTTGGCCGAAAACGTTTCGCTGTTGTATGCGCAGAGCGCCAGCGTGTCGCTTATCTCGTCGTTGCCTCCGCTCTTGCTCGTGGTGTGGGCCGTGCTGTATCCTGGCAGCAAGGTGCGCAGTTCGTGGCGCCTTTGGGTGGGGGCCCTGTTGGCCGTGGTGGGCTTGTGGTTCGTTGTTGGCGACCTCGACCCCGCCGCTTCGCCACGTCCGTTGCTGGGCTGTAGCATTGCCTTGCTGTCGGCCTTGCTGTGGTGTGTGTATCAGCTCATTGTCAACCCGCTGTCCGAGAAGTACGGCATAGACGTAACGACGCGCAAGATTTTCGGCTACGGCGTGGTGACAATTTTCCCGCTCATAGCCACCGAGTTGCCTGAGCTGCCCGCTTTGTTCGCGCAGTCGAAGGTGTGGATTAACATCTTGTTCTTAGGCCTTGTGGCCTCGCTGTTCTGCTTCTTTGCGTGGAACATCGTGATGGAGCACATGGGGGCTATCAAGTCATCTAACTACCTCTACCTTAACCCTCTCGTGACGTGCGTGGCCGCATGGTTTGTGCTCGGCGAGCAAGTCACGGTCCCCATGATGCTTGGCGGCCTCTGCATCCTTGTTGGCATCTATCTTGGCGTGAAGCCCGAAAAACGTAACGCAACATAATATCTATATTATAATGGACATAAAGAGAGATAAGGAAGTATTAAAGTTAAACTTACTCGACATGTATATGCAGGAGCATCCCCCCACTTGTATGGTATTGTATCGGTTGCCCCGTCAACACAAGATTGAGTTTTTGCTCTCAAACAAGCAACCTCAAACCTTCACAAGCATCCCCGACAAGGTGCGAGGTGGAGGTTTCTTCGTCGCTCCCTTTTCCCCGTCGGAAGACGATCCTTGTCTCTTTATTAAGCCCGAAAGCGCGATGACAATTCCTACTTTCTTTCCTCCGAAGGACATAGAAGTTGATAGTGGAGAAGATATTGAAGAACCTGTTGATTCGGCTTATGCCAAGGCGTTTGCGCGTATGAAGCAAGCTTTGGCCATGGGCGAAGTAGAAAAGATTGTGTTGGCCCGCAACAAGGTTGTAGGGAATAACGCAGAGATACCTCCTGTGCTGTATTTTATGCACGTTTGCAGTATGTACCCCGATTGTTACGTTGCATACTTCAACACGCCGCAGTCAGGAGCTTGGCTTACCATAACACCCGAGGTGCTTTTGCAGAAAAAGGAGGACGAATGGGGGACGATGGCCTTAGCTGGTACGATGCCGATAGGAGAAAGCGTACCGCACGTGGAGGATTTTGACAAGAAAAACCGCCGCGAGCAGCGGCTCGTAGCGGATTACATTGTGCAGGCCTTGCAGCCCTTGGCAAATGAAATAAGGGTGGAGGATATCATGGTGAAAGCAGCGGGTGCTATTGCGCATTTGTGTTCGCCCATACGCTTCACGTCGTCGGCGCAACCGCTGAGGCTCTTGCAAGCACTTCATCCCACTCCGGCGGTGTGCGGCCTGCCGCTCGATGCCGCTCGCGAAGTCATTCGGCAGAGCGAAAGCACTTCGCGTCGCTACTATGCAGGCTTCTCTGGCCCGCTTAATTATAAAGACGAGACGGCTTTCTACGTCACGTTGCGTTGCGCCCAGCTGCACCAAGGGCAAACGGCCACGCTCTATGCCGGCAGCGGGCTGCTTAGCGAAAGTAGCCTCGAAGACGAGTGGCTTGAGACGTGCCGTAAGATGCAGACCATTGATAAGGCATTGTATAAATGAATGCTCTACTCTTCGCCTAAATACTTCTTCAGCGCGCGCGCCACGCCGTCGGTCCAGGAGTTGATGCTTTCGCTCTCGGTTTGCAGTGAGCCCACGAGGCGTACAACGTGGCCCAGCGGCATGCCGTAGCGCAGGATGCCGCTGATGAGTTTTGCGTAGTTCCAATACTCCTTGTTAAAGCGCGACGAGAGTCCTTCGACGGTTGTTTTGTAGCCCCGCTTATTGCTGAACTGGAAGTCGTAGCGGTGCGTTCCATCGGGGTTGGTGGCGCGGATGATGCGCCCCGTCGTGACGGACTTAGGAAGGACGATGCCTTCTTCATCGTCCTGCAAGCCTGTGAAGATTTCGTAGGGCCGTCCGTCGAGCAGGCCGACAAAGGCCACCCACTTCTCTTTGTTGTTTTGGAAGCGCACCACGTCGCATTCCAGCACCTCGGGCCGGCGTGCCACGGCTTTTGTCTGCGACTCCATCATTCCTACTTGCGCTTGCGTGGGCTGTGCCACAATGTTTTCTACGTATTCGCGCAAACGTTCAACGTGGGCTGCAGCCAGCGTTTTGTCGCCGCCGAAGTAGTCGGCTGCATGCTCGCGTGCCGTGTCAAGGCTTATTGTTTTCTTTGCCATAAAGATTGTCAGGTTATTAGGGGGCGCGTTTCTGTTGTTGTGGGAGAAAGGTTAAGGCCCTCGTTTACTATTGCATGAGCTGATAGATAGCGCGCGTGCGCTCCTTGTCGAGGGGCAGGTAGGCACCAAACACTTCGCCTTTCGTTTCGTGGACGTGGTTGTTGATAGTTTCGAGGTCGAAGTTGTCGATGCCCAGCTCTTTCAGCGTGGTGGGCATGCCAATGCTGCGGAGCCAGGCCTTGAAGCGCGCAATGCCTTCGGCGGGCGAGTCGGCTTGCCATACGTTTTTGGCCCACTTGTGGAGTTTGGCAGGGTGGTGCTGGCTCATGTATGTGAGCCAGGCGGGGAAGACCACGGCGAGGCCCGCACCATGCGTCACGTTGTAGAACGCACTTAGCTCGTGTTCCAGTCCGTGCGAGGCCCAGTCCTCTTCATTGCCCGTGCCGCAAATGCCGTTGTGGGCCAGCGTGCCACACCACATCAGTGTGGCGCGCGCATCATAGTCGTCGGGTGCTGCCAGCACGCGTGGCGTGACGTCGATGATGGTGCGCATCACGCCTTCGCCCACGGCGTCGGCCACTTCGGTGTGGGGCGTGTTGGTGAAGTATCGCTCCATGATGTGGGCCAGCATGTCCGTTGCGCCTGCTGCCGTTTGGTAGGCTGGTAGGCTATAGGTAAGTTCGGGGTTCATCAGCGCAAACTTTGGGCGCAACCAGTAGGGCGTGCGCAGGCTCACCTTTTTGCGCGACGAAACTTGCGTCACCACGCTGTTGCCACTGCCTTCGCTGCCAGCGGCGGGAATGGTTAGCACGACGCCTATGGGCAGGGCAAAGTCAATGGTCTTCTTGCCAGCATAGAAGTCCCAGAAGTCGCCTTCGTAGGGGATGCCTGCCGCCATGGCCTTGGCTGCGTCAATCGTAGAGCCGCCGCCCACGGCCAGCACGAGGTCGGCCTGTTGCGCGCGCCCCGCCTCTATACCTTTATATACTATTTCGTCTGTCGGGTTGGGCATCACGCCGCTAAGCTCCGTCAGGCCAACGCCCGCCTCCGTAAGCGATTGCTTCACGCGGTCTATCAAACCACTGCGCACAGCGTGGCCGCCGCCGTAAACCAGCAACACGCGGCTTCCGCCAAAGCGCTTTACCAAGTCGCCTGCACGCAGCTCTGCGTCGCGGCCAAACACGAAGTCTGTAGGACTATAAAACTCGAAGTTGTTCATATTGTTGTTAGTTTTGATGTAGGCAGAAGTCGATGCTGATGCCCTTTATGCTCTTAAACTTACCTTTGTAGTAAGTTATTTCTACGTTGAGACTATTGCCCGTTTTTGAACTTGAGAAGTCGCACGTGCCGTCGAATTTGCCGATGTACTTTTTTCCGAGATAAGCATCCAGCACGAGCCTTTGGCTTTTCTTGTCGAACGAATTCAACCGCAGCGTGCGCGTGTCGGCTTGCTGCCCTTTCCGATTGTAGGTATATGCTCCCGTAGTACCATACATTGTCATTTCGGCATCGTTCGAATCGCCTATGCTGCCCCAAAGCGGAGCGTCGATGCTGACAACTTCGGGTTGTGTCGCAACGCTCGGTGTAGGTTCATCCGTTTTAACCTTAGCCTCTTGCGAGGCGGCTGCACTCTTTGCCTTGATGAGCTCGGCTTCCGCTTTTGCCTTTTCTGTTTCAGCTTTGAGGCGTTCCGTTTCGGCTTTTGTAGCTTCAATGTTGCTTTGGTTTGTTTTGTTGCAGGCTGTTGCGATTAGCAGTGTTGCAGCGAAAGCAACTCCGATAAGTCTTGTGGTCATAAGATTAAGATTTTAATGTTACTTTTCAATGCGTGCCGCCCAGCCGCCGTTAGGTGCCAGGTGGATGTTGAGCGTGGTGTCGGGGGCGATGGTGCGTGTTTCGGTGTTGTAGTGCATGGCTTGATAGTCGGCGTTAGCACCGTCGCGAAAGGCTGTGAGCGTGTAGCGGCCAGCATCAAGGAAGTTGAGGCTGAGCGTGAGGTCGCGCGGCGTTCCGTTGGTGATTGCGCCGATGAACCACTGCTCGCCTTTGCGCTTCGCCACGACGGCATATTCGCCCGCTTTTGCGGCCAGCGCGCGCGTTTCGTCCCACGTTGTCGGCACGGAGGCTATGAAACGGGTGCAGTCGTCGTTTTGGTAGTAGCGCGTTGGGCTGTCGGCCAGCATCTGCACGCCGCTTTCTAAGACGATGTAGAGGGCCAGCTGGAAGGCGCGTGTGCCTTGTGCACCGCTGTTGGGGCGGGCCGCGCGAAATAGTTTAGGCTGCATGTTGAACATGCCTCCAGGGGTGAAGTCCGCCGCGCCTACGGCATTGCGAATGAAGGGAATGAGGAGCGTGTTGTCGGGCGGGCATCCGTTTTCAAGGCCGCGCACGCCCTCGTAACTGATGAGGTTGGGGTACTGTTGCTCAAGGCCTGCGGGCGTGAAAGCACCGTGGAAGTCAACGATGATGTGGTGGCGAGCCGCTTCGCGCACCACGCGCTCGTAGAAGTTCACCATCCACTGGTCGGCGTGGTCCATGAAGTCTATCTTCACGGCCTCAATGCCCCACGAAGCATAGATGGCAAAGAGCGAGTCGAGGTGCTCCTCAACCGTGGGCCACGGCAGCCAAAGCATCATTTTCACGCCGCGTTCGTGGCAGTAGTCGATGAGTTCGTGTAGGCGTAGCTCGTCGTTGCCGTGGAAGGGGTCGCGCAGGCTCTTGGCCCACCCCTCGTCCAGCAGGATGTAGTCGAGGCCGTAGCGCGCAGCGAAGTCGGCATAGTAGCAGTATGTTGCAAAGTTGCAGCCTGCTTTGAAATCGACATCGGGTCCGTAGGGCGCGGCACCATTCCACCATTCCCATGCCACTTGCCCGGGACGTATCCAACTTGTATCTTCAAGCGTGTTGCGCTTTGCCAGTTCTACGGGCAACGTCAGCTCAAGGAGCCCCGGGCTGTTGGTGATAGCCGTCCAGCGCCACGGCAAGGTGCGGCGGCCCTGCGTGCGCGCCACGTAGGGTGCCTCTTCAAGGATGTTCTCGCCTCGGTCGCCACGGCGCTCCCAGCGCAGGGGCATGGGCGGAAAGCGGGGCGTGATGCTCCCGTCGGCTTCGGCGCGAAGGAACATGCGCGGGTAGTCCAGCACGTCGCTCTCGCCAAGGAGCAGCTGCGTGTCGTCGGCGTGGGAGAGGAGCAACGGCACCGTGGCCATGAGGCAGTCGGAGGCGTGCCAAGCGCCTACCGAGGCTGTGCGATAAGGTTCTTCGTACGACGTGTTGAACGTGGGCGCAGGCTGGTAGTGAGCCGTGAAACCTTCGGCGGGTGTCAGGCGGAAGTGGTCGTCGTAGATGCAAACGTCGCCCGCCTTGCTGAGTTCGAAGCGATAGGCCACACCGCACGGCATAGCACGCACAACGAGGGTGCAGTCGCCAAAGTCAATGCGCAGTTCGTTGCAGGCGGACTCTATCGTGCTGAACTTCAACGGCACGACGGGCCTAATGCTTTCGACAATGCGCTGCGGCTTGCCAATTTTTGCTTTCGTGGGTTTGGCGGGCAACACCTTCTTGTCCACGCAGAGGCTGATGCTATCTACGGTGTAGAGCGTGCGGCCCTCTTTCGTCACGCTGAAGCCAAAGGCTCCTTCCGACGGGTGCAAGGCAACGGTAATCCGTCCGTCGGGCGAGGTCAGCACGGGCTGGGCCGCTGCATGCGGTGCGAGACCCAGCGCGGCGGCGACTGTCAGCAAGGCGATGAGGAAACGTTGGCGCATAGCAATGTACTAATGGTTAAAGACTCTGGCGCAGGATGTTGATTACTTCGTCGCGCGTCAGGGTGTGGTAGCCAGCGGGGAAGATGATGGTGCTGTCGGCCACGGCGGGAATGAGTTCCTCGGTCAGGCCCAGTTCGCTGCTGTGCATGACGACGCCTATCTCCTTCATCCAAGTTTCCAGGGCGTTGAGTCCTTCTTCGGCCAACTGCGCCTCGGTCTTTCCCGCAGCACTGACGCCCCAAACGGCCTCGGCGAAGCGGGCGAACTTAGGCAGGCCGAAGGGTGCCACGAAGCGGTAGTAGGGCAGGCTGACGGCGGCCAGCGTCATGCCGTGCGTGGCATCGGTGTGAGCGCCCAGGGCTTGACCAATCATGTGGACCATCCAGTCTTGCGTCTTACCGCACTTCACGAGCGTGTTCAGTGCCCACGTGGCTGTCCACATGATGTTGGAGCGTGCTTCGTAGTCCTGCGGGTTGACCACGGCGCGGCGCGATGCACTCACGAGGCTGCGCATGAGGCCTTCGGCTATGTAGTCCGACGTGTTGTCGTCGGCGTTGGAGAAGTATTGTTCCATCAGGTGCGACATGATGTCGAAGAAGCCTGCTACCATCTGATACTTCGGCAACGTGAACGTGAACTCGGGGTTGAGGATGGCAAAGCGCGGCATGACGCGTTCGTCGAACACCTTACCTATTTTCAGCCCCTCGGCGTGGTTGGTGATAACGCTGCCGCCGTTCATTTCCGAGCCCGTGCCTACCATGGTCAGCACGGCCCCTACGGGGATGATGCGCGCATCGGGTGCGGGAGTGGCTTGCTGCTTGTAGAAGGTTTCCCAAGCGTCGCCGTCGAACCACGCTGCTACGCTGACGCCTTTTGCGTAGTCGATGGTCGAACCGCCGCCCACGGCCAGAATGAGGTCCACGTTGTGCGTGCGGGCTGTTGCGGCCCCCTCGCGCAACTTTTCAACCGTGGGGTTGGGCATGACACCAGCGTCTTCTACGATGGTTTTGCCTGCGGCGCGGAGGACATCGACCACTTTGTCGTAAATGCCATTGCGCTTGATGGAACCGCCGCCATAGCTCAGCTGAACCGTGGGGCCGTACTTCTTTAATTCTTCCGTAAGGTTTTGGAGCGCGTCCTGGCCGAAGTGCAGGCGCGTGGGGTTGCAGTAAGTGAAATTGCCTAACATGGTGTGTTTGTTTTTAGTGCTTATCGCGCTTCGCGCTTTTGCGCAGCGGTTTGGCGCGCGCGGCGCAGTGGATAATCGCAGTGGGTTTTTCGTGTTTTCTCTTGTAGCGCAAAGATAAACATTTCTTTTTGAAACGTATCTTCGCGAAGGCCCCAAAGTTTTCTGGGGCGCGGAGGAAGTTTTCCCGTCAAGCCTTCAAACATGGCTGCGAGGCCGCGAAGTTATAAATCTCGGCGGCAAATGTATATTTCCCGCCGAGAAATGTATATACTCACGCCGAGAAATGTATATTTCCCGCCGAGATTTATAACTTCGCGGCCTTGCAGCAAAACATCAAAAGCCCCGCAGAGAACTTGCAGGCTCTGCGGGGAAGTTTCGTGGCTCAAAAAGAAGTGGGGGGAAGAAACGGGGGAAAGAAGCCTATGCCGTGTGCGTTTCTTGCTGCGCCGTGTGCGTTTCATGCTGCGCCGTGGGCGTTGTTTCTTCAGGGGTTAAGCCCAGTTCGTTGCTAAAGGCTTCGACGGCGCGCCAAGCAATCTTGACGGCTTCTTCAAGGGGGAAGGGTAGTTCGCCGCCACTGGCGTTGAGGTGTCCGCCGCCGTTGAAGAAACGTTCGGCCATCAGGTTGCAAGGGAAGTCATCGACGCTGCGCAGGGAGACGCGCACGACGTCGCGCTCGGTGTCTTCGCGCAAAGAAATGGAAAGGCGCATGCCTTTCACCTGTAGCGGCAGGTTGACAAGGCCTTCGGCGTCGCCACGGATGAAGTGGAAACGCTTCATTTCTTCGCGCGTCAGCGTGAAGAGGGCGGCGCGGTGCGAGGGGTGGAATTGCAGCTTCTCGTAGAGCAGGTAGCCTTGCAGTCGGAGGCGGTCGGGCGAATAGTTGTGGAAGACGTTGCGATAGATGCGGTCGCGGTCGATGCCCTTGCGCATCAGGAGCGAGATGATTTCGAAGATTTCGGGGTCGTTGGAGGCGTAGGTGAAGCAACCCGTGTCGGTCATCATGCCGCAGTAGAGGGCACTGGCGGCGGCGGTGTCGAGGGCTTCGTAGCCGCCCAACTGGTGGATGAGGCGAAAGACGATTTCGCTCGTGCTGCTTTTCTCGGGGTGCGAGATGGCCAGTGCAAACTGTTCGAGGTCGGGACTGAGGTGGTGGTCGATGAGCAGGCGCGGTGCTTTGGAGCGTTGCACGGCGGTCTCCATCTCCTGCAGGCGACTGAGGGTGTTGAAGTCGAGGCAACACACGAGGTCGGCCCCCTTAAGCAGGCGTTGCGCCGTCAGGCGGCGGCGGTCGTGATAGACAATGTCCGCCTCGCCTGGCAACCACTTAAGAAAGTCGGGACAAGGATTGGGCAGGCAGATGCAGACGGACTTGCCGAGGCTGCGCAGGTAGGCCGCCCAGCCTAAGCACGAACCCACGGCATCGCCGTCGGGACTGCGGTGCGCACAGATGAAGATGCGCTTCGCAGGCTTCAACAATTCTATGAGGGCAAAGAGGTCTTTGGGGGAGAGGAGGTCGGTCATTTGGGGAAGGATTGAATTAGCCCCACCCCGCCCCTCCCCAAAAGGGAGGGAGGTGGGTTACTATTGAGGGTAGAGCTATGCCAGCGTTGCCAACGCAACATACTGAACAAGCGCGGGGGCTACTTGTCACTTGTCACTCGTTTCAGCTTGGCCGCCGCTTCGCAGGGGTCTTCGGCGCCGAATACGGCACTACCAGCCACGAGGATGTCGGCCCCGGCACTGAGAAGTTGCGGTGCTGTTTCGAGGTTCACGCCGCCGTCTATTTCGATGAGCGTGGAGGCATGTTGTTCGTTGATGATGCGGCGCAGACGGCGCACGCGGTCGAGGGTGCGCGGAATGAAGCGCTGTCCGCCGAAACCAGGGTTCACACCCATCAGCATAACGATGTCGGCTTCCGCCAGCACGTCTTCGGCAAAGTCGAGGGGGGTGTGGGGATTGAGCACGAGACCCGCCAGCATGCCGTGCTCGCGTATTTGGCAGAGCGTGCGGTGGAGGTGGTTGCAGGCTTCGGCGTGGACGCTCATCACCTTCGCACCGAGGGCCGCCACGCGTTCGGTGTAGCGTTCGGGCTGGACGGTCATGAGGTGGACGTCGAGCGGCTTTTTGCACAGCGGCGCAATGGCTTCGATAACGGGGAAGCCAAAGCTGATGTTGGGCACGAAGACACCGTCCATCACGTCGAGGTGAAGCCAGTCGGCCTCGCTGCGATTGAAGGTTTCAACGTCCTGCGCGAGGTTGGCGAAGTTGGCTGAGAGAAGGGAGGGGGCAAGGAGCATGATGTTGTGTTTTTTAAGTGACGAGTTGGGCTACGCCGGCGATGGGGTGCGGGCGAGGGGTGCCTGCGCTCCCAGGGGGGGGCTACGCCGGCGATGGGGTGCGGGCGAGGGCGCCTGCGCTCCCAGGGGGGGGGCTACGCCGGCGATGGGGTGCGGGCGAGGGCGCCTGCGTACCCAGTTATGGGGCTACGCCGGCGATGGGGTGCGGGCGAGGGCGCCCGCGCTCCCAGGGGGGCTACGCCGGCGATGGGGTGCGGGCGAGGGCGCCCGCGCTCCCAGGGGGGCTACGCCGGCGATGGGGTGCGGGCGGGGGCGCCTGCGCTCCCAGGGGGGTTAGAAGCCTTCGCTGAAGGAGGCGAAGTTGTCCGGCGTGAGGTCGGTGGACGACGGCTTTGCTTTGTTCGCTTGTTGTTTGAACCATTCCACCTCTTGCCTCGTCTGCTCGGAGTTGGGGTCTATTTGCTGGAGCGTGTTGAGGTATTTCTCCGCTTCGGCGAACTGCTCCGCATCGACGAGGAGGTTGACCTTTTGGCGAAGGAGGAACGTTTTGAATTGGAACACTTCGCTGTTCATTTCTTCGCCATCGAGTCCGTTTTCGTAGGCCTGCACCTGCTCCAGACAGTGGTCAACGGCAAAGGCTGTTCGCGGATCCTTCTCGCCTGCGAGGCTGAGGATGTATTGCGTTGAGTATTCCACGTTGTTGAGGTAGTAGATGGCGTCGAGGTAGAAGTAGGCCAGCTTGTATTGTTTCAGCATGTTGTAGCAGAAGCCAATGTAGTACGCCAGTCGGCTTGTGGCCTCGATTTCGGTTTTTGTCAGTTGCCTGACTTCGCCTTCTTCCTTCAACGCGTTGAAGGCATTTTCGAAGAAGATGACGGCCTCGGCATAGCGTTTGTCGCGGAAGAGGGCGAGGGCGTTGAAGAGGCAGCGTTTGTTGGCCGCGCTGTCGGCCAGCAGGAGTATTTGCTCGTCAGCGGTGAGTGTAGCCTCTTTGCCCGTTTTGAGTTTTTCTTCGGCCTCTTCGATGAAGTAGCGTGCTTTGGCGCGGAGCTCGTTTTCGTCTTTCTTGTCGTAGGCGAGGAGCCAGCTGTAGGCGCGCGGCGTTGCGCGTTTCTTGTTGAAGGGCGCATCGGGGCTGACGGGTTCGGTCAGGCGTAGGACGTGCAGGCGATAGTAGAGCGTGCTGTCGGTTTCTCTCTCGGCTGTCAGCGTCAGGCTGAATCGCTGTCGCGGCGTGTTGGCTTCGGCGTAATAGGCTTCGCAGATGAGTGCCGCCTCCTTGCTGAAGAAGAAGGGGGCTTTCGCGTCGGAACTGTCAATGAGGAAGGTGCTGAGCTGTGTGGCGAGTGCCTCCTCGTCGTAGAGTACGTCGTCCTCTTCGCCCACTTTGTGCAGCGTGCATTTCTGCGGGTTTGCCGGTATGCAAAGGATGTCCAGCAGGTCGTGCAGGGTGAAATGTAGCTTGTTGGGCATTTCCTTGCCGCGCGTTCCTTGTTTGAAGATTTCATATTCAGCGAGCAGGGCTTGCTGCGCGTCGTGCCGTATCATGCTGCCGGTGTGCTCCAGGTCGGCCTCGTAGTTGGAGAGGGGGTTGGCGCGTAGGCTCTCTTCGCGTGCTTTCAGGCTTTCGGCTGCGGACGTAAAGTCTATCATCACGTAAGTCAGCACGCGGCGGAAGACCACTTCGCTGTGGGCGGGACAATTCAAGGGGGCAGAGAGGTAGATGACGTAAGCACCCTCCGCTTCGTTCAGCGTGTAGCTGGCCGTCCATAGGATTGACACGCCGTTCAGGCTGTTGCACATGGCCCGGACGATGGGGTAGTCCTTCACGGGGTAGCTGGCGAAGCGCATGACGATGTGGCTAACACCCGTTTTTTTGTTGAAGATGATGCAAAAGGCAACGCCGTGAAAGACGAGGTTGAACCATGTGCGCGGATCGTCCTCATCTTCTTCTTTTTTGTAGTCGCATTGCCACTCTTTCAGCGTGTTTTCTATGAAGGCACCTCCGTTGCTGAGGGTTGGTAGGTCGGCTGGTATCTCCTCGTCGTGTATGGTTTTTTGCAATTGCTCGAACCAACGTTGCTGTTGCCAGGCAATCCAACGGCGGTAAATCTTCCATAGGATGTAAAGTGCCAAGACGGCGAGCAGGAGCTTTGCAAAAGGGTTGTTGAGTAGTGGTAGCAGGTCGTTCATCTCGTGTTGCTGTGTTTTTATGTTGCTTTTTGGTTTGATTGGCAAAGATACATTATTTTTTCTGAAATGCAAAGTTTTTAAGCCATTTTGTTTATGATGCAGGAGTTAAAGGGAGTTATCGCAGCCTATGGCTGCTGAGGAGTTAAAGACGATAGTCATATTTGCAAATACTATAGGGTTAAAAGTATCGTCTTTAACTCCCTTAACTCCTTTAACTTCCTTAACTCCTCCAACATCCGAAACTTGAATGAATTATAACTTTTCAAACGTCGCGCATGCCCAATGCGTGTCGGCTTTGGCTTTTGCACTGACGAAGCGCAGTCCGCAGCGTTCGGCTGCCTCGCGCACGGCTGGCACGTCTGCCTCGTAGAAACCGCTGGTAAAGAGCTTGCCGCCCGTGCGCAGTACGGCGGCGTAGGCGGGCAGGTCGTTGATGACCACGTTGCGCTGTATGTTGGCCAGGACGAGGTCGAAGGCGGGCACTATGCCAAACGTGCCACGGGTGAGGGTGCCGGCGTCGCCCAGCTGAACGCTGACGACAGACGCTACGCCGTTGAGTTCAATGTTTTCGCGCGAATTGACGATGCACCATTCGTCGATGTCGATAGCCTCCACGCGGGCGGCCCCTTTCATGGCGCAGAGGATGCCGAGGATGCTTGTGCCGCAGCCCATGTCCAGCACGCTGAGCCCTTCGAGGCGGGTGTTTAGGATGTTTTCCATCATGAGCGAGGTGGTGGCGTGGTGGCCCGTGCCGAAGCTCATGCGCGGATTGATGGTGATGTTGTATTCGCGCTTTGGCACGTTGGTGTGGAACGTAGCACTCACCACGCAGCGGTCCGCCACGACGAGCGGTTGGAAGTAGTGTTGTTCCCATTCGGCGTTCCAGTCGCGGTTTTCGGCCTCGGCTTGCGTGTAGGAGATGCTGACGTCGGGCAGGGGGAAGTGGGCGAGGATTTCGCTGAAGGCCTCGGCATTGAACGCGTCTTTGGGCGCGTAACCCAGGAGCGGTTCGGAAGGGTTGTCGGGGGTTACGAACGAGTCGAACCCTGCATCGGCCAAGAGGGCGCAAAGCGTGTCGGAAACGTAGCTCTCGGCAGGGCGAAGGGTGAAGGTGAATTCAAGGTATTTCATAGTGGGTTTCGTCGTTTAGAAGGTTGAAGTAATGGAGCACCCCTTAACAGTCCCCCGTTCGTATTCTCCACGGTGCGGGGTAGAGGTTGTTGGCCCGTGTGCCCAGATTGTTGAGGAAGCCCAGGGGCAGGTCGCGATAGCAGGCGAGGACGTAGCCGCGCGGTGTGTCGCTGGGCAGGGTGAGGCTTTCGCGGCGCAGATAGCGCAGGGCATCGGTGTGGTTGAGGTTGACGCGCGGGCAGGCGTTGCCCTGAAAGCAGGTGCACAGTGCCAAGGGCTGTTGCGGTATGTACTTTTTTCCTTTCACCTCGGCGGCAGGCACGCCGCAGTAGA
This sequence comes from uncultured Prevotellaceae bacterium, assembly GCA_900317635.1. Taxonomy (GTDB): domain Bacteria; phylum Bacteroidota; class Bacteroidia; order Bacteroidales; family Bacteroidaceae; genus Alloprevotella. Next base: position 12,892 of record ONHN01000020.1, on the reverse strand, counting down.
GCGTGCTGAGTGTATCTGCAATTTTGCGCGCATCGTGGGCAAAGCGGGGGCGCACGGCGCAATAGACACCCGTGGGGGAGGGTAGGGCGGCGAAGGGCAGGTCGAACCATGCTGGGAGCGCGGCCTGTGTTGGCTGCTTATGGGGCCTTGTGCGCAGCGGCTTTTCGGCTTGGCTCCCGTCGTCGGCTGTCGTTTTCTGTAGGAGCGCCACGAAGAAACCTTCGCCGCGCACGAGGTGGGGGAAGAAGTGGTAGCCCCCGCCGCTTTCAACAATGCCGCTTTCGGCGGGGAACGAGAGCTGCAACACTTTAGCCCCCAACGTGCGCGCTATCCATTGCACGTTCTCTTCGTTCTCTTCGCGATTGAACGTGCAGGTGCTGTAAACGAGCAGTCCGCCCGTGCGCAGGGCAGGCCACACGTCGGCCACGATGTTTCGCTGACGTTCGGCACACATCGCTACGTTGGCTGCGCTCCATTGGTTGCGGGCTTCGGGGTCTTTGCGAAACATCCCCTCGCCGCTGCAAGGCACGTCGGCGGCTACCACATCAAACCAGCCTCCCAGTCGGGCGAAGTCGGCAGGCTGTGCACCCGTCAGCACCACGTCGGGGTGTCCCCATTTGGCCATGTTCTCGGCCAGGATGTTGAGGCGGCTTCGCACCACCTCGTTGCAAACCAGCAGCGCGTTGTCGGCAGGCAGCATGGCGCGCCACAGCGTGCTCTTGCCACCCGGCGCCGCACAGAGGTCGAGCATGCGAAAGTTGGCATCGGCAGCCGTGCGCCGGCTATACATATTATATATATATGGTACGGTGGCGGCGACAGCCATCGACGAGGCCTCCTGCACATAGTAGCAACCAGCGTGCAGAAGGGGGTCGAAGGTAAACTTAGGGCGTGCCGGCAGATAATAGCCCCCTTGACACCAGGCCACCGTTTCGGCTTCGCTCATAGCCTCGGCCAAGCTCCAGGGCAGGTCGGCCTCGTTGCAGGCCGAGGGAAGCGGTTTGGCGGGATTGAGGCGCACGCTGACGGGTGCTGGTCCGTCAAGAGCTTGGCAAAGGCGGGCGGCTTCGTCAGCACCTATTTGCCGGGTCAAGCGCGCGGTGAAGTCGGAGGGGAGGTTCATCAAGGCAAGAGGGAAAGGAACAGGTTACTCGAAGACGGCCCCAGGCAGTTGGCGCAGGTTGTAGCGCGATGCCATTATTTCGCCGTAGGCTCCCGCTGTGCGGAAAGCGATGAGGTCACCGCGCTGCGAGGGCGGTAGCTGCACGTCTTTCTGAAACACATCGCTCGACTCGCAGATGGGGCCAACGACATCGTAGCGTGCCGTGGCAGGCTCGTTAGGGCGCGTGGTGTTTTCTATTTTGTGGTGAGCGTTGTAGAAGGCAGGGCGGATGAGGTCGGTGAAGCCCGCATCGAGGATAAGGAAGTTGCGCTCGCGCCCTTCTTTCACGTAGAGCACGCTGCTCATCATTGTGCCGCATTGGGCCACGATGCTACGGCCCAGTTCAAAGTGCAACTGCTGTCCCGGGCGTAGCTGCAGGTGCTTGCGGAAAGTGTCGAAGTAGCCGATGAAGTCGGGGATGGGGTGCACGTCGGGGTCTTCGTAGTGGGTGCCCAGTCCGCCGCCCACGTTGATGCTTTCGGCCGTCAGTCCTGCTGCTTCGAGTTCGTTCTGGAGCTCGTTGATTCGTTCGCAGAGGCGGGCAAAGACGCTGAGGTCGAGGATGCTGCTGCCAATGTGGAAGTGGAGGCCTGCGAATTGCAGTGCGGGCAGTTCACAGATGCGTTTTGCCGCCGCCACCATGTCGCGCATATCAATGCCGAATTTGTTTTCGGGCAGTCCCGTGGTGATTTTCTCGTGTGTGTGTGCGTCGATGTTCGGATTGATGCGCAGAGCCACGCGCGCCGTCTTGCCGGCGGCCTGCGCCAGCTGGCTGATAACTTCCAACTCGGGCAGGCTCTCGGCATTGAAACAGCCGATACCGGCACTCAGGGCCAGCTGTATTTCCCAGTCGGCTTTGCCTACCCCTGCAAAAACGATGCTTTCGGGCTTGAAGCCTGCGGCGATGGCGGCTTCAATCTCGCCCCCGCTGACGCAGTCGGCCCCAAGCCCTTTGGAGGCAATGATGTGGAGCAGTTCGGGTCGCGCGTTAGCTTTTACGGCATAGTGGACGTGGAAGCGCTCGTCGTCGGCGCGGGCGGCGAGCAACGCGCCCAGGGTGTTGCGTAGGACGCGTGTGTTGTAATGGTAGTAGGGGGTGTGCATAGGGGGGAGTTTTGTCCGTATTATTCCTCTGGAAACAGCGCAGCACTCAGTGCTTGCAGGGCGGCTTTCTTGTCGGCACCGCGAATGAGGAAGGAGATGTTGTGGTCGCTGCCGCCGAAGGAAATCATGCGCACGGGTACGTCGTGCAGGGCGGCGGTGATTTGGCTCTCGAAGCCTACGTTGCCCCAGCGCAGGTCGCCCACGACGCAGACGATGCACATGTCTTCGTCGACGAGCACCGTGCCGCACGTCTTGAGTTCTTCTACGATAGAAGCCAGGTGGCTGGTGTCGTCGATGGAGAGGGAAACGCCCACTTCGCTCGTGGTCACCATGTCGATGCTCGTGCCGTAGTTACCGAAGATGTCGAACACGCGCTTGAGGAAACCGCTGGCCAGGAGCATGCGGCTGGAGACAATTTTGATACTCGTGATATTGTCCTTAGCGGCAATGGCTTTGATGGCGCCAGGGACGAACTCGTTGTTGATGAGTGTACCAGGGGCGGCAGGGTTCATCGTGTTGAGCAGGCGGACGGGCACACCGTTGTAGCGTGCGGGCTGTATGCAGGTGGGGTGCAGGATTTTAGCACCGAAGTAGGCCAGCTCGGCCGCTTCTTCGAAGTTGAGCTGGCGCACGGGCTTCGTGCCTTCAACGACGCGCGGGTCGTTGTTGTGCATCCCGTCGATGTCGGTCCATATTTGAATTTCTTCGGCGCGCAGTACGGCCCCGATGAGGCTGGCGGTATAGTCCGAACCGCCGCGCTGCAGGTTGTCGATGTCGCCCTTAGCATTGCGGGCTATGAAACCCTGCGTGAGGTAGAGGTCGTAGTTGGGGTTTTCTTCAAGAATGGCTTCCAACTGTTTCTTGATGAAAGGCTGGTCGGGTTCGCCGTTCTCGCTTAGGCGCATAAAGTCGAGGGCATTGATGAGCAACACCTTCACGCCTTGCTCGCGCAGGTAGGCCGTCACCATGTTGGTGCTGATGATTTCGCCTTGCGCCAGGACGGTCTTCTCCGCTATGTCGTCGAACTCAACGCTGCTGAACGTGTGGAGGTAGGTGAACTCGCTGTCGAGGAAGTCGGCCATTTTCTGGCGCACAGGGCCCGAGGCGTAGAGGTCGATGATGTGGCCCGTGTATTTATTGCGAAGCTGATTGATGATGATGTTGGCACCTTCGGGATTGCCTTTGCGGAAATAGTCGGCTATTTCCACCAAGCTGTTCGTTGTGCCCGACATGGCCGAGAGCACTACGATGTTGCCGCGCTCTTGTGTGATGAGCTTGCAGACTTCTTTCATTCGCTGCGGCGAGCCTACGGACGTGCCGCCGAATTTCATTACTTTCATATAGATTATTTAGTTTTTTTAGTTTATGAGAACCACTACAGGCACTACGATAATGCTACGGACACTGCTTTTTTCTTTTGCCTCGATGCGCAGGAGGTGCTGTGTTTGTAGTGAGGAATGTTGTGTATGTAGTGGTTTCCACTATCGTCGGCGTAACTCATAACGTTTAATGTTTTTTAATGCTTCTTCCAGCCAGGTTTGTGTCGCTCTTTCAGTTCGGTTACGACATCTTCGATGCGCAGGCCTTTATGGGTGAGCAGTACGATGAGGTGGTAGAGCATATCGGAAGCTTCGTAGATGAGGCGTTCGTTCGTGCCGCCCACGGCTTCGATGCAGGCTTCGAGAGCCTCTTCGCCCACTTTCTGCGCCATGCGGTTCACGCCGTCGCGGAAGAGGCTGGTGGTGTAGCTGCCTTCGGGCATTTCGCGTTGGCGCTGTTCGATGAAGTCTTGCAGCTCAGTGAGGAACGTGAGCGTGTCGGGCTCGTTCCTTTCGCCCCAGCAGGTGTCCGCCCCCGTGTGGCACGTTGGGCCATCGGGGCGCACTTTCACCAGCAGCGCGTCGGCATCGCAGTCGGCTGCAATGGAAACGAGGTGCAGGTAGTGTCCACTCGTTTCGCCCTTCGTCCATAGCTCATCGCGCGAACGACTGAAGAAGGTGACCAGTCCTGAGGTTTGCGTCTTTTGCAACGCCTCTTCGTTCATATAGCCCAACATGAGCACGCGCCCCGTCATGGCATCTTGCACGATGGCAGGCACGAGGCCGCCGCCTTTCTGAAAATCTACGTTCATTACTCTTTGTTGATAGTTATCTTGTTCAAGGGCGCAAAGTTAGCAAAAGTTATGGTAACGGACGAAGAAAACAGACAGAATGCGCTCGCCATCACGCTATTTCTTTTCCTTTGCAAAAAAACATAGCGCGTCTGCGGTATGTTTTGCGAAAGAGCGTGTATATATGAAGTGAGGTGTGGCCCCATTCTTACATTAAACAATAAACATTAAACAAGAACCACTAAACACACAAAAGCAGACTTTGTGTCCTTTGTGGGCTTTTGTGCCTTTTGTGGTTCTTAACAGCTACACGGGATGCGCAAGCGTATACGTGTTCATTTGCAAACATTCGTGACCTTCGTGGTTCTCAAAATTCGCAAACAATGCAGTCAAACTCAAACAAACATTGTTCCCCGCACGCACTGAAGCAGCAGTTAGAGTGGGGGAGGGCGCTCCTCTTCTTTCTACTTACCCTGATGCTTTCGGTACCACTCAAAGCCGATGTTGTCACTTTCCGCGTCATAGATGCGCAAACCCACGAACCCATAGAGGGTGCAATGTACGAGTGTGAACTGCGTTGGGACAACGGTGTTGGCCGGCAGTGGGGCTATGAAACGGATTCGCTTGGTCGAGGCGAGATGCACTTCGGGACGGACTGTCCGCGCGTCACGCTCAAGGTGGAGTGTCCAGGCTACTATAGCGCCAAGCGCGTCTTCGCCATTTCGGACGGCGCGGACACACTCACCTTGGGCGACATTGCCCTGAAACCTTCTGAGGTTCTACTTAACGAAGCCGTCGTCACCGCCCGAGCCAAACGCTTCACGATGCGCGGCGATACCGTCGTGTTCAACCCAGAAGCCTTTAAGTTAGAGGAAGGAGCACGCCTTGAAGATCTGTTGAAGAAGTTGCCGGGTGTGACGTTGATAGACGGCGAACTGAGGTGGAACGGAAAGCCCGTGCGTATCCTCGTACAAGGCAAAGAGAGCCTCTCCACAGACCTGCTGACACTCCTGCCTGCCGAGGCCATCGACAAGATAAAAGGCTACAACAAACAGAGCGAAGCCGCGCGCAAGGAGGGTCACGACGACGGTGGCGAAGACATCGTGCTGGACTTGCAGGTGAAGGAGGGATGGCTCGATAAGTGGTATGGCGAAGTGGAAGCAGGTGGGTTTCTGCCCGTTCATGCCATGGCGAAGCTGAATGCCACGCGCCTTGGCACGCAACGACAAACGATGGTCTTTGCCGACTGGAACAACGTCGGAAACCGCTTCGGAAAGAAGGTGCAGAGTGAAAGCCGCTCGAACTATGGTACGGGAAAGCAGACCTACGGCGCGGGCGGATGGTACGGAAGCTGGATGATGCCGCGCGCCAAGGGTGAGGACGACAGCCACTTCACAGTCAGCGGCGACCTCGACCACTTTGACCAAAGCCAAGATAGCCGTTCGTGGACCGAGACCTTCTTGCCAGGCGAAGCCTTTACCCGTTCGGTAGAGCGGACGCACAACTACTCCCACTCATTCCATCCTAATATCTCAGGACGTTTCATGTTGCGACCCGATAGTGCCAACACGTTTACGCTAAACTTCGAGACACACCTGCGACGCGGGCGAGGAAAGAACAACAAGGAAGGGGAACGATACGACGAAAACGGTACGCTCGTTACGCAAGAGCATACGTATTCCAGCAAAAGCGATAAAGGGGGCAGCGGCACGCTGAGAGCGCAATATACTCACTACTTCCCTGACAAAAGCCACGTTAACCTCTCCGCATCGGCCTACTACGATAACTATGATAGCGACGGCACCACACAGCGCACCATCGACTATGGTAAAGTGACAACGGAAACATATAACGTGCAGACTTACAGCCGTCCCCACCACCAGCTACACCTTGAAGCTGCTGCCGCCTACTCGCGGTGGGTAGGCGAGAACGTACAGCTCAATGCCCACTACCAATATCGCTACGAGAATGTACACTCGCGTCAGGATATGCTCGCAGACGGACTTCCCGACATGGCCAATTCCTATCGCAGCCACGACAGGTTACACAAGCACAAGCTATCGCTTTACGGAACGCTCAACTTTAAGCCGTTTCAGATCATGCCAGACATCACGCTGCATCGCCAGGCGGAATGGTTAGACTTCCAACGCGGAGCTGTTGACACAATTGCTACACGCGCCGTCTGGTTCGTCACGCCTTCGCTGACGACCAATGTGAAGATTGACAATCAAAACAAGCTCGAACTGCGCGCATCATACTCAACGTCGTTGCCCGACCTGCTGGGCACTATCGGCTATGCCGACACGAGCGACCCGCTCAACCTGCGCTATGGCAACCCACAGCTGAAGAACAGCCATGCGCTGAGCGGCTCGCTTGCCTACACCGCCAACGTCGTGAAGCGGCAGCGCGTCATGACGGCAAAGCTATCGTTCAACCGAAGTTTCCGTCCCGTGCAACAACTCTTTTCCTACGACCCTCAGACGGCGGTGTACAGTTCGATGCCCACAAACGGGCGCGGCGGCTGGGCGTGGACACTCGGGTTTGGTTTCGACCAAGGGTTGGGCGAACGCTGGCGACTGCGGTTTAACAATGTGCGCGTGGCCTTTGGTACAAACTACGCGTACCTTACCGATACGGGGGCGGGTCATGCCCTCAACCAACAGCGCACGCTCAGCCTCGGCGGTGGTACGGAGCTATCCTACGAACGCGAACGATGGGAAGCAACTGCCTTTGCGAACGTCGAGCATCAAGGGCTTCGCAATGCCGTTACCGACGACTACCGCCTTTGGGACTACTCGCTCGGTGTGCGCTTGCTGTTGAAGCTCGGCGACTTCGAAGTAAAGACCGATTTCAGGGACGAAGCCCACCGAGGCTATGGGGGCGGGTATAACGGCGACCGCTTGTTGTGGAACGCTTCCGTCGTGTGGAAATGCCTGAAAGGACAAGGGCGGCTGAAGCTCAGTGCGCAGGATATCCTTAACCAAAACGTACCAATGTACGCCGTGGTCAACGCTAACCAGCACAACGAAGTCCATTGGACACAGTTCCACCGCTACGTCGCCCTCAGCTTTACCTATAATTTCAAGCCGAAAGGGAAGAAGTGAGAGTGAGCGGACGTATAAAAAAACTCCCCCGCATGTCTTAATATGAGAGAGGCGGGGGAGGGAATAATTTCAGATAATTCTACAGAAGATGTTTGACAAGTTCGGCGTTAAGTTATAAGGCAGTCATAGTTTCTTTATCTTTTTTGTTACTTGCTGTAATGAAAACGAAGATTGAAGACATAAACGTACACCATACCATCACTGACAGAATAGACCATCCTATGTTCGTCAGTAATACGTCTTGACCAGAGTCCGTTGGTTCCTTTCAGCGGCTCAGGTTTACCAAGACCCGAGAAGGGGTGTTTCAGTATATCCTCAAGTAGCGCAGTAATACGGCGCATGATACGCACGTTCCCTGTACGCTTCCAGTATTCGCGGTCTTTCAAGGCTTGAGGGAGAAATACTATTTCCATAGCTCTTTAAGATTTATCTTTTTTCCGCGACCTTGTTTGATGTCCTCTTCTCCTTGACGGATTATCTCAGCCATAGCTGGCGATGAAAGAATATAGTCGGTCGTATCCTTCGTCCTCATCCGCTCCGTAATGCGGTGTAAGGCTTTCACGGCTTTCTGCATCATCGTCTCGTCCTGCACAATGATGCTCAGTTCCTTGAAGAGTTCGGCGTTAAGTTCTAAGGCAGTCATAGTCTCTTAATCTTTTAGTATCCGCTGCAAAGTTACATATTTATGCAATACAACAAAATGTTTTTTTCGCCAAACAATAATTAATGGTACCTTTGCACAGCAAACGTGAAACTACAAGTCCATAACAAAAAGTCATATCATGAAAGCAAGTATCAACGTAATGAAGAAACGTTCCTTCAAGAAAACGTTCATGGGAATGGTGAGGCTCCTCGCCGTCCTGTTTGCCCATGCAGCGTCTTGGCCAGCTCCCGCCCAAACCTTCACGCCCGTCGTGGAAGACAGTATCGACTTCGTTATCACGGGCACCACACCGGCTAAAACCGACAGCGTAGCGTGGTTTCTCGTTGCCCCTTATCGCCAATGTCTCGTGCCGCGCGTGCCAGTAGTGGACGGACGTTTCCGCATAGCAGGCCGACTGCCGCGCCATACCTTCCTGCAAATAGGCGACTTCGAAGACAACGACCTGCAGTTCATTGTCGATGACGTGCCTACCGACATCAACCTTGCCACGGGCGAAATGACGGGCAGCCCGCTGCAACGTCGTTTCATCGAGGGACAATTGCGCCAACGCGCCATCGCCCGCAGTATTGAGCCGTGGTGGGACAGTCTCAGCGAAGACAGGCAAGACAGCATCCGCCTAATGGCCGAAGGCGACATCAACCCCGCCACGCCGCAAGACTCGGCAGACTCGGAAAAATATAGCAGTGCGATGGCGGATATGAACGCTTGTTGTCGTCAGAACATACGCAGCAACCTCAACAACGTAATCCCCGCCTACTACCTCCACGTCCACTACGGCGCACTCACTCCCTCGGAGAAGCAAGAATTCATGCGCAAGGATGCCCCCTACGCCCGCCATCCCGCCATGCAGCGTCCGTGGCAACGCTACCAGGGCGAAGAGCTGCAGCGCACGATGACGGGTGTGCCCTTCCGCGACTTCACCGCCACCGACAGCCTCGGACAACCCCACCGCCTTGCCGACTACATAGATGGCCAGCACTATGTACTGCTCGACTTCTGGGCATCATGGTGCGGCCCCTGCATCGGCAGTTTTCCTCATTTGCGTGAACTCAGCGAAACTTATAAAGACAAAGGCCTGCGCCTCATCAGCATCTCGCTCGACAAAGACCGCAACGCCTGGCTCGCCGCCCTCCGCAGCCACCGCAATCCCTGGCCGCAGATCCATAGTCCCAGCAGCACAGGGACGGGAGGCCAAGATGTCGCCGACCTCTACGGCATCGTCACCATCCCCGCCTACGTCCTCATCGCACCAGACGGCACCGTCATCGCCCATGACAAAGACCTCGCTACGCCCGCTCAGCTCGACGCGAAGCTTGCGGCGGTAATGGGAGAAGACTGACGTGACAGGCATCACGGATTTGATGTTTCGCGGGACAAAACGAGAAGAAATACATACTTTATTCAACTTTCGGAAGCTTTCGCTTCCCAGGAGTTAAATGGAGTTATCGCAGCCCTTGGTTGCTGAGGAGTTAAAGACGATAGTCTTATAGGGATATATTATAGGGGATAGAAGTATCGTCTTTAACTTCTTTAACTCCTTTAACTTCCTTAACTCCTCCAACATCCGAAACTTGAGTTGTAGAATTTTGCACAGAAAACCAAGAAAAACTTTGTTTTCTGTGCAGAATTTAATAGTTTTGCTGCTATAAGCCGATTTAGCGATATCTTCGCCTTGGCCAGCTCTCGCCCAAGTTTTTCCCGACAATGGCTACAAGGGCGGCAGGGTCACGATAAAGGGGCGCATTGCGAATAAACGACCAACCACATGAACCCAAAAAACTATTTTCTGCAAGCCCTGCTCCGCAATGTCTGCCTGTTTGCTTTGGGCATTCTGCTTGTGACCTATAGTGCCGACGCACCGCAATGGATAGTCATGGCCTGCGGCATACTATTTATGCTCCCAGGCTTGGTGACGCTGCTGGCACTTTTCACCGACAAATCAGCGGCCTATATGCCCATGGTTCCTTTCACTGCGGGCGGAAGCATACTCTTCGGTATTTACTTGCTGTGCTTCCCTCAATCGTTTATTGCTTTCTTACTCTATGCATTTGCGGGCGTCATGATACTCTTTGGCACCACTGGCTGTCTGAACGTGTGGCAGGCTCGCGTCAACGATGCGCGCGTATCGCCATGGCACTTCCTTTTCCCCATACTGCTATTTGTGGCAGGTGTCTTGGTCATCATTTTCTGGAACGAAGTTGCCGAACTGCCTTTCCTCATCATAGGCTACTCGCTCATTATCTACGCCCCGCTGCAACTCGTCACAGCATTCGTCATCCATCGCTCTATTAAGCGAACAATGCTTGAAGCAAAAGAGGAAGTGCTGATACAAGTGGACGAAAGCACCAGCGAAACACCTGAAGAGAACAACTAAAAAGACACACAAACTTTACGTTTTGAAAGTTAGAAAGTCCTTTCGCTTACAATCAGTAAGAAAACCAACGCTGCAGCTTGGCTGAAAGTCAGCGAACATCTATTTTTGCCGCAAACAATAAACCATAACAATGAAACGCATCATCCCTTTTACCAAAATGCACGGCGCAGGCAACGACTACGTTTATGTCTATACGCCCGACAATCCTATTGAAAACCCTGAAGAGCTCTCTATCCTGTGGAGCGACCGTCACAAAGGCATTGGCGGCGATGGGCTTATCCTGATTGGAAAGAGCGACGTGGCCGACTTCTCCATGCGTATGTTCAACAACGATGGTAGCGAGGGCATGATGTGTGGCAACGGCACACGCTGCATCGCTAAGTACGTTTACGACAAAGGTTTGACAAACAAAACTGTCGTAACACTCGAAACCCTTTCGGGCATCAAGGTGCTCCATCTTCATCTTGGCAACGACGGATTGGTCGAAAGCGTTACAGTTGACATGGGTGAACCGATTCTTGCCGACACGAAGCAGTGTGCAACGGCAGATGGGTCACTTCGCAACGGAATGGTTGAAGCTGGGGGAAAAACGTATCAAGGTACATTCGTTTCGATGGGCAATCCTCACTTTGTCATCTTTGTGCCGAGCATTTCCGACATCGACCTTGTTGGCGAGGGACGCGCTTTGGAAAATAGCCCAATGTTTCCCGAACGCTGCAACATTGAATTTGTAGAAAAGCTGCAAGATGGCAGCTTGCGCGTTCGCGTATGGGAACGCGGCACGGGTATCACACAGGCGTGTGGCACTGGAGCCTGCGCTGTAGGAACGGCAGCTTGCTTGACTGGCAACAGCGGACGTGAAAGCCGCATCATCATGGACGGCGGCGAACTTCTCATTGAGTGGCGCGAAGCCGACAACCATATCTATATGACAGGGCCGGCAGCTACAGTCTTTGAGGGTGAAATCGGTGTAGAAGAATAACATCAATAAATAAAGCACAACATTAAATGGCAACGCTTAACAACAATTTCTTGAAACTTCAAAAGAACTATCTCTTTGTTGAAATAGCCCAGCGCGTAGCGAAGTATAAAGAAGAACACCCCGATGCGCCCGTAATTCGTTTGGGCATTGGCGATGTTACTCGCCCACTGGCTCCCGCCGTGATCGAAGCCTTGCACAAGGCTGTGGATGAACAAGCAAGTAGCGAAACATTTCGTGGCTATGGCCCTGAACAAGGCTACGAATTCCTGCGCCAGGCCATCAAAGACAACGTGTTCCAACCGCGTGGTGTAGAAATCGGCATTGACGAAATCTTTATCAACGATGGCGCAAAGAGCGACACAGGTAACTTCGGCGACATTCTCGGGACAGACAACTCCGTACTGATTACCGATCCCGTTTATCCAGTATATATTGACAGCAATGTGATGGCTGGTCGTGCAGGCGACATCAACGAAGGCACATGGAGTCGCATCACCTATGCTCCATGCACCGCAGAGAACGGCTTTGTGCCTGCACTGCCTGAAAAGCCCGTTGACATCATATACCTGTGCTACCCCAACAACCCTACAGGCACTGTGCTTCGTCGCGAAGACTTGAAGCGTTGGGTGGACTATGCCAACGAGACGGGGGCACTCATCCTCTACGATGCTGCCTATGAAGCCTATATTCGCCACGACGACATTCCGCGTAGCATCTACGAAATTGAAGGCGCAAAGCAGTGTGCTGTAGAATTCCATTCCTACTCCAAAACCGCTGGCTTCACGGGACTTCGCTGCGGTTTCACCGTAGTGCCTAAAGAAGTGACGGCTCGTGCAGCTGATGGTTCACGTGTGGCACTCAACCCACTTTGGAACCGCCGTCAATGCACCAAGTTTAACGGCACGCCCTACATCGTGCAACGCGCAGCCGAAGCTATCTATTCGCCCGAAGGCAAACGCCAGGTGCAAGAAACGATAGATTACTATATGGAAAATGCTCGCATCATGCGCGAAGCCCTCACCGCTGCTGGCTTGCAGGTATTCGGCGGCGAAGATGCTCCCTACATCTGGTTCCGCGTGCCCGAAGGCACCACGTCGTGGGGCTTCTGGGAGACGCTACTCACCAAATACAACATCGTTAGCACACCAGGCGTAGGCTTCGGACCCAGCGGCGAAGGCTACATACGCCTCACCGCGTTCGGTAGCCGCGAAGAATGCACTGAAGCGATGCGTCGCATTGCAGCAAATCCCTTCTGATAACTACAGGAGGGTGTGTCAAAATAGGCACATCCTCGTGCAGAATTTAATAGTTTTGCTGCTATAAGCCGTTCTTTTATACGAGAAAATCCACTTATAACAAGCATCCCATAATCCTACAGCAATGACACTCCAT
>ONHN01000037.1 GCA_900317635.1 uncultured Prevotellaceae bacterium | reverse complement strand
CACATCGTCGATAGTTTGCCGCGCATCCCTCCTCGCTACGCTCGTCAGGATACGCGGTTAAGCATGGTGCGGTGCGCGCTGCGCACCATTTACCCCCCCGTATCACAACTCCCGAAACTTGAATTATACAACTTTTAGCGGACAGCAATAATAGATAAACATCCCCTTTCCATGTGTGCGCCGCCCCGTGTCCTGCCAACTCTCTCATTTGGCTACCTTTGCACACAATTGCAAACGCTGTGTATTGTTTGTCGGTAAAAATACCCTTTTCGTCTAAAAAAGATGTTTTTTTACTGAATTACCCCCCCCCTATGGCTTGTTGTTGTAGAAGAACTTTTCTACTTTTGCAGCGTTGATTTCCTGTCGGCAGGTGCTGCGAAGAGCAAATGTTTGCTCTGACAGTAAGCCAGATAGGACTCTTTGCTGATGGACAAGGCATAGTTTGAAAGCTTTGCTTTGTGCTTTTAATGTATATATGAGAGATTAAAACTAAACTATAGGTTAACAGAATATAGGAAACATAATTGTTAGAAACACAACATAACTACTAAATTATCAATTTATGATGTTAAAACGTTTTCTTTTACTGACGCTTCTGCTGATAAGTGCAGTGGCTGGGGTGAAAGCCGACAAGTTGTTCGATGACGAACTGGTGTCATTTACTGTCAGTTCGACAAAGGCAACCACGCTTACCACTGGCTACTATGTCATGCAGAACAAAGAGTTGGGCAAATACATCTATTCCAAGTCGGATGTGGACCTGTTGTATTTCAGACAGAGCGCCACAACCGATGGTGCTTGCGTTGTGCAGATTACTGTTGATGGCAGCAACTGTACGCTGAAAGATTTCCACGGAAAGTATTTTAATACTCTTGGAAATAATGGTGCGCAAGTTTCTACCACTACCAGTGCTGTTACCTACGCTTGGGATGTTGATAGTGAAGGCGGTTTCCGCTTCTCAACAGGTTCTGGCAATGGCCTTCGCTACATTGAGCGAAAATCTGATTATCCCATTTCCGTTACTTCTACTTGGGCCGATGGTGCTGCCGCCCATTATTACCTTTTCCCCGTCGAACTGATAACCTTACCGAGTGGTGTGGCAGGGAATTTGGACGTGAACTATCTCATTGACAACAATCCTACCACCAGCTTGACAGCAGGCGCTTTTTATGCTGTTAAAAACGCACGTAATGGTTCTTATATGCGAGCTGGAAACAATGCCACGGCTATGGGCACCTCCACTGCGCCTTCGTGGGATAACTTTTTCCGCGTTGTAAACTACCTGAATCCTGCCGACCAAACTTCGACGATGAAAGGCTATTTCGAAACTTTCTTCGGTGCGTTTGTTGAGTCTATTGATGGACTTTCCGATGGCACCTCAGTGCCTGTCAGCTCGAGTACGGCGAATGTTTCTACAGCTGGCGTTTTTGATTTCACCGCTTCTGCAACCGCTGGAAGGTGGTATGTTAGCAGTAATACGGGAACCAATATCGGTATTAAGGATGGCTCTCAGGTACTCCCTAATTTCAGTGGTTGGCGCGATGCAGAATCGCAGGGTCAAAACAATTTCTTTGCCGTCCAGACGGAGGAGATAGCTCCCCTTTTGACAGGTAGCACGAAAGCATTTGACGTAAGTTCAACCGCGGCTACCTCGCTGAAGGAAGGTTATTACGTAGTGCAGAACGTGCAAAACTCGCGGTACCTCATAGACAATCCCTCCAATAGGAACCTCCTCCTTTCAAGCACCAATACCGACAACGCCAATGTGGTGCAGCTTATTTCCACAGGCGAAGCCGACCATTTTTATATCAAGACCTTTAGCGGCCGCTATGTTAACCCTTTGGTGGATGTGGTGGCATCTGTTGCTACGGGTGTGAGGGGCGATTTTTGCCTCACGCCAACGAGCACGGCTGGCGAGTTCTATATCAAGAATTCCTACGATGATATTTACATGTCTCGTAATTCCACAACCAACCCGCGTGGCGTTACTGCAAATTGGAAGGATAACGAAAGTGAGGGGCACTGGGTGTTCTATCCTGTATCGGTAGTGCCCGTTGTCGTTCCTTCCGCCACGGAATACACCGTGCAGGTGCGCAACGCTACGGGTAAGGAGTACAATGGTACCTTCGACAACAGGGGCCGTTGGTACACCAACTGGTATTGCACCGTCAGCGAGCCCTACGACCTCTACACCTTGACGTTGCAAGCCACCTACAACAACCTGGCCTTCCGCCACTTTATGGAAGACAATACGTCGGAATATTACGACGGCGCTTTTGCCGCTGCCTATGGTATCTCTCACGACAAGATGACGCTGACGGCTCCCGACGGATGGTATCTGAAGTCGGTGCGCATGCGCGGTGTGTCATTAGGCAACGTGCCCAACTACATCGGCAGCACGGTGTATAAGACCAACCTCTCGTATAGTAAAACAAGTGGCGGGACGGCTTCAGAAATATCGCCCTCCAAATTCTACGACTTCATCAACGCCACGACGGGCACTATCGACGACGACGCCAAAGTCTATG
Organism: uncultured Prevotellaceae bacterium; assembly: GCA_900317635.1. Classification (GTDB taxonomy): domain Bacteria; phylum Bacteroidota; class Bacteroidia; order Bacteroidales; family Bacteroidaceae; genus Alloprevotella. Next base: position 17,092 of record ONHN01000037.1, on the reverse strand, counting down.
TCGGCGGCGTGGAGACGGGAGCGGCTACCGCCTTGCTCAATGGCGGCACGTGCTACCATGTCTTCAAGGCCGCCAATAGCGGCCAGCTCGGCCTTGGCACCGTGGAAACGGCCATGGCCTCCGACAGCGTGACGGAGTTTACCCATACCTTTACGGATCAGCCCACCAGCTGGTCGTTCCACGTCAATGGTGATAATGGTTCGCCCATTGTGATGCAGATGTGGGTGACGCTCGTGAAGTGCGACGAAGTGGCTGGTGTTACCATCACCGTGCAGGACGAAGACGGCACGGTACTGGCTTCGGGCTTGAAGCGCAACGTGCGTTTCGGCCCGCGAAACGAAGTGTATGTCCCCTACGACCTGCGCCGCGACTTCTTTAGTGCCAGCGTGCTCGAGTCGCGCGCCACGATAGAGTCAACGGGCACCGCCACCGTGAAGTACGCTAACGGCAGCCTGCCCTTCCGCATTGCCTCCTCCGCTACTGATAAGGACAACCTCTACTACATGGGCTTTGGCGATAAGAACAGTCCGCGCTTCCTCAGCTATACCGCCGATGGCGCGGCCCTGCCCTTTGCTGACGAAACCGAGGACGTAGAGGCCGAATGGTTCGGCTTCTCGGGCAACCCCTACGACGGTTACCTTATCACCAACTACAGCGCCGGTGCCGACAAGTACCTGACAACGGCCAAAGCAGCCGATGGCGTACAGCCCGCCTTCGTGGCCGATGCCGACTACAACGCCGTGGCGCAGATGCGCCGCTGGTATCCCTCGCGCGCAGTCAACACCCACTCCGACGGTAAGAAATATGGATCCAGCTACGGCGTACAGCTGCCCGCTACAGCCGCCACCCACTTCTACCTCTCGCCCGTCAAGGACAATGGCGGCAGTTTTGCTGACTGCGACGTGACGTGGCACTACAACCGCCTCGGCAACTGCACCGAGAGTGCCCTGACCTACCAGATTGGCCGCGACGAGGCCAACCAAAAGGCCGCCCTCAGTATCTACGAAATTCGCAACTGGGAACTCCGACTTATCAACAGCGAATATCCCGACTACGAAGACGGTAAGGCCGACGTCACCCTCTACGACGTGCGCGAGCTGCAAACGCTCCCTCTGCAAAACAGCCACCTCAGGCGCGACTTCGTTAGCCTGGCAGGCTCCGTCACGGGCGACACCTACCACCATACGACAGCTGGCGGTTATGCCCGCGAAGAACGCAACTACACCAACACCCTCTTCCGCGTATCGCCCGACCCTGCCCATCCTATCTACTACGGCATGGCTATGCGCTACAACGATTGGCGTTGGCTGCGCTACGAAAGCGATAAAGCCTACATCGGCGTGTACAACCTTGGAGACGTTAGTGCCGACGAGTTTATTGACAACGACAACGCCAAGTGGTTCTTCCAAGGCAATGCCTGGGACGGTTTCCAAATCTTTACCGTAGGCGGAGGCGCTACGAAGACGCTCGTCACCGACACCCCCGTAGGCTCAGACGAATATGGTCGCGACGTGCAAGTGAGCTTCCGAGAGACAGCAAACATCAATGCCGACACGCAGACCAACACGTGGCTCTTCCACAAGGCCATCAACTCGACGACCTCACCCTACACCTACTACGATCCCTACGACACGGACTACCTGCCCTTCAACCTCACGCCGGCTAAGTTCAACACCTACTATCAGGCCAGCGAGAAGTATGGCTACAACGACGACAACACCCGTCGCTTCTATCAGCTGAACAACCGCAATATCAACGGCACTACCTCTGGCATATCCTATTGGACTGCCCACGCCGATAATGGCTCTGCCTTCATTCTGAAGCCTATCACGGAGCTGACCTACGTCTATAACCTCTGGGACGATGCCTACAGCACCACCACGCCGCGCTATACAACGTCCGTGCGCGTGCTCCACGGCCTGACAAAGACGCTCGACTTCCGCAACATCAACGGCGTAAGCTGGTTGCGCGACTTCTGCACCTATACCCGCACGCAGGACTTCAACCTCGACGGCACAGTCAATGGTACCACCAGCAGCATCAAGCTCTGGACCATTGACCTGCCCAACGAACTCTCGCCCACACAGGCTATGAACCTGCGTTCTGCACGCGAAGCGGCCCACCTGAGCAGCGATGCCGTCATCACGCGCGACTTGCACTACAACTTCACGCTCTTCAAGACGGCGGCCGACATAGAAAACCCGACAGAAGACGAACTCTACTACTTTGCAGCCCGTGCCGACGACAACCACACCGTCGTGCTCTACAACGGCACGAGCCAAACCATCTCGGCACCGCTGAACACGACCGACGACAGCAGCAACACCATCTCCAACAGCAAGGGCGGTGGCCTCAACAAGCAGAAGTGGTTCTTCGCAGGTAACCCCTACGACGGCTTTGTCTTCTACAACAAGGCGGCTGCCTCAACTCAGGCCATGGCCGCTGGCACAGCCCATTCGGGCAATGTCACCTTCGAGACCTACGACGTGAACGATGCCAGCCACACCTTCCTTTGGCGCCCCGACAGTTGCTACATCAGTGCGAACAACTACGGCTTCCGCTACCACGATCGCAACTGCTTCAACCTTTATGCCCACGCCTACGATGCTTACCGCACTACTACGGGCAACTGCCTCAACCGAAATGGTGCCAACTACAATATCGCTTTCTGGAGTGGTAACGACATCGGTTCGCGCTTCTTCCTTGTGCCCGTCAGCACCATTCAGGAGTTCACCTATCAGATTGTCGATGCCGAAGGCAACGTCGTAGCTGGGCCTCACACCGAAACCATCACCAACGGCGATACACGCACTTACACGCTGGCGACCGACTACCCCGACATGGTGCGCGACTTCTGCACCTATACCCTCGACGGTGCACCCTTCGACCTGACTGCTCCCATCACCAAGGACAACACCAGTGGCGACGGTATGAAGGAAACCTACAACATCCTCTATACCTGGAATGGGCCGTTCGAACTCAGTACAGAAGAACTGCCTGTGTGGTATCTGATGAAACTCAAGCCTACGATAGAAAAAACCTCTGTCTTCGTCAACGGTACCAATACCACGACGGGTAAAGGCACCGCCTATACGCAAAGCGGTCTGACGCTAACCTCTGCAACAGCTTCGGGCTTGGCAGGTGTCACTCTCACCTCTACCGGCGGCACGTTCGATGCTTCCAACTGGGGCGCTACGCGCTGCCTTACCGTGAAGCCCTCGTCCGAAACAACGCCCGACACGTGGACTATCACGGCCCCCACGGGCTATACCATCACGGGCTACAGCCTTGGTGCATGGAAGTACGCTGGCGACAGCTATACCTATACCTTCACCGTGGACGGTACCGACTATCCCGTGACTTCCTCTACCGACACGGGTACGACACCGCTCTTCACCGTCAGCGGCCTCAGCAGCAGCTCTGCCAGCTTCTCGCTGATGGGTACGACCAACCAGTGGTTAGCCGTCAGCTACCTCACCGTCAGCCTCACTCAAGAGGTTTCTGGAGCGGAAGAACAAATTGCTAACGGTACGGAAACGTCGCGCCACTACGTGGTTTACGACCGCTCACGCACAGCCGAGACCGATGCTCAAGGCTTCAAGACCGAAACGGGCTGGAACGACGAACTCAACCTCGCCGACAACTACGTCATGAAGTACATCATCAATGGTACAGGCCTCTGGGCTTTCGAGGGCGACCCCTACAACAACTTCAAGATCCTCAACCGCTCCGACGTTTCCAAGGCACTCAATGCCACCAACGTCGACAACAGTGCTACCTACGCGCCGTTGCTCGCAGCGAAGGCCAGTGCCATCAAGTGGGAAGTAACTAAAAACACCAACGGCGGCCTCAGCACGGGCTTCAACCTCCGCGCTATCACCGCCAACGCCAACGACTACCTCTACTTCCGCATTGACGGCAGCGTGGGCGCAGCAGGACAGCTGAGCTACTGGCAAAACAGCGATGCTAAGACCAATGTGGGCAGCCAGTTCTTCGTAGAGAAAATGACGCCCTACGTCAAGACCTACATCGAGCGCTACACCGTGGCCCCCGAACAGACGTTCTACGGCGTGGCTTCCAACAACGAGCGCACCGCACTTGGCGAACTCGTAGCCGACATCGCTACCATCGACCAGTCGGGTTCTACCTATACCTATAAGAACGAGTCCGACGGACTGGCCGATGCCTCCATCTACGTCTTCAATACGCCCAAGACGCAACCGCACGATGGGTCCTTCCGCCTGCTGTTTAAGTACCGTGACGTTTACGCATCCCTATCGAACGGCGGCACCTACTATCGTTCAACAACAAACCCCTACAAGCCAGGCACCAGCACTACGGCACAGCTGTGGGCTACCATCGGCCATACTGCTACCGACCAGCTCATGCGCGACCTCAGCTCCGTCGTATGCTTCGAAAAGACAGGCGAAGACAAAACGGCAGGCACCGTCAACGGCAACCTCACCGTGCAAGGAATGAAGTCGCCCGCAACGGCCACCAGCACCAACCTGACATTCAGCAACTCCGGCACAGGTGAAGTCCGCATCTTCAAGACCGACTACGCGCCCTACTCCTTCATCAGCACCAACCCCGCTGAAACGAGTATGACCAACTATACGTTCTACCACCGCAACAACCAAAACTACGTGCAAACGTGGCTGGCCAACGAGGCTGGTTCAACGCTCTACGTCGTGCCCGCTACGAAGATACAGACCAAGGTGCGCGAAGCCATCGACGGACGCTACTACGCTACCCTCGCCGTACCCTTCCCCATCAGCACGGGATCCAGTAAGTCGTCAGCCTACTACCTCGACAACTCTGATGGCGAAGCACTCACCGTCAACGATAGCGGTACGCGCGCCAGCGTGCGCACCAACCAGATTGCTGGTGTACCAGCCGGAACGCCCGTCATCCTGGCAGCTACTAACATCGACGTGGCTACCACCGACGAAGCCTTCTTCCAGCTCGACATACCTTCGGCAGCCGTAGCGGCTACTTACAGCACCAACGTCTCCAAAAACCTCCTGCAAGGGTGCTACATGCCCACGCCGCAGACGACCGTAACCGGTACCTTCACCGCCAAGGAGAAGCTCTATGCCTTCGCACAGAGCAAGACGTTCGAGGGTACAACCGAAGTAGGCTTCTTCCCCTATAGCGGGACGAACCTCGCGGCCAACCGCATCTACCTTGTCTACGACCACGAAGCGGCTAAGAACGCCTCCGCATCTGCACCCGCAGCCATCCTGCTCGACATCGATGGAGCCTCTCTCGACGTGGCCATCTCCTCCGCAGGCTATAGCACGCTCTACTACGACCTCCCGCTCGTAGTGCCCGAAGGCATTGAAGCGGCCATCGTCAGCGTCACCGACGAACAGCTCAACATCGACTACTGCTATCCTGCTGGCAGCGTCATTCCAGCCGAAACGGGCGTACTGCTTCGTGGCGAAGAAGGCCGCTACGTCTTCAACCTCACCGACGAGGACGGCACGACCTACGCCGGCAACCAGCTGCGCGGCACGCTGACCGACGCCCTTACCGACGAAGGCGGTACGGCCTACAAACTGGCTGTGGGCGAAGACGGACTGCCTGGCTTCTACCTCGGCGAACCCGACGGCGGACGCTTCGTCAACCAAGCCTACAAGGCATATCTCTTCCTCAATGAAGGGCAGCTCGTACGTGGCTTCAACTTCGACGATGCCATCAGCACTGGCGTAAGTTCCAACAACCTGACAAGTGGCGAAGACAACGCAGGCAAGAACCTGCCCGTCTACGACGCACAAGGACGCCGCGTTGGTAAACAAAAGCTCATGCCAGGCGTTTATATCATGAACGGCAAGAAGGTGTTTATTAAGTGATAATGATAACTTTAGTTGGCGAGGCTGCGCGCTTTGCGGCGGCCTTGCCAACTAAACTGCTAAATTTTTTAAGAAAAGATTTGGCTTGTAAAAATAAATACTTAAATTTGCACCGCTCAATAGGCATTAGTTATAGCTAATAACAAACTAAAGATATGAAACAGTATTCCAAACCATCTCTCTCTGTTTACGACTTTGCCAGTCTTGAACCTTTGGCCTACGACGTAAATCCCAGTGGCGACCCTGTTGAAGAGCAGTGGACTCGTGGAAAGCAGCAAGATGATGGAGCTAAAAAAGGAATCGGCAGAAAATCGTGGGACGACCTTAACTAAAGTTGCCTCGCCGCCGCCTTTTGCTTAAAAGATTTGGCACTCGCGATACACAGCGGGCATTTCCTCAAAACCAGAGGAAATGCCCGTCTTGCGTTATAGGCGTCCCTAACTGGGTACGCAGGCGTCCCGCCTGCACCATGCGCCGCCGCCCTAACTGGGTACGCAGGCGTCCCGCCCACGCCAAGCGGTCTTCTTCTATCCACACTCCTCTCTCAACCTTTTGGGGAGAGAGGGGCTGGGTGTGAGAAGGGCCGGGGTGAGCGGCCCTTTTTTTCTCCAAACATTTCTCTCCCTTCCTACCAAATTTCTCTATCTTTTCATTATCTTTGCACCGACAGCGAGAGAAGCACGTGCAAACTCCCGCACTTTTGTTTACCCCAAAAACACCCCACACTGCGATGAGCAACGACAACTACCTCGTTTTTTCGGGCACATGCACACGCTACTTGGCCGAAAAGATTTGTGCTGAACTCAACTGTCCCTTAGGCAACTTGGCCATTACGCGTTTCAGCGATGGCGAATTCTCCGTCAGCTACGAAGAAAGTATTCGAGGCCGCGACGTCTTCCTTGTGCAAAGCACCTTCCCCTCGGCCGACAACCTCATGGAGCTACTCCTGATGATCGACGCCGCCAAGCGCGCCAGCGCGAAAACCGTCAATGCCGTTATTCCTTACTTCGGCTGGGCCCGCCAGGACCGCAAAGACCAACCGCGCGTATCCATCGGCGCTAAGCTCGTGGCCGACATGCTGAGTGCTGCAGGCATCCACCGCCTCGTCACCATGGACCTACACGCCGACCAGGAACAAGGCTTCTTCGACGTGCCCGTCGACCACCTCTACGCCTCCACCGTCTTCGTTGATTGGATAAACAACCTCAAACTCAAAAACCTCTGCATCGCTTCGCCCGACGTGGGCGGTTCGAAGCGTGCCAGTGCATACGCCAAGTACTTCGACTGTCCCCTCGTCCTTTGCCATAAGACGCGCAAAAAGGCCAACGTCGTAGGCGAAATGCAGGTCATTGGCGATGTGGAGGGGATGGACGTCATCATCGTGGACGACATCGTCGATACCGCTGGCACCGTCACCCGCGCCGCCCAGCTCATGATGGACCACGGCGCTGCCAGCGTCCGCGCCCTCGCCTCCCACTGCATCATGTCGGGTCCCGCCGACGAGCGCGTAGAGGCCTCCCCGCTGTTGGAAATCATCTTCTCCGACTCCATCCCCTATCGCGGTAACAGCACAAAGGTCAAGCAGCTATCCTGCGCTGGCATCTTCGCCGAAACCATCCGCCGCGTAGAAGCCAACGAAAGCATCAGCTCGCAATACCTCATATAGTCGCGTTAATGTTGCAAGGCGCGATGCTATAAAATCAATAATGATTTTTTGTTTCATTGGGCTTTCAATGCCTGAAGCCGTAGGCCGTACCCTCGAGCCTGCGGCTTTTCTTTGTTTATCAGGAAGCATTCAGCAGGCGCAAAGGTTGCCGTAGGGAGCCGCTGCGCGCCGCAAAATGTTTTCCCTCAAGCCCCAAAACTTTCGTGCGCGCCCGCCAAGTTTTTCCGTCGAGCCACCAAGTTATAAATCCCGCCGAGAAATATACATTTACCGCCGAGAAATATATATTTGCCGCCGAGAAATGTACATTTCCCGCCGAGATTTATAACTTCAAAACTCTACGGCAAAACTTCAGTGCTTTGTCGTAAAACTTCAAAGGCTTAGAAAACAATTTGTTGACTATGGAAGAAACACTAAAAAAGAACCTTACCTATTCGAAGTAAGGTCCTTAAAAATCTTGTCAGCCCCGCGCGCTATACCGCCGAGGCCGCTGCATTTTTCGCGTCCTCTATGCGGCGCGTCAGCGCAACAAACTCTTCAATGCTCAGTTGCTCTGGGCGGCGCGTCAGGTCGGGCGCGGCAAGAAGCGCGCTCCAGTCCGTCGTCTGGCTCACGGCGGCCAGCACGGGGCGCAAGCTCACGCGCAGCATCTTGCGACGCTGTTGGAACGTGCCTTTCACCACGCGCCGCAATAGTCCTTCGTCGCACGCAAGGCTCGTCCGAGCGTTGCGCGTGAGGCGCAGCACGGCACTCTGCACCTTCGGTGGTGGGTTGAAAACAGAGGGCGGCACCTTGAAAAGAAGCGTTGCATCGTACCAAAGACCCAGCAATACGCTTAGGATGCCATAGTTCTTCGTACCAGGCCGAGCGGCTAAGCGCTCTGCCATTTCAAGCTGCACCATGCCCGTGCAACACGGAATGAGCTCGCGAAACTCAAGCACGTGGAAGAAAATTTGCGACGAAATGTCGTAGGGATAGTTCCCCGTCAGCACGAAGGGTTTCCCGTCAAAGACCTCGCGAAGGTCCATGCGCAGGAAGTCGCCGCCGATGATGTCGGGGGCCAGTTCGGGCCAGCGCTGCAGCAAGTAGGCCACGCTCTCGCGGTCTATCTCCACCACACGCACGCGCCGCGCTTTAGGCAACAGATATTGCGTCAGCACGCCCATGCCAGGACCCACCTCAAGGACGGGTAGGTCGGGGCAAGCATCCACCGTGTCGGCAATGGCTCGCGCCGTGTTCAGGTCCTTAAGGAAGTGCTGCCCCAGTTTCTTCTTAGGGCGCACGCTGCGCGGTGGGGTAGGGCGTGACGGGGTTTTCATCAGCTTGGCAGAGGGTTTGAGGGTTGTTGTTAATCGCCCATTTCTTCTTCTTCCTCCATATCGTCGCGCGTAGTGTCTTGGTTGCTGAGGCGTTCGATGCTGATGCCGCCGTCGGGCAGCGACATACTGATGCGGAAGGCGGAACCATCGCCGTCCATACCAGGTTGTCCCACCTGAGCTCCGAAGCTAAGGCTGCGCGCCGTGCAACGGGCCGAGTCGAGTGCCATACCCTGCATCACGCCAAGACGCTTATCCACATCGGGCAGGTAGCTCTCAAAGTCGGCCTTCGTGAAACTACGCTCGAAAAGCTGTTCGCCGCCCCGCATCACGCGCACGTTGACGCGGTTGTCGTAGAACATGACGTCGTTCTCGTCCTTCACGGCGGGCAGGCTGCGGTCCGTGCGGCGGTCAACGCTGACCACGATAGGCGTTTCGCCCTGAAAGCGAAGCGTGGTTTCTTGCAGCAGGTCGGACGTGGAAGGTTGCGGGCCCATAGGCTCGGTGGCGGCGGCAAGGCTCTGACCTTCTTTCTCTGTCTTTACGCTGTCTTGCTTGCAAGCGACTGAGAGCAATAGCGTGGCGGCAAGGAGCGAAAAGAGAACTATCTTTTTCATTATGCAAAAGGTTTGGGGCCGTAGCGTTTTGCAGCAGCGAAATGTGCGCGGCGGTATGGCAAAACGAGGGGGCACGTTTGTGTTTCAGCGCGAAAATAAACATTTTTCTACGAAATGTTATCGTCTGTGTGCAGAAATGGCTATTTTCGCACCGTGAAACACGTACAACTCTTCTCTCTCCTCGTCCCTCTGATGCTTTTCCTTGCCGCTTGCAGCGGGGGCGGTGAACCCTCGGCGCAGCGCGGTGAAGGCTTCGACACGTTGCGCCTCGTAGTGGAGCAAACCACGCACCTCTCGCGCCTGCATACTACGGAACTGCAAATACATAAACTTGTCACGCACACCGACCAGTCGCGCCTGCGCGGCACAATCCTCTCCGTGCCTATCGACATAGGTCTGAAGCCAGGCGAACGGAAAGTGGCCATACCTATTGACGTGACCGTCCATGCCAGCATCGACCTTACGAAGTTCACTAAAGACAACGTTGTGCGGCAAGGCGACAAGTACGTCATCACCTTGCCCGACCCGCAGATAGAGGTGACGGCCGCTCGCATAGACCACGGCGGCGTGCGGCAGTACGTCGATCCCTTGCGCTCGCAGTTTTCCGACAGCGAGCTGACGGCTTTGGCACGTCAAGGCGAGGAGACCCTCGTGCGCAACCTCGACAAGCCAGCCATCGTCGAGCGGGCGCGCCAAGATGCGCGCCTCGTGCTGTTGCCTATGCTGCGCCGCTGCGGACTGGGCCCTGCCGATGTCAGCATCGCTTTTCGCGGCGATCTAAGAGCCGACAGCTTGCGTGTGGTGAGAATGAAGTAAACTGTTTGAAACGATGAAACAGCGCATCATACATTTCCTGCAACTCTTGTTGTATTTGCTCATGAAAACCTGGCGGGCGTGGCTGGCCGTGGCCGTCATCATCGTCGGGGCTCTGTGGCTTCGCCAGTGTCGCGACGAGCGCATCGCCGCTGGCACCGCCTTTCGCATAGAAACCTCCGACAGCATCGACGTGACGCCCGAAGAAATTCGTGCCGTCCGACAGATAGGGCAGTGGGAGTTCCTCTGTGTTGAAGCCGAAGAATTAGCCGAATTGCACGAGAGCCACCTTCTGGGCGACAAGCACCTTGTGCGTATTTATCAGGGTCGTTTGCGCATAGGCTCCGACCTTTCGCGCTTGCGCGACGACGACTTCCAGCACCATGGCGACACCCTGCTCATGCGCCTGCCCGACGTAGCTTTGCTCGACAGCAACTTCATCGATGAAACACGCACCCGCAGTTTCTACGAGCGCGGCACGTGGAGCAATGCCGACCGCGAGCGCCTCTATCAGCAGGCCCATGCCGCCATGCTCCGCCGCACGCTGACACCAGCACGCCTCGAAGAAGCCCGCAGGACGGGCCGACAAGTGGTTCAGCGCACGTTCCAGGCGTTGGGTTTCAAAGAGGTCGTTGTGACCTTCAGGGAGGAGAAGCGATGAGGCTGAGCGAATGTCGGCGCTTCCTGAAGCGCTGCGCCGCCTGGCTCTGGCGCATGCCCCATCGCGTTGGCTATGGCGTGCATTCTCCCTACGCGTTCCAGTTTATCCGTGGAGTCGTCCTCGAGCGCGAGGCCTATTACGCCTATGAAGCACTTGCCGCTCACCGCGCAGGGGCCGCCCTCTCCGAGCGCGACGACCAGCTGTTGTTTCGGCTCGTCAACTTCGTGCAGCCCCGCCTGACGGTCAGCATTGGCTCGCTGAACCCCGTGACGAAGCATTACCTGCAAACAGCATGTCAAGCTTCGCGCTACGTCAGCCTAAATTCCGCTGCCGACCTCCAGGCCGTAGGCAATGAAGAAATCGGCTTTCTGCTATGCGACCTTCAGGACCTTGCAGACCTTCCTGCCGAAAGCTGGCTCTCTCGCCTCTCAGAGCAAGCCGCTGAGGGAGGCCTCTTCTGCTTTCTCAACATCGATGCCTCTCCCAATGCACAAAGACTTTGGCATCAGCTCCGCGCCCTGCCCGCCGTCCGCCTAAGTTTCGACCTCTATCGCATCGGTCTCCTCAGCTTCGAGTGTCGCTTATCGCGCCAGGACTACATCGTTAGGCGTTGGTAGCGGATATACATTAAACAATAAACAATAAGCAATAAACATGAAACATTAACAGCGACGCATGTCGCGCGAAAGTATTCGTGTTCATTTGTAAACATTCGCTCCTTTCGTGGTTCCTAAACATACAAAAAATCATTGTGCCTTTTGTGGACTTTTGTATCCTTTGTGGTATTAGGCCTTATGTGGCTACACCGCCGCATTGGGGCGCGGTTGCAAGCACCTTACTCTTCAAGCAAGTAAAAAAAACGCGCATTTTGTTTCAGTGTATGAAACTATTATGTATTTTTGCGCCGCCTTAGCGAGAGCAGGGCATTCTTCTGATGAAGAGAAACCTAACTAAACTAAATATAATAAAAGTATGTACTGGACACTAGAACTTGCATCGAAGCTTGAGGACGCACCCTGGCCTGCAACGCGCGAAGAACTCATTGACTACGCTTTGCGCTCGGGAGCCCCCATGGAGGTAGTGGAGAACCTTCAGGAAATAGAAGATGAAGGCGACATTTACGAAACCATTGAGGACGTTTGGCCCGACTATCCAACCAAAGAAGACTTCCTCTTCAACGAGGACGAGTATTAAGTATCAGCAACCATAAACCACTGCTGATATTCAGCAAGTTAGAAACATAGAATGGGTAAACATTGGTTTGCCCATTCAGTGTTTTATAGGATTTTCTGACTACGTTTCCCCTTATTTGTTTACCCAAAACGACATATCCTTTGAGTGTTAAAAAAAGAGGACGATTAGCAACCTTTCAGTGACAAGCGAAAAGCAGGGCTACGCCGCCGACAAGCGCGGCTGCAACTCGTCACTCGTCACTTCTTATTTGTCATAGCAATGTAACAGCGTTTTATCTTTCCGAGCGGCATAGTATGCTTAATTTTGCAGCACATAAAAAACGGGATATGTGATGCCAGATTACGGAATGATAGTTCTTAAGTTGTTGGGCGCCTTGGGCCTGCTTATTTATGGTATGCGCGTGATGAGCGACACGTTGCAGAAGATGGCAGGTTCGCAGTTGCGCCACGTCTTGGGGCGTATGACGACAAACCGCTTTGCGGGTGTGCTGACGGGTGCCTTTGTCACGTCGGCGGTGCAGTCTTCGTCGGCCACGACGGTGATGACGGTGTCGTTTGTGTCGGCAGGATTGCTGACGTTGGCGCAGGCCATTAGCGTGATTATGGGTGCCAACATAGGGACGACGCTGACGGCCTGGATTATGTCGCTGGGCTATACGGTGGATCTTTCCGTCATTGTCTTTCCCGCTTTCTTCACGGGCATCATCTTTATATATAATAAGCGGCTGCGCAATGCAGGTGACTTCCTGTTTGGCGTAGCCTTTATGTTTCTTTCGCTCGTGATGCTGAGTGCGGCGGGCAAGGAGTTGGACCTTGAGCACAACCCCGACGTCGTTAGGTTTTTCAGTTCGTTCGACACGGGCAGCTACTTGACCATCATTGTTTTCTTGGCTATTGGGACGCTGATAACCTGCATTGTGCAGTCGTCGGCAGCCGTTATGGCCATCACCATTCTGCTTTGCTCCACGGGCGTGTTGCCTATCTATTTGGGCATTGCGCTGGTGATGGGCGAAAACATAGGGACGACGGCCACGGCCAACATCGTGGCCCTTGGTGCTGGCACGCAGGCGCGGCGTGCGGCGTTGGCCCATTTGCTGTTTAACGTCTTTGGCGTGGTGTGGGTCATGGTGGTGTTCTATCCCTTTGTCAACGTGGTTTGCAGCCTTGTGGGCTACGACCCTGCGGCGGGCGGTCAGGCGGGGCGCTTGCCCGTTGTGCTGGCCATGTTCCACACGTGTTTCAACGTGACCAACACCATCCTTCTGCTTGGTTTCATTCCGCAGATGGAGCGCGTTGTTTGCTGGTTGTTGCCCGAAAAGAAGAAGGAGTCCGAGGAGGAAGAGTTTAAGTTGCAATACATACAAGGCGGCCTGATGCAGACGCCCGAAATCTGCGTCTTGCAGGCGCAGAAGGAGACGGCTCGCTATGCCGACATCGTTTATGGCATGTTCGCGAAGGTGCAGGACTTGCTGGCGGTGGCCACGGACAAGGAGTTCGACGAAGGCTTCAAGCTCATTGAGCGCGACGAGGACCTGACGGACCGCATGGAGATAGAGATTGCGTCCTACCTTGAGCAGGTGAGCGACGGCCACCTCAGCGACGAGACGAAGGAGAAGATACGCCAGATGATGCGCGAGATAGGCGAGCTGGAGTCCATTGGCGATGCTTGCTACAACCTGGCGCGCATGATGGGGCGCGGACGTCAGAGCGGCAAGGAGCTTAGCGATGAGCAGAAGGCAAGCATTGAGAACATGATGGTTCTCTGCGACGGTGCCATCCGCCAGATGTGCAGCGTGCTCAGTACGCCGCGCGAAGAGACCGACATACGCGAAACCTACCGCATAGAAAACGAAATCAACCGGCTGCGCGATAAGCTTAAGACCGACAACATCCGAGCTGTCAACGACCACGAGTACGATTACGCCCTTAGCGTCTTGTATGGTGACCTCGTTGGTGAGCTTGAGAAGTTGGGCGATTATGTTGTAAACGTCGTTGAGGCTAAGCTCGGGGCGTGATGACGTCGGCGTTGTGCCGGTTGATTTCTCCCTACCAGGGGGGGCGTGGCAGTGTGGTGAAGGAGGTTCTTTCTCTCTTTTTTATCTTATTGCGAAGTCAACGTGATGAGGCTTTCTTCTGACCACAAGCGCGTGCCCCCCCCTTTTCTTTTCTTTGTGGTTTTTCGTACATTTGCCCTCGAATTATGGAAACTATCAGAATACTGGTTGTGGACGATGAGCCCGACCTTTGCGAAATCCTCCTCTACAATCTGCGGGCGGCGGGCTATGAGGCCCGGGCTGCCCATTCGGCCGCCGAGGCACTGCGCCTGCAGCCGCAGCGTTTCAGCTTGCTTTTGCTGGACGTGATGATGCCTGGCATGTCGGGCTTCGAGCTGGCCACAAGGCTGAAGGATAATCCCGAGACGGCCCACGTGCCCATTATTTTCCTTACGGCTAAGGACACTGAGGACGACACGCTGCAGGGCTTCCGCCTTGGAGCCGACGACTACGTGAGCAAACCCTTCTCCGTGCGCGAGGTGATGGCCCGCGTGGCTGCCGTGTTGAACCGCACGCGCCCTGCTGCAGCGGAGGTTACTGCCGACGTGAGCTATGAGGGCCTGCAGCTGCTGACGGCGCAGAAGACCATCAGCTACGACGGCACCACGGTGGCGCTGACGAAGACGGAGTTTAAGCTCCTCTACCTGCTCCTGACGCACTCGGGCCGCGTCTTCTCGCGGCAGGAACTGCTCAGCACCGTATGGCCGCAGGGCGTGGTGGTGACGGACCGCACGGTGGACGTCAACGTGGCGCGTCTGCGCAAGAAGCTCGGGCCTTATGCCGCCTGCCTCGTTTCGCGCCCTGGCTACGGCTATTGTTTTAGTAGGGGGAGAAACATTAAACATTAAACAATAAACGTTAAACAATAAACATTCCACGTCAGCGCGAAAGTATTCGTGTTCATTCATTCAACATTCGTGTCTTTCGTGGTTTCAATAAACATTAAACATTCCACGTCAGCGCGAAAGTATTCGTGTTCATTCATTCAACATTCGTGTCTTTCGTGGTTTCAATAAACATTAAACTGTGCTTAAACACTTTTTGTTCCCTTTGCGGTTAAACACATGACTTATGAAAAAGCCCACTGAAGGCCGCCGCTTGTGGTTTAGCGTGATGGCCATTTTCGCCACCTATGCCGCCGTCTTTATCCTTTTCGAGGACTACGACCGCAAGACCTACTACATGCCGCTGACGGAGCGCAGCGACTGGCACCTGCTTTTGTTTTCGCTCGTTGTGCTCTTTGGGTTGGGTTGGTTGCTCTATGGCTATGCGCGGCGCATGGACGAGCGCATCAGTAGGCGGCAAGAAGAGCGGCGCAGCCAGATGCGGCGCGAGATGACGCAGAACATATCCCACGAGCTGAAGACGCCCGTGAGCAGCATCCTGGGATATACCGACACCATTCTTTCCAGCCCCGCCATGCCGGCGGCCACGCAGCGCCAGTTTCTTGAGCGCACGCATGCTCAGGCCTTGCGCCTCTCCCACCTCTTGCAGGACCTTTCTACGCTGAACGAGATGGACTATGCCTCCGACCTTCAGCAGCGCGAGCGCGTGGACGTTTACGCGCTCGTGGCCGACATTCAGCTTGAAACCGAGATAGCTTTCAGCCAGCAGGGCATGGCGCTGCGCAACTGCCTGCCGCGCGACATCAGCATCCGTGGCAACAGCCACCTGCTTTATAGCATCTTTCGCAACCTCGTGGACAATGCCTTGAGCTATGCTGGCCGCGGCTCCACCGTCACGCTGTCGGCTGTGCGGCGCGCGGGGGGCTGGCTCTTCACGTTTAGCGACGATGGCGTGGGCGTTCCCGAGGAGCACCTGCCCCGCCTCTTCGAGCGTTTCTATCGGCTCGACAAGGGTCGCAGCCGGGCTTTGGGCGGCACGGGCTTGGGCCTGTCCATCGTGAAGAACGCCGTCCTGTTCCACGGCGGCACCATCCGCGCCAGCCAAAACACGCCCCACGGCCTGCGCTTCGACTTTACGCTGCACAACTTGTAGGAAGCTTTGCGCCCGCGCCTCCTTGGGAAGGGGAGGGGGTAGTCCCCCAAGGGAAAGGGAGCAGGGCAATGCTTGCTTAAACACCTCGTCTATCACAAAGTGCGCACCTCGCGAATGGCGAGATGCGCACTTTGTGCATTTTCTATTATTGGTGTCCGGTAAAAGTTGCCGTAGCTGGCATACCATGCTTTTCCCCACGACGCTCTTCGCTTACGCTTCGAGCGACGGGGGTTCTTTGCAGAGCAAAGCGCGTAGCGATCGAAGCATAATGTGTCGCCTACGGTGACAGAAAGCCCCTCACTAATAAAAATCCTCAAAACAGTAATAGACACTAACTCTTTCGTTGCTTGTATCAACTTTTACCAGACACTAATAAAAAAAATTGCCTCCCCGAAGACAAAAAATTGCCTCCAGGGAGACAAAAAATTGCCCCCAGGGCGACAAAAAATTGCCTCCAGAGCGACAAAAAATTGCCTCCAGGGAGACAAAAAATTGCCCCCAGGGGGACAAAAAATTGCCCTCAGGGGGGCAAAAAATTGCCCTCAGGGGGGCAAAAAATTGCCCTCAGGGGGAAAAATTGCCCTCAGGGGGGCAAAAAATTGCCCTCAGGGGGGCAAAAAATTGCCCTCAGGGGGGCAAAAAATTGCCCTCAGGGGGGCAAAAAATTGCCCCCAGGGCGACAAAAAATTGCCCTCAGGGGGGCAAAAAATTGCCCCCTGGGAGACAAAAAATTGTCTCCCAGGAGGCAAGATTGTGTGAAGGGCAAAAAAAACAGGGGCAGTGCGCTTCAGTCCGGCCAGAGATAACGCTCTTCGTAGCCGTCGAACTCGACAGGTTGCGGCGCACCATGCTCTGCCAGCACGCGCGCCACGAGCGTTTGCTCCTCGGGCGTGAGCGCGCGGTTGCCTTTGCGCATCTT
>ONHN01000008.1:2582-65595 GCA_900317635.1 uncultured Prevotellaceae bacterium | reverse complement strand
AGCGAAGCGAAGAGGAATGCGCGGTAGGTGACGGGAGGAGAAAGACGGTGCGCAGAGCGTACCGCACATGATAAGAATGTATAACTAATAAGTCATGTCTGGGGTGGAACTTTGTGACGTGCAGTACGCTTCGCGCACCATTTATCACACCCGTATCACAACTTCAGAAACTTGAATTAACAAGTGACAAGTGACGAGTGACAAGTGAAGAGTTGTAGCAGCACTTATTAGGGCGTAGCCTTACTCGTCACTTGTCACTCGTCACTCCTTAACTTACTTGTCACTTAAAACAACGTTCCCCTATATGCCTATTGTCGTTTGGCATATAGGGGAACGTTGGATGTGGAGAAGTGGGAGTGGGCTTATTGTACCTTAGATAGACAGCCGTCCGTTCTTCTCGAACTCTGTGCGCGCATAGTCGGCTGTGACGCAGAACTTCTTGTTTGCTTGCGAAGGATTGTCGAACATGGCTTGCGACATGATAGCCTCGACGATGCTACGCAGGCCGCGTGCCCCAAGCTTGTACTCCACGGCTTTATCTACGATGAAGTCGAGCGCCTCTGGCTCGAACGTCAGCTTCGTGCCGTCCATGGCGAAGAGTTTCTCGTATTGCCGAACTAACGAGTTTTGCGGCTCGATGAGGATGCGGCGCAGGGCTTCGCGGTCGAGCGGATAGAGATAGGTCAATACGGGCAGGCGACCGATGATTTCGGGGATAAGACCAAAGCTCTTCAGGTCGGTAGGATCAACGTATTGCAGGAGGTTCTTGGGATCAATGCGGTGGGTCTGGCGCACGTTTTCGAAACCCACGGTGTGGGTGTTGAGGCGTTGCGCAATCTTCTTCTCAATGCCGTCGAATGCGCCGCCGCATATAAATAGAATATTGTGTGTGTCAACTTTCACGTAGTCCTGGTCGGGGTGCTTGCGACCTCCCTTTGGCGGCACGTTGACAATGCTGCCCTCAAGAAGTTTCAGCATACTTTGCTGTACACCCTCGCCACTCACGTCGCGCGTGATGCTGGGGTTGTCGGCCTTGCGAGCAATTTTGTCTATCTCGTCGATGAAGACAATGCCGCATTCCGCACGCGCTACGTCGTAGTCGGCTTCTTGCAACAGACGCGAGAGGATGCTCTCCACGTCTTCGCCCACATAGCCGGCTTCGGTAAAGACCGTCGCATCGACAATGCAGAACGGCACGTCCAACAAGCGGGCCACGGTGCGAGCGAGCAAGGTCTTACCCGTTCCCGTGGGCCCCACCATGATGATGTTACTCTTCTCTATTTCCACACCATCGTCGCCCCCCGTTTGTGATAGGCGCTTATAGTGGTTGTAAACGGCTACGGAAAGGTAACGCTTTGCATCGTCCTGACCTATGATGTAGCGGTCGAGAAAGGCCTTTATCTCTTGTGGCTTGGGTATGCTCTTAAAGTCGGTGGCTTTATGCTGATGCGAAGATGATGAGGGAGTAATGCCAGACGGAACTTGATAGCCTGCATCAACAAGCAGTTTGTAGGCCGACATAATGCAGTCATCACAAATGAAGCCTTCGTTCCCCGAGAGGAGCAAAGACACCTCATTCTCCGTGCGTCCACACACGAAGCAATGTTTCTTCTTTGTAGCCATAGAAAGATTATTAGTTACAAGCGACAAGTGACGAGTGACAAGTTACGAGTTTGGGTACGCCGACGAACAAACGCGGCTGCAACTTGTCACTCGTCACTCGTCACTTAAAAGTTACTTGTTAACTCCTATTTCAGTTTCTAACAAGCACCTTGTCAATCATACCATACTCTTTAGCCTCTTCTGCTGTCATCCAATAGTCGCGGTCGCTATCGGCCCAAACCTTGTCGAAGCTTTGGTGGCTGTGTTGAGCAATGATGTTGTAGAGTTCCTTTTTAAGTTTCTGAATTTCGCGTGCGGTGATTTCAATGTCGCTGGCTTGTCCTTGCGCTCCACCCATAGGTTGGTGGATCATCGTGCGGCTGTGGGGCAAGGCGGCACGTTTACCTTCATGACCTGCCACGAGCAACACGGCAGCCATGGATGCTGCCATACCCGTGCAAATGGTGCAAACGTCGGACGTGATGTGCTGCATCGTGTCGTAGATGGCCAAACCTGCGTGCACGCTGCCGCCGGGCGAGTTGATGTAGATGTTGATATCCTTACCAGGGTCGATAGAGTCGAGGTAAAGGAGCTGCGCCTGCAAGACGTTGGCCGTATAGTCTTCGATGGGCGTGCCAAGGAAGATGATGCGGTCGGCCATCAGGCGACTGAACACGTCGAGCTGCGTCACGTTGAGTTGGCGCTCTTCGAGGATGTAGGGGTTGAGGTAGTTGTTCTGTGTGCTGATGACGCTGTCGAGGGTCATTGAACTAATCCCCGCGTGTCCGGTAGCAAACCGTTGGAAATCGTTGTTCATCTTTTATTGATATTATGGTTATGTAATAATACAAGTTTCGAAAGTCAGAAGAGTCAAAGACGACACAATTGCCTGAGTTAGTGAGTGACAAGTCACGAGTGACGAGTTGCAGATGCGCTTGCCGTCGGCGTAGCCAGACTTGTCAATCGTCACTTGTCACTCGTAACTCGTCACTTACTTGTTTTACTTCTTTTTCTCTTCTTTGGTTTTGTAAAGTTTGTCGAAGGCAGCGCGGTCCACGCTCTTGCGCTTGAGCGAAACGACGTTTTTGGCTGCCTGCGTCACCTTGTTTTGCATGATGCGATAAACGAGATTTTCGCGCTGTTCGGACTTTTCGAGCATTTCGTTAGCATACTTCTCAACAAATTCCTCGGGCACCTGTCCGAAGCCATATTGCATAAACTGCATGCGCGTGGTCATCATGGCAGCTTCTTTCAATTCGTTTTGCTCAATCTTCACGCCGAACTGTTGAGCGAGGCGGTCGCTAATGACTTGCCACGTCAGGGCCTTGACGGTGTCAGCGTAGTTTTCGTCGAAGTAGGCATCGTCCTTGTCGGGGTTGTTGTTCTTCATAATGCGCTTGATGAGCTTTTCATCGAAAGGCAACACACCCACTTTCTTCTCGCAGTATTCGCGCAGGTCAACACCGAAGCGCGAGTCGCTCTCGCTGGCGGCACGCTGCTGTAGGTTTTCCTTGACACGGGTGCGGAACTCGTCTTCAGTTTTTACGGCATCCTTACCGAAGACGCTGTCGAAGAGTTCCTGGTCGATGGGAGCCTGCACGTAACGCGAAATTTCGTTCACTTGGAAGCTATACTTGCTTTCTTTGTGCTCGCCCAGCTCTTCCTTCTTCACGCCCAACAGACTGGCCAGTTCCACTTCGCTACCTTCGTAAGCTTCATTGGGGCTGAAGGTGATAACGTCGTTCTTCTTCGCGGCAGCAAAGAGTTTCTTCTGGTCTTCGTTCTTGAAATACTGGGGCATGAGCAAACCTTTTTCGTTTTGCAGTCCGCCTTCAAGGGGTTGCCCTTTGGCATCGAGCTCTGCAATAAGGCCGCGCATGATGTCGCCTTCCTGATACTCGTCAACAAGTTCGTTGTGGCCCATCTGGCGTTGCATCATGCTGATTTCCTGGTCCACTTCCTTGTCGGAAACTTCAAGGTCGTAGTAGGCAACCTTGTCCTTAGACGTAAGTTCAAGTTCAAAGGCAGGCGTCAGGGCTACGTCGAACTTAAACTCAAAGTCGTCTTGATGCTCAATGTCTTGTGCTTCGTGGTCTTCGTGTTGCATGGGGAAGCCCAGCATGTCCACTTTATTCTCTACGATGTAGTTGCGCACGCTTTCATCAACGAGCCTGTTGATTGTTTCGAGCTTGATTTGCGTACCGAAGAGTTTGCGCAACATGCTTTGAGGCACGTGGCCAGGACGGAAACCCTTTATTTGAGCCTTTGCGCCATATCTCTTGATTTCAGCAGCAACCTTTTGTTCGTAGTCGCTTTTAACGATTTGCAGCGTCAGAACAGCAGCTGCATCTGAAGTTTTGTCGAATGTAATGTTCATCGGTTGATGTGTTACGGATTATGATTTTTGTTTATTATTTGCTTTGATTATGCAACAAACGTGCCGAAAGTCGGCACACGGGCTGCAAATATACATATTTTTTATAGAAAGGACATGCTTTCGCCCTATGTTTTCTTTTCAGGAGCAAAAACTCTCGAAACGTTTTGGGCGTTAGCAAGCAACTGATTATCTTTGCGCAAAGAAGCTTTATCACAACTGCCTCGCTTTACTGGCAGGCGGTAGCGTGCAGGAGCTGTTGAAAGCATCAAGCTGAAATAACGAGACGCTCGTCACGCCTTACGAAAGCGGCACACTCAGTCTGTCTCACGGTAGTAACAGAGTGGGCCGCCTGCTACAAACTTCGCCTCAACGACAAAGGTTTTCTCCTCCATGAAAAAGTTCGTTCTACTTATCATCACCTTGCTGTCTGCCGTCCCCGTACATGCGCAGTCCTTGCTCGTCGGCTCCTACAATGTGCGCTACCAAAATACGTCCGACAGCCTGAAAGGGAATGGTTGGGAGAGGCGCTTGCCCGAGCTTTGCGCACAAATCGATTTTCTTAGACCCGACATTTTCGGTACGCAGGAATGTCTGGCCGCTCAGTTGGACGATTTGCAAACGGGTCTGCCTGCCTATAGGCACATCGGCGTAGGCCGCGACGACGGCATAAGCCGTGGCGAGCATAGTGCCATCTTCTATCGCACGGACCGCCTTCGCCTGCTTCGTTCGGGCAACTTCTGGCTGAGTC
The DNA here is from genome assembly GCA_900317635.1 of uncultured Prevotellaceae bacterium. Lineage (GTDB taxonomy): Bacteria > Bacteroidota > Bacteroidia > Bacteroidales > Bacteroidaceae > Alloprevotella. The sequence goes on along the minus strand of ONHN01000008.1, from coordinate 60,868 downwards.
AGACGCCCGACGTTGCTTCCAGAGGCTGGGATGCAGCCCTGCCGCGCATTTGCACGTGGGGCGAGTTTGAGGACGTGGCGAGCAAGCAAAGGTTCTTCTTCTTCAATCTTCATTTCGACCACGTAGGCACTACGGCTCGCAAAGAGAGTGCACGGCTTATATTATACAAGACAAAAGAAATTGCCGGCAATGCGCCCATCGTACTGACAGGCGACTTCAACGTTGACCAACGGAGCGAGCCCTACCTTGTTCTTACAGCAGATAGTTATCTTAAAGATGCCTACGTCTGCACCCGACAGCGCTATGCTCCTACGGGCACGTTCAATAGCTTCGACCCCGACAAGCATACCGACTCCCGCATCGACCACATCTTCGTCTCGCCCACTATCTTCGTTGAGAACTACGCCGTACTTACCGACGGCTATTGGGATAAGCAAGGCCAGCGGCGCACCCTCTCCGACCACTATCCCGTCCTGGCTCGCATTAGCTTCAGTGCCCTACAACCTTAAAAGAGCTTAACCGCACGCCTTTTTCTTTTTCTACAATCTCCGTTTCTCTACAGTTTTTGTTATCTTTGCAGCGATAATGCGTAAATCAAAAAAGTGAAACGTTCTCCTATATATATAATATTGTATATGTGTGTCTTTGCTGCGGGCCTCGGTTCGTGCAAGGGTGAAGATCGCAGCGGCGAACAACCTTTCGCTCCCACCGTACGCACGTTGGACGCTTATGCTGAAGGCGATAGCGTGCGGCTGACAGGCGAAATTGTTGAGTCGCCTAATAGCGCGCTTCGTGGCCGTGGTTTCATCTATGGCAACGACACCTTGCGCGTTCAGGTTGTTTCGGAAGATACCACCGACCTTTTTCAAGCCGTAGCCGACAGCCTGGAAGCTGGTAGCTACTATGCCCATGCCTTTGCCACCAACGGCGTAGGTACCTCTTACGGCGACACACTCCAGTTCACAATAAAATGAATATGCCTCGCACAAATCCCTTTCACGGCACGGGTATTGCCGTCTGTACGCCGATGCTGGCCGACGGCACGATTGACTTTGCCGCTTTTGACACGTTGATAGATAGCCTCATTGGTGCCAGTGTCGATTTCTTGTGTATTCTCGGAACCACAGCCGAGACCCCGACCCTTTCGCCCGACGAGAAGCGCGCCATTCGCCAGCATGCCGTGCGCATCGGCGGCGGTCGCGTGCCCCTGCTCTTAGGCTGTGGCAGCAACAGCACGTCCGATGTCGTCAATTTCTTGCAAAACGAAGACCTCACGGGCTTCAGCGGTGTGCTCATCGTCACGCCCTACTACAACAAGCCCACGCAGGAGGGCCTCTACCGCCACTACTGCTCCGTGGCCGAAGCCTCGCCCCTGCCTGTCGTGCTCTACAACGTGCCGGGGCGCACGGGTGTCAACCTCGAAGCTGCCACCACGCTGCGCATTGCCATGAACTGCCCGAACGTGGTGGCTATCAAGGAAGCTTCGGGGCGCATCGACCAGATTGACGACATCCTGCGCCAGGCACCCGAAGGTTTTGACGTCATCAGCGGCGACGACGCCATCACCTTCGAACTCATCGAGGCGGGAGCCGTGGGCGTCATCTCCGTCGTGGGCAACGCCTATCCGCATAAGTTCGCAAGAATGGTCAGCGATGCGCTCCACGGACAAACGAAAGAAGCCCTTGCGCTCCACCGCGAATTTGGCGAACTCTACAAACTGAGTTTCAAGGAGGGCAATCCCGCCGGTATAAAAGCCGTTATGGCGGCACAGGGTAAAATACAAAATGTTTTACGCCTCCCGCTCGTGCCCGTCAGCCAGCAAACAGAAGAGACAATCAAAAACTATACGGCTACGTTTGCCGACGAGTAAATAAACGTTAAACATGAAACATTAAACATGAAACGTTGATAAGAGTATCGCCCTCAGCTCCCCAATTAAGCGAAGATTAAGCATAATAATACATCAAACCAAACATCTAATCCCTACATTCATGAAAAAGATGATGTTCCGTAGTCTGCTGTTCTCAGCCGCTGCAGCCTTGGCCCTGCAAGGTTCTGCGCAGGACGTTGACTACAAGAAGTATCCCGACTATTCGCCCGTGGTGAAAGCCGACAAGCGTTTGGCAGCCCCCGTCCGCAGGGCTGGCGAAACGCGCCCTGCTTACGTGAACAATGCACTGACGCCCTATTTCCCCGAGGTAATCAACCAGGACGGCGGCTCCTGCGGCTCTGCCAGCCGCATCTGGTACATGTTCACGTACGAAATCAATGCGTGGCGCCGTGCCGACGCCAGCAGCCCCGACAATCAGTATCCCTCGCACTTCACGTGGCTACTGACCTACACGCCGAGCGGTAAAGAAACGATGGCGGCTGCCAATGGTATCCCTAACGTGACAACCTACGGCGGTAAGACCTACAGCCAACTCTTCGGAAACCAAGACGCTACGCAAAACGACTTTGGCTGGATGCAAGGCTACGACAAATGGTTCGCAGCCATGCACAACCGCATCGAAGGCAATGCCAACTTCCCCACATCTGTTGAGTCCGAAGCTGGACGCGAAGCCGTCAAAAACTGGATTTGGAACCACAACGGCGACCCCGACTGGGACGGCGTGGGCGGCGTCTGCGGCATTGGCGTGGCCAGCGGCGGCGACTGGAAGAAAATTCCCAACACAGAGGCCAACAAAGAAGCCGGCGTAGTGGGACAATACTACGTGGGCAACTGGGGCAAGAGCGTAGACCACGCACTGACCATCGTGGGCTACGACGACCGCATCGAGTTCGACCTCGACGGCAACGGCGTGGCAGGCGAGAAGGACAAGGACGAAGTGGGTGCCTGGATTATTGTCAACAGCTGGGGCGGCTGGTGGTGTAACAAGGGCTTCATCTACTGTCCCTACAAAAAGGCTACGCCCAACTCCAGCGGCGCTGGCTACTATCAGCCCGAAATCTACTACGTGCGCAAAAACTACACACCCCTCCGCACGCTGAAGATCAAGATGGAATACAGCAAACGCTCCGAACTATGCCTCAGCGCAGGCGTAGCGCAAGACACCACGGCCACCGAGCCCGAACGTTCAACGGAAATGGAACACTTCCGCTATGCCGGACGTGGCACGTCCGAGACGGATCCCGAAGTGCCTATGCTCGGACGCTGGACCGACGGTCTGCACTACGAACCTATGGAGTTCGGCTACGATATTACCGATATCTCGGCTGGCCTTGACCTGAGCAAGCCCGTGAAGTACTTCTTCATCATTCAGTCGAAGGACGGTGCCAACGGCAAGGGTAAGGTTCACAACGTTTCGATGATGGACTACGAGTTCGACACCGAAGGCACGGAATTTCCCTTCCCCATTGGTGCCGAGGGCGTTGACATTCAAACGCAAGGCAACAAGACCATCATTTCGTGCGTCGTGAAAGGCGAAACGCTGAGCGGTCCGCGCAACGTGGTCATCGCCGACAAGAACCTGACGTGGGAAGCCCCCGAAAAGACGGGTTACCAGCTCAAAGGCTTTGCCGTCTTCAAGGATGGCGTACAAACTGCAACGCTGGCAGCCGACGCAACAAGCTATACGGTTGACGACGCAGCAGCCAGCTACGCCGTGGCCGCTATCTATGCCTACAACGGCTCCGACACCTACAGCCCGTCCGTCCTCGCAGCCGAAACGACCTACCGAGGCGAAACCGTTGAAGACGACGGCACACGAAAGTTCACGGCCTCGGGCTTCTCTATTGCCAACGTCTTTGCCGACCGCTACGACCAGGCTACTATCGAGTATTGGGTGAAACCCACGAGCTGCAGCAACTGGAACCAGCAGATTGGTCCGGGCTGGGGACAGTTCCTCATCCACACCACCGTCAGCGGCCAGCTCAATGCAGGCTGGAGCGAGAACAACCGCGTCATCACGGGCAGCCGCGCCCTGGCCTCGGGCAAGTGGTCGCACGTAGCCGTTGTCGTTGACGGCAACACGACGACGGTCTATATCAACGGCGAGAAAGAAGGCGAATGCAGCGGTGCAGCGAAAGGCATCGGCGGCTTTGGCAACCTCTCCGTGGGTAAGGCTGGTGCCAATGGCCTGGCGGGCGAATACGACAACTTCCGCATCTGGAGCACGGCACGCACGCAAACACAAATCCAGCAATACATGTATGCACGCATTGCCGACCCCGCCAACACGCCAGGCCTGCTGGTTGACATCCCCATGGACGAACCCTCCGACCAACGCATCACCGACCACGCCAAAGGCCACACCCTGACGATGTTCACGCCGCAACCCACGCGCATGACCAACACCACGCGTACCGACACGCGCGAACTCGCAGCCGACTTCGCCCTGCCCGAAGGTCCCGTCTATGCACAGACACCACTGCAAGTGAAAAACCTCAGCAGCGGCAACGCCGTCTCGTTCCTCTACGAAACGACCGACAAGACCTACGCGCTCGATGCCCCCTCCATCGTCTTCAACAACGTGGGCGAACAAAACGTCAAGCTCACCGTGAAAGACGCTGCCGGCAACGAAGCCTCCACAGTCAAGACCTTCAACGTCGTTGAAGCCCCCAAGCCCGTGGCCGATTTCGAATTCTCTACGCCCACCGTGGCCGTTGGCGACCGCATCAGCTTCGTCAACAAGAGCGAAAACGCTACAGCCTTCGAATGGGACGTGCCTAACGCCGTAACGAAGAAAGCCACCTCCACTCACTTCACCACGACGTTCGACGAGCCCGGCACCTTCGAGGTAACGCTGAAAGCCACCAACGCCGCAGGCACGACCTCCGTCACGAAGTCAATACAAGTGAACGACCTCTGGCCCGTGGCCGACTTCACCGTTTCGCCCAACACGGTGCTGAAACTGAAGCCCGCCAAGTTTAGCGACCAGTCCACACGCGCGCCAAAAGAATGGAAGTGGGAGATTGCCAACGAAGACACCGTCATCGTCAAGACCTTCCATAACGGAAACCTCTCGCTCCGCACGCCAGGCGTGTTCGACGTAAGGCTGACCGCACAAAACGAAAAGGGCGGCTCTTCGAAGACGAAGAAACGTGCCTACATCGTTTGCAACGCCGACAGCGAAACGGGTCTTAACTTCTACGGCAAGCAAACGGAATACGTGCGCTACACCAACCCTATCACCGACAAGGACTTTACTATTGAATTCTGGATGTATGCAAAGGGCTTGAGCGACTACTGCAACCAAATCGGCACCAACCGCAAAGCCTTCATGCTCGAAAACGATGCCCAAGGACGCTTCATCCTCAACGCAGGCGGAAACAAGATGCAGACGCGCGCAGGCGTTGTAGCTCCCTCCGAGTGGCACCACTACGCCTTCGTTGTCAGCGGTGCCGACTGCGACGTCTATTGCGACCTGAAGAAAGTGGGCACGCTCCACAACGAAGGAGGCAACATCTTCGACAGCATGTCGCGCCAGCTCACCCTCGGCGGGCCTACATCGCCCATGAACGCCATCGTTGATGAGCTCCGCATCTGGAACGCCGCCCTCACGCTGGACGACCTCACCGAATACGCCAACCAGCCTATCCAGAACGTTTCAAAAGTGGAAGCCGACAAGAAGCTGGCTCTCTACTACCAGTTCAACCAAACCAGCGGTAACGTGCAAGATGCCTGCTCCGCCGGCAATGCAGGTCAGCGCATCGGATTCGGTCCTGAAGGCGACGCTTGGAGCAGCTCGCTCGGTGTCTTCTGCCTCAGCCCACGTAAGGCTCACGACATTACCGCCGACTACCTCACCAACCCCGCTAAACCCTTCCGCCACACAGCCTACAGTGTCAATGCCAACCAGGAGCGTTTCCAAGAGCTCGAAACCGGCACGCCTGAAAGCACGTGGACCATGCAGAATGCCGTTGAAACGGGCGACGTAACGACCTGCTTCTTCGTTGACAAAGAGGCCGAAGACGCTTTGGCACTCATGACGGGTAAAGAAGGTTTTGCCAACCAACTTACCAACCACAAGCTCGCACAAACCATCACGCTGCCTGCCGGCTACTACACCTTCGGCATCGATGCTGCCGCCGACGTTAACGCGCAAGGCGCTTACCTCGCCGTGGCGCGCGGACAAAAGCTGCCCAACACTGCCGACGTCGAGAAAGTGCTTGGCTACGCACCCTTAGCCGATGGTAAAGTATCGTTCAGCCTGATGGAAGAAACGGAAGTAACGCTGGGCATCACGGCTACGCTCTCGGGCGAAACCGCTACGCTCATCGATGCTTTCTACCTCCACCGCAAAGGAACCAACGACGACTTCAGCTTCGTCTTCACGGGCGTTGAAAGTCCAGCCGTAACAACCCTCACCAACACTAACAGCTACGACCTGCAAGGCCGCCGCGTACTGCGTCCCGCTCAAGGCATCTTCATCCAAGACGGACGCAAAGTGATGGTGAAATAGCATAACTGATTCTTCTGATGTTTTAGGAGTTTAGGGAGCTAAAGACGATACATATAATGCCACTTATGGTATTTGCCTGTAAAGCTTGTCGTCTTTTACCCCCTTAACTCCTTCAAACAACAAATCTAATACCTTATGGAAAAAATTCAAATGCTGACTCCCCTTGTGGAGATGGATGGCGACGAAATGACGCGCATCCTCTGGAAAATGATCAAAGACGAACTCATCCTCCCCTTCGTTGACCTAAAAACCGAATACTACGACCTCGGACTGGTGAAGCGCGACGAAACACGCGACCAAATCACCATCGATGCCGCCGAGGCTACCAAGCGACTGGGCGTGGCCGTGAAGTGCGCCACCATAACGCCCAACGCCGCACGCATGACAGAATACAAGCTCCACGAAATGTGGAAGTCGCCCAACGGCACCATACGCTCGCGCCTCGACGGCACCGTCTTTCGCACGCCTATCACCATTCCCTCTATCCACCCCGTGGTGAAAAACTGGGAACGCCCCATCACCATTGCGCGCCATGCCTACGGCGATGTGTATAAGAGCGTTGAAATCCGCGTGCCCGATGAAGGTACGGCTAAACTCGTCTTTGAAGGCAAAGGCGGACAGCGCGAGGAAGTCGTCGTGCACGAGTTCAAAGGCCCGGGCGTGCTGCAAGGCATGCACAACACCGACAAGTCCATCCGCTCCTTCGCCCACAGTTGCTTCAAGTTTGCCATCGACACGCGGCAAGACCTCTGGTTCTCAACAAAGGACACCATTTCGAAGAAGTACGACGCGCAGTTCCGCCTGATCTTCGACGAAGTGTATGAAGAGTACAAGGCAGCGTTCGAAGAGCTGGGCCTGACGTATTTCTACACGCTCATCGACGATGCCGTTGCCCGCGTCATCCGCTCGAAAGGCGGCTACATCTGGGCCTGCAAAAACTACGACGGCGACGTCATGTCCGACATGGTCAGCACCGCCTTCGGCTCCCTGGCCATGATGACCTCCGTACTTGTCAGCCCCGATGGTAAATACGAGTACGAAGCCGCTCACGGCACCGTCACGCGCCACTACTACCGCTACCTGCAAGGCGAAGAAACCTCCACCAACCCCATGGCCACCATCTTCGCCTGGACGGGCGCACTGCGCAAGCGCGGCGAGCTGGACAACCTGCCCGAGCTGCAAGCCTTTGCCGACCGCCTTGAAAAGGCCTGCTTCAGCACCCTCGCCGAAGGCATCTGCACCAAAGACCTGGCCAGCCTTATGGAGGGCATCACGCCTCGACCCACCACCTCCGCTGGCTTCATTGCCGCCATTCGCCAACGTCTTCGTTAAGCCAAAAGAGCAGAAAGCCCCGCTTTATGCCTTGGCGAGAAAACGGAAGCTGATACGAACGCATGAACTAATACACGCTCAACACTATGCTTAAGTACGTCAACCACGACATCGTCTTTCAGGAATACCCCGACGAAGTAACGCTTGCCATCAACCTCTCCCTGTGTCCGAACTTCTGCCCCGGTTGCCACAGTCCGCAGCTCAGCGGCGACATTGGCGATGAGCTCACCGAGCTGCGCCTCTTCTCGCTCCTTGCCGACTACGAGGGCGAAGTGACGTGCGTCGGACTCATGGGGGGCGACAACGATACGGCCGAGGTTGAACGGCTGTTGCTGGCTGCAAAACGCGAATTCCCAGGCTTGCGCACGGGCTGGTACAGCGGTCGCAAAGAGCTGCCCGAAGGCATACGCCTCGAAGCGTTCGACTACATCAAGATAGGCCCCTACGTAGCTGAGTGCGGCCCGCTGACGGCACGCACCACCAACCAGCGGCTCTATCGCGTCAAGGACTATAAACTGCAGGACATCACGTCGCGCTTTTGGCGCAAATAGCACGCAAAAGCCACGAGGATTGCACGCGTTACTAAAAAACATTAAACGTAGCAAAAAAGTCGTTGCTTCGCTTGGAATAGCAGGCAAAACGCACTAATTTTGCAGTCGCTCAAAAGTCAAGCAAACATTGTTCAACTCATAAACACAAAGCACAAACAAAATGAAGAAGATTTTCTTTTTCGCCGCTACCCTCGTATTGGGTCTGACCGTCAGCTCCTGCGGCGGCAACAACACCGACGCTGCCGCTGAAGGCACCGACACCGCAACCAACGTTGAAAACGTTGAAGCTACCGACGCACCCATCGAAGGCGACGGCACGGAAGCCGCCGACGCGCCCGCGCCCCAAGGCGAAAGTGCTACACAAGCCGACAACGCTGCTGCCGACAATGCTGCTGTTGCCGACGATGCTACCAACAAAGCCGTCAACGCCGCTCACGGTGCCATCGACAAGGCTGCCGAAGCCGGTAAAGCTGCTGTCGATAAAACCGAGAAAATTCCCGACGCTGCCAAAGGGGCTGCCAAGGAAGCTATCGACAACGCAAAAACCGCTGGCAAAGAAGCCGTCAACAATGCCAAGGGTCAAGTGAAGGACGCGGCCAACAAAGCTATCAACAAGGGCAAAGATGCAGCCGACAAAGCCACCAACAAGGCGAAGGATGCTGCAGCTAATGCCATAGGCAAAGCACTGGGCAAATAAAGCCACACGCTGTCCCCCCAAACCTTACAAGCCCCGCCTAAGCAAACTCTCAACGCCTTGGGCGGGGCTTCTCCGTCAACCATCATTGCTCGCAAAAGTTGTGACACCACTCTCCCTCTCGCGCCAACGTGCCCTCCTGCGTCTTGAATACGAATACGAGAAAGCGCAGATGCAACGCGAAACCGAAGCAATGGGCATAGGACGCCGCGTCAAGCGCGGCGAATGCTGGTTTCCCGTCTCCGTCGGGCGTAGCTACTACAACTCGCTCGACCGCTTCGTGGTTGAAATCTCGCGGCGCGAAGACACCGACATAACCCACAACTTCGAATACGGACGCAGCGTCAGCTTCTTCACGCTCGATGCAGCAGGAGCCATCAGCTACCTGCCTTTTGCAGCCACCGTGAGTTATGCCGAAGAGAGCAAAATGGTCGTGTGCCTGCCCGACGAAGAAGCCCTCGCGCGCTTGGCTACGTCCGAACGCTTGGGCGTGCAACTCCACTTCGACGAAACAACCTACCGCCTGATGTTCGAGGCACTGAACCGGACCGAGCAGGCAAAGGAAGGACGCGTGGCCGCCCTGCGCGATGCCTTTGCTGGCAGCGCACCACTCAGCTTCAGCCCCCACCGTGCAACACCCTCCCTGCCCTGGCTTAACGCCTCGCAGCAGCAAGCCGTGGCCGACGTCCTGGCGTGTCGCGATGCTATGGTTGTTCACGGCCCCCCAGGCACGGGCAAAACCACTACGCTTGTCGAAGCTATTAGCGAAGTGCTGCGCCGCGAAGCGCAGGTGCTGGTGTGCGCGCAAAGCAATATGGCCGTCGATTGGATTGCGCTGCAACTCGCGCGACGCGGCATCAGCGTCCTGCGCATAGGCAACCCCACACGCGTCACGGACGAAATGCTGGCCTGCACCTACGAGCGCCGCTTTGCCGACCACCCAGACTACTCCACCCTCTGGCAACTGCGCCGCACGCGCCGCCAACTGCTCAGCGCACCGCGAAAGAACCGCCCTGCCAACTTCCACCAAAAGCTGAGCCGACTGCGCGAACGAGCCGACGAAATTGAGACGCGCATTCGCCTCCAACTCCTCACCGAGGCGCGCGTCGTTGCCTGCACCCTGGCAGGCAGTGCCAATCCCCTACTCTACGGCCAACACTACCACACACTCTTCATCGACGAGGCCGCCCAAGCCCTGCAAGCCGCTTGCTGGATTGCCCTGCAAAAGGCCGACCGCGTAGTCCTCGCGGGCGACCACTGTCAGCTGCCGCCCACCGTGAAATGTCCCGAGGCGCTGCGCGGCGGTTTGGGCACGACGCTGATGGAGGAGCTGGCGGCGCGCCACAGCGAAGCCGTCCGCCTGCTGACCGTGCAATACCGCATGAACGAAACGCTGATGCGCTTCTCGTCAGACTACTTCTACGGCGGAAAGCTCACCGCCGCGCCCGAAGTGCGCCACCGCAGCATACTCGACGATATGGCTGCGCCGCTGACGTGGGTCGATACCTCCGAAATAGCAGAAGCCGCCGATGCCGACGGCACTGCCGCCGACGGCTACCACGAAACGTTCGTGGGCCGTTCCTACGGACGCATCAACAAGGCCGAAGCCGAACTGACCCTGCACGTACTCCGCAACTTCGTCGAGCAGTTCGGACGTCAACGCCTCATCGACGAGCGCACAGACTTTGGCATCATCTCGCCCTACCGCGCACAGGTGCAATACCTGCGCCGCCTCATCAAGACCGACGACGTCCTGCGCCCGCTGCGAGCGCAAATCGCCGTCAACACGGTTGACTCTTTTCAAGGGCAGGAGCGCGATGTCGTTCTCATCTCCCTCGTGCGCGACAACCAAGCTGGCGACATAGGCTTTCTGCGCGACCTCCGACGCATGAACGTGGCCATTACCCGCGCACGCATGAAGCTCTTCATCCTCGGCGCAGCGCGCACCCTCTGCCGCCACCCCTTCTATCGAAAACTCTACGAAAGCTGTCAAGCCCTCAACCAAAACGCATAGCAAGCACTTTTCCCTATGCACGAACAAATCTCCACAAACGCCATGGAAACCAACAAGAAAGCGAAATACGAAGAACTGCTACAAGGCCTGCGCGCACTAATAGCGGGCGAGGACGAAGCCGTCAGCGTGATGGCCAATGTTTGCGCGGCGGTGCACGAGGCGATGGGCTTTTTCTGGACGGGCTTCTACCTCTGGCGCAAGGACGAACTGCGCCTCGGGCCGTTCCAGGGAAGCGTGGCGTGCATGCACATAGCCGCTGGCCGAGGCGTGTGCGGCGCAGCACTCGAACGCCGCGAGACGCTCGTCGTGCCCGACGTGGAGCGCTTTCCAGGCCACATCGCCTGCAGCAGCCTCTCGCGCTCCGAAATCGTCGTTCCCATGTACGCCCCCGACGGTCGCCCCTTGGGCGTGCTCGATGTTGACAGCGACCGCCTCAATACCTTCGACGCTACCGATGCACACTACCACGGCCTGATTGCCGAACTCGTAGCCCCCCTGCTCTGACGCCCCCCAACGCCCTGCCTACGAGCACGCCACCAAACTTTTCTCTCCCCCTCACCACTTTTTCCCAGAAGCCACCAAACTTTCCACGCCGCCTTCTAAGTTATAAATCTCGGCGGGAAATGTACATTTCTCGGCGGGAAATATATAAACCTCGGCGGGAAATATACATTTCCCGCCGAGATTTATAACTTCATGGCTCGACAAGAGTACTTGAGAGCCTTCTATGAAAACTTAAAAAGGATTTAGGAAAACTTTGGAGGTTAAGGTTTTATATTCCACAAGCTACAAGCAATTTCTGCTTGCGGCGTCGCTATTTCTTAAAAGGCTCATATATCTTTCGTAGGATATATGGCGGCCCCCCATTGACTTAAGGTGGGGCGTTTCGAACTGGCAGTCGATAAATACGCCCCCGTGCCGAAGAAGAATCTGGGCTAAAAAGTGAGGGCCAGCTTCGACGCATTAGGCACTAACGAAAACATGCTTTCGCCAAAGAATGCGCGGTGAAGCGCAACGCCGTAGAGCCCGCCAACAAGTCGCCGGTCGCCCGCGCCATTGTCGGCCAACGGACGCTCCCACACCTCCACGCTGGCGGCGTAGCCCTGATGGTACAACGCGGTGTAGGCGCTTATCATGTCCGTGCCCAGCCATGCGCCCCGCTCTTCGTAGCGATGTCCTGCGGTAGCGCATCCCGAAATCACGCTGCTAAAGTCCTCGTTGAAGGTCAGTGCATACTTCTCCTGCTTGAGGAGCTGCTTCATCGAGTGGCTGACGTGGACTTCGTTGGGGAAAAGCACAAAGCGGTCTAAGGGGCAATACCAATGAGGCTGCTTCTTGCCTCGAAAAGAAAACCACGGGAAGAAACCGTTGCTGTAGGCCAGCAGGAGGCGCTCGGCGGACAAGTCGCCGCCAACGGCTACGAGGCCATTGCGCTCACCATAATAGGGACTGGGAAACCATAGTTCCTCATCTAACTGATAAACTGCCATCTTTCACTCCAATGGTTATTGTGCCGCCCTTTCTGAGCTTGCCGAAGAGGATTTCGCGCATGAGCAGCGGCTTCAGCTGCTGGCTGACGACGCGGTCCATCTCGCGGGCACCATATTCGGGCGTATAGCCTTCGCGAAGCAGATAATCGAACGCCGCCTTGCGAAGCGTCATCTTCACGTTTTTTGCCTCTAACTTAAGGTTCAGCTCCTTCAGCTTTTTCTTCAGGATGAGCGTGGCCATCTCGCGGTCCATATCGCGAAACACCACCGCGCCCGACAAGCGGTTCAGAAACTCGGGCTTGAAGGTTTTCTTGATGGCCTTCATCATGGTTTCGCCCCTATGGGCTTCGCCGCTGAATCCTATGCGCTGTGAGGCGTATTGGGCTCCCGCGTTCGACGTCATGATGAGCACGACGTGGCGGAAGTCGGCCTGACGGCCTTTGTTGTCGGTCAGGCGTGCATAGTCCATCACTTGCAGGAGCACGTTGTAGATATCCTGGTGGGCCTTTTCGATCTCGTCGAGCAGCAGGACGGCGTTGGGCGTCTTACGAATAGCGTCGGTCAGCAGTCCGCCGTCCTCGTAGCCAACATAGCCGGCGGGCGAACCTATGAGCTTGGCAACGGTGTGTTTCTCGGCGTATTCGCTCATATCGAAACGCAACAGCGCTATGCCTAACTCTTTCGCCAACACGCGCGCCACCTCCGTCTTGCCCACGCCCGTAGGACCAACGAAGAGCAAGGAGGCCAGCGGCTTGCCATCGTCGAGCAGGCCAGCCCTCGACATTTGCACGGCTTCCACTACCTGCCTGATGGCTGCGTCCTGGCCGAAAATTTGTGACTGCATACGCGACGAAAGGGTCTTTAGGCGCTTGTAGTCGGCATCGTCGGCCACCGTCAGCGCATCGACTTTACACACCTTCGAAAGCACGTCGGCAATTTCTTTCTTACCTATACGCACGGGTTCCTCGCGCATCTCCATGGCCGCCCCAGCCTCATCAATGAGGTCGATGGCCTTGTCGGGCAGGTAGCGGTCGGTGATATGGCGCGCACTGGCTTCCACCGCAAAGCGTACAGCCTCGGAGGCGTAAGTCACGTCGTGGAAGACCTCGTAGCGGGGCAAGAGCTGCGTGATGATGTCCACCGTTTCTTCAACGGAAGGCTCGGCAATGTCTATTTGCTGGAAACGGCGGACAAGGCCCTTCGAGCGGGAGAAGTATTTGTTGTACTCCTCGTAGGTTGTCGAGCCTATGAAGCGAAGCGTGCCCGACTCCAAATATGGCTTCAGTAAGTTGGACGCGTCGAGGGAACTCTCGTTCGTAGCACCAGCACCCACAAGCGTATGGATTTCGTCGATATAGACAATGTTGTATTTACTTTCATTCTGAATGCCTTCCATTATCATCTTCAAGCGTTCCTCGAAGTCGCCGCGATACTGCGTGCCAGCCATGAGCGTGCCCATGTCGAGCTGATAGATACGGCTTTGCAAGAGGCGCGGCGGCACGTTGCCCTCCTCCATAAGACGGGCCAAACCCCAGACCAGAGCCGTCTTGCCCACGCCAGGCTCGCCAACGTGGAGCGGATTGTTCTTATCGCACCGACACAGCACCTGCATCGTGCGCTGCAGCTCTGCTTCGCGACCTATGAGGGGGTTGTGCTCACGGTAATGCTCGTTCATACACGTGACGAGCATGCGCCAGGCTGCCGGGCTCTCCTCGTAGTGAGGTTCCTCGCCGCGTGCAGCTTTCATCTGCTCTAATCGGTCGTCGGTTTCATAGAAGCTAATAAGTCGGCTCAGGAAGTTGGTCTCTTTCTTGTAAAGGCAATCTTTCAGTATGTACGCCGCCCAGGATTCTTCAAGTTGAAGTATCCCGCGAACCAGATGCGGTATGTCGAGTGCCTCGGCATTGCTGTGAGCCACGTCGGCCATAGCACTTTTGACAACCGCCATAAGTTGCTCTGAGGCGATGCCCTTGCATTCTACGCCCTCGGGCACGCACTCGATGCTCCTGAGCACGGCCTCCAGCCTTTCCGTCAGCTCCTGCAGGCTGCAAAAGATTTCGAAGGCGTATTTAAACGTAGCGTCGTCTTTCAACACGTATAGCATGTGCTCGGGCAGCATAAACTCGTGTCGAAACTGCTTGCTGCAATCGAACGTCTTAGCAAGGAGCGATGCTACGCGGTCGGTCTGCTTAATCTCGGCCATAGCTATTCCTCTTCGGGCTGAACGGTTAAACGGAGCGGGAAACCATTGTCGCGAGCAAGGGCGGTGGCCCTATGCGCTTTAGAGGTGGCGATGTCGTAGCTATAGATGCCTACAACGGCCTGGTTGAACTGATGCACACGGAGCATGAGTTGCTCGGCATCGGCATCGTCCTTAAAGAAAACTTGCTTGAGAATCATGACAACAAAGTCCATCGTGGTGAAATCGTCGTTATGAATGATGACGCTGTAACGGCGCGGGACATTGAGCTTGATGTCTTGACGCTGCTTAACTTGTGACTTTTCCTTCGGCATATCTTCGTCGTTGTGTTGGTTCGTCTTGCTTTTCAGGTATTCCCTTTTCAGGTATTTTCAAGCCTCGGTGTTCCTCCAAAATGCCAGCGCGCTATGAGAAAACGCATTGCGCACGTCTGTCTGTTTTGTCTTTTCAGGGCAAAGATAACAAATAATTTGCAAAAAAACAAGCAAAAAGCAAAGAAAATCAAGCCGCAACCGACGCGTGAGCCTCTGATTACGATGCTGCGGCCTTGGGCAGGGGCGCCGAAGGGATAAAGCGTTTCAAGTTTCGCTTGTTGTGATAAAGTGGAATAACGTGGTGCGCGAAGCGTAGTGCACGCCACAAAGTTTCTTTTAACGTGCAGTGCGCTCTGCGCACCATAGCAGCAAGAGCTTCCGAATCTTAAATGAAAGCGAAACGAACAACTGCTGCAAGTAGGTACATAATACCACGTTGCAGTAGTTGTTCGTTCTTAAGAACGTCGGGGTGAAAGGATTCGAACCTTCGACCCCCTGCTCCCAAAGCAGGTGCGCTAACCGGACTGCGCTACACCCCGTTCCGCTTTTGCGGGTGCAAATTTAGTAATTATATTGAAAACGGAAAAGCGAAAGGCCGAAAAGTTTACGCGAGGCGCCAGCGTTTATCCATGCGTTTATCCGAACAATGTAGGTGCAGCGGCTTGCGGCGCTTCGCCTATCATCGCAAGAAATTCCGCTTCGCTTACGAGGGCGATGCCTAAGCTGGCGGCCTTTTGCTGCTTGCTGGGGCCCATGTTCTCGCCAGCAAGAATGAAGGAGGTCTTGCTGCTGATGCTGCTTACGTTTTTACCGCCATGACGCTCGATGAGGGCTTTGTATTCCTCGCGGCTGTGGTGACTGAACGTGCCGCTGATGACGATGCTTTTTCCCCCTAATGCTTCACTGTCGCGCTGTTCTTCGGCCATGAACATCTGCACGCCAGCAGCGCGCAGGCGGGCCACAAGCTGGCGGTTGTTCTCGCTCTGGAACCATGCTACGATGCTCTCGGCTATGACTTTGCCGATGCCCTCAACTTGTTGCAACTCCTCGGCGGAGGCGGAAGCGATTGCATCGATACTATGGAAGTGGCGAGCTACAGCGCGCGCCGCCACGCGCCCAACGAAGCGAATGCCGAGGGCAAAGAGGACGCGGTCGAAGGGAACGGCGAGGCTCTTGCAAATGCCGTCAATGACCTTCTTGGCCGAAACGGCGCGGTTTTGATTGCCCCCACTCACGGCTTGGACATCGAGGGCGTAGAGGTCGGCCACGTCGCGAATGAGGTGGCGCTCGAAGAAATCGGCAATGGTTTCAGGACCAATGCTCTCAATGTTCATGGCTTCGCGCGAGACGAAATGCTCTACGCGCCCACGAAGTTGGGGCGGACACTGCGAGGCGTTAGGGCAATAGTGGGCCGCTTCGCCATCGTAGCGCACAAGTTGCGCACCGCATTCGGGGCAGGTCTTGGCAAACTGCACGGGCTGACCCAAGAACACGTCGCGCGCGTCAACATCCACGCCCACAATTTGCGGAATGATTTCGCCCGCTTTCTCCACAAACACCCAGTCGCCAAGGTGCAGGTCGTACTGGCGGATGTAGTCCTCGTTGTGGAGCGAGGCACGGCGCACCGTGGTGCCAGCAAGCGCTACGGGCTGCATCTCGGCCACGGGTGTGACGGCTCCCGTGCGCCCCACTTGGAACGTTACGTTCATGAGGCGAGTGCGGGCGCGTTCGGCTTGAAACTTATAGGCGATGGCCCAACGCGGCGACTTGGAGGTATAACCCAAACGGCGTTGCTGCGTTAGGTCGTTTACTTTCAGCACGACGCCGTCGGTGGCTACGGGGAGGACATGGCGCGCCTCGTCCCAATGGTCGATGAAGGCATAGACCTCCTCAAGGCTGCGGCAAAGCGTGGTGGCATCGCTCACCTTGAAGCCCCAGCGACGCGCAGCCTGCAGGTTGTCGAAGTGGGTGCGACCAGGAATGCTGTCGCCCAGAAGATAATAGAGATAAGCGTCGAGGCCACGCTGGGCCGCTACGCGGCTGTCTTTGCTCTTGAGCGTACCGCTGGCGGCATTGCGCGGGTTGGCAAAGAGGGGTTCTTCGCGCGCTTCGCGCTCGCGGTTGATGCGTTCGAAATTCTCCCACGGCAGGAGCACTTCGCCCCGTATTTCGAAGTCGGCAGGCCAGTCGCTCCCCTCGGGCAGTTGCAGGGGCAGGCTGCGTATGGTGCGCACGGCAGCCGTCACATCATCGCCGCGCTGTCCGTCGCCACGCGTTACGCCGCGAATGAGGCGACCCTGCTCGTAGGTGAGCGAGATGCTCAGACCGTCGAACTTCAGCTCGCAACAAATCTCGAATGGTTCGCCGCCTAAACCCTCCGACACGCGACGATAAAACTCGGCCACGTCGGCACGATTGTACGTATTGCCCAACGAGAGCATCGGATAGCGATGCTCCACGCTCTGAAAGTCGCCGCTGAGGTCGCTCCCCACGCGCTGCGTAGGCGAGTTGGGGTCGGAAAGCTCAGGGTGAAGTGCTTCGAGGTCGGCCAGTTCGTGCATCAGCGCATCGAACTCCTGGTCGGGAATTTCGCTGCGGTTTTCAACGTAATAGAGGTGATTGAGGCGGTGGAGTTCAGTGCGAAGCTGAACGATGCGTTCTTGTTCGGTCATATAGATAGACGTAAGCGTGGAAGTTTTCGCAGCAAAAGTAGCATTTTCTTATTGAAAAACCTTATCTTTGCATCTCCTAAAAAGTAGATTACACACTATGCGAATAGACATCATCAGCGTCCTGCCCGAAATGCTGGAGGGCTTCGTCGAAACGAGCATCCTTGCCCGCGCCCAGCGCAAAGGTCTTTGCGAGATACACCTCCACAACCTGCGCGACTACACCACCGACCGCCACCGCCGCGTTGACGACTATCCCTACGGCGGTTTTGCGGGCATGGTGATGCAGTGTCAGCCCATCGATGCCTGCATCAGTGCGCTGAAAGCCGAGCGCGACTATGACGAGGTCATCTTCACTACGCCCGACGGCCAACAGTTTGACCAGCCCATGGCCAACGAGCTGTCGCTGAAGGAGAACCTCATCATCCTTTGCGGCCACTACAAAGGCGTTGACTATCGCGTGCGCGAACACCTCATCACACGCGAAATCAGCGTGGGCGACTACGTGCTGACGGGTGGCGAGATTGCCGCCGCCGCCATTGCCGACGCCACGGTGCGCCTCGTCCCTGGCGTGCTCTCCGACGAACAGTCCGCCCTCTCCGACAGTTTCCAAGACAACCTGCTGGCCGCCCCCGTCTATACGCGCCCCGCCGACTACAAGGGCTGGCGCGTGCCCGAGGTGCTGCTTTCGGGCCACGAGGCCAAAATCAAGGAATGGGAACTGGCGCAGAGCTTAGAACGCACTCGCCGCCTGCGCCCCGATTTGCTAAAATAAGCACCGCGCACAAACGCCATACTATATTATATAAATATGTACGCGCGCGCGAAGAAACTGATACGAGCCATACACCACATGAGCATTTTCAATTTGTTTCGCAAGAAGAAACGCCGTAGTGAAGAGGAACAACGAGTCTTAGACTTGGCCGAAAGGTTTTGCAAGAACATGGAAAAGGGAGGGCTGCTATTGCGCAACATTCCCTTTGTTCCGTCCAATCGTGAAGTCTTTTATGTCAGCGACGGCAGCCGCCCCGACATAGACGAATACGTAGCGCAACACCTCGACCTTATTCGAGAAAAGATAAACGACCATGGCTGGCATCGCTTTATCTACCTGCCCTCGCTTGGGCAAGAGCTTGCCGAAGACCAGGCAATATGGCGCAAGAACTATCCTGACCTGCCTCTGCCCACGAAGCCCCTACCCTCACTCCCCAACGACTACCTACTTCAGTTTCGCGCCCACCCTCACCCTGATGAGCATCCCGTCCCACCAGGCTTTGCCTGCTACTGCAAAACCACCTTCGAGAATAGCGAACAGGGGCCTGCCTACATCTTTTCATACTATCCCCTATCCCTCCTTCTTGCCGAGCATGAGCCCGAAGCTTACTTCTTGGCCATGCACTATTGCATATCCCAATATCCTTACTACAAAGGAGCCAGGTACTGCCTTCGCAAGTACTCTCCCGACGATGCCGACTACGACGAAAAGGCGAAAGCCCTTCTGAAGGAAGCACGTGAAAGCATCGGTCACCTGCGCCGACTGGGCATCAGCGACGTCGTCCTAAAGCAAGCCCTCTTTCCCGAACCAAAGCTCAGTCCGCTCCACATCACGTCCGACCACCGCATCCTCCTACCCGACTTCGACAACATGGAAATCAAGCTCGAGCCCCTCGACAAAGCCGTCTATTTCCTCTTCCTGCGCCACCCCGACGGCATCATCCTCAAACACATTGCCGACTATCGCGAAGAACTTGCCCAGCTCTACGAGCGCATCAAGGGACGCCGCCCCCTCAAGCAGCTCCTCGGCCTTCGCACCTACTCCCGAAGCATCCTCCGCCTGACCGACCCGCTAAGCAACAGTCTCAACGAAAAACTTAGCCACATCCGCCACGCCTTCTCCCAACAACTAAACGACGAAGTGGCCAGCTTCTACTACGTCAACGGCAACCAAGGCCTCCCAAAGTTCATCAAACTAAAGCCCAACATGATACATTGGGAACTCGAGGCCACAACAGAAGCCTAAACAGAAGCCTAAACCCCACAATCTATCCCTTTCGCAAGCCTTGCGAAAGGGATTTGCTTTTATATTATCCCTTGAAGCCGTACTTTTGCAGCCAAACAACAATACTGTAGATATGAATCAACGACTAAAAACAATCCTTGAAAGAATAGAGGATGTCCTATGCATATTATTTGCAATAATAATGATATTGTGTGGCCTCTACAATTTCTACTTGTTGTTCACCGACACGACCGAACGATTTTTCCATTTCTTCGCCAGTTTTGCGCTATGCATGGTTGGCGTAAATCTAATAAGAAACCAACTAGAGAATTAAAAACACAAATAGAATGAAAAAGCTATGAAAACTGTAGGCACTTCTGCAAACATTTTCGTAACTTTGCCACGCTGGCAGCGAACTCCCTCCAAGAGTTCCCGCAGCACGACATACGAAAACAGAAGCGTTATGCTTGCCCTGACTTTGGAAACCTGAGAAATTTCTAATGCGTTGCAACGGGCTATAGTGTAACGGTTCACGCTGCATTGCGGCGTGGACTGCCTACACCTCTCGTGCAACCAGGTTTCTCAGGACCTCCAAAGACGAGCGGAATAAGGTAGTTCGCGCCGCTTTATCTATTACCCAGTTCTCCTTAATAAGGAAATGTCTATTTGCTGGAGACACATACTCATGTATAACACATAAACATCAAATTTCGTACACTATGAAATCATCAAAAGTCGTTGCAACGCTCATTGCCCTTGTGGTGTTCTTATTAATCTTTGTCCCCATAGTGGGCATAAGTTCAGATGCAGGAATGAAAACGCCTGGTATTTTCGGTCTCATTGCTTTTGCCGCTCTTTTCTATGCCCTTAAAGCCATTTGGAAGAAAGACGACAAGGGAAACGAGAACTGAGCCCCCACAATCCTTTATAAGTGACAAACATCACGAATGTTTAAAGACTACTACCAAGTATTAGGCATAGCCCCCTCGGCCTCATATCAAGAGGTTAAGGCGGCTTATCGGGCATTGTCTCTGAAATGGCATCCAGACAGAAACCCAAATGTTGAGGTTACGTCCGTCATGCAGGACATTAACGAAGCTTACAGCATTCTTGGTAATGAAGAGAGGCGCAAAAGATACGATCGAGAATATAGTAAATTTAGAAGTGAGACAAAAGAGAAACAACAACAGTCGTGGAACTATAGCTACGATGTTCATGACGATGAGCTTAGAGAAGATATTGCTCAGGCTCACCAACAGGCAAAAGACTTTGTTGACCAATTCTTTAAAGACCTTCATGCTGCAAATAAGCGTGCTGCAAAAGGTGCTTGGGATGCAGTTTTGGGTTGGATTGTCAGTATCCTTGTCTTGAATATCATTTTCCTTGTCCTATACTTAGTATTTAGTGCCTTCTGACATTTGCAAACATAATTACTTTAATTAACATCAATATGTGGATTTGGATAATCATAATCGCGGTAATCATAGGAGCTGTTATAGGGTTCCTTGGAAGTAATGGAGACTCGGAGGAAGCTGTGCAAGGCGGCCTGGCCGGTGGCTGTATGGCTGCCAACTGCTTATTCCGCATCTTCTTAATTGGACTGAGTTTACTGATAATCATCTCTCTATTTAATTGGTTGTTTGGATAGTAACACGATGAAAATATAGCATCCTTTGGGATGTTATCAAAAGCCAAACATCATTCAAACAAATACACTTATCATGTACAACACACCACCGCCGCCGCCGTCGGGTTCGTACGGGCGAGAGGATTCGCAGGGGCCTCGTCCGATGTTTTCGGCACCATTTTCGTTTGAGGGGCGCATACGTCGGCTTGAGTATGGGCTGTCAATGCTTATTGGGTCGCTTGTTTATGGCTTCGTTATAACCATAACGGGGGCTTCGGCTTCTGGGCCGAGCGATGACGTGAGTGCGGCACTTTTCCTCATCATTGGTTTGCCTGCGACGATTGTGCTCTACTGGTTCTTTTTTGCGCAGGGAGCCAAGCGGTGCCACGATGTTGGTTGGTCGGGTTGGATGCAACTCATTCCGGCTTTTCCGCTCGTGCTTCTGTTTATAGAGGGCAACGCTGGGAGCAACGAGTACGGGGCTAACCCGAAGGGTTGAGTAGGGCTCGTGCGTTCGCGTGAACGCTAGGCAACGCTCATAGAAGCTTTAGGTGTTTTCTTCCCTGGCTTTGAAGTTTTGCGGAGAGGCCATGAAGAATTCTTGCAAGGCACGGAAGTTATAAATCTCGGCGGTAAATGTATATTTCTCGGCGGGAAATGTATATCATCTCGGCGGTAAATGTACATTTGCCGCCGAGATTTATAACTTCGTATGCTTCGCGGAAAACTTGTGAGGCGTGTAGTAAAACTTCAGCTGAAGCGCGTAATGTTTTGAAAGTTAGGCTTGATGTCTTCCACAGAGAATGTTTGAAAACGGAGCGTTTGCAGGACTGGCTGGTGGGCTATGTAGATATTGGATGTAGGCACTGAGGTATTTGCGCAAAAAATGGGCGCGTGGTTTTGTTTTGCGGCTGGCTTAACGTACCTTTGCACCTACAATGTGCCCTCGTGCTTGGTGCGCGGGCACAGGACAAAAGACCACTCACCTCGTTGACGCCTCAATATGTCTGCAAAAAGTTGGCTTACATCTCTTCTGTCCGTTCTCTTAGGACGTTTCAGCGGCAGGCAACTCTTGTTGCTACTGTCGCTGGCCGTAGGTGTAGCTGCCTCGTTAGCGGCGCAGCTATTGAAGTGGCTTATTGAAGAGATTAAATTTCTGCTGACCTACCAGTTTGATGCTACGCAGGCCAACCGCTTGTATCTTGTCTATCCCGTGGTGGGCATCTTGCTGACGACGTTGTTTGTTCGCATCTTTGTTCGCGACAACATAGGCCATGGCATTACAAAAATACTTTATAGTCTGTCGCGCGAGCGGGGACGGCTGAAGCCGCACAACACGTGGTCGAGCTTGATTGCATCGGCGTTGACGATAGGTTTTGGTGGGTCGGTAGGTGCAGAGAGTCCTATTGTTCTGACGGGCTCGGCCATAGGCGCCGACCTTGGCGAAGTTTTCAAGCTGACGCACAAGCGGCGCATCCTGCTCATTGGTTGCGGTGCTGCTGCAGCGACGGCCGGCATTTTCAAGGCTCCCATTGCGGGTGTGCTGTTTGCGCTGGAGGTGCTGATGATAGACCTGACGATGTCGTCGTTGCTACCGTTGCTCATTTCGGCCTTAACGGCTACATGCGTTGCCTACGCCATCAGCGGGACGGACGCTATGTTCGACTTTCAGCTTGTTGATGCTTTCGGCATACGTCAAGTGCCGAGCTGCCTGTTGCTTGGTGCGCTGTGCGGTTTAGTGGCATTCTACGCCACGCAGACGATGGTGCTGACGGAAGGCATGTTCCGTCGCATTGGCGGCATGCTCTGGCGCGTGCTGCTTGGCGGTGCGTTGCTGGCGGTGCTCATCTTCCTCTTCCCTCCGCTATATGGTGAGGGCTACGACACGGTGAGCACGTTGCTGGCGGCCAACAGCGAGTTGGAGGCAACGGACGTGTTGCGCAATTCGTTGTTCTATGCCCATCCGGAGTTGTTGCTGCTATTTCTGGCACTTATTGTGGGCGTGAAGTCGTTTGCTACGGCGGCCACGAATGGTGCGGGCGGATGCGGTGGTACGTTCGCACCAAGCCTTTTCCTTGGATGCTTGACGGGTTTTATCTTCAGCGACTTATGGAACCGCCTGGGCTTACTGTCAACTACGCTCCCCGTGCGCAACTACGTGCTTTTAGGGATGGCGGGCTTGATGAGTGCTTTCTTTCAGGCTCCGCTGACGGGCGTGTTTCTCATTGCGGAACTGACGGGCGGCTATCAGCTATTCCTTCCGCTAATGATTGTTTCGGCCACGGCCTATCTGACGGTGCAACTCTTCCTTCGCCGTAATATCTATGCCATTCGCCTCGACAAGCAAGGCAACCTGCTGACACACGACACCGACCGCAACGTGCTTACGCTGATGAGCCTCGACACCGTGGTGGATGCGGGTGCTCCGCGCCTGACGCCCGAAATGACGTTGGGTCAGTTGGTGCAGACCGTGGCGAACGACGAGCGCAGCATATTTCCCGTATGCGACCCCCTTGGCAACCTTGTAGGCATCATAGACTTTGGACGCATTAGGCGCTACATTTTCCGCAGTGAGCTCTACCAACGCTTCCGCGTGAGCGAACTGATGAGCCAGCCCGAGGCTGAGCTCTATAAGGACGACACAATGGAGCGCGTGATGGAGAAGTTCCGCAAGTCGGGAGCTGGGGTGCTGCCTGTTGTTGACAACCAAAACCGCTTTGTTGGCTTCATCAATCATAGTAGGTTGCTCGAGAACTATCGACAGCTCGTGAAGGACTATTCGGAGGAGTAAGGAGAAGCCCCTCTCTCTCCCCTGCCCCCCTCTCCCCAAAAGGGCGAGGAGGGAGTAGATACTAATAAAAAGTGACGAGTAACAAGTGACGGGTTACGAGTTGGGCTACGCCGACGTCTAACTTGCAAACAACACTGTATATCTTACGAAACTTTACAACTAACGAGACCTCAACAACTATACCACTGATATGGACAACTATATAGTATCTGCGCGCAAGTATCGACCTCAGACGTTTGACAGCGTCATAGGTCAGAAGGCTTTGACGACAACGCTGAAGAACGCTATTGCTACGGGCAAGCTGGCTCATGCCTACCTTTTCTGTGGTCCTCGCGGTGTGGGCAAAACGACGTGCGCCCGCATCTTTGCTAAGACCATCAACTGCCTCAATCCTCGCCCCGACGGTGAAGCTTGCGAGGAGTGCGAAAGCTGTCGCGCCTTCAACGAAGGTCGCAGCCTAAGCATCCACGAGCTTGACGCGGCATCCAACAACTCCGTTGACGACATTCGCCAACTCATTGAGCAGGTGAGTGTGCCGCCGCAGGTAGGACGCTATAAGGTGTTCATCATCGACGAGGTTCACATGCTCTCGCAGAGTGCCTTCAACGCCTTCTTGAAGACGTTGGAGGAGCCGCCTGCCCATGTCATCTTCATTCTTGCCACGACCGAGAAGCACAAGATATTGCCTACTATCTTGAGTCGTTGTCAAATCTACGACTTCAACCGCATGGAGGCCGACGACATCGTGGGTCACCTGCGCAATGTGGCCCAAAACGAAGGTGTGCAGTTTGAAGAAGAGGCCCTCGGCGTGATAGCTCAAAAGGCCGATGGCGGCATGCGCGACGCGCTTTCCATCTTCGACCAAGTCGTTAGTTTCACGGGGGGCAACCTGACGTACGACAAGGTGATAGAAAACCTCAACGTCCTCGACTACGACTACTATTTCCGCACGACGACGCAGTTGCTGGCGGGCGACGTGGCAGGCGTGATGCTGACGCTGAACGAAATCATTATGAAGGGGTTCCCTCCCAACCAATTCGTTGGTGGTTTGGCCTCGCACCTGCGCAACCTCCTTGTCAGTCGCGACGAGCAAACGTTGCCGCTGCTTGAGGTGTCACAGGCCGTTCGTGGTCGCTATGCCGAGCAAGCTAAGCTGTGCTCGCCGCGCTTCCTGTTTCGGGCTGTCCGCATCCTGAACGAGTGCGACTTGAACTATCGTCAGAGCCGCAACAAACGCTTGCTTGTAGAGCTGGCACTGATACGTGCCGCACAAGCTGAAGACGATCCGCCTGGTGGGCTTGGCCCTACGAACGAACTAAAACCCATCTTCCAGGCCGCCGCGTCTAATGGCACCCCCGCCCCCGCAACGACTCAAGCACCTCCTGCTGCAACGCCAACAACTGCAACCGCTACACCAACGCCAAATGCAGCCACACCCGCTGCCCATCCTGCGCCGGCATCGGCTACACCTGCCACCGCTGTGCGCCCGTCCTCCCCTACCCCGCCGGCTGGCCACCGCCCCCTGCACAAGCGCACGGTGAGCATCATGGGCCAACCCGCCGCGCAAGCAGAAACGCCCCAACCTGCAGCCGAGCCCAAAGCCAGCTACGGCAACAAAGCTTTCACACAGGCCGACGTTAACTATCAGTGGCTGCGCTACGTAGGCTCGCTGCCACAAGAGCAAGCCGCCACGGCGGGCCGCATGAAGAACATGCAACCCACGCTGGCCGCCGACGGATCGAACCAGATAGAAGTGGCCGTGGACAATGCATTGGTCGTGAAAGACCTTGAAGCTATTAAAGGCGACTTGACCAACTACCTACGCCGCGAGCTTGACAACGGCAACATCAACGTGGCGTTTCGCCTTATCCAAGCCAACGAACAACATCGGGCCTACGGTAAGCGCGAGCTCTTTGCTGAGATGCTGAAAAAGAACCCGCAGCTGCAAACGCTGGCAAAGGAGTTGCAGTTGGAGCTGGCTTGAGGGCTTAACTTCCGACACTTGAATAATTAACAAATCCCCCCATATCATGCATAACAACATCAAAGTATCCTACAGCCTTTTCACGATTGAAGCTGACGGCACTGAAAGTTTGGTAGAACGCGCCACACCGTCGCAACCCTTTCAGTTTATCACGGGCATAGGCGTTGCCCTCGATGCCTTCGAAGCGCGCGTGCGCGACCTTGCCACGCAGGCGGAATTCAACTTCACGCTCCCGCCCGCAGAGGCCTACGGCGAATATGACGAGCAACACGTGGTGAACCTCAACCGCGACATGTTCTGCATCGACGGTAAGTTTGATGCTAAAAACATCTTTCCTGGCAACGTCATTCCCTTGATGAACGAAGACGGCAACTATTTCCAAGGCACCATCCTCGAAGTAGGCGCAGAGCGCGTGCGCGTTGACCTGAACCACCCGCTGGCTGGCAAGACGCTGAAGTTCACGGGCTTCGTTGTAGAAAACCGCCCCGCAACAGACGAAGAATTGCAAGGTGCCCTCAACATGCTGAGCGGCGAAGGTTGCGGCTGTGGATGCGGTTGCGGCGACGACCACGAGCATTGCCACCACGAACACGGCCATGAGCACGGCCACTGCCACCACGAGCACGGCCATGAGCACGGACACTGCCACCACCACGGCGAAGGGCACGGCGACGGCTGCTGCTGCAAGGATAAGTAATTCAAGCTTTCGGAAGCTTTCGCTTCCCAGGAGTTAAAAGGAGTTATCGCAGCCCTTGGCTGCTGAGGAGTTAAAGACGAAAGTCTTATAGGGATATATTATAGGGGATAGAAGTATCGTCTTTAACTCCCTTAACTCCTTTAACTTCCTTAACTCCTCCAACATCCGAAACTTGAATAAGTAATTCAAGCTTTGGCTGTGCCTGCTGCGATGGTGCGTAATAGTTTGTTTGCCGCGCACCACTCGTTACTGCGCTCCTCGCGGTACGCGATTAAACATGGTGTGGCAGATACGCAGGCTCTTAGCTGACACAACGTTATACAATCGTTAAACCACTACCTCTTACCCCCCCTCAAACCCTCTCGTCACCTCATCACTATGAACACCCTTGGAACCCTATTGCGCTTTACCTGCTTTGGCGAAAGCCACGGTGCCGGCGTAGGCGGCGTGTTGGACAGTTTTCCTGCTGGCATTGCCATTGACGAAAGCTATGTGCAGTCGCGCCTCGACCGTAGGCGGCCAGGCCAAAGCACGCTGACCACGGCGCGCAACGAAACCGACCGCGTGGAGATACTCTCGGGCGTGTTTGAAGGGCGTAGCACGGGAACGCCCATAGCCTTCCTCATCCGCAATAAGGATCAGCACAGCAACGACTACGCCGCCCTGCGCCAATGCTTCCGCCCCTCGCACGCCGACTATACCTATCAGGCCAAATATGGCGTGCGCGACCATCGTGGCGGCGGTCGCTCTTCGGCACGCGCTACGGCCGCCCACGTCTGCGCAGGCGCTTTGGCCCAACTGGCCTTGCGCGAAGTAGGCATCGACGTGTTAGCCTGGACCTCACAGATAGGCGATATCAGCCTGCCACCCCACTTCGCACCCGGCAGTGAGGCTGAGGTTGAGCGGAGCCTCGTGCGCTGTCCCGACCCAGCTACGGCCAAGCAAATGGAAGAACTCGTTGAGGCCGTGAAGCGCGAGGGCGACACGATAGGCGGCGTGGTCAGTGGGCGCATCAGCGGGAGCACCCTGTTGGGTCTTGGCGAACCACTATTTGGCAAACTGCAAGCGCGCCTTGCAGCCGCCATGCTGAGCATCAACGCCGCCAAAGGCTTTGAGTATGGCGATGGTTTTGCTATGGCTGCACGGCGCGGTTCGGAAGTGGCCGATGTGTTCTACACCGACGCGAGCGGCCACGTTCGCACCCACACTAACCACAGCGGCGGCCTACAAGGCGGCATTGCCAACGGCGAGGACATCACGTTCCGAGTAGCTTTCAAGCCCGTGGCCACCCTGCTTCGTGAGCAAGCTACTATCGACGTCAGCGGTCAGCCCGTCACGCTGAACCCTCGTGGGCGCCACGACCCTTGCGTCTTGCCCCGTGCAGTGCCCATCGTTGAGGCAATGGCCGCACTGACCATTCTTGACAGTTATTTGGTAAGCCGTGCCGACAGATTGTAACCCACGTTCGTCAAGCATTGCAGTCCCATCCACGGAAGGCATAAAATACGCTGGCTCGAAGCGGAGGCTACTGCCCCACATCGTGCAGATGACGTCAGGACTTCGCGTCAAGACCGCCCTCGATGCCTTCAGCGGTACGACGCGCGTGGCGCAAGCCTTTGCACAAATGGGGCTTGACACAACGGCCAACGACATAGCCCCCTGGTCGCGCGTCTTCGCCACGTGCTACCTGCTATCAACGAAGCCCGATAGCTACTACCAGCCCCTACTCGACAAACTGAACGCCCTTCCTGGCAGGCACGGCTGGTTTTCGGCTCACTACGGCAGCGACGACCCTGCCGGCAAGCACCCGTTCCGCCTGAAAAACACGATGCGCCTCGATGCCATCCGAGACAAGATAGACGCGTGGCCATTGCCTGAGGAGGACAAGAGCGTGTTGCTCGTGAGCCTGATGCTTGCCCTCGATGCCGTCGACAACACGCTGGGCCACTTCGCCTCCTACCTTTCAGGCTGGTCGGCCCGCTCGCAGCGCGACCTCCACCTGCGCCTGCCACGCCGCTTTCCCCTCCGCAGCCAAAATGTCGTTTTACAGACAGATGCGTTGCAAGCCGTTCGGCAATTTCACGACCTCGTCTATCTCGACCCGCCCTACGGTTCGAACAACAGGAAGATGCCGCCCAGCCGTGTGCGCTATGCGGCCTACTATCATTTTTGGAAAACCCTTGTCTTGAACGACCACCCCACCCTCTTCGGCCGTGCCAACCGCCGCGAAGACTCGCGCGACAATGCTTCGAGCTCACCATTCGAAGACTTTCGTACGGACGACGCGGGCCAGTCTGTAGCACTGAAAGCCCTAAAGCAACTGATAGCCCAAACCCAAGCGCGCTACATCCTGCTGTCCTATAGTTCCGGCGGCCGAGCCACGAAAGACGAGCTATACAATATTATATATAGCAGCGGACGCCTGCTCGAAGCGCGCGAAATAGACTACACGCAAAACGTGATGCACGCCATGCGCAGGACCAACGAATGGGGCATCAATCCGACGGCAGCGCATCGCGAGTACTTGTTTTTGATAGAGAAATAGTGCGTTGCACACTTATTTTTAGGCCTCTCTGTCGTTGCTTTTTCCAAATAAATGTGTAATTTTGCGGCGATAAATGCGTCGCTAACAACTCGGCGCAATGTATTACAAACAGAAAATGGACGACTATCACGCGGAAAAACAAGTGTGACGTGGTAGGGAGCAAGAGGCTTCCCGCCCGTCGATTTGCGCATTAAACTCGAACGGAGAAGCCTATGCTGAGTTTCTGGAATTACAAAGGTGGCTTGCGCAGTCAGCAAGCCTGGAACGAAGGGTGCTGGTTGCAAGCTACGTGCCCCACGGAGAAAGAGGAGAAGTTCCTCACCGATACGTTAGAGATACCCCACGATTTCCTTAGCGACATACGAGATAAGGACGAGCGTGCCCGCTACGAATATGACGATGGCTGGACGCTCATTATCCTGCGCATACCCTACGTTCGCAATAAGGACAAAGACCTCTATCGCAAACAGAAAGACACGGCGAAGGAGGGTTTCGCTGCCGATGTAGCTGCTGCCGACATGGCCGACAGCACCACGCCCCCCGAGGCTATGTGCCCAGAAAGTGCAGACGAAACGCCGCAACCGCAACGCCCCGCTAAACCCCACTACACGAAGCTCGACCTGAAGAACGACGACGCCGACCTGCAACGCCCCTACACGACGGTGCCCCTTGGCATCATTTTCAACAAAGGCGTCTTCGTGACGGTTTGCTACTACGAAACGAACATGATGCTCGACTTCGTGCAGTATCACACCACGAAGCGCACCAGCGGATTTATTGACAACGTTGACCTCACCTTCCGCCTCTTCCTCTCCAGCGCCGTTTGGTACCTAAAGCGCTTGAAGCAAATCAACACGAAGTTAGAAGAAGCCAAGCGCAACCTCGACCACACCATCGACAACAACTCCCTCATCGCCCTCTCGCGCTTGCAGGACAGCCTGACCTACTTTATCACCTCCATCCGCGCCAACGAGTCGTTGCTATCAAAGCTGAAAGGCCGACTGCCCATTGACGAACTTGATGCCGACCTCATCGAAGACATCAACGTCGAAATGAGTCAGGCGCGCGAGACCACAAATATCTACAACAACATCCTCGACTCCACCATGGAAACCTACGCCAGCATCATCAACAACAACATGAGCGGCGTGATGAAACAAATGACCAGCGTCAGCATTATCCTCATGTTCCCCACGCTGATAGCCAGCATTTATGGTATGAACCTCATCAACGGCATGGAGGAATGGCCGTGGGGTTTCCCGCTCGTTATAGGCACGTCCGTTATCGTTACGGGACTGTTTTGGTGGCTTTTCAGAAAAAAAACATGGATATAATGCCAAACTATTTGGTAGTAACAAAAAAATACATTTTATTTGCACCGAAATTCGTGTGGAGCGACTGCTGCGCGTAGTCGCGTGATATATTTACCCTCTCAATAACTTAAAGAAATGGAAGAAAAGAAACCCATCGAGACAGAAGAACAACTTCAGCCAACTCCCGCCGCAGAAGAAAAAGCTGCCGTCGAAGAAGTTGCCGTAACCGAAGAACCCGTGGTCAATGCCGAAGCGGAAACAACCGCTGTGGAAGAAGTAGCCGTAGAAGCCGTTCAGGAAGAACCTGAAGCACCCGCTACTACCGACGACGAAACAACCGAAGTGCCGGAACCTCTGTCCGACGGGAGCGAGGACACAAGCACCGCCGCCACTACCGATGCCGACGATGCAGCCCCCCGCAAAGCACCAGCCAATAAAGAAGAAGTCATCGAGCGCCTACGCGAAATAGCTGCCACTGGCGGACAAATTCGCCGTCCAGAACTCGAACAGATAAAGCAAGCTTACTACCACTTCCAAGCACAGGAAGCCGCCGCTGCCCGCGAAGCCTTCCTGCAAGCAGGCGGCAACGCCGAAGACTTCCAACCCGCGCCCGACCCACTCGAAGCCGAATTCAAGGCCGAAATGGACCGCATCAAGGAACTGCGTGCTGCCGACGCCGCTTCGCAAGAAGCCGAAAAGAAAGAAAATCTCAAGCGAAAGCTCGACATTATAGAGAAGATAAAGGTATATGCCGAGTCGCCCGAAAGTGCCGACAAGAACTACGAAGACTTCAAGCGCCTGCAAACCGAATGGCGCGAAATTCGTCAGGTGCCCGCTGAAAACGCTACCGAACTCTGGAAGAACTATCAGCTCTACGTTGAACACTTCTACGACCAGCTTCACCTCAACCACGAAGCACGCATGTACGACTTCCGCAAGAACCTCGAAGAGAAAGAGCGCCTTTGCGAAGCCGCCGAGAAATTGGCCGAAGTAGAAGACCCCATCTCCGCTTTCCACCAACTGCAAAACCTCCACGCTCAATGGCGCGAAACAGGGCCCGTAGAACGCGAAAAGCGCGAAGAAATCTGGGCGCGCTTCAAGGCTGCCAGCACCGCTGTCAACAAGCGCCATCAAGCCCACTTCGATGCACTGAAGGAACAAGAAGAAGAAAACCTGCGCCGCAAGACCGAACTCTGCGAAAAGGTAGAAGCCCTCGAGCTGGAAGGCATCAATTCCGCAAAAGAATGGGATCGCCTGCAGAAAGAAGTGCTCGACATGCAGGCCCAGTGGAAGACCATCGGTTTCACACCGCGCAAGATGAACGCTAAAATCTTTGAGCGTTTCCGCGCTGGCTGCGACCGCTTCTTCCAACGCAAAGCCGAGTTCTACAAGCAAAATCGCGAACAACAAGCTGCTAACCTTGAAAAGAAAACGGCACTCGTAGAACAGGCCGAAGCCTTGAAGGAAAGCACCGAATGGAACAGCACCGCCAACAAGCTCATTGCCCTTCAAAAGGAATGGAAGACCATTGGCCCCGTTGCACACCGCGTCAGCGAAAGCATCTGGCGCCGCTTCAACGATGCCTGCAACTACTTCTTCGAGCGTAAAAACGAAGCCACTGGCGACCAACGCCGCGAACAGGAAGCAAACCTCGAAAAGAAGAACGACATCATCGCTCGCCTTGAAGCATTGCTCACCGAAACCGTGGAAGATGCACAGCAAGCCGTGCGCGACCTGCAAGATGAATGGAACGCTACGGGCCACGTGCCTTTCCGCAAAAAGGACAAGCTCTATGCGCGCTATCGCGAAGTGCTCGACCGCATCTACAACGAGCTCCACATTTCAGCCCGTCGTCGCAACGTAGAAAACTTCCGTCGCAGCGTAGCCGAAAAGGCTGGTAACGCCCTCACGCGCGAACGTCAACGCCTGCAAACCATCCTCGAAACGAAGATGGACGAGATTAAGACCTACGAAACCAACCTCTCCTTCTTCACAGTTAAGAGTAAAGAAGCCAACAGCTTCATCGACGACGTGAAACGCAAAATCGAACGTCTGAAAGACGACGTAGAGGCCGTAAAAGAAAAGATACGTGCCGTGCGCGACCAAGAGAAAGCTGAAGCCGAAGGCAACAAAGAAAAAGAAGAAAAAGAAGAAACGCCTGCCGAATAATAGGCTCGCGCAACTCCTAAACTATAGAGCGTGGCCACTTCCATTACTTGCGAAGTGGCCACGCTATTACTTACATACAGAAGCGAACATCAACGCTGTAGCCCTACTCAGGAAGCTATTCCTGCATACTTAAGCGAAAAAAGTTTTGAAAAAGTGCTGAAAAAGTTTGGTAGGTTTTAAGAGAAAGCCTAACTTTGCACTCGCAAACGAAAAATGAAGCGTTTTGCAAGCGTTGCACCCTTAGCTCAGTTGGTAGAGCAACTGACTCTTAATCAGTGGGTCCAGGGTTCGAGCCCCTGAGGGTGTACCACTAATGAAGACACTGAAATTCAGTGCCTTCATTTTTTATATTGTCATAAAAAAGAGCTATTTTTGCTGTGTCAACTAATCTAATTGCTTTATGAAAGACGAAGAAGAAGAGAAAATAAAAGAAACGCGCGAACGCTATCAAGGCTGCTTTGGCTGCTTAGGATGCGGAGTCGTATTAGGCATTTTACTTGCTGCGACTGGCACTGCGTTTGGTTTGTCGGGCGATACCTGCGCAATATTTTTTATTGCAGCTCTTGTTTGCGCGGCAGGCTTAGGCATTTTATTGGCCGACCTTGACCCCAGTAAGGGTCGGGACATCCCCTGATAATCGCTTCAACAATGCTTTCCTGCGCGCTTTATGCTCTTCATGGAGTATGAGGTTTGTGTTGAGGCAATGCAGATATTTCTTCCAGCGGACCGCCTGCGTACCTATTTATTCCGCAAGCGAGACGGTTGCGTCCCATATATGATGCGGGCGAGGTGGTTGCGGTTCCAGGGGGCTACGCCTACAATGAGTATGTCGCGTTGGCAACGCAATATACAAGACAAGCACGGTTGATAGTAGTCACTATTCACCGTGCTTGTTTATGTCACTTCGCTTCGTCGCAGAACTTTCCCTTAATGATTGAGCGAGAACTTCAGACTTACGCCGAAGTCTTGTGTAGTGGTGGGATAGCTGCTGCTGGTCAGTAGCGGCTTGTTCATTTGTCGGTCGTAGTAGAGTGTGAGCGTGAGGTAGCGCGATATGGTGTAGTCGGCCGAGAAGCTGCACTGCACCGCTTTATTGCCGTTGGTTGCTTGCGTGAGCAGGGTTTGTATGTCGCGATTGAGCGTTGCTTGATTGCGGAAGGAGATGTCGAAACGAATGTTGAGGTCGTGGCTCACTTGGTTTTTACCTCCTGTGGGACGAGCGCTTAGCTTGCTGCTATTGCTTTCTCCCTCCTCCTCTTCGTCGGCGGCACCTTTTTTGCGTGAAGGTTTGGCTTTGCGCTCGCGCACGGCTCGTTTGGAACTTCCCAGTTTGAAGTCGGCAATTTTGTAACCAACACCGATAACGAAGTCGTTGGAACGAGTTTCGTTGATTTGCAGGTTGGTCATGGAGAGCGTCAGCACGCGCGTTTTGCGATATTCGACCTTAGCGGTAAGGTTGTTCTTAAACGTCATGTCGATACCGAAGAGCGGCGAGAACGACTCGTTGATGCTCACTGTTGAAACGTCGAACATAGACGAGGGCTGGGGTTGGCCTGTCGTCACGTCTGCGATAAAGCCGAGGCCGCCAATGTATTCTTGCCAAGAGGTGAAGGTGTTGTAGGAACCTACGTTGTAGATGCTCTTGTAGGCATGGTTCAGGTTGAAACTCTTGAATATATTTTTCATCCCATTCAAACGCGCCAGACCGCCATAGGAGATAGTCCAGTTGGGCAGTATGCGCGAAAGCGAAGGGAAAATATCGAGTTTCCCACTGCCTCCCATCGTGTAAGCATTCAGGAAAGCGGGCACCATAACGTCGGCACTATACTTGCTGACGGGTGAGATTTCAGGATTATAGATACCATCGGCGGCCGCCTGCGCATACTGCGCTTCTACGCGCTGCCGATAGGTTTCCAAACTACCAACGAACTTCTCAAACGCTTTGCTGGGATAGCCTTTCTCAGCACTACCAATTCCCTCGAAAGCTGTACCGAAGGAGATGGTTGTCTGTGTGAACGAACCTGTCTGAGTCTTAGGCATACCCGCATACATATATTGTATGTTTTTTGCACGATTGACGTTGCGCGAAGCAGTGAGGTCTATCTTAAAGTCGCGGAAAGGTTCGAGCGTGGCGCGGAATTGGAAATCTTCGGTTGAGTTGGTAACGGCGGGTGTGATAATGCTGTCGCTCATGAGGAGCCATCCTCTTTCGGCAGCTTTCTTGATGTATCCTTCGCCTTCCATACCAAAGGCAAAGCCCACGCCTGGAGCCAAGTGGCCGCCGCCTGAACGTTGTCCGAATATATCGCCCACTTGTGGCAAGAAGCCAGGGATGGACATATTAAACTTGTTGGAGTAGTTGACGCTGACGTTGCGAACCATCATAAGGAAACGTGTGACATACTGCGCTGCCTTGTAGAGCGGTGTGTCTTCCGTTCGCATCTTAGGAGCGATGGTTATCTTGAGTTTTGTGGTGTCTTGGTTAAGGATGAGGATGCGGTTTTGGTCGAGCACCTTGTAACGCAACTTGACGCGCTGACCAGCACTATTGATGGCCGTTACGCGCAGTTTCTTCGAGCGCTGGTTGTGTTGCAAGGTTATAGTTGTGTCGGCCTGGAGGGTGATTTCCTTCTCAAAACGTTTCTTTTCGTCTTCCTTTTTATTGGTTTTCTTCGACGTGCTGCGTGAAGCAAACTTCTTGTTCGTTTCTTTCAGGAACGGCACGTGATTGTAGAGTGTTTCAAGGTTCAGTCGCGCATTACCCGTTATATCGCGGCTGTTGGAGATAACGTTACCTAATGAGGTGCCATCGTCGAGGTCGGCACCGCGCGTCCAGTTATAGCTTGACTTGTAAGAAACGTCTGCTGTAAGCCAGTCGAAAAGGGGTATCTTGTTGAGAGGCAATTTCCACGAGGCATCGAAGGCTTGCGCGTAGGAAAGCGGCGTTCCGAAATGTTTGATGCTGCGCCAGATGCTATCTTTCCAAGCACTGTAATCGTCGGGGAAGAGGTCCTTGTTGATAGCTGTGTAGGGTTGTTCCACCTCGGCGTTCGTACCACTTTGGAAGCTGGCGTGGAGGTTCTTCGTCAGGTCCCAGCGCAGTTGGAAGGAGCGGTTCCAGAGGAAGTCGCTGTTCCACGTCAGTGGCAGAGAGCGGTTTTCGAGGTTCTCCATGTCGCGCTCTTGCAGTTCGTAGTAGGAACGTGTGATGTCGGAGTTGAACGCTATGCTTTGTGGCGCGTAATTCAGTCCGAACTCTTTCAATATTTTGAGCCACTTGCTCTTCGACTTCATTTTCTTGAAAGGTTCGAAGGCGGGGAAGTTGGGCGAATAGGCATAAGCGAAGCTCCACTTCCAGTTTAGGTCTTTCTCCCAAACGGTGGTCTCGCCCGAGGTGTGGCGCGAAGAGTGGGAGTAGCCAAAGGTGAAGTTGGCGGGGTCGTAGGGCATGGGTGTGCCTTTGGTGGAGATATTGAAGCGTATGCCCGTGAGCGAGAAGTTCTTCGAAACGACCACGCGGTCGGCAATGGCGCGAAGCGAATCTTTCTCGGCATCGGTAGTGAGGCCGTCGAGGGCATCCTCCATCGACATGTCGGAGTCGAGCGGATTGTATTGCGGCACAATCTTCTCTTTGCTGTAGCTATAGTAGAGCGGTGCGTTGAGCTTGACTTTTTCAGGCAGGAAGCGTCCGAGCTGTACGTTGGTGGTAACGCTGAACTGATAGAGGTTGTCGTTGCGGCGTTGGCTTACGCCCTCCTCCAAACCTCCGAAGCCTTCGGTCTCGAGGTGGCCTTGCAAATCGACGGTTGCCACGTCGGAAAGTTTGATGTTAAGGTTGGCTTTTGCCCCCAGGCCGCCTTTGTTAGAGAACTGCTGCAGGCGGAGCTCGTTAGCCCACACTTCTACGTTCTGCACGCGGCGTGAGTTGTTGCGCACACCAATCATAATAGTGCGTATTTCGCCAAGCGTAGGATTACCCATCACGCTGACCTTGTTGGCTGGCTTGTCTGGGTCATACTCAGAATAGAGCTGTCCGTAGGAAGCCAGTCCGAGACTCTTCTGTCGGTTGCGGTTTCGCTTGATGGTGGTGAGCAGGTCAAGGTCGATGTCAAGCATATTGCTTTCGGGCCATACGGCACGTGCCCCCGACTGCGAGTTGGCATAGTGTCCCGCGGGCGTTACCTCAAGCGGTATTTCGTATTCGTAGAAGTTGCTCTTATAGTCGGAACCGAGACGGATAAAGAGGCTGGTCTGTCCGTTCTCCACCTCGTCACGTCCTTCAAGGGAGTTGGCGTGGCCAAACATCTGAAGGTGCTTATAACGACGCAGGTCGAGCGTAGTGTTTTTATAGACGGCACGTGCTTCGCCCGAAACGAGGTCTTTCACCACGAGCGAGAGAGCCTGCTCGTTGTTTTCGAGGATTTGCTCGTTACCATAGTCCACTACGCGACTGATGCCGGGAGGAATGACGTAGTTGACGGGCAGTTTTTCGTTGTTCTCTTCGAAGCTGACGCTGTTAGGCTCAAGCGTTCCGCTCTGCGCTGCCGTCTTTCCGATATAGAGGCTCTGCTCGTAGGGGCGCCATTCGCCACTGACGAGGTTGAACGTTGCCAAACGCAGGACAACGGGGCGTTCGAAGCCTGTCATAAACATACGTAGGAAGCGGATGCTGGAGAAGTCGGCAATGTTGCCCACATTCTTTTCGTAGCTATTGACGGGTATGCGGAAGAGGTACCAGTTGACGGGCCCTTGTTCGCCATTGCGCAACTTGGGATAGGCGGTGCGCGTATCGACAATGTAGTTACGGCCCACCTGCATTTCCTCGGGGCTTATGCGCACGTGGTACTGATAGTATTTCTCATACTCGTTGAGGGTGAAGTCTTGGTTCGTATCTTCTACGTCGGGCGTAGTTTTGTAGGCCGTGCTGTAGTTTTCAGGCGAACTGTCGGCCTCGGCGCTATTGCCGTTGGGGTTGTTGATGTATTTATAGCGTTCAAGGATGGAGAGTTGCCGCTCGTCGTAGTCTGAACCACGGAAATAGTGGTAGCGGTCAGCCGATGGGGAGGCCTCGGCAGCTGTATAGGCACTATCGTTCAGTATGGGACGTACATCGGCGAGGTATTGCTGATAGATGCCGAAGCTGCGTTCCTCTTCAGAACTCAATCCGTTGAAGCCTACGTCCTGACGGTCGCGTGACCCGCTGGATGTATTGAACGCATACGTAACGCTGTTTTGATTGGGCACACGCCCCCAGAATGTTTCGGTATAGAGCGAAGCGTCTCCGTCAATGGGCAGTCCACTTTCGTAGAATTTCTTGCCGTCCTTAAGGATGTCCTCCGACACTTCGCCAAGGTTGAAGTATAGGTCGCCACTAAAAGTCGTACCTTGCTCGCGCGCCTTGATGAAGGGATCCATCATCCAGAATTCGATATACTCGATGTTGGCTGTGATGAAGTCGTTTTGGTCAATCTTGCGCTGCAAGCCGCCCCAACGCTTTTGCGGCTGGAGCAGATGTCCCTGGGCGTCGATGTTGCGGTCGAGGTTGTAGGGGCCACGCTCGTTCGGATAGAATGCAAGGTTGAAGACGTTGAGCGTATTGCTCTCTTTATAGTTGATTTGTTTATTGGGGAAGAGTTCGGTCATGTAAACCTCACGCACGTCGGGGTCGGAAAGTTGTTCGAGGTCACCCTTGATGTGGCCTGGCGTGAGTGCGGAGTTACGACGCGTGAAGAGCGGATCAACGTAGTACCAAGCCAGCAGGGCACGGTTATAGCCATAGCTTTCATCGTTCGTCTTGCTTGCTTCGGCAAACATGGAGGGCACGGAACTGATGGTCCATTCCTTCGGGTTGCTGATGTCGATGTCACCCGTAGCGGTTTCGAAGTCGTCAATATAGGAGGCATTGCCTTGCGCCCCTTTGTTCTTGCCTGCAATGAGCTGTGCGAACTCGGCACTAAAGTTGATGCTGGAAGGCTCTGTGGCACTAAGCAGGGGCAACTTGTCGAGCACGTTCGTTAGCCATTGGCTTTCCTTCT
The DNA here is from genome assembly GCA_900317635.1 of uncultured Prevotellaceae bacterium. Lineage (GTDB taxonomy): Bacteria > Bacteroidota > Bacteroidia > Bacteroidales > Bacteroidaceae > Alloprevotella. The sequence continues at coordinate 22,040 of ONHN01000008.1, read as the reverse complement.
TCCACGATAGGTTCAAGCCCCAAATGGTATTGTTCAGTGCTTCGCTACCCATTGAGACTTTCGTTGTAAGCGGTTTTTCGCCTAAGTGCATCAGCGTACCGCCTATTTGGAACGATTTTGAGAAATCGTACTCGAAGTTCAAGCCGAGCAGCGTCTTGCGTTGCATGCCATATTCCGTATCGCTCTCCAAGCTCACCTTGATGTCGGTGTGGGCATCGAGCAGGCTCTTGTTGAGGATGTGGACAATACCGCTGTTGTAATCGACGGTATAGTCTGAACCTTCTGTCAGCTCAACGCCAGCAGCGGTCACAACTACAGAACCGCGCGGCACGTTGGATGCGCCGAGGCTGATTTCGTCTTCGCGGGAGGCCTTATACTGACCCGTGATTTGAAACTTATCTTTTTCGGCTATCTGCTTAGCTATGGTCTTCGTTGAGTCGTAAAGCTCTTCGAAGACATAGCGGTCGGCAATCTCATCGTTACCAATCACCTTACGCAGATAGGCGCCAAAGGGCTCTACGGTGGTGAAGAAGACGCGCCCACTCTGCGTGTCGATAGTGTAGCCAGGCACGAAGTCGAAGTATGCGTTGGGGTTGCGCTTGTTGTTATTGTCCAAGCGGTCGAGGCCTAAAAGCTGAATAAGGATTTTGTCTTTCAGCGTAGGTTCGGGCAGGTAGGAGAGATATACGCCGCTGGTGTCGGAAAGGAACTTAACGTCGAGGCGGAACTTCTCTTTTTGCACAGAGGACGCACCGAGGGAATAGACGTTTTTCATCATCAAGTCCCAGTTTCCCTGCGTGGGTGTACCAGCTGTGTTTTTCAGCGATTTCACGAAGAGCGCCTGCGTGTTGTCGCGTTGGTCGGTGCTGAATTCACCCACCTGGTAGGTTGTGCCGCGATAGGTGTATTCGTAGGCCACGGCTAACACCTGGTCCGTCTGTAAGGTGGAACGCAAGCTAATGTAGCCTAACGATTTGTTCACCGTATATTCCGATGAGCTAAGCAGGCGAGCGTTCTCGAGTTTCTCGTAGTCCTTACCGCCCACGAGGCCAGCACCGTCGAGGGTGGGCGTTGTCAGCGAAATGTCGCGCGCATCGGTCAGGGGCGTGACAGAGCTATAGAGCGTATTGGACATATTGGCCGGATTCTGCGAACCCGATGCGCTCCAAACAGGGTTGCTGATGTGGCTATATTCGCCCAGGTCGGTAAAAGCCACGATGTTGCGCGTGTTGGACGATTGCCCCGTCTTGTTCGTCACCCAGACCTCTATGCGGTTTATCTCTATACCGCTCAACACGTTGGGCAGCTGCGACATGTTCTCGTCGTAATGGTCGCGGAAGAAGTGGGCAAGGAAGAAGTGGCGGTTTTCGTCGTAGTCATGGGCACTGAATTCGTAGTTGGAGAGTTGCACGCCGCCGCTGCTCTGCACGCTTTGTGTAGAACTCTTCTTTTGTGCAATGATGGTTTGCAGCTTCAGTTTGCCAAACTGCAAGTCGGTGCGAATACCGAAGAGCGATGACGCACCGCGCACAAGGCTATTGTTCGAGGGCATCGACACGTTGCCGCCTTCAATGAGCTTAATGATTTCGTCCTCTTTGCCCGCATAACTCAGTTTGAGCTTCTGCGCATCAAAACTGAACGTTGCGTCGGAGTTGTAGTTGAAGTCCATCCCCATCTTGTCGCCCACCTTAGCACTGACGCTGATGTTGATTTTCTCGTCAAAGTCAAAGCCAAACACATTGCGGTTGCGCTCGGAGAGCGAAGGGTTGTCAACCGAACGCATGTTGGCACCCAGCTTCAGCTCTGCCGAACCTTGCGTCTTGATGCGAACGCCGCCCGGGCCGAATATCTTGTTGGCAGGCCCCAAGTCGAACTTCATGTCGGTGAAGTCGAACTTCTGCTTGCCCTTTGATTGTGCCTCTTCACGGTTTTTCTTATTGTAGTACTTCTGCATCTCGCGCCGCACGCTCCAGTTCTGATAGTCTTCGGGCGACATAAAGAAGGGAGTTTCCACAAAGTTCTCACCCACCTTCGTGCCGAAGCGATACGTCCCTGTGCGGTCGTCGTAGAATACGCCCGTCTTCAGGTTCTCAGGGTCTTTCAAGTCGATGCGTCCAGGGTGGTCGCCGTCTTCACTCTGCGGCGTGGTTTTCTTCACGGGAAAGAGGATGGTGTCTGCCGAGGCTAAGGGCACCTGTGCCTCATCGGAGGATACAATATTAATATTGTGTAGCGCGTCGACAGTTTTGCTGTTACGCGCTGTGGTATTTTCGGCCTGCACCTTAGCCTCACTCACTTCCTTCGCCTTATGTTCCCCTTTAACTAAGGGCAACACACCTCGAGCCGCCACAGCGGTGGCAGCAAGCAGGAGCATAGCGGGGAAAAGTGAGGAACGAGACACGGAAATTAACGTTTAAGCCTAATTTATAGAACACCCCTATATTGTCAGAGCATCTTCAGTGCCAGCTTTATGACACCTTCAACAGGCAAGGATGGTTGATCTTTGATGATGGTTTGTACGCACTTGTGGGCTGCGGCGGGCGGGAAGCCTAAAGTTTGGAGTGCTCCTACAGCCTCCTTCGTCTTTTCGGGGTCAACGACGGCATTAGCCGCTGCCCCCGAGTTGCCCGAAGAAGGCATCTCGCCCAGCAGCACGGCCACTTTATCCTTCAGCTCTACAATGACGCGCTGCGCCGCTTTCGGACCTACGCCTTTCACACTCTTGATGCTGCGGGCATCCTCGCTTTGAATGAGCATGCAGAGTTCGGCAGGCGAAAAAGCCGACAGCATCATGCGCGCTGTTTGCCCGCCAATGCCGCTAACGCTGAGCAGGAGTTCGAAGAGCGTGCGCTCCTGCCGCGTGGCAAAGCCATAGAGCTGGTAGGCATCTTCGCGCACTTGCTCAAAAACGTATAACTTAGCTTCGCGCTTACCTTGCAAGGCGGTGTAGGTGCCTAATGATATAAGCATGCCATAGCCCACTCCCCCTGCATCCACTACGGCCTCGGAGGGAGTAAGTTCGGCCAATTCGCCTCTAACGTATTCTATCATATATAGCTTTTTAGCGTATGTACTCTTTATAATAACGCTTGCCGAGCCGTTTTATTGTATGTCCGTATCAAGGATTTTTGCGCCCCCTACCCTATTTCAGCCGTTTCACAACTCGACAGGGATTGCCTACGGCCACACAGTGGGCAGGAATATCGCTCACGACCACCGAACCTGCACCGATTGTTGTGCCGTCGCCAATAGTCACGCCTGGCAGGATAGTGACGCTGCCGCCTATCCACACGCTGTGGCCAATCCTGACGGGGCGAGCCCACTCGCAGCGCGTGTTGCGCTCTGCGGGGGTGGTGCTGTGGCAGGCGGTGTAGATGCTGACGTTAGGCCCTACGAAGCAGTCGTCGCCAAACGTAACAGGCGCTTCGTCAAGGATGCTCAAATTGAAGTTGGCAAAAAAACGCCGGCCTATGCTTATTTGCCGCCCGTAGTCGCACCGGAAGGGTTGCAAAACCGTAGCCTCATCGTCGGCCATATATCCCAAAATTTGCTTCAGCATAGCGCGCAGTGCCAAGGTGTTGGAGGGTTGCAAAGCATTGTACTCGTGTAAAAGGTCTTTCACGCGACGCAGTTCGGCCAAGAGTTCAGGGTCTGAAGCCCAATAGACTTCGCCACGCAGCATTTTATCTTTTTCTGTCATAATGTTGAATCGGTTAAGATGTTTTCTACATCCTAACAATGGATGCGGCCGCAAAGATACAGAGATTTTGGCAAAAAAGCTGTGCTTATTATGATTGTTTCTCTCCTTAGGAAAGTTTCTATCTCACTGGCGGATTATGGCAAGGCAAGTTTACAAAAAGAGCAATACTTGCGGAAAATCTTTACAAAGAGGAAAGAATACAAAGATAAAGCATTACATTATGCACCATTCTTGCTATCTTTGCCGCCACATAAAAAATCAACGTTACGTTTCATCCCACAGAAGTACTCAAGTGACAAGTGACGAGTTGCAGTAGCACTTGTTCGTTGACGTAGCCAAACTCGTCACTTGTAACTTGTCACTTGTAACTTGTCACTCGTAACTTGTCACTTGTAACTTGTCACTTGTAACTTGTCACTTGTCACTCGTAAACTTTCCTATATTATTATGTCTGCAAAAAAATCGTTGGTTCGAGCCAGCTTTGGCTCAAAGATTGGACTGTTGCTGGCAACGGCGGGAAGTGCCGTGGGCATAGGCAATATATGGCGCTTCCCTACCACGGCGGGCGAAGGGGGCGGCGGGGCGTTTATCCTTGTCTATCTGCTCAGCGTCGTCCTTTTAGGCATACCGATGATGGTGGCCGAATTTGCTGTGGGTCGCCACAGCGGCACCAACACGGCAGAGGCGTTCAGGAAACTGACGAACCACGCATTTTGGCGCAACATCGGGCTGTTGGGCGTACTGACACCGTGGTTCATCATGTGCTACTACGTGGTTGTGTCGGGGTGGACGCTGGGCTACCTCTTCGATACGCTCGCCGGCACGTTCCAGACGCTGGGACGCGAGCCTGGCGGCGAAACTTTTGGTTCGCATTTCGTGGCGTTCATCAGTAGCCCGTGGAAACCCGTCGTGTGCATGGCGGCTTTTGTTCTGGCTTCGCATTTCGTCATCACGCGAGGGGTGCAACGTGGCATAGAGCGTTTTTCAAAACTCCTGATGCCCCTGCTGTTCATCATTATGCTGCTGCTGAGCGTTTGTTCGCTCTTCACCGACGGTGCAGCGGCGGGTCTCGGTTTTCTTTTCAAGTCCGACTTCAGCCGACTGTCACCGGCGGTATGTCTGTCGGCTTTGGGACAGGCTTTCTATTCGATGAGTATCGGGATGGGCGTTCTGTGCACCTATGCTTCTTACTTCGACCGCAAGGCCGACCTGGCGGGCATAGCCTTTCGCGTGAGTATCATCGACACGCTGGTGGCTATCCTTGCAGGCGTTGTTATCTTCCCTGCCGTCTTTTCTGCTGGCATTCAGCCCGACAGTGGGGCTTCGCTGGTGTTCGTAGCTTTGCCCGACGTGTTTCGCGATGTGTTTGCGGGCATTCCCGCTTTGGGCTGGATTGTCAGCGTCATGTTCTACGCCCTGCTCGTTTTAGCCACGCTGACAAGCGTCATCAGCATCCACGAAGTGCCTACAGCTTGGCTTTCAGAGGAACTGGGTATTTCGCGCCGCCGCGCCACGAGTATCGTCTCGGGCGTCTGCCTTGTTGTAGGAGCAGCCTGCGCGCTGTCGATGGGACCGCTCAGCTGGCTGACGATTGGTGGGAAAAACCTCTTCGATGGTTTTGACTGGGTAGCGTCGCAAGTATTGCTGCCGCTTTCCGGCATCCTTGTTTCAAGCTTTGTAGGATGGGTGATGGACAGACGCATCTTGCGCGAGGAACTCACCAACAACGGAACGCTGAATTACGCTGGCCGACGCTGGCTCGTCTGGATGCTGCGCTACTTCGTGCCGATAGCTATCGCGGCAGTGTTCGTCAGCGGACTGTTAAACGGTTAAACAGCAGCCCCTCATACATTAAACATTAAACAAGAAACAATAAACATTAACAGCCGCGCACCGAGCGCAAATGTCTTCGTGTGTATATTCGCTGAACATTCGCTCCATTCGTGGTTTCAATAAAACGTGAAACATTGTTTCGCTGAGAATCCGAAACTTAACACAAAAGGCTATACACCGCGAAACTCACGGCGTAGGCCAGAGCCGTGGTGTAGAAAGCGGTGAAGAGGGCCCAGCGCCAGCGCCCACTCTCACCTTTGATGGCGGCAATGGTGGCAAAGCAGGGAAAGTATAGGAGGATAAAGATAAGGTAAGACAGGGCGGAAGCGGGTGTCATGGCTTCGCGCACGGATGCTTGCAGCATGCTGTCTTGTGCGGCAGCATCTTCATCGCCTGTCCTGTCGCCATCACCATACAAAACACCGAGGGTGCTGACAACGAGTTCTTTCGCACTGGTTCCAGCCAGAATACCTACGTTCATGCGCCAGTCGAAACCCAAGGGGGAGAAAACGGGTGCAGCGGCTTCGCCTATCTGTTGAAGGTAGCTCTTTGGCGCGGGTGCGGACGCAAGGTCGGAAGCCTCTGTAGAGCGCGGGAACGTGCTGAGGAACCACACGATGATGCTGGCGGCAAGAATGATGGTGCCCATCTTGCGAAGACACTGACGCCCTTTCTCCCATGTATGGCGAAAGACGCTCTTTAGCGTGGGGATGCGATAAGGCGGGAGTTCCATAACGAATGGCAAATCAACTTCCTTCATAAACAGACGGCTGAACAGCCGCGCCATCAGCACGGCCATCAGCATGCCCAAGGCATAAAGGCCCAACATGACGAGGGCGGCGTGACGCGGAAAGAAAGCACCTATCAGCAAAACATAAATAGGGATACGCGCCGAACAGGACATCAACGGCACAACGAGCATCGTCAGCAGACGGCTCTTGGGGTTTTCAATGGTGCGCGTTGCCATGACGGCGGGTACGTTGCAACCAAATCCCATAATCATTGGTATGAACGACTTGCCGTGCAGTCCCATGCGGTGCATCAGGCGGTCCATGATGAAGGCGGCGCGCGCCATATAGCCGCTATCTTCAAGCAGCGAAATGAGAAAATAGAGGATGAGGATGTTGGGCAAGAAAACAATGACGGCACCCACGCCTGCAATGGCTCCATCGCAAACAAGCTCGCGCAAAAGGCCCGGCGACATGCCCGCACGCAGCGTGTCCGTCAGGGCACCGATGCCTGCGTCTATCCAGTCCATCGGATACTGCCCCAGCGTGAACGTCAGGTAGAACATAGCTGCCAGCACGAGGAAGAAGATGGGGAAACCCAGTAGCCGATGGCACGCTATGCTGTCGAGGCGGTCGGTCAGCGTAGGCGCAGTGCTGCGGTTGGCGGGAACAAAGGTTTCGCGCAGGGCACCTGCAATGAAGGCGTACTTCGCCTCGGTCAGGGCCGACTCGGGCGTTTCGCCCAGCTCTTCGCGTAGGCGACGGGTCTCTGCATAGCGCAGGCTGGCCAGCTCGTCGTGGTTGGGCAATTCGTCAACGATGAGTTCCGTCGCCTTGTCGTTTTCAAGAAAGCGCAAAGTGAGGTAGCGCGTGGAGTATTTATAGCGTATGTCGGGGTTCTTTTGGAAGGCTGCCTTCACGCGGTCGATGCTCTCTTCAAGCACACGCCCGTGGTTGACGTGGATGTGGCGCGCAAGGGTTTCGTCGGTTCCCGCATTTTCATAGACGCGCACCACCATCTCGAGCAGGTCCTTCACGCCCACGCCCGTACGGCCTACGCAGGGAACGAGGGGCATGCCGAGCAGCGTACCGAGCGCATGGTGGTCGAGTTGGTCGCCCCGTGCCTGCAGCTCGTCGTACATATTCAGCGCGCCCACCATGCGCAGGTTCATGTCGATGAGTTGCGTGGTGAGATACAAGTTACGCTCTAAGTTGGAGGAGTCGATCACGTTGACAACAACGTCGGGCGTATGGTCAATGAGCTGTCGGCGCACGTAGGTTTCTTCAGGGCTATAGGCCGATAAGGAATAGGCACCGGGGAGGTCAACAAGCTTGATGCTGTAAGTCTTTCCTTCGGTCTGATAGGTCAGGTGACCCTCTTTGGCATCAACGGTCACACCGCTGTAGTTGCCCGTATGTTCGTGGGCACCGCTGGCCAGGTTGAATATGCTTGTCTTGCCGCAGTTGGGATTGCCCACAAGGGCCACAGTGATAGAGCGGTGGCGCTCTTCGGCCAGCTGCTCCATACGCTGCTGCAAGCGCTGACGCTCTTGCCCAATTTCTTCTTCGGTATAGGGGATAGGACTTAAGTCCTCAACACAGGTGTCATGTTCAGCGCGACGCACTTCTTCCTCACTCACCACTTCTACCAGCGCAGCCTCGGCGCGCCGAAGGCTCACTTTGTAGTCCATCACTTCATATTCCACAGGGTCGGCTAAGGGGGCCGACATAATGGCGCGCACCGTCTTACCACGCACGAAACCCATCTCCACAATACGTTTGCGGAAACCGCCGTGGCCCGACACGCGCACAATCACGCCGCGTTCGCCTGCTTTCAGTTCGCTTAGCTTCATGCTGACTTCAACTTTTTGAGCCGCAAAGTTCGCACTTTTCTTCGAAACGGACAATACCATAAATAGGGGATTTATGAAGACATGAAACATGAAACATTGCTCCGCCGCATCGTTCTGTCTGTTGCGTTGCCAACGCAACATCTCTTTCCCTACCCCCCCCTTGCTGAGTAGATAGGAAGGAAGTAAAAACTTAAAACCTCGCTTGCTTTTACGGCAGGATGTGCGTAATTTTGCGATTCGTAAAAACGTTTATTTTCAATAATGAAGTTTCTATTAATACTGGCTGTGCCTTTGTTGGGACTATGCTACGTGGCATGGCACGTATGGACAATACTACCCTTTTCTGCTGTGTGGAAAGGGCTTGTGGTAGGACTTGGTATCTGTTCCTTCCTTCTTCTCTTCATGAACTTTGGTCAGGGCTTCGACCGCATGCCGCTGCCCTTGGCTCGAGCGCTCTATGAAGTAGGAACAAGCAGTCTCTTCGTCTTCCTCTACCTCATTCTCATCTTCTTCGTGCTCGACATCGGGCGGTTGGCACACCTCGTGCCTAAGGCGTGGCTCTACGAAAACGGCGTAGTTGCAACGACCATCGCCGTCCTGTTGTGCTGCATTTTTCTTTATGGCAACATACATTATAAGAATAAGGTGCGCGTTGCCTTAGACATTCCCACCGAAAAGCCCATAGCACGTCCCTACAAGGTAATTATGGTTAGCGACTTGCACTTGGGCTACCACAATCCTCGAAAGGAATTGGCGCGCTGGATAGACCTCTTCAATGCCGAGCGTCCCGACCTCGTCCTCATTGCGGGCGACATCATCGACATCAGCGTGCGACCACTGCTTGAAGAGGGTATGGCCCAAGAGTTCCAACGCTTGCAAGCACCCGTCTATGCCTGTCTCGGCAACCACGAGTACTACAGCCAAACGCCGCGCGCTAAGGCCTTCTGCCAAGAGGCAGGAATCCGCGTCTTGTGCGACGAGGCGGTCAACATCGACAACCACTTCGCTGTCATAGGGCGCGACGACCGAACCAACTTGCGCCGCAAGAGCGTTCAGGAGTTGGCCAAAGGCATTGCTTCAGACACAACCTTCACCATCCTCCTCGACCATCAGCCCTACAACCTCGAATGCGCCGAAGGTGCTGCCATCGACTTCCAGCTCAGCGGCCACACGCACCGCGGACAGGTATGGCCCATCTCATGGCTGACAGATGCTATGTACGAATGCTCGTGGGGCAGCCACCAACGCGGCCGCACGCGCTACTACGTCAGCTCCGGCATCGGCATCTGGGGCGGCAAGTTCCGCATCGGCACGCAGTCCGAATATGTCGTTGCAACGATACATTGAACGAAGTTGACATGTAGCAAGTGACAAGTGACAACCATAGGCTCACAACGCGCTAAACTCTTCGTGTCCTTTTTTTCGTATACGCACTGGCAATACGCCACAAACATTCGTATCCTTCGTGGTTCTATAAACATATCAATTCAAAACCTAAATATCACAATGCGAAAACTTATCTCCTTACTGATTGCCATCCTGCCATGGCTGGCGACACTTGCCCAAACGGACGACGATGCCGTGTTCAAGTACGAAAAGCTGGAGAAGCACTATCGCTTCCGCGTCAGTCTAATCGACAAACAAAACAACAGCTACTCGCTCAAGAAGCCCGAAGCTTTCCTCAGTCGAAAGGCCTTGGAACGCCGTAAACGTTACGGCATCAAGCTCGACGAGTACGATCTGCCCGTTTCGCCGCAATACATCAACGAACTGCGAAGCAAAGGCATGAGCATCCACTGCGTCAGCAAATGGAACAACACCGTGGTGGTTGAAACAGCCGACACGCTGAAAGCGCGCGCATTGGAAAATCTGAAATTCGTTTATAGCGTCGAACTCGTATGGGTTGGTCCTGACAGCACCCTAATACGCCACAATGTAGCCGACCGCAAAAAGAAGGTGGACAACAAAACTAAGACATCCGAACACCACTATGGTGCAGCTCAGAAGCAGGTGGAAATGCTGGGCGTGCAACGCCTCCACGCCCAAGGCTTCAAGGGTGAAGGCATGACCATTGCTATCCTTGACGGCGGCTTCAACAATGCCGATGCCATTAAAGGCTTGAGCAAGGTGCGCATCTTGGGAACGCGAAACTTCGTCAATCCCTCCCTCGACCTCTATGCTGAAGACGCACACGGTATGGAAGTACTTTCGTGCATCGCCGCCAACACGCCTGGCGAACTGGTAGGCACGGCTCCCGAAGCCAGCGTCTATCTCTTCCAAACCGAAGACGGACGTAGCGAACAGCAGGTTGAACTCGACAACTATTGCGCCGCCCTCGAACTAGCCGACTCGCTGGGGTGCGACGTCGTGACGGCTTCGCTGGGCTACTATAAGTTCGACTATCCCGAAATGAACATGCCCTACGCTGCCCTCGATGGCCGAACAGCCGTCAACAGCCGCAGTGCATCGCTGGCCGCCAGCCGTGGTATGTTGCTCCTCAACAGTGCTGGCAACGAAGGCGACGACACGTGGAAAAAGATTGGCTTCCCCGCCGATGCTGTAGACATCTTGGCTGTAGGTGCCGTGAAGAGCGACAGCATCAACACTACGTTCTCCTCCCTCGGTTTCAGTGCCGACGGACGTGTGAAACCCGATGCTATGGCTATGGGGCAAAGTTGTGCCGTTTACGACACGAAAGGACGCATCACCCACGTCAACGGCACGTCCTTTTCGTGCCCCATCCTTTGCGGTGCCGTGACATGCCTTTGGCAGGCGCATCGTGAGAAGACACCCTTGCAAATCATCGATGCCATCCACGCCGCAGGCCACTATGCAGATGCCCCCAACGAGGTCTATGGCTACGGCATTCCCGATATGTGGAAAGCACACGACATCCTAAGCAAACAATAGGCGAGTCAAAAGCGGCGATTGCCAATCAGCAATCGCCGTTTTTTAGCGATAAAATCCAAAGTCCCGCGCCCGTCAGCAAGGCGTTAAGCAGGAGTAGTTCGTAGCTGAAATGATAGTCCCATAGTCGTGGGGCAAGATAGTCGAGCAGCCCGCAGACAATAGGAGCTGCCACGGCTACAAGCGGCACAAAGCGGTCGCGCACGCGCCTTTTCGACATCAAGCCAAAACCGAAGAGGCCAAGTAAGGGACCGTAGGTATAGCCCGCCATGCGATAAATGGTATCGATGATGGTGCCGCCGCCTGCTAAGGCAAAAAGGCCGATGCAGAGGGCAAAAGCCACAACAACGCCCACGTGGACGCGTCGCCGCATGCGCTCAGCTCGCTGCTGCCCGTAGTCAGCTCGCTCCACGTTGATGAAATCTACGCACACGCTGGTCGTGAGCGACGTCATCGCACTGTCGGCACTGGACAACGCGGCGGCCACTATGCCTATCGTGAAAGGAAATACCACCCACGTGCCCAAAGCACCGATGCCCACGAGGTAGGGCAGGACGCGGTCGCCTTCTGCAGGCAAAGCAATGCCTTTACCTACAGCATAACTATAAAGCAAAACACCCAAGACGAGGAACAACAAATTGACGGGCAAGAAGCAGGCACCATAAAAGCACATGTCCTTCTGTGCATCGCGCAGGCGCGGACACGTCAGGTTCTTCTGCATCATGTCCTGGTCAAGGCCTGTCATGACGATGGTTATGAACATACCACTGAGGAACTGTCGCCAAAAGCATTGCGCACTACCCCACTCCCAACAAAACACACGCCCCATCTCGCTATCGCCTACGAGGGCCACGATGCCAGCCACGTCTAATTGCATCCGTTCGGCCACGCCCCACAAAACGCCCAACGTCGCCAGCAACATACAAAGCGTTTGCAGCGCGTCGGTACGCACCAACGTGGCCATTCCGCTGCGCCGCGTATAGAGATAGATGGAAAGTAGCACGAACGCCACGGTCAAGCCAAAGGGAAGGCCTAACGGGGCTAAGGCTAACTGATGCAACACGAGGCAGGCAAGGTAGAGACGTGCCGCCGCCCCCGTCAGCTTGCTCAGCAGGAAAAACAAAGCCCCCGTCCTGTGGCTTCGCGGTCCGAAACGCTCTGACAGATACACGTAGATGCTCGTCAAGCGCAAACGATAGTAGAGCGGAAGCAGCACGAACGAAATCACCACGTAGCCCGCAAAGAAACCCACGCACATCTGCAAGTAAGTCATCCCCGTTGCGCGCACCCATCCCGGCACGCTAACAAGGCTCACACCGCTAACGCTGGCGCCTATCATCCCAAACGCCACGAGCCACCATGGCGAACGCCGTTCGGCACGAAAAAACGCATCGTTTGTCCCGCCGCTGCGCGATAGCCGCGAAACGACGAACAATAGCAGCATATAAAGAAGGATGGCCGTGAGGACTATGAGCGTCATATATATAATAGATGTGTGTTTAGCAAAGCCTGAAGACCTATTTCGCTGTCGTCCGCAACAGTTCGTCGGCTGCTTGCAGGAGCTTCAGCCGTAGGTCGTGCGGCAGCTCGGGATGGGTAGCTAAATATCGTTCCACGCCACTACGTGCTGCCTGCGAACGTTGACCGCTGAGCAGGGCGTTCAGCCAATTCGTGGGGAAAAAGATGTCGCCCGTGCGCTGCACGTCGGGCAAAGCACAAAGCGCATCATATACGTAGGAGGCGGCTTGCTCCGAACGGGCTGGATGACATAACAGCGCGAGGGCCGAGGCAGTCCACGCTTCGGGCCTTCGGTTTTCGGCTTGCAGAAACGAGCGGAAAAGGGCTACCTGGCGAGCGGTGTCGGGTGTGCAGGCGCGAGCTACGAAATCGAACTCTTGACGCAATAGCTCGCTCGTCAAGTTGTTGCGCTCAAAGGATAGTATCTGCTCTGCACTCTCGGGATACAAAACGGCCAAGTAGTAGGCTATGCGCATACGCTCGCGCTCACCGAAAGGATAAAGGTAGGGGTCGGCCCAAAGTGAATAAAGTTGCTCCGCTCCCTCCTCCGTCAGCACATTGGTTGAGAGCATGCGCATGATGAGTTTGCGGACAGCAGCCTCGGGATGTACTCGCCCTATCTCGAAGAGTTCGAATTCCGCCACGGAACGTTCCGACGCTGAAAGATAGGGCAACGTTGCCCTAAGATATTGGCAGAGCACGTCGGCACGCTGTTCGTCCATTTCCTCTAACAAGGCAAACATCATTATCATGTAGCACTGCCGCGCTGTCAATACGCCCACTTGCCAGTTTTCAAACACCGTCATCATTGCTGGTAGGCGCATGGCCTCAGGCAGTTTCGGTATGGCCATGCCTACGTCCTTCAGCATTTCGGCATCAACCACAAACTGACCATAACCCGTGCCGTAGCAATCGGGCAGGAGCCAGCGCAGTTTGGAAGGGAGCGAAAGGGGCAAACGTTGCAAGGTGTCGGACAAAACGACGGGCTGAACGATAGGCGCAGACTCGCCCTTACAAAACAGGGCCACGCAGAACTGCTGGCGCCAGCGTCCCGCAGCAGGAGCCGTAGAGCGCACAACGAGCGTGTCGGCAGCAGGGCTCACCGACACTTCCACGCGCGGCAAACTGCCCTCATATACCCACGCCCGGCTGAAATCCTTTACATCGCGGCCGGTGCAGGCCTCGTCGAGACATGCCACCAGTTCGTCCCACGTAGCGTTAGCGTAGGCGTAGCGTTTCAGGTACAGCCTCAGCCCCTCGCGCAGACCGTCCTCGCCAAGCAACGTTTCGAGTTGGCGCATCACGCAGGGTGCTTTCTTATAGATGATGTTGCCGTAGAGCAAACCTGCACGGTTTAGGTTCGACAAGGGTTGGCGAATGGGGTGAGTACCAGACGTGCGGTCGGTGGAGAGCGCACTGCGCTTGTAAACGCGCAGGAAACTGGTGTTGTAGTCGAGCGAGGGAAACTGCCGGCGGGCTACCTTGGCTGCTAAGAAGTTGGCAAAAACTTCTTTGGTCCATACGTCGTCAAACCAGCGCATCGTCACGCAGTCGCCAAACCATAGGTGCGCCGTTTCGTGGGCAATGAGTTCGAGCCGCCGGAAGCGTTCGGACAGCGTGGGATGACAGTCAAGAAAAACGTCGTGGTCGGTCAGCTGGATAGCACCCGGGTGCTCCATGCCGCCAAACTGATAAGCGGGCAGGATGCAAAGGCCGTAGTCGGGAAAGGGACAGGGCATGGCCGTGTAGTCCTCCAACGCTCCAAGCGAAAGAGCCACTTCGTCAAACACCTCTGGCAACTGGGCCACCTTCGCCGAGTCGGTTTCAAGATAAAGGGCCGTGATAAGTCGCCCGTTGCGCGTAGCTTCATATTTCCTAAACTTTCCTGCCGTAAACGAGAAAAGATAGGTTGGCAGGGGCAAAGTCTCGGAGAAATGCAGCGTCTTCTCTCCCCTGCCCTGCGCGCTCTGACTGCCGGAAGAACTTGCTGCCACGCGCCCCGTACTAAGGGCTTCCCAGTCGGCAGGCAATGTCAGCGTCAGGGTGTAGCGTGCTTTCAGGTCGGGCTGGTCGAAACAGGGAAAGGCCGTGCGGGCGCGGTCGGGCACGAAGAGCGTGTAGAGGTATCCGTCGCGCCGATTGAGGGCCGCGTCCTGCGACGTAAACATGAGGACAAGGGTGTGTTCCTGACCCACACGCAGCAGGCTGTCGGCAAAAACAAGGTGCTCGTTACGTACGTCACACCGAACCGCCCTCCCATCAACACGACATACATTATTATCTATCTTCCCACAGAAGTCAACCACCACGTCGCCTGCGTTCACTTTTCGAAACGTCAGCAACAACACTCCCGTGACGGCCTCAGCCTTACTGGCTGGCAAGCGGAAATGAAGGTCGTAGCGCACGTCGGAAATCTGCGCCCGCCGCCACTGCGCCAACGACTCCGACACCCCACAATCAAGCAGTCCGTCGGCAAAGACCGACGGACATACTATGAGGGCTACAAAGAACGAGTATAAGCGATGCATCATATATCCATGTTTCTTATGTATGAGGAGTTTCTGGGGGGGGGTAGAACAACACTGCTACTGCATCAAAACCGTCCACCGCCAGGGCCGCCCATGCCACCGCCAGGGCCACCCATGCCACCGCCAGGGCCACCCATGCCGCCGCGCGGACCCTCGCCGTCGCGTCCGCCACGCGGGCCTTCACCATCGCGGTCGCCGTCGCGACTCATGTTGCTCTTGCCTGCGAAGATGTTCAGCTTATAGATGACGTGCACCATAAAGTAGCTGTTGATAGCATTGGTCTCCGTGTCGCGACGCAACTGCGCGTTGATAACGCGACTGATGTTGCTCTGTTGGTGCAGAATGTCGTAGAACTGAACGCTTACGGTCAGCGCGTTACCCTTAAGGAAACTCTGCGATACCTGCGCGTTCCACAACACTTCGTTCGTATTCATGGCCGAGTTGGAATAACCGCGACGCGAACTCATGCGGATGTCGGTAGAGAGCGACGTACTGCCCCAAGGCAACGTAGCGTTGCCCGAAAGTCCGTAGGAAAAGTGCCAGGTGTCGAGGTTGCTGGCTGTGCTGACGCTGTTGCGGGCACTCTGGAAGTTCAGCGTTCCGAGCACGCCCACGTCGAAGTAGGTGGAACGGTAATTGAGGTTCAGGCTCTCGCCAACGTTCCACGTCTTCGACACATTCTTCTGCGTAGAGGCTGCGTCGAAGACAGCACTGTAATAATCGGAGTTATGCTCAGAGCGCAGCGCGTAGGGGTTGGCAAAACTACGCAGCAGCTGGCGCGTAAAGGCGGCCGTACCCGTGCGACTGACGTAGCCCACGTCGCGACTGAACCCGAGGCTGGTATTCGTGGTCAGCGTGAAGAGTTTCTCAGGGCCAAAGCCAAAGTTGTACATAAAGCGCCCGTTGGCATTCCAAATGCCGCTGATGTTCTCAGGACGTGAATAGCGAACGCCCGTCGCGTCGTCATAGACAATGCGCGTTGAAATGCTGTTGCTGGTTGACGAGAACGAGAGGTTGGCATTCATTCCGGCCTGACGCTCGGCGTTGTAGGCACGATATTCTGCGCGCAGGCTGTTGTTCCACGACGGTTTCAGCCCAGGGTTACCCATCGATATGTTCAGCGGGTCGCTGTCGTCAACAACGTCGAGCAGTTGCGTCATCGAAGGCTGCGACGCACTGCCGCGATAGCGAAGCTCAACCTGGTCGGTGCGCGAGAAGCGATAACGGAAACGGAGGTCGGGCGAAACGTTGAACACGTTGCGCGTAATGATCGTGTCGATGCTCTGGCCCGGACGGTTATACTCCATCTTCGTGTGTTGCGGATTGAACGAAACGCCAGCACTGAAGCGTATTGCCTCCGTCGTATAGCGCACACCCACGTTCACGTTGTTGTTGGAGTAGCGATAAGTGGCGTACTGGCTGTTGAAGTCGTCGCGAACGCTTTGCAGGATGTCGGCCTCCGTTGGCAACGTGCCTATCGGCGGATAGTTGGCGGGATCGCCCCAACTGCCCGTCTTGATGCTGTCAAGCTCATAGAGCGAGCGGTCGCTGTCCTGGTAGCGGTAAGAGTAGTCGTAGCGTAATTCCGCAAACCAGTTCTTACCTAAGGGTTCTACGTAGCCTAAGCGAACACCAGCATTCCAGCTCTTTGAAGGCGTGTAGGTATATTGGTTCAAGAAGCTGGGAGAAGTTCCATTATAATACGTAATGTTGGAAATGCTGTAGGCGTTGCTGTGGCTGTGCGTATAGTTATATTGTCCGCGCAAGCTCAGGTTGCGACCGTTGCTGCCAAAACGACGGATAATGTTCAGGTTCACACCAAACGAATTGCTCACCGAGTTGCCCAGCGTCTCGCGGCGGTTGCGGTTCACGGTGATGGCCTTGAGCGCATCAAGGCTGTCTTGCGCAAGGGGGTCCACCACGCCGTCAAGGGCGTAAGGGTCGTCGTTGAAGGTGGCGGTGTAGCTGTCGCCACTGTTGTGGCTGTCGCTATGCGTAAACTGCGGGCGAAGGTTGATAAACGTCAGCGAGTCGGGGTTCCACTGCAAACGCATATTGGCACGCACCGAGGTGGAATGGCTACCGCTCTGGCTGCGAGCATTGCTGAACGATTTGGAGGCACCGCTCGTAAGGAATGTTTCGGAGTTTGAAAGGGAGATAAGGTCGTTGCCGGTATGGCTGTAGTTGGCCGAACCACCAATTTCGAAGCGGCCTCCCTCGCGCTTCTTCTTGCCGTTGTCCCACGTTCCGTCAAGGCCAGCCATCTTCGAGGCCGTCAAGCCCGACTGCCCACCGAAACCGCGCGGACCGCCAAAACCACGGTCGCCCGTGTTGTTGGCCGATCCGAAAACGGTGATGCGACTTTGGTCTGTAAAGCGCGTGGCGAAAACACGCCCACTGTAGCGATGGTGATTACCATAGGCCACATCGACGTTCGTCACCCACGACTGGTTCAACTCGCGCTTCGTCATAATGTCGAGCACCGTGGTTTCCTCGCCGTCTTCTATACCTGTCTGCTCGGTATAGTCGCTCTTCTTGTCGTAGGCCTTTATCTTGCTGACAAGGTCCGTCGACAAGTTCTTCATAGCCACCTTCGTGTCGCCCTTAAAGAAGTCCTTGCCGTTGACGAGGAACTCCGTCACGGTCTTGCCGTTCCACTTGATGGTGCCGTCATCGCTCACCTCAACGCCAGGCAGTTGCTTGACGAGGGCTTCGAGCGTTGACCCCTCGGGCGTGCGATAGGCCGAGGCACTGAACTGCGTCGTATCGCCTACCTGCTCCACGCGCGCGGCGGTGGCCGTCACAACGGCGGTGCCCAACGTGCTGGCATCTTGCTCAAGCACCACGGTGGCCAAGCGCACCGTGTCCTGCCCTTCTTCAAACGTGACGGGAAGAATTTGCGTCTTATAGCCAATGGAACTCAGCCGAACCCGATAGTTGCCAGTCGTGGGCATCTCCAACCGATAGCGCCCAATGCTGTCGGTCATCGTTCCTTTCACCACACGGCCGTCTTTCTGCAAAATGGCGGCGGTGGCGTAAACCATCTTCTGACGTAACTCGCCGTCCTCAACGTCGCCCGTAATCACAACCTGGGCTGGCAAGGTCAAAGACAGCATAAACAAAGAGAAAAGAAGAAACAAACTTTTCTTCATACGTACATATAATAATATTGTGTGTGTAGGGGTGTTTGCATATTGCGTGTCAACGCTCTTTTTGACAAGATAAAGCCTTAAAGGTTTAAGATGCAAGCGCAAAAATAATACGATTTATCGGAAATTTCGCAAAAAAGGCCGTTTTCTTCGCCAACCTAAGCGCGTATAACAGCAAAAAGACGTAACTTTGAAGCGCAATAGACATTATCCCGACAACCATGACATACGCCAACTACATCGCCTCTATCGAAATCCAGAGCCTCTGGAAAGGCCGCAAGCACATTCGCTGGCAACTACGCCCCGACGTCAACATCCTTTCCGGACGCAACGGCGAGGGGAAAAGCACCATTCTCAACAAGCTCACAGCCCACCTGCGCACAGCACCCACTTCAGGCGAGCTGCTCTGTGCTACGCGCCACGGCGTAACGATGCACTTCGCCCCGGCCAATGCCGACGCCATACGCTACGATATCCTGCGCAGCTTCGACCGAGCCTTCCTGCAAACCGACAGCATGGCCAAGCTCACAAACCTCAACCTGCGCACAGAACTCGACTGGCAACTCTACCAAATAGGCCGACGATACCTCGACTATCAGCTCAGCATCGGCAACCGAATGATTACCCTACTCACCTCGGGAAAACCCAACGCCCAGCAAGAGGCGCAACAAGTTGTGGATGCAAAAACGCGATTCCTCGACATCGTGGACGAACTCTTTGCGCAAACAGGGAAGAAGATTGACCGCGATAGTGGCGAACTGCGCTTCATCCAATACGACGAACCGCTCTCACCATACCTACTATCAAGCGGCGAAAAACAACTCTTGCTCATACTCCTCACCGCACTGACGCAAGACCGTCAGCCCTACGTCCTCTTTATGGACGAACCAGAAGCCAGCCTCCACTTCGAATGGCAGCAACGACTCGTCAGCATCGTCCGCGAACTCAATCCCAACGCACAAATCATTCTCACCACCCACAGCCCTGCCCTCATCATGGACGGCTGGCAAGACTGCGTCACCGAAGTCTCGGACATCACGATGGAAACCGACGAGTGACAAGAGACAAGTGACGAGTGACAAGTGACGAGTTGCAACCGCGCTAATCGCAGGCGTAGCCCCCCTGGGAGCGCGGGCGCCTCGCCCGCAACCATCGCAGGCGTAGCCCCCCTGGGAGCGCGGGCGCCTCGCCCGCAAACATCGCAGGCGTAGCCCCCCCCTGGGAGCGCAGGCGCCTCGCCCG
>ONHN01000008.1:0-2548 GCA_900317635.1 uncultured Prevotellaceae bacterium | reverse complement strand
CATGAAACGCCTCTCCCAAAACCTCAACTCCGACTACATAGAAGCCATGAACCGCCTGCGCAGCCGCCGCGAGCCGCGCACCATCGTGGCCTACGTAGAAAGCTTCGACGATGTCTTCTTCTGGTCAGCACTGCTGCGCCCGCTCGAAACGTCCGAACTGCGCTTTGAGGTGATGCTACCCTCGCGCACCAACCTTCAAAAAGGCAAACGATGCGCCATGAGCAACGAGCTGGGTCCCTCGATGATTGCATGCGTCGATGCCGACTACGACTACATACAGCAAGGAGCCACCGAAGAGTCGCGCGACATGCTCTCTAATCCCTACGTCTTCCACACCTACGCCTACGCCATCGAAAACCTGCAATGCTACGCGCCAGCCCTACACAGCGTCTGCGTCATGGCAACGCTCAACGACCGGCGAATCTTCGACTTCCGAGCCTTCATCGCACAATACAGCCGCATCGTCTGGCCACTGTTCTGCTGGAACGCATGGGCCTACTACTACAAACGGCATAAAACCTTCCCAATGACCGACTTCTTCCAAGTCGTCACCCTCAACAAACTCGACTTCTACCACCCCGAAAATACCCTTGAAAAGCTGCGCCGACGCATCAACCAACGCATCAACCGTCTCTACCACAGCTTCCCCGAAGGACGAAGCACCTACAAACCCTTCGTCCGCAAACTGCAAACGCTCGGACTCACGCCCGAAACAACCTATCTCTACATGCGAGGCCACGACCTCTTCGACGGCATCGTCGGCCCCCTGCTTCAATCCGTATGCGATGCCCTGCGCCGTGACCGCGAACGCGAAATACGCCAACTCGCCGTCCACGAAACCCAACAGCAAAACGAGCTCGCCTCCTACCGCCACAGCGTCACACCCGCAGCCGAAATGCTACGACGCCACACCCTCTTCACCTCCTGCCCCCTCGTCCATCGCATACACCAAGACCTTCGCAGCCGCCTCAACCTCCCCCCGAGTTAAGTATGTCGCGATGCCATCGCGACATCGGCTCTCCCCTCAAAAATAACCGCCCCTTCCCTTTGCATTTCCAAACGAAAATATGTAGCTTTGCCCCAACAAAAACAATAACATAACAATTCTCAATATGGACAACAACAACCTCCCCCCCGTCCCCCCTATGCCTGAAGACGAAAGCACGCGCCTCGACACGGGCATGCCAATCCCCACTCCCGCTCCCGCAGAGCCAGAAGAAACGCTCTACGCCAACCTGCAAGACCAACCAGAAGAAACCGCCGAAGCACCCCAACCCGCACCCCAACCCGCACCGCAGCCCACACCGCAGCCCACACCGCAGCCTGTCCCCGAACCTCAGCCCACGCCCCAACCCGCTGCCACCACGCCGCAAGAGCCCAAAGCGGGCGGCGGAATGCCCGGCTGGGTCATGCCCGTCGTGCTGTTCATCGTCGTGGCTGGTGCCGCTTTCTTCCTCACGCGCTACGTCATCAGCTGCTCAAACCGCGTACCAGCCGAAGTGGACAGCATCACCGTGGCTATGGTGAAGATTGAAGGAGGCACCTTCAAGATGGGTGCTACCGAAGAGCAAGGCACCGACATCGGGCCCGACGAGAAGCCCGTCCACGAAGTCACCGTCGGCGACTTCCAACTCTGCAACCACGAAGTCACCGTCGCCGAATGGAAAGCCATTATGGAAGGCGAATGCCCCTGCCCCATCGCCAAAGGACAGACCAAAGAAGCCCACAACATGATGCCCGTCGTTGGTATGACGTGGGCCGAAGCGCAAACCTTCATACAAAAGCTCAACGAAGTGAGCGGCAAGAAGTTCCGACTGCCCACCGAAGCTGAATGGGAGTACGCCGCACGCGGCGGAAAACTCGCCAAACCCACCAAGTTCGCCGGAAGCGACAAAATAGGCGAAGTGGCATGGTACGCCGAAAACGCCGACCAGCAAACCAACATCGGACGAATGAAGAAACCCAACGAGCTCGGACTCTTCGACATGAGCGGGAACGTATGGGAATGGTGCAACGACGGATACGGAGAATACCCCGACACCATCCTCACCAACCCACAAGGCATACAAGGCGCACCAAAACACGTACTGCGCGGAGGTGCCTGGGACTGCAACCCACGCAACTGCCGCGTAGCATTCCGCGATAGCGGCGACGACAAGACAAAAGCTATCAACGTCGGACTAAGACTCGCACAGTAGCTCGCCAAGTGACGAGTGACAAGTGGCAAGTCTAATCCACCATGGTTGAATATGTTGCGTTGTCAACGCAACATATAACGCAACACAACGCAACATACCCACACCAAATACGCATTTTTTTCAACAAAAATTTGGAAAACGCCAAAAAATTTGTTAACTTTGCCCCCGAATATACACAGAAACCCCTATCAAGCTCCGAGAACATAACAATTCTATTACCCCATAATCTATCAAGCATTATGAAAAAATTTGGCGTATAGCTCATTTTGCAGGCTATTTTTGAGTGGTAGGTAGTCAATAGCTCAAATTGCAGGCTGCAGTTCTTTATCAAAATTTTGGTGCTGTAGAAA
>ONHN01000044.1 GCA_900317635.1 uncultured Prevotellaceae bacterium | reverse complement strand
TCGTCAGGCCGCTGCAGCCAGAGAACGCATATTCCCCGATGCTGGTGACGGAATTGGGGATGGTGATGCTCGTCAGGCCTTCGCAGCCATTGAACGCCCCCTTCCCGATGCTGGTGACGGAATTGGGGATGGTGGAATTCATACAACCTGCAATGAGCGTATTGCTCGCAGTTTCAATGATAGCATTGCAGTTATCGCGGGAATCGTACTTCGTATTGCCAGCTGCTACCTTGATGCTCGTTAGGCCGGTGCAGGCCGAGAACGCCTCATCTCCGATGCTGGTGACGGAGGAGGGGATGGTGATGCTCGTTAGGCTCCAACAGAGAAGGAACGCACTGCCCTCGATGGTAGTGACGGAATTGGGAATGGTGACGCTCGTCAGGCTGGTGCAGCGAGAGAACACACCCTCTCCGATGCTGGTGACGGAATAGGGGATGGTGATGTTCGTCAGGCCACTGCAGTCAGCGAACGCATCAATCCCGATGCTGGTGACGGAATAGGTCGTGCCATGGTAGGAGACGGAGGAAGGGATGGTGATGCTACCTTTGTAGGCTATAGAATTAGGGTTCGGTGTTTCATCGTCGCCGTTGAATTTATTACCCGTATATGTTACGCTGGCAGTCTTAGTGCTGTTGTCAAGCAGATAATAAATGCCGTTAATCTTCATGCCGTTAGCCCACGAAGTGAGGGCCAGAAGGACGGCGAAGAGCGTAGTAAGTAATCTTGTTTTCATAAGGCGTAAAGTTTGATGAAGAGTGGATGTTAAGTTCAAGCCCTTTTCTCTCCACGGGGAAGCCGCCGAGGTAAAGTTTTCCCTTGGAACGTGCAAGGCGCTGGGCGAAAAAAAGACGCCTGCGACCTGTATGGTCAGAGGTCTTCGTAGCGCCCCCGGAAGGTGGGGGCTTCGTCGAAGCGTCCGCTATCGAGGCCGCGCTTGAACCAGCGGGCGCGCTGGGCACTGGTGCCGTGGTTGAAGGTTTCGGGCTGGGCGTAGCCGCGCGCTTGCTTCTGCAGGTAGTCGTCGCCAATCTTCTGCGCGCAGTTGATGGCATCCTCTATGTCGCGCTCGTCGATGGAGTTGTAGTTCTTCTTGTCGTAGTGGGCCCATACGCCGGCGTAGTAGTCGGCCAGGAGCTCCAGGCGCACGCTAAGCTGGTTGGCCTCCGTCTTACCCGCGCGGCTCATCTGCTGGTGCACCTTCGAGAGTAGGCCCGTGGAATACTCGATGTGGTGGCCCACTTCGTGCGCAATGACGTAGGCGTATGCCAAGTCGCCGCCCGCCTTCATTTGCTGGTCCATCTGCTGGAAGAAGGAGAGGTCGATGTAGAGCTTTTGGTCGCCCGAGCAGTAGAAAGGTCCCACCTGCGAGGTGGCACTGCCGCAGGCCGACTGCACCGCATCAGTGAAGAAAACCAGCGTAGGTGCTTCGTACTGCCAGCCTTTCTGCTGGAAGAGTTCGGTCCAAACGTCTTCCGTGCCGGCCAGGATTTGTTTCGAGAACTTCTCGAGCTTCTGTTCTTCGGCTGTGGGCTTGTATTCGCCCTGCTGCTGCGTGGCGGCTGGCGTGGCCGTTTGCTCCACCACGTTTTGCAGGACGCTGGTGAGGTCGCCGCCCGAGAGCCAGGCCATGAGGAGGGCGATGACGATGCCGCCCAGTCCGATGCCCGCTTTTGTGCCGCCGCGCATGCCGCGACGGTCTTCCACATTGTTGCTTTCGCGTCGTCCGTTAAGTCGCATAGGTTATCTCTTTTTTTGACTGATGAAGGCTTAAAAGCCCACAAAGGACACAAAGGCTCTTTTGTGTGTTTAGTGGGTCTTTTGTGTCCTTTTTGTGGCTAATGTTTAATGTATTAGTCGTTACCTTTGTTTCTCTTTCTTCTTCCTAAACTGAAGCAGGAGGGCTGCGGCGAAGGCCAACAGGATGATGGCGATGGCGGCGTAGGCAATGGTCTCCGTCGTCTTCACGCTGGCGGGGCGATACTCCATGCGGAGCTCGTGCTTTCCAGCGGGTACCTTCACGGCGCGCAGGATGTAGTTGACGCGGCCCACTTCAACGGGTTTTCCGTCGAGCGTAGCCGTCCAGCCTGGATAGTATATCTCGCTCAGTACGGCCAGTCCGCCGCGCGGTGTCTCGAGCGTGTAGTGCACTTCGTTGGCCGTGCGCTTGGTCAGGCTGACACGGCCGCTGTCGAGGGGCGTGCCTTCCAGCATGGTGCGGAACTTGGCGTCGGCCACGGCCGCATGCTTCGTGTCGAGCCCCTTGAGTGCAGCCATCTCTTCGTCGGCATTCTTCACAAAGCGAAGGTCGCGGACGAACCAGCCGTTGCCGTTGGCGTAAGTGTTCTCAACCACTTGGTTGGCATTTCGTCCGAAGAGAATGTATTTTGCGTTGAGCATGTTCAGCACGGGAGCCAAGCTGTCGCCTGGCACACGGGCCATGTCGCCTTCCGTCTCGTTGATAGCACCGAGGAAGGCTGGTATCTCATCGTTGAGTTGGCGGTCGATGAGGTCCTGAATGCGGTGGAGCTTCGCCGCGTTGTAGCCGCCCACGTTTTGGTGGAAGTAGGCCGTGTGGTTGCTGGTTTCGTTGAAGGGATTGCCCTCGGCCATGTTCAGCACGCGATAGTCGCTCTTATCCTGTAGCACCACCCTGTCGGCCGCCGTAGGCTCGGGGCTCATCATGGCCACGGGGTCGGTGAAGCTGTCGGTGTTGAGGTAGCGGCGGTCCACCGTCCAGAGGTCCACCAGACACAGCACGGCCAATGCGGCGCAGAGAGCGAGGCCGCCCATCGTGCTTTCTTCTTTGCGCTTATATATATATAGGTATATAGCCGCAGCACCTAAGAGAATGAAGATGAGCGAGCGTAAGGCACTGGCCGAAAGCACGGCGTGGTGCAGCTCGCTGATGGCGGCTCGATAGGCCGAGGCACCGCCTTCGCCCAGCATGGGAGCTAAGGCCGCGAGGGTTTGCTGGTCGGCCTCAGAAATGCAGTCGCCAGCGGCGGACGGCGACAGCCACAGCACGAGGCATACGCCAGCACTTAGCGCAAGGCTGCAGGCGGAGGCTATCTGACCGCGCCGCGTACCGAAGACGTCGTGCGGACGGCGCATAATTTCGGCCAAAGCCAGAACGGCCAGCAGGGGCATCGTGAACTCTGCCACGACGAGCGCGCTACTGGGCGTGCGAAACTTGTTGTACATCGGCAGATGGTCGATACACCAGTTGGTGAACCACGCATCGTTGTGGCCCCACGCAAAGAGCAACGAGAGCACTGTGCCTGCGGCCAAGGCCCACTTCAGCGGCCCCCGCACGAAGCCTAAGCCGAAGAAGAACAGCAGGCACACAAGGGCACCCACGTAAACGGGTCCAACCGTGAAGGGCTGGTCGCCCCAGTACTGGTTGACTCCTGGCGGTACGGCATCCGAGCCGCTGCGCGCGATGGCTTGTTGCGCTTGGCTGGCATACATCAGCGTTTCGTCGTAGCCAGGCAGTTCGTCGAGGCCTTCCTGCTCGGTGATGATGCCGCTACCGCCGCCGCAGAAGTCGGGCACGAGGAGCGTCATCGTCTCGCCAATGCCGTAGCTCCACTGTGTGATGTAGTCGCGTTCAAGGCCGCCATCGGTGGCTTGTGCTGCCTCCGTGGGTCGCGGCGTTAGCTCGGCTGGACCGCGCATCGACTGTTTGCTGTACTCGTATGTGTGATATAGGTTCGAAGTGTTGGCAGCTAAACCTATTGTGCCAGCCAATAGGCCCACCGCCGTGGCCTTAGCCCACGCGCCGAGCTTGCCTTCGCGCACGGCTTCCACGCCGTAAGCAATGGCGATGAACACCATCAGGAAAAGGAAGTAGTAGGACATCTGCACGTGGTTGGCCAACACCTGCAAAGCCGTGAACAAGGCCGTCACCGCCCCGCCCCACAGCAACTTGCCGCGATAGCAAAGCACGAGGCCAGCTATCGTGGGCGGGATGAACGTCAGTGCCATCACTTTCCAGATGTGGCCCGCCGCAATGATGATGAAGAAGTACGACGAAAAGGCCCACAACACAGCCCCCAACGCCGCCAACCACGGACGGAAGTTGAACGCCCGCAACAGGACGTAGAAGCCCAGCAGGAACAAGAAGACGTAGCAGACCGCACCCGTCGTTCCGAGCTGATAGACCTTCTGGACCACTTGCAGCGTCTTCGTGCTGTCGTAGGCTGGCGCCGTCTGCCACGTGGGCATACCGCCAAAAAGCGTGTTGGTCCAGCGCGAGCGTTCGCCCGTCTGCGCGTAGAAAGCCTGCTGTTCGCGCCCCTGACCAACGGCCGCCACGCTGTCGTGGCCGCCCAAGGTGAGCCCCTGACTGATGGGCTGCAAGAAGTAGAGGGTAGAAATCAAGAGGAAAAGGAGCACGGCACACACGTCCGCTCCCCATTTTTTAAGAAATTGCATAAGAAAAATAGTGTGATGGTTTTGTTTGTTGTGGGCGCAAAGTTAACAAAACCTTTGCGAATTATGAGAATTTTCGTCCGTGGCTTATAGGGTTAAGCTGTTTTTCTTGTTTTTAGGAAACTCCAGTAGCCCTGTATGCTTCGGGCTATTTCGTAGGCTATAAGGCAAAAAAATGGGCTACCGCTGTAGCCCAACCTTGTTAACCTTAAATCTAATACTATGAAAAACACGGTGCAAAAGTAAGGCTTTCTTTCGCTTTATGCAAGAAAAATTGAAGAAAAGTTTCAAAAAGTTTCAAAATTTCTTCGCAAAGGGCGCGTTTTGCTACTTATATAGGGCAGAAAAAGGGCGCGCAAGAGGTGAAAACGCATTGCGTCAAGCCGTGAGAGGTCATATACACCAGCAGGGTTTTTCAGACGAAACACTTGTCAGTACGTACCGATAGCATTATCTTTGCACCGCAAAACAACGCTGGAGGATAGATTTGGCTGCTTGCAACCTCCTTAAAACAATGCTAAAACGCTGGCACCCGACAAGCCAGCACGTACCGCCGAAGCGCCACGCACATACACCTGCTGCGATGGGCGCTAAATTTATGTATGGAAGTTGACGAGTGACAAGTTTGGCTAACATCGAAGCCTCAGCGACTCCTCAGCTCCCTCCTCCGACAACCTAAAAACCCAACCGATATGTCCTATCTTTTTACCTCCGAATCTGTTTCGGAAGGCCATCCCGACAAAGTGGCCGACCAAATAAGCGATGCCATCCTCGACAACCTCTTGGCCTACGACGAGGGTTCGAAAGTGGCATGCGAAACGCTCGTCACGACGGGACAAGTAGTCGTGGCTGGCGAAGTGCGTAGCGAAGCCTGGGCCGACCTGCAAAGCATTGCCCGCAACACCATTCGCCGCATAGGCTACACCAAGAGCGACTATCAGTTCGACGCCGACAGCTGCGGCATCCTCTCGGCTATCCACGAGCAGAGCGACGACATCAACCGTGGCGTGGACCGTAAGGAGCGCGAAGCACAAGGTGCTGGCGACCAAGGCATGATGTTCGGTTACGCCTGCAACGAGACCGACACGCTCATGCCCCTGCCCATCAGCCTGGCTCACGACCTGATGATCACGCTCGCGCGCATTCGCAAGGAGGGTCAGCAAATGACCTACCTCCGCCCTGACGCAAAGAGTCAAGTGACTGTGCGCTACAGCGACGACGGACGCGCCGAGGCTATTGACACCATCGTCATCAGCACGCAGCACGACGAGTTTATCACCGCCGCCCAAGCGGGTAGCCAAGAGGATGCCGACGAGCAGATGCTGGAGCAGATACGCCACGATGTCATCAACATCCTCATTCCCCGCACCATCAGCGAGCGCGTGACGAAGCCCGAGGTAAAGCACCTTTTCGAGACAAGCAAAATAAACTACTACGTCAACCCCACAGGTAAGTTCGTCATTGGTGGACCTCACGGCGACACGGGACTGACGGGACGTAAAATCATCGTCGATACCTATGGTGGTCGGGGAGCGCACGGAGGCGGTGCCTTCTCGGGTAAAGACCCTTCGAAGGTGGACCGCAGTGCCGCCTACGCCGCCCGCCACATTGCCAAGAACATGGTGGCTGCGGGCGTTAGCGACGAAATGCTCGTACAACTCTCCTATGCCATCGGCGTGGCCGAGCCTGTCAGCATCTACGTCAACACCTACGGAACGAACCACACCGCCTTCTCCGATGCCGAGATAGCCGAGCGCATTCGCACCCTCTTCGACCTCCGCCCCTACGCCATCGAGCAGCGCCTCGGCCTGCGTAAGCCCATCTATGAAGAAACCGCCCGCTACGGACACATGGGCCATCAACCCCGCCGCAAAACAAAAACCTTCACCTGCCCAGGCCGCGAGCCCAAGCAAATGGAAGTGGAACTCTTCACGTGGGAAAAGCTGGATTACGTAGAACCCATTCGCAAAGCATTGCTATAGAAGTTGACGAGCAACAATTCAGTGACAAGTGACAAGTGACAAGTTTTCAACTGCGCTTATTTATTGGCGTAGCCCAACTTGTTACTTGTCACTCGTCAACTTAAACTATCTTCTTCATCCATGCCTTTGCCCGATAGCATCCGTGCCCTTTCCGACAGCTTGTCGCATCTACCTCTGATGCGTCAGGAAACGGCGGCGTTGCAGTCTTTGCCCGAGCGCACCGACAGCCTGCTGCGCGACACGGCGGCCTTCCCCGCCATTGCCGACATGCGCCAGGGGATAGTCGCTAAGCCTATTCCCTACGAGGCTGTTTCGGACGACCTCATCGTGGGTAGCCTGCTGCTCTCGCTGTGTTGCATGGTGTGGGTCCTACTGCGCAACACACCGCTCCTGTCCTCCTATTTCCGCTCTTCCAGCTTATCTCCCGACGCCTCCGAGGAACCCCACTTTAGCAGCTTCGCCCTCCTACTCCTATGCTTCAGCCTGCCCGCTGCCGTCCTCTATACAATATATATATATAGTACCCACGGGCACCTCCCCCTCGCACTATCCACCTATGTCTTTCCGCTGCTCGCCGCAGTGGGCATTGGCCTCGCGGCGATGCTGAAAGAAGGGCTGTGCAGGTTTGTCGATAACGTCTTTTTCCATCGCGAAGTGGTCTTAGCCTTACGCGTGCGCCGCGCTCTGTTCCTACTCCTTGTCAGCGTGCCGCTCTTTGCTTTAACCACGCTGACCATCACGCTCCGGCTGCCCATTCTCACGGCCTGCTATATCGGTGGAAGTTGCTTGTTGGTGGTGCTCTTTTGGCTCTTAGTAAGCGAAATTCTTGTTTTTTCGCGTACTAAGTTATTCTTTGTTCACAAAATTGTGTACTTTTGCACGCTAGAAGTAGCCCCGTGGCTCCTGCTCGTGGGCATCTTAGCCACAATACTAAACTATAGCCAAATCATCATAACAGAATAGAAAGAGGAAAGAAACGTCGCTTGTCAACTCCTAAGAAATACCCCTCCCCAGATTTTCGTTGCAGCGTAAGCTTTCCGCTTTTCTGTATAAGTAGGTATGATAAAGAAAATACTTGTTTCGCAGCCCGAACCCACTAATCCGAAGTCGCCCTATTTTGCGATAGCAGAGAAGTTCGGCGTGACGCTCGATTTCCATCCCTTCATCCGCGTAGAAGGCCTTACCGCCAGCGAGTTTCGCAAGCAGCGCGTAACCATTCTCGACTATTCTGCGATTGTCTTCACCTCGCGCCATGCCATCGACCATTTCTTCACGCTTTGTCGTGAACTGCGCGTGCAGGTGCCCGAGACGATGAAGTACTTCGCCATTTCCGAAACCGTCTCGCTCTACATCCAGAAATACGTGCAGTATCGCAAGCGCAAGGTGTTTTTCGGCACAACGGGCAAGATGCCCGATTTGCTGGCCGTGATGTGCAAGCACAAGCAAGAGAAATACCTCGTCCCGCAGAGCGATGTGCATAGCGACGAAGTTTCCACGCTTCTGACGCAGAAGAAAATCAAGTTTCGCGAGTGCATCATGTATCGCACCGTCAGCAACGAGATGCCCAAGAGCCTACGCAGCTACAGCATGATTATCCTCTTCACGCCCAGTGGCGTAGAGAGCCTGCTGAAGAATTATCCCGACTTCAAGCAAGGGCGTCTGCGCATCGGTTGCTGGGGCTCGGCCACGGCGCAAGCCCTTGAAGCCGCTGGCCTGCGCATAGACCTCAGTGCCCCCACGGCCGACAACCCCTCTATGACGGGTTCGCTCGAAGCTTTCTTGCAACAAGAGGCCGACGAAGAGCAAAAGAAAGAGGTTGCCAAAAAGAAAGTGGCAGCGAAGAAGACCTCCACTACGGCCAAAAAGCCTGCCGCTAAAAAGGCCACAGCAGCCAAGAAGACCACCACGGCGGCCAAGAAGCCGGCAGCTAAAAAGAAGGTGGCAGCAACGGCTAAGACCGCATAAAGCAGCTGATAATAAAGAAGCAAGCCTAAGGATATGAGCGTATTTCCTTAGGCTTGTTTCTTTTCTTTAACCAACTCTTTTCACCCTTCCATTGATTGGCGTAAATTCTCGGCAAAGCGGTCTATCTTGTGAAGCTCGTCGGGGATGTTGATGTTTTGCGGGCAATGCGGTTTGCACGTGCCGCAGCTGATGCAGTGGGCTGCCTGCCTAAGGCGCGGAACGCTACGGTCTTGGCCCACAAGGTATTCGCGGCGAAGGCGAGCATAGTCAGGACTCTGAGCATCTAACGGCAAACGCCCCTGGTTTTTCATCTTATTATAGTGAACAAAGATGCCTGGTATGTCAACACCATACGGACACGGCATGCAGTATTTGCAGTCGTTGCAAGGAATGAGTTCTACGTTGACAATTTGACGAGCAATGTCGTAGAGGAAATCCTCGTCTTCCTTCGACAAGGGTCGCAGCGGGCAGTAGGAGAGGAGGTTGTCGCGGAGGTGCTCCATGTAGGTCATGCCGCTAAGCACGGTCAGCACGTCGCTGGGTGTGCCAGCATAGCGGAAGGCCCACGAGGCCGTACTGGCATCAGCATCGCGCTGTTTCATGCGCTCAACGAGGAACTGCGGCACGCTGGCCAAGCGGCCACCCAGCAGGGGTTCCATGATGACGGCAGGAATGCCCCGACGTTGCAGTTCGGCGTATAGGTAACGCGCATCGGTGTTGCGCTCATTTATTTCGTTGGCATAGTCCCAGTCGAGGTAGTTGAGCTCTATCTGCACGAAGTCCCAGTGCACTTCGTCGTGGCGCGAAAGCAGGTAGTCGAACACGGCAATGTCGCCGTGGTATGAGAATCCCAGGTTGCGTATGCGCCCCTTGCGACGTTGCTCGATGCAATAGTCCAGCATGCCGTTGTCTTCGTAGCGGCCTTTGTAGGCCTCCATGCCCCCCATGCCGCAGCCGTGCAACAGGTAGTAGTCTATGTAGTCGGTTTGAAGCTCTCGCAAGGAGTTTTCAAACATTTCGATGCTCTCTTTCCGTCCCCACGTGCTTTCGTTGAAGTTCGAAAGCTTCGTAGCGATGTAGTACGACTTACGCGGATGGCGCGCCAAGGCGATGCCCGTGGCGTGTTCGCTCTCGCCTCGGCAGTAGGCGGGCGATGTGTCGAAATAGTTCACACCGTGCTCTATGGCGTAATCCACTAAGCGGTTGACGGTCTCTTGGTCGATAGGGGCTTCGCTGCCTCGAGCCGAACCGCCGTCGGTGGTTGGCAGGCGCATCATGCCATATCCCAACAACGACACCTTGTCGCCCGTCGTTGGGTTGGTGCGATACGTCATCTTGCCTTTGGGCGGCTCTTGCTGCTGACTATATTCTTTTGCCCCAGGCGCTTCACCTTTCGATTGGCAGCCTGTGACGATGGCGGCAGTAGCGGCGGCTCCAAGGCCAAACCGCTTCAGAAATTCTCGGCGTTCAATATGCTTTGACATAATGATGAATAGCGTGGTTTATGGTTACAATTCGCGGTGCACTTCATGACCTTCTACGTAGATAGCCGATAGTGGACGGGCGGGACAAAGGTTCTCGCACGCTCCGCAGCCTATGCAAAGGGCTGTGTTGACGGCAGGCACTTTGGGCGATTGTTCGTCGTCGGCCTTAAAGGGTATCATGGTGATGGCACCTGTCGGGCAGTGCGTGGCACAATTTCCGCAAGAGACACCGTCGGTCAGCGGGATGCAATTCTGTCGCACCCACACGGCATGGCCTATCTGTATGGCCGATTTCTGCGCGGCCACAATCGGGCGAATGGCCCCCGTCGGACAAACGTCGGAGCAGCGTGTACACTCTGGGCGGCAGTAGCCGTGCTCGTAGCTCATCGTGGGCTGCATCAGTGTGCTGAAGTCTGTGGATGGACGTAGCACTTTGTTCGGACATTCCGAAACGCAAAGTTGGCACGTCGTGCAGTGTTGCGCCATATTGCGAGCCGAGAGCGAGCCTGGGGGCGTCAGTGGTGTGTGGCGTTCGGGCGCTACCTTATCTTCTATTTCGGCCAGGCCGCCATCAACCTTCTTTTGCTTTTGTGCCAAGGCCGAGCCTGCCAAGAGGGCGGTGCCCACGAGGAAAGCGCGCTTTTCGCCATCTATAGGTTGCTGGGGGTGCTCGGCATCTTCTTTATTGCTTTTTTCCCACGAGGGTTGGTATGACAAAGCACCCTTACTGCAAAGGCCTATGCAGTTGCCGCACACCACGCAACGCGTAGCGTCAATCTGGTGGTTCTTGGCATCGATGCAAGCACTTTTACAGCCTTTAGCACAGCGGCCGCACGAGATACATTTGTCTTCGTTGATGCGGATTTTCAGCAACGAGAACCGCGAGAGGTAGCCCAGCACGGTGCCCACGGGACAAATCGTGTTGCACCACGTGCGCCCATTGCGATACGCCAGCACGCCGATGACCACCAGCGTAGCAGCGGTAAGTAGCAGGGGCACCCACCCGTAGAATACCCATTCGGCACTCGAAACGGCATAGCTATCAACGGCTTCTGCGCCAGCAGCCAATAGGTTGTTGCCGCCCGTCCAAAGTGGTTGGAAAAGGTGGGTCACGATGCGCCCATACGTGCTGTAGGGGGCTATCAGGCTGGCAATGCCCATGAAACCCAAAACGCCCAGTGCCGTGAACGCTACCAGCACCGATAGGCGTAGCCAGTGGAGTGCTCGCGAATGGGAATAGCGCGTGCGCTTACGGCGCAGGCCGAGGCGCGCAAACAAATCCTGAAGGATGCCCAACGGACAAACAACGGAGCAATAGATGCGACCGAAAATAAGGGTTAGCACGATGAGTACGGCCACAACAACGACATTGGCTGCCAGCAGAGCGGGCAAGAATTGAACCTTCGCCGTCCAGCCAAAATAGTGGTGCAGTAGGCCCGAGACGTCGAGCAGCAGCAAGGTGATGCAGGCGAAGAACGTGAAACCAAGAACTTGTCTGATTCGTTTAAGCATAGTGGTATAATGGGGGAGACGTTATGTGTTTTTGTTAGAAACGAGCAGCATGCTGAGTTCGTAGAGCAAATAGATGGGAAGTGTGACAGCAAGGAGCGAGAAGGGATCGCCCGTAGGCGTGATGACGGCTGCTGCGATGAGGATGCCTACGAAGGCATGGCGCCTATAGCGACGCATCATGCCTTTGCTGAGTAGGCCAAAGCGCGAAAGCATCCAACACATGACGGGCAGTTCAAACACCAAGCCCATCACCAACCCCAGTCCCAGCAGCGTGTCGATGTAGGATTGCAGGGTGAGTATGCTCCCCACCTCCTCGCTGACCTGATAGCTACCAAGGAAACGCACAGTCAGAGGAAAGACGAGCAGGTAGTTCACCACGGTGCCCACGAGGAACATTAAGTAGGCACCGCCAACAAGGCGCACCCCTACAGCGCGTTCGCGTTCGTATAGTCCAGGGGCCACGAAGCGCGCAAAGAGGTAGAGCACGTAGGGCGAGGCGCAGAGCAGGCCAGCATAGAACGCGGTGCGGACGTGAACAACGAATTGTTCCGTCAGCCCCGTGTTGACCAGCGTCAGTCGAAACTCCTCGTCGGCCCCGATGAGGCGGTAAGTGATGAAGTCGGCGTGGGTGGGGGCCAGCAGCAACGAAAACAAGGCGTCTTTCATGCAGAAAGCTGCCACGGCAAACACCGTCACAACCAGCAAGGCGCGGATGATGACGCTGCGCAACTCGTCGAGGTGGTCCCAAAAAGTCATGCCTGCGGTGCGTCCTTACCTGTTTCGTCTGTATTGGCCTTCGTCTCAGAAGGCGCGTCTTCTTTCACGTCTTCTTTCAGGCCGTCTTTGAAGCTCTTGACACCTCGGCCAAGGCCTTTCATCATCTCAGGTATTTTCTTCCCGCCGAAAAGCAGGAGCACCACGAGCGCAATGATGATGATTTCAGGAAGTCTAAGTCCGAACATAGGTTTAAAGATTAAGCCCCACACCGAACCTCTTCAAACAGGGGGGGGCGGGAGGTGGGTTTCTATTGTAGGGCGTGGGAATGCCTGCGAGAGTTTGTCGGCGTAGCCTTTAACCGGGTACGTAGGCATCTCGCCTGCACTCCCTCGTTGGCGTAGCCTTAATGTTTATTGTTTAATGTTTATTGTTTAATGTTTCGCCTCATCAGCGCGTAGCCGCCCACCACCTGCAGCACCATGCCTGGCATGCCGATGCGGAAGTCTTGGAAACCGATGGCGAGAGAGTGGGTGAGGGCTGCCTCAACAAGCGAGCCGCCCACCTGATAGGTCAACACAACGCCAAGAAGCAACCAGATGTTGACCGTGCGAAACTTGCGAGCAACGCCAGCAGCCACAACGGCCAGCAAAACCGACTTGATTAAAATGGGCAGCAGCACGCCCCCGTGAGGCATACCGAAGAGCAAAGAGTTGCAAACGGGGGTCAGCACAGCCGTCAGCAATCCCGTTTGAAGTCCGTATTTATAGGAAGCAAAGAGCGTAAAGAAGTAGATGGGCAGCAACATCAACCCGCCTTGCGGAATAAGGTGGCACAACTGGGGAAGGATCAACCCACCCACCACGCAACCCACTGCCGCGAGCAGGGCTTGTGTGCCACGGAGCTGTAGAGGATAAAAAGTAGTAGCCATATCATTGTGTTTGCTTTATTTTACGCATGGCCTCAATATGCCGGCGCAGCAAGGTTTCGGCCTCAGCGGGCGTTCGCGCTGGTGCCGTTATCTCTTCAAGTGGACAGCTTTGGTCGTCTGTGCGGCGCACGATGCCCTCCACGATGCTGGCTGCATCATACGAAATGCCAGCCTGCTCGAAAAACGGCAGTGCTTGACGGCTCAGTACCTCCGCCCACACCCGCCTAACGCCACCTTCCACCATCAAGGCGGCTGCCGCACGGCCCACTACCTTGTCGGCCACATCGGCTCCGTGCAGACGCTTCGAGGGCGCATCGAGAAGTGCCAGCAGGTCGCGCACACCACGCTGGGAATGGGTCGTGGTGTGGCCCTGCGCATCGCGAAGGACGAGCGAGCAGCCCGATGAGCGTAGTAGGCGGATAAGGTCGTCCATAGGAGGATAGGGAGAGAATGAAACGCTGCAAAGATAACGATTTTTCTGAAAAATGCAATCAAGCCCGCCAGCACAAATAAAGGCCGGATCCTCGCGGAGGCGGCCTTTGGGGAACATAACAATTTAACTTTTGAGAAACTGCCGCCTTCTACAGTGGCGGCCTTCTGTTTGTTTTCGGGTGCAAAGGTACGGCCTTCTGCCTCCCTGCCCAATACCCTTTTAGGTGTATTTACTCCGCGCGATGGGTAGAAAACCGCTTTTCTGACCGGATGCGCAGGCTAACTGCGTACCCAGTTAATGCCGCCTGCGTCCCTTCGGAGAACTTTCGCCGTCCCTTCGGAGAACTTCCGCCGTCCCTTCGGAGAACTTCCTCCAACCCATCGGCGAACTTCCGCCGTCCCTTCGGAGAACTTCCTCCCGCCTTTTGGAGCAAATTCTCCGTCGGGAGGGAAAAAATTCTCCGTCGGGTGGGAGAAAATCCTCCGTCGGGTGGGAGAAAATCCTCCACCGAGATGGCGTTATACTTCTGATGGGGTGTAGAAATTTATACCTTGTAGTTTAACGATTTTAGTTGACTACTTGTGGTCTTACTCACAATAAGGGTTGACCCCAGATTAAACTTAATTTTATTTCACGTTGACTCGACTTTAC
>ONHN01000007.1 GCA_900317635.1 uncultured Prevotellaceae bacterium | reverse complement strand
AGGGTTGACCCCAGATTAAACTTAATTTTATTTCACGTTGACTCGACTTTACGTTAGTCATAAATAGGGTTTACATTAATTTCGAAACAAGGAAGAGAGGGCTGGGCTGCCCTTCTCTGCCTCTTGTTTCGGTCTCACTAAATAGCAAGACAGGCTTTGGAAGGAGCACGGGGGGCTGAGCGCGAGTGCGTGGGCAAAGAAACGGCGCACCTCCGTACGTTCGGAAGTGCGCCGTTTATATCTGATTAAGTGGCGTTTACTTTGCCTCGTGCGACTTAATAGCGTTGCACATAATCTTGATTTCGGCTACGAGCAGCGCTGTGAAGATGATGAGGAAGAGGAAGAACGTGACCACGACGTTGGCCGAGGGCAGTTCGGAAATGGCTACGCCTACGGGCATGAGGTCCTGGATAATCCACGGTTGACGCCCCACTTCGGCCACCACCCAACCTGCTTGGCTGGCAACGTAAACGGCGGGAATGCTCCAAAGGCCCACGTGGAGGAGCCACTTAGGATACTTCTCCTTCTTGCGGAAGTCGAACCAGAGGAAGAGGAGCATCACCAGCAGCAGGGCGCTACCCAGCCCCACCATGAGGCGGAAGGCCCAATAGACCATGGGGACGGGGGGCACGAGGTCGTCGGCCTTCTCGATGTGGCCGTAGCCGAAGTAGGCAACGTTCTTCTTCAAGTTTTCGGCATGCTGCTGTGCGGCCACGCTGTCTTTCCCCAGCGCCTGACGATAGAGGCGGAAGTCCTCAAGGGCTTGCTTGCCGCGCACCATCTTTTGCTCACCCTCGCGCTTGAGGTCGTTGATGCCTGCCACGTAGCCGTCGAGGTCGTGGGTGGCAAGTATAGAGAGCACGCCAGGCACCTCCACGCCAGGCACGATGCTGAAGGGTGCTTGCTTCTGTCCGTCTTCAAGGCCTTCGGCGGCTGCCAACTTCATGGGCTGATGCTTAGCAATCTCAATGCCGCTGCGGTCGCCCGTTGCCATGACGATGAAGGTGGAGAGAATGCCTACAACGGCTGCTATGTGGAGGGAGCGCTTAGCCATCTGCACGTTGCGGCCTCGCAGCAAATACCAGCAGCAAACGCCTATCACGAAGACGGCTCCCGTCATCCATGCCGAGCTGACGGTGTGGAAGAACTTTGTCACGGCCATGCCTTGCAGGGCAACGTCGGCGAAGCTAACCATTTCGTTGCGCACCGTTTCGGGGTTAAACTCCATGCCAACGGGATGCTGCATCCAGGCGTTGGCCACAAGTATCCACCATGCCGATATCGTAGCACCCAGTCCGCCGAGCCACGTGGCTGCGAGGTGCCAGCCGGGCGTGAGCTTCTTCCAGCCGAAGAACATAAGCGGGATGAAGGTGGCTTCAAGGAAGAAGGCCACGATGCCCTCAATGGCCAGCGGCGCGCCGAAGATGTCGCCTACGAACCAAGAGTAGTTCGACCAGTTGGTGCCAAACTCAAACTCAAGGATGAGGCCCGTTGCCACACCGATGGCGAAGTTGATGCCAAAGAGCTTTTGCCAGAACTTGGCCACAGGTTTCCAAAACTCGTCTTTCTTTACGACGTAGAGCGTCTCCATAATGCCCATGATGAGGGCTAAGCCCAACGTCAGGGGCACGAAGAGCCAATGGTAGCAGGCGGTGAGCGCAAACTGTGCGCGGCTCCAGCCTAAGAGTGCATCGAGAGGTAGCATGCTATGTGTGTGTATTTAAGGTTTATGTTTGAAACCACAAAGAGCATAAAAGTCCACAAAGGGCACAAAGACTCTTTAGCGTGGCTGTTAATGTTTCATGTTTATTGAAACCACGAAAGACACGAATGTTGAATGAATGAACACGAATACTTTCGCGCTGACGTGGAATGTTTATTGTTTAATGTTTATTGTTTAACGTTTATTGTTTATTGTTCAACGTCACTCTGCCAACTCCGTCCCTACGACCTGCGCTTTCTGCCCGTCGTTGAGGCCCGAGAGCGTGGGCTGGAAGAAGAAGATGCGCAGGATGGCGAACATCACGAAGAGCTTCAGGCAAACTATCAGCACAAGGGCGCGCCCCGTAGGACGGTGGCGGAAAAATTCGCGAAAGCGACTGGGGGATTGTTGATGAGCCATGATGTTTATCTCTTTGTAGAGCAACGTATGATGTGCAAAGATACAACTTATTCTTGTTATAGTCTCTTCGAGGGGTAGAAAAAATCCCGCTTTCTTTCGCCGCCTCTGCCGAAACGCACTACAAATATACAACAGAATTTCTGGAATTGCAACAGTTCCACGCATTTTTAACATTTATACGCGTGCGCGAAAGCCACGAAAAATGGGCGGAGTGAAAGGTGGCGAGTTTGCCTACACCAAAGTAGGAGTACAACATCTGTCTCTATGGTTCGCCACACCCCCTGCATGCAGAGCTGCGAAGGGCTGGCTAACTGCGGCAAAAGCAAAAAAGTGAAGTTTGCCGTGCATTTTTAACACACAAAAGCGGGTTTGTGACATGGCGTGTCACAAACAAGTCGGAACTTTGCAGCGTCAAAAAAAGATAACAACCCCAAACAATCACCTATCAATACGCAGAAGCTATGACACAGAAAGTCTCCCTCAGCACAGCCTTACAGAACTCCCGCCTGGCCACCTTCTCTCCGCTTCGCGCCCTCGAAGCAAGTGGCTGCATGCGCTCATTGGCTTCAAAGTTTAGCCAACTGCTCGAACAAGACGTTACGCCGCGTCAGTGTCTTCACATCTTGAATATGTGTGCCGCCTCCACGGCCTTGCTGCTGCCAGCCCAGGCACCTATGCCCTACTACGCGCTAAGCCTGCTGTGGGCAGGACTGGCCTTGCGCGGCTGCGCACGTGCCTTTAATGAAAAACAAACTAAATAAGAACGACTATGGTATGATTTGTCGGATTCCTCGTTTGGGCTTTCGTCATGTATTGCATTTCCGCGTTCTTCGTGAAGCAACTTAAAGCAGGTTATATTTCTGGACTCTACTTATGCATAGTTTGGTTCGGAGCAAACCTATATATGCTCATAGATGTGTTCATCATATCAACGATTAAAGAACGTCGAGAATATCGTAAATGGATGGAAGAAGAACTCAAACGTATGCAAGAACTTCGTGATAGTGTGATAGCTGATGGGAAAAAACTTATATTGGTGTCCGGTAAAAGTTGCCGTAGGCAACACACTATGCTTAACCCCCGTCGCACAAAGTGCGTCGTGGGGTTGTTTGTCACGTCACTTACTGCGTCTCCGTAGGAGTCGCACACCAGACATAACTTATTGTTTGTGCGACTCCTACGGAGACGCAGTGTAGTTTGTCACCTTTTCCCCACGACGCTCTTCGCTACGCTTCGAGCGACGGGGGTTAAGCATAATATGTCGCCTACGGCGACAGCAAACCCCTCACAAATAAGAATCTTCAAAAGCACAATAGACACTCATTCATTCGTCGTTTGCACCAACTTTTAGCGGACAGCAATAAATTTTAAGAACACTCCAACGACCCACACCCCGCCTATCAACCGCCGCAACCTGCAAGGGAATACGTCCTCGCCAGAAGAGAAGAGAAGAGAAGAGAAGAGCAGAGCAAGGCTTGCTTCGCTCTGCTCTCCTGTTTTTATGGAAACGTGCGTTCGCAAAATCTACTTCATCAGCACCTTTTTGCCGTTAACGACATAGATGCCTCTACTTAGGGCACGGCCCCTGACTTTTCGCCCATCGAGTGTACAGCACACAGCTGCGGGCGAGGTGGAGGGAACTGCGACGGCGGGACTGATGCCTGATACGGTGGCATTGGCATCGAAGTTTAGCACCACCCCTCGCACAGCATCGGCACCTTGCTGCAAACCGGGCAGGCGGAAATAGGCTCGACATGCACCTATCTGCATGGCAGCATTGGGATAGAAGAGGAGGTTGCCGTCGCCAAGATAGAGCAAGCTCTTATCCTCGGCAGGAATGCTGAGTGCAGAAAACTGTCCGATGAAATCGACGGTGGCATCGGAGGTAGCGACGGTGCGTTCGGCGGCGTTCTTGTTAGCTATGGTCACGCCGAGGAAGAGCGGATTGTGCAGGTCTTCGCTGATGGCCTCGTCCCACTTGACGATATAAGGACGGCCTGCCTCGATGTCGGTTACTTCCACAAAGTCTAACGTCAACACCCCTGTAGCGGCACGAAAACCCGAAGCATCAACATCGAGCTGGCGCACCGTGGCACCTGCTATGGGTGAGCGGCCGTTGCCTGCGCCGGGGAGGTCGAAGGGCAGGCAGAGCGTGTTCCAAGCCTCATCGCTAAAGATGGTGCGGTCGGAAAGTAGCACGTTTTGATTAGTCAGGCCGTCGGCTGAAGCGAGAGCCGCTTCGTTGTCGGCGTTGTTCTGAAGCACAAGGGTGGCATCCTCCGATGTAGCGTCCATATAGAAGCAACTGGCCACGCTGCCCAGATTATTGCCACAAATGGCTCCGCTGCGGCTACTTCCGCTGACGTTTTGCGTCACTTCGGCTCGCACAAAGCAATTGCTGACTTCGGCGCCATGGGCATTAAAGCCAACGATGCCGCCAAGGTTATTGTTGTTGTAACTGCTACCCGTGAATATGCGTCCGAGGTTGTAGCAGTTTTCTACGGCCCCCGTGTTGTAGCCTGCAATGCCTCCCACGTAGGCGTTGTCCCAATTGCCAAAAACGCTAACGCCACGATTGGCACACCCCACGATGCGTCCGTCGTTTCTACCTGCAATGGCACCTATCTGACAAGCGTTTTGGTCGTAGCCCCCATTATCTTCTATCATGACGCTGAGGCTGCTGACGGTCAGGTCCTGCACAACGCCCGATGCGCCTACGCGCCCAAAAAGTCCACAGACAAAGCCTGTTTCGAGCGCATTGGCTTTCACTTGCAGGTTCGTGATGCGATGTCCTCCTCCGTTGAACGTTCCTTGGAAGGGATTGGCGTCGGTCCCGATAGGTGTCCACGCTTCGTAGGTAGCAAGGTCGATGTCGGCTGTAAGCACCACGTGGCTCCCACTAAAATCCCCACCCGCATTGACAGCTTCGGCAAAGGCGACCAACTCGGCCGCTGAGGAAATGGTACGATCCTCGGCATGAGCCTTCAAGATAAAGGCATGGGCGATAAAAACTATAAGGAAAAAGTGTTTCATTGGTTGTTTTGTTTTTTTTGAACTGAAGTGACGAGTGGCGGGCGAGAAGTGACGAGGGGCGGGTTGCAGCCTTGTTTGTTCGTCGGCGTAGCCAAACTCGTCACTTGCCACCAGTTAACTCAAAAGTATCATTTCATTGCCTCGGTGAACCTGGGGCGATAGAGTCCGTCGTCGCCCGTTGGGGCGGCGGCGGCATCGAAGTTTGTCCATTCCGGGATGGTGAAGATGCGATGCAGGCGGTCGCAATAGTATTGCAACGTGATTGTCCTTTCGCTGCCGTTGCCAGCAATGGTTAGGGGAAAGTAAACGACATTCATCGTTGTGCGAGGGCCTGTAACAGCTCTCACTTCATTGTCCACCTTTGCGCACATGAGGTCTTGCTCACTCTGGTAGTGTGCTAAGGTGTCGCCAAGCTGCACCTGTACGGACATAGTGAGTTCGAAGAGCGAATAGTCGGGAGCCTGCCACGACGTGGGGCGCACGTCGCCGCCTTGTTGCAGATAGACTGGTGTCGTGGTGACGGGCTCGTCGTCAGATCCGCATGCTGCAAGGGCGAGCAGGCAGAAGCAAAGAGAAAATAGATGTAGCTTATTCATAATTATGAAAGTTTAGGGGGGGGGAGAACCTCTCCCCGCACCCTCCTTGGGAAGGGAGGGAGGGGGAGAAGCTTGGTCGGCGGTAGGGTTGCCATGATATGGTTGGCATACAGAACGACGCGGCGATGTTTCATGTTTCATGCTTATTGAAACCACGAAAGGCACGAATCCTGCGGCGCGGCGTGCGTGATTGTTAATGTTTCATGTTTAACGTTGAAAGGCTTTGCCACTTCTACTTAATCAGCACTTTTTGGTTATTGTAGATATATACGCCCGTATCGGTAGGCCGCTTCGTGAGGCGAACGCCCGCTACGGTGTACCAGCCATCGCCGTAGGCTTCGTTGCTGTTGACGAAGTTGATGGCGGTAGGCTTTTCGGGCGTACCGAGGGCTGCATTGGGAATATAGCGGAAGGCATTTCCTGCTGCTTGCGCCACGACTTCGTCATCGCGTTCTAAGGTAAAGCTGAGGTGGTCGGCCACGGCATCGGCATCGGCTACGCTGAGGAAGAACAAGCCTTCGGCATCGGCCACGGCCACGCCACAGACCTCAGCACCACGATAGGCCGTCAGGACATCGCCAGGCTCAGCTTGTATGCCCTCGGCTGTAGCCACGATGGTCATACTGGTTCCGCTCTTGTTGACGAACGACGGCGTTGGCGTTCGCTGTCCGCCATCATAGCGCGACTTACCATAATAGAGCGGATAGAAGAAGCTGACGGTGGTGTCGGCGTTTCGCTTGAGCATATAGCCCTCACCAGTCTTCATATACTGCAACGTACCGCGCCAGTACTTATTGCCATCGGCATCAACGGTGAGCACGGCAAACTCGCTTTGCGACTTGATGATGTCGCCAGGCATTGCACGGTCGGTATAGTCGGCCAGAGCCGTCCCGACGGGCAAGTTCAAGCGCGAGAGGTAACCAATGCGGTTCCAGTCGGGTTTCACGGTAATGGCTTTGAACATCGTGAAGCCAGAGATATAGGCCGCCTTTTGGCTATGGCTATAGAAGCGATACATCTGCTGCGGGTCGAGTTCTACGACTTTATCTGCTTCGTCCCAAGCATGGATAGGATTTTTAGGGTCGTCGGAGTTGTAGAACTGCTTGTAGGAAATCTGTGCGTAGGTACCGTCGGGGCGTACGACTTCCAGTCCGTCGCCCACTTCCCACTTCGTAGCGCTGTTCAGTAGTTCGCCTAAGGGCAAGCGTTCGGGCTGCACGTTGAACGATATCCAGTTCCAGCCCTCTTGCAGCTGCAACGTCTGCACCAAGCCATTGTTTGCCTTGAAGACGTAAGGTGCATCGGGCGTACCCACTACGGCATTACGCTGGAAAGAGCTGACTTGCTCGGTGGTGTCAAGCACATGGATGATACCCGTAGAAGCGTCGTAGAACTCGTAGCGCAAGGGGGTTGGGCCAGCGGTGCTGTTGTAGATGGTAAGATAGAAGATACCGTCGTCGGCATTGAGTTTTGTTACGCCTAACGTGCGGTGTTCCTCGCCGAAGACAGCCAGGCGGTCATCGGGATCGTTCATTACGACTCCGCCGACTTCCACGCGCGCTATCACGTTCATCGTAATGTTGGAGCGCAGCAACGCTTGGTCAACCGACCAGTCGGGTGCATCGCCCCGCACCTTGATGCTAATGGGCAACGGCTCGTTCATGCCCTCTTCGCCCACGAGGTTGACGACTTCGTCGTATTCGCCAATGTTGATATAGGGCGAAATGGTGAAAGTGATGGTTTCCTCGTCAAGGGCACCTAACGTACCACCCGTTTGCGAAGCCGTGAGCCACAGCGGAAGGCCTTCCAACGTATAGCGGCGCGTTTTTCCGCTGAGATTCTTCACCACAGCCTGGAAGGAATACTCTTCGCCATACTTCGGTGTGAGAGCGATCCGCTTGACGTCCCAGCGCAGCGGATTGCGATAGACATAGAGGTCAAGAGCCACGGGCGAAGCCATGAGGTTACCCTGCAGGTCGGCCACATCGCGCACTACAACGTAAACGTTCGTCTTTTCTATGCGCTCATCGGGCACATCGAGGTTGAGCAAGAGGTCCTTGCCGTCGGCCACGAAGCTATACTTGATGTTTTCGAGCGACTGCGCATCGCTCATGGGGGCATACATCTTGCGGTCGGCCAAGCGTTCAACCACGTCCTGCACGACGATGGTGTCGCGCTGAGCGGTGAGTTGGCCCGTGGCAAAGTCTTTGTAGCGTTTCAGACTGACA
Organism: uncultured Prevotellaceae bacterium; assembly: GCA_900317635.1. Classification (GTDB taxonomy): domain Bacteria; phylum Bacteroidota; class Bacteroidia; order Bacteroidales; family Bacteroidaceae; genus Alloprevotella. The sequence continues at coordinate 58,016 of ONHN01000007.1, read as the reverse complement.
CCCGTAGGCATCAGACGCTGCTGTCCGTTCATCTGCAATTCGTTTTGCGAGAAGTTCAGATATGCCATTAAGCCCATCTCTTCGCCTGTAGGCGTGGTGCTTGAGAAGGTTTTGATGTGGCTTTCGGGCAGTGCCATCTCGAACATGGCAATTTCGTCAATGCTCCCACTGATAGGCTGAGAGATGCCATAACCGTCGTAGAGTGCACCTGCTGCAAGGTTATTGCCGCTGATGCCGCCGATGGTATCAACCGCAAAGGTATTGCAAAGCTGATTGTCGACATAAAGACAACCTATATTGCCCGAACGATACACGACCAGCGCAACGTGGTGCCACCCGCCATCGCTGACATACATAGATGAAGGCACATGCAAGCCTCCAATGTTTAAGTTGAGCAAGCCTTCGTTTACACTGAAGCGGAAGTGTTCGGAGGCTTCGGGCTCGTCTTCGGCACGGCCATTGGCCAACAGCGTACCCTTCTCGTCTTTAGTCTGGAACCAGAACATGAGCGTATAGTCTTGATGGTTCCAACGTTGGAACTTGTCGGGTTTAAGGCGGAAACCACTTGCACCGTCAAGCGTCATGCCGATGCCATCGGGCACTTTCCACGTTGTGCCGTAAAGGTAGAGGTCGCTGCCTGAGCTGACACGGTTGTAGCTATACTCGCCACGTCCTTCGTTAAGCGGGAAGTTGTCGAGCAAGCCAAGCTCATAGCCCGTGAGTTTCTTCAGGCTATAATCGCTCATCTCGCTGGTTGACAGCGCGCGGTTCCATAGGCGGAACTCAAGCATCTCGCCTTCGTAGAAACTATTCTCCTTCATCAACCCTCCACTTTGCCCAAGCTGAATACGACCATAGCCTTCGTAGATATGGGGATGGAGGGCGGAGCCGATGCATTTCGTGCCGTCGTAGAAGCTGATGGTTGTCGTTTGGTTTTCCACATCGGTTTCAAAGGTATAGAGCACTTGGTGCAGGCCGTTGAAGCTGACGGGGTCGGTGCTGGTATATACTTTGGTTTGCAACCCTGCCGTGTCGGTTTGTGCAAAAGCTGCCATCAGACGGCGGTCGGCTGTCAGACCAAGCTCCATGTAGTTGCCGTTCTCGCCATGCGCAAAGAAGCTCATGGCTTTATTATTGTTATCGGGTTTGAGCAGGACGTCAACCGTAAACGATTTTGCCACCAAGTTTCTCGTTCCTTGCGAAGTAGCCAGTCCTGAACCGTTAAAACGCAGGTCGGAAGAAAGCGTTATGTTGCTTGAGTTGGTCTGTCCGAGCACTTGGAAGTTATTCAATTCGCGCAAGTAGTTGCCCGCAATCTGCTCGGAGAAACGCAGCATGATATCTTCGCCAATGTCGAGAATTCCGTCTTCGGGCTTCGGCATGCCGAAGAGCTGCGGTCGCCGCGTATCCTTGATACCCGTCAGGATGTCGGACGAACGCGTCAGGAAACCGCCGCCGTGGCGACAATAGCTGACGGCGCGCAAGTTGTACTCCTGTTCAATGGGGTCAACTTCGCCAAAGAAATTGGCAATAATGCGCCCGTCGTCCTTGATGAGTTCGCACACGCCGCTGGCCTTAGCCATGAGGAGAGAGTCTTTATAGAACGAGCAAACGTTGACCCATTCCTTATCGCCTTGATTGGCCAGTTTGTATTGTAGTTCGATGTGGTCGAAGCCACGATAGTTCACGTCGAAGCCGTCAATGACCACGGGCATGTAGTATTGCTGCAGACGCTCGTCGTACTGCGACTCGGTGTTGATTACCCACTTGTCGCCAGGGAGCGAGATGTTCACCTTGCCAGCCGTCGGCACGAAGTGAGCTGAGAGTTTAACGGTCTGTACGCGAACTCTGTCTTCTGGGTCGATGATGCCGATGCCTATGTTCTCATAATCAAACTCGGCGCTGGGATATATTTCCACTTGCTTGGTCACTACGGTACCTGGAGGCATGTATACGGAAGACCCACTACCCGAGAGCGGTACACCCTCCACTTGCACTTTTGCACCTTTCGGATTAGAATCATCATCGAGGAAGAAACAAAACGCGGGTGTAGCCAATGCAGGAGCTTCGCTCTCGTTAGCCATATGAATGGTGAAGCGGGCTGGCTCGTCGTAAGGCACATTGCTGACGGTCTGTTCGTCCGCCCAAATGCGTAAGCGGTCTATCTCGATAGTCTTAGCATCCAGCAAGGTGCCCGGGTTGTAGTATTTAGTGCGCCGCTCATCCTCGTAGGGGCCACACGTAGCACCTCCCACCGTGCGATAGACAAGGCTGCGGTACAGCGGCGGAGCCGAGGTCATGTAGCTGCACATACCGCCCAATGCGCCAGGCACGGGGTTGCCGCCTAACTTGATGTTCTTGATGAAGTCTTCACTGGCATACATAAAGAGCATTTGATCTACATCCTCTTCTTTATAGCCCGCCTCGAGCAAGGCTGCACGCCGGTCGTCAAGGATTTGCGTATTGGCCTGTGTGCGATAAACGCCTACCACGAGGTTCGAGTTCAAGCTGGGAGCTATCGTGAAGCCCACTCTGCGCAACTGCGTCTCATCCTTACCATAATTATAATTATAGTCGAGCGATGCTACCACAGTAAGCATGATGGCTACCTTATTGCCAAAGGTTTCAATGTTGATGCTTTGCTGATTATCGTTTGTCGAACGCTTTGTTCCGCCCTCTACCACGCTGGGGGGACGGACAGGAAAACTGCCAGGAGAGAAACCGCCCGTACCTTGCGCAAGCGGGAAGAGGAAGTAACGACTTTCACTTTTTGATAGCGTGAAAGCCTCGCCATAACTAACGCTGGAACGGCCATCTACTTCGTAGGTCTTGATAAGGTTTGAAGCCTCAACTTTTTCACGCTCGTTTACGGCAAGGAAACCAATCCACGTCAGGATGTTGTTGTTCAACGTCCGGATTGAGTCGTTGGTAGAAGCACCCACCGTTGTGGGGTTAACTTGCGTGTAGTAGCCCTCTGCGGCAAAGTTCTCATCGTCGGCGGCTACTTTGCTGATGTAAGCAGGGAAGCCTTGACGGTTAGCAATGTCCCTTGCCGCTGCCATACTGGTGCCAGGAGCGAGGAGCAGCGAATTGCGAATATTGATGAGCTCGGGTATGAGTTCTCGCTCAATGTGTGCTTGGGAGTGAACAAAGGTGCTGTTGATGCGGGTAGATACTTGCAGCACTTCGTCGCGCACAATCCAAACCTTTTCGCCCTTGCTGTCTTTGCCTTGCGCCAGCACCTTCATCGTGCCTTGTCGGACGTTGAAGTCAACATCGTTCACCGTGAACGAACCGCCTTCGTGGTCTTTAATCATCCGATAGGTAGAGTCGGAGATAGCACGCACAGCAATGGCATCTTCCACAATAGCGTTTCGCGTCATACCAATGAACACATCGGCATCGCGCCCTACGGACAACTGCCCTGTAGCGGTGCTGATGCGCTCGGTGGTCTCGAAGGTATAGTTGTATTGCCAATTGTTGTAATAGGTGACAACGATGGGTAGTGTGGCGAGTTGCGTGCTGCTGACGCTGTTGATTTGTCCCACTGCACTACCAGCGGGCGTGCCCGAATACACACCGTTGTACCAGCTGCTGCCGCCGCCGTTGCTCAGTTCGAGCCTTACGCCGGCTTGCGTGGTAACGCTTTGCGTGAACGAATAGTTCAGCCTCGTACCACTTTCAATGTAAGCGCTTGAGTTCGTTCCTGGCGGGTCGCGCAGAATATCGATGAGGCATGTACCGCCGTCGCTCACGACGCGCCGTCCGCCCGCTACGGGCCTTGATGCCAGCACATAGCCGCTGAGCACTTCGCCGTCGAGCGGCTTGATGTCGTAGAACGTATTGTCGTACTCCATGCTGATGGTGAGCATCTTCAGTGCCATGTCGCCTTCCTGCGTGAAGGTAAGGTTCTGCGGCGTGAAAGAATAGATGGCCTCGCCAATGCTGTCAAGCTTCACTTCTACCGCTTCGTTTGTGTCAACCAGCCCGTTTTTGATATATACACGGCCACCAGGCAGATGTACCACGTCGGGCACATACTGCTTGTTATCGTTGTTCCAAAAGTATTGTTCTTCTGCCGCCAACATCAGCATCACGGGGCTACCCGCTATAAAGACAGGATGTCCGAAGCTGTATCCTGTAGAATCGTTCCAAAGTTCAATGGAGTAATTCTTGCCCGTGTTGTCCATGTCGGAATACTTGTCGATACCGAAGTAGCTGCGTCCCGTCATGTTGTATTGACTTACGGCCAACGTGGGCGGAGCATGATAGATGCGGTTCCACGTCACGGTATCTTTATTTACGTAGGGCGTAAGGTCGATGGTTTGCCCCACTTCGCCCGCTTGGAAAAGTGTAGCATATCCCTGGGCATAGACTTCCGTTACTTTGAACTTGACGGGTATCATCGGTATGGCATATTCGCCCGTCTTGGCATCGGGATGAATGACGAGGCGATGGCGATAGACGTCAATCGCACAAGTGTCCGTAACACCAAACGGAATGCTATGATGCAACTCCGTGATACTACTGTTGAGCTGGTCGCGCACGAGGTAGGAGGCATTGTCGCCCTCAAGTTGCATCACGATGGTGATGGAGTCGCCCAGGTTGTTGCGCGAAAGCGACTGGCCGAGGGGCAGTCCGCCCTGATCGTCGCCGCCAACTACGCGTCCTTGGAGCGTAACGCGGGTCTGGTCCCAGAAGATATAGCCTGCTATTTCTTTTTGCCAATTGTGCTTGGTCGGATCGTCATCGTCAGCGTTGATGTAGAAGCCATTGTCTGCAAAGACGTGGCCGTCCTTCACCACGCGAATGGTGTGGCTTCCCTGCGGCACGCTCAGCGTGAAATTACCTTGCGAGTCGGTTATAATGGGTTGGCCCGCACCATTCTTCACGATAGCCCCGTCGCGCTCAAACTGAGCGCCCACAACGGGAACGCTCGTACCTTCGTAGGCCACTTGGCCCGAGAAGCGATAGTAGTTCGTCTGCGTGAAGCGCAAGTCGGTGACGAGGTTCTTCGTGTCGTCGAACGTAGCCGCCAATGCTTGCATGGCCTGCATGTCGCCATCTGTTTCAACGGATATCTCGTAGGTGGCCGAACCCTGATAGATAAGGCCGCCTATTTCGAAGAAACCAGCCTCGTCGGTCGTTGTGGTTTTCACTACAGCTCCCTTAATGCCACCCGTTACAGGTGTAGCCTTAACGGTGACTCCTGCCATGGCCGTACCGTCTGCCAAGCGCAAGTAGCCGCGCACCATACCCGTGGGTTCACAGCCTGCCGTGATTTCCAAACGGCTCACGTGCATACCTTCGCATTGCGTCACGCCCTCTATGGTATAGACGTAGGCATGTTGCGGCTGAGTTGTGCGGTCCATGTAGGACATCTGGTTGTAAGCTGCCGACAACGTGTCGGTCTTCTGCGTCATCTTGTCGTAGCGGATGATGCGATAGTAGTCGCCAAGTCCCGTTGCCTCCCAGGTCAGGGTAACGGCGGTCTGCAAGGTGTCGGCCTTCAGCGAAGTCAGCTGCACGTTGTTGTTGAATGTGTAGATAAAGCCTTTATCCGCCGCTATGCGTTCGGGAACGACACTTTCCGTGCTGACAGGTGAAAGTTTTGATGAACCTTGTTCAACAACGAAATTGAAGTGGTGGTTGACACACGAGGTGTTGAGCTGCTGCGTGAAGCGGCCCGCAGCAATTTCCTCATTCGTCAGTTCGCGCCTTTCAGTATAAAGTATCTTTTCCTTCGATTCGGGAAGAATGGGCACAACGTTTCCTTCAGCATCCGTCTTCCACTGATTTATGTCCAACTTACTCACCAAGATGTCGGCCGACATGTCGTCAGGCACTACGTTCACGCCGCTTCCCCAGCCCTTGGTGTAGGCCCAGTTGTTGGTGCCAGCGAAACCCTCTGCGGTGTTTTGGTCGATCTGAAGGATGTTGATGTCTTCTACCGTGAAGTTATAATAGGTACCATGCTCAAGGTTGTTCTCCACTTTTTGCTTATAATAGCCGTCAATGGTTAGAGCACCGACGAAAGCGCCTGCACAAGTGAAATAGAGTAAAGCCGAAGCATCTTGCTTCAGTATGCCATCGAAAAGGCAATTGCGAACGATGTTCGTTGCTGAATTGCCGTGGCCAATAAAGCCGCCTGCATTCCCGCCAAAGGAATACACGTTGGCCGAAACGCGGCAGTTCTCAATCGTAAGCGTGCTGCCATCGGTTGTACAGCCTACAAGTCCCGACGTATTGCTTCGACCATGAATTTCGCCTTTCACGTGGAGATTTTTGATGCTCGCCGTATGCGCCACATAACGAATGGGAGCAATGAAGTCCTCCATCTTGTCAATGGTAAGCGTGAGCGTATGGCCAAAGCCGTCAAAGTTTCCTCGATAGGGAGCTTCGGCGGATCCTGCGGCTTCTGTAACATTGATGTCGGCTAAAAGGATAGCATCCACATCGCTCGCGCCACCAGCTTCCTTTACCATGCTAACGAAAGTGGTCCAATCGGCTTCATTCCTAATGGCGAAGGTGGTGCTCGGAACATCTATGTAGTTATTGCCCACATACTTTTCTGTGTTGAGCACCAGCTTAGCACGCTCGTCCCAAAGCATGGTGGCATGGGCTGGGTCTTTGCTCGTGTTCATGATGGGCATCAGCCCGCCACCAATGAGTTGCCAACCATTGCCTAAAGCCTTCAAAAGGTCAGCCTTAGAAAGATCGGCAAGCATCGATTTGTACATAATGGGGATTGCCTGTCCGCTGGCAGCAGACCAATCTGAGAAACCGAGTTTCATGATGAGTTCTTCTGGTTTCAACGTGCCCACCTTATTGGCTTCGCTCCAATTTGAATAGCACCAGTTGTTCTGATTGGCATTACCATTGCCATACGCAGTGCCACTGCTGGTATAGTTCATGCCCGTATGTGCTACACCCGAGTAAGAGCCTTTTTCAAGGCAGTTTGTCACGACGTTTTCCGTACCGCCGTTCTCCCAGCCTATGAAAGCACCCGCGTATTGGGCTCCGCCCAGCCAGAAGCTAATTTTTCCATCAAACAGGCAGTTGTCAATTGAGTTGTTTGAACTTACACCATGACCTATAAAGCCGCCAGCATGCGTGCTGTTGCTATTCACCATCGCACTGACTCGGCAGTTTTGGATATAGTTGCGACTTCCACTGCTGCATTCGCTACGGCCTACGAGACCAGCACTATGTATTCCGCCGGTTACGCTTCCCGCGACGTGCAGGTTTCTAATGGTATAGTCCTTAGCCCTTGGAAATAGAGCCAAAAACTCAACCTGTGTATCAGCAAGACTTAGCATGACGGTGTGACCATTGCCATCAAACACGCCATGATAGGTTGACTTCAAGCGGTCGGAAGTTCCTATGTTTATGTCTGCATTCAGCACGGCATTCACTTCCTTCCCCCCAGCACTGCTCACCTTGCTGACAAACGTTCTCCAGTCGTCGGCACTATTGATGATGAAGCGACCCTCGCTATCGGTCTCCGTGCCGCCCACAATGATGTCAGAGCCGCTACCAATCTTGTAGGATTTCAGGCTGTAGCAATTCGTCACATGGTAGTAATGGCTGTAGGGCGTGCGCACATAATTGTCGCAGTTGTCCGTTAATGTCAGGAGGTTTGTGGGAGCAAACAAACAGTGCGATATATACACATTGCTTTCTGCATACCCCACCAAGCCGCCGTTGCTATGGCACTCCGATCCCTCGAATGAACCGTCAAATAGGCTGTTGGCTATGGTGACCTTGGCTTGGCCTGGGCTATGGGCTACGAAACCACCATTCGTGGCATCTCCCTTGACACTGCTTATCAGTCTGACAGAAGAGCGACAACCCACAATTGCGAGTTCAGAACCATCGGTTACTCGTGCCACGAGGCCGCCAATATATTTCTTACTACTGCTGATAGAGCCCGTGACGTGCAAGTTGCGCAGGGTAGCTCCTTCCACATAGCGGAAGGGTGCAACATACTCCTCGGTGAAAGCGACAGTGTCGGTTTCGGTCGGTGGCGCGGGGTTGAATGTCAGCGTATGACCATTGCCGTCGAAAGTTCCCACATAGCGATGGGTGGCTGTTCCAACCATGGGCAACGTCCTGCCCAAGTCGATATCGGCAGCCATGATGGCATGCAAGCCTGTTTGCCCGCTATTGACCAAAGATGCAAACGAGCTCCAGTCTTTTGCCGTGCGCAGGACGACACGCCCCATATCGTCGTAAGAAAGGCCGTCGCTCTTCACCGTCAGGCCCGGTGCATCCATCGCAAAGTTGAAGTTAAGGGAGTGCTGCTGGTCGGTCCAGACGTTGCGTCCCACGGTGGCGCTCTGTATGGAAGGCAGATACAATGTGGGTGACAATTGAACAATGGCGAAGGTGCCAGGTGCCCAGTCCCAAAGCGAGGTGCAGCTGCGGCGCACCCGATAATGGACAGGCTTGTTTTCGTAGGCTGAAATCAAATCCTCGTCAACGAATTCGTAATGTTGTGTACCAACATTATAAGAGAGCTGTCCGATGGTCGTCCACTGACTGTTGAGCGAAGGGACATCGGACGTGCACCGCTGTATCTCCCAAAAGTCGCCTGTCATCAGGTCCTGCCAATGGCGGTCGGGCACGGTCCAACTAAGCCCAACCCTGCCATCACTAAGGAGCGAAGCACTTAAGCCCGATGCATTGTGGAGCATAGGCAGGTCGAAAGGTTGCGACTGCGAAGTGCGGTCTTTCTTTTCCGAATCCTTGTAGTTGGCCACAAGATAGAATTTCTTGAAACAACGGTCAACGGGCAGATAGATGTAGCCCGACACGTTGGGGTCAAGTTTCTTCATGCGGTTCAGCTCGTCAACGCCGTTCATCTCCACGTAATAGGCCGTCAGGCTGCTGATTTCACTTGAAGGCATCGTATATACCAGCATCATCGTCCCAGCGTGCGCTGCATCGTATCCAAGCATGGGATTCTGTACGCTTGGAACGACGGGCGCAGGCATAGCAGGTATCTGAATGTTAGAAGAGTTGATGGAAATGTTCATCGATGCCTCACCCGCAGGACCAGCGGGGCCGTTACCCGTCTTATGAATGTCCCATGAGATAGTCACCTTCTTGCCACGATACTTGTCGGGGATGCTCCACGTAAGCCGTATCATGCTATAGTTCGTTCCGCTCACTTTGGGAATTGACCACTTCTCCTTGCTGTTGGTTACGTTTATGCTGGAGTAGTTTTGGTCGCGGTTCAGCACCATGTTGCCTTCCACGCCCTTATAGCCCCATACGTCGGGGAAGTCGTCCCACTTTTCGCTGCTCTCGTAGTAGAAGAGTGTCTCCTTGTTGCCCGTTCCCTCAATGGTGATGTAAACGTAGCCTTTGTCAATCCACGAGTCGTAGCCCGAATCGTCATAACATGGCATTTCCAACTTCATTTGGTCGGTACCGTTAAGCATCGCCATATAGCGCCACGCGTCTTCGGGTGCATTCGTGTTGTCGTTCGTGCCACGGGTGGCCAAAGCCCTTCCGCCACTGGCCACGAGCAATAGCAAAAGTGCCGTTCGCAGCACAGCATTGTGCGCGAAGCGATGTTTAATGAATGAAAAAAGCATAAGTGTATTATTTATTATTGTATGCGTTTACGCTTCGAAAATTAAAGCTATGCACCTAACAAGCATAGACGCGATGACAAAGCGCACAGTTTTAATGCGACAAAAATAGCAAAAAGGGTTTGTAACTACAAGAATTTGGTCAAGTATATAAAACCCGCACCCTTAAATATGGCAGAACAGCAAATGATCAGTTTTAAGGCTGAAAGTTCAAGCATCTTATGTTTAAGCAATTTACCACTTTCGACTTTAGAAAACCTCTACCGCCACCATATCCCACTTTGAGTACAGCCTTTACTGCGCTAACGTGTAGTGAGGGTGCTGAGCCGCAGACATCCCCCCCACTGCCATAGCCTATCTTGCCACGAGCGACAAGCACCAGTTTTCGCTCCTTCTCTTCAATTATTGTTCCTTTTTTCCGCCACTTTGATTATTATTACACGAATTATTTCCCTTTGCGAGCACTTTGTTTTATTTTTGCAGCCGACAAAAACAATGGAAATATGGAAAAGGTAGATAAACTTGACCTAAAGATTTTAGGCATTATTTCGCAGAACGCACGCATCCCGTTTAAAGACGTTGCAGAAGAATGCGGCGTAAGCCGCGCAGCTATCCACCAGCGCGTGCAACGCCTGATTAAGTTGGGTGTCATCACGGGTTCAGGCTACCACGTTGACCCTCGCGCCGTCAACTTCAGCACCTGCGCCTTCGTGAACATCTCGCTGGAACGCGCCTCCATGTGCCGACAGGTGGCCACGGAGTTAGAGAAAATTCCCGAAATCGTGGAATGCCACTTCTCAACGGGCCATTATATGCTCTTCGTTAAAGTCTATTGCAAAGACAACGAACACCTGAAGAACCTGTTGGGCAAAAGCATCCAAAGCATCGAAGGCGTGAAATCAACCGAAACGTTCATCTCGCTTGAACAGACCTTCACGCGCACAATCTCCGTACCCGTACCAGAAGAAGAAAAGAAGACAAGACAAACAAAAAAGAAGTGACGAGTGACGAGTGACAAGTGACAAGTGACGAGTTTTCACCCGCGCTTGTCGTCGGCGTAGCCCTACTCGTAACTCGTCACTTGTCACTTTAATAAAAAATCTATTTTGGCCCATGAACTGGACTGGAGCCCTGCTGGGGCTTTGCACCTTTCTCATCATCGGGATGTTTCATCCCCTTGTCATCAAAACGGAATACCACTTCGGGACACGCCCGTGGTGGGTTTTCCTTTTAGCAGGTATAGGTTTTACTATCGCAGCTCTGTGCATAGAAAGCCACTTCTTCAGCCCGCTTTGCGCCATCACGGGCTTCTCGTGCTTTTGGAGCATCCTCGAACTGTTCGAACAAAAGAAACGCGTGGAGCGCGGATGGTTTCCGAAGAAGCCACACACCTGTAAAGACATGAAACATGAAACATTAAACAATAAACATTAAACATTCCACGTCAGCGCGAAAGTATTCGTGTTCATTCGAAAACATTCGCTCCATTCGTGGTTTCAATAAACATGAAACATTAAACATTCCACGTCAGCGCGAAAGTATTCGTGTTCATTCATTCAACATTCGTGTCTTTCGTGGTTTCAATAAACATGAAACATTAAACATTCCACGTCAGCGCGAAAGTATTCGTGTTCATTCGAAAACATTCGCTCCATTCGTGGTTTCAATAAACATGAAACATTAACAGCCGCGCAAGAGAGCCTTTGTGCCCTTTGTGGACTTTTGTGCTCTTTGTGGTTCCCCCCAACACTTATGCTTTTCAACAAGACTGCGGCTTACTCCGCTACTATCAATCGTTTCCCCAATCATGCGGCCCGTCCCCTCATTGGCATCACGGGCAATTTTGGCGACCGAGGCCTTGAACTCGGCGAAGGCTACTATACCAGCATTGAGGCGGCGGGCGGCATACCTGTTGCCATCCCGCCTACCGACAACGCCCCCCTCCTGCTCACCCTGCTCGACCGCATCGATGGCCTGGTGCTCTCTGGCGGTGCCGACATCAATCCCCTCTATCTTGACGAAGACCCCGTGCGTGCCTTAGGTGGCATCAACCCCAAGCGCGACAGCAGCGAACTCCTGCTCACGCGGCTGGCCTACGACCGACAGATACCCATCCTCGGGATTTGTCGTGGCATACAAATGCTGGCGGTAGCCCTCGGCGGCACCATACGCCAAGACATCTACACCGACGACGAGGCCACGGACCCGATGATAAAACACAGCCAGCAAATGTCGCGCGGCGTAGCCTCCCACTTTGTGCAGGCCGAAGAGGGTAGCCTCATAGCTGACATTTACGGACAAACGCACTTTGCCGTCAACTCCTTCCACCATCAAGCCGTCGGGCTTCCAGGCGACAAGCTACGCATCACGGCGCGCAGTGCCGACGGCGTGGCGGAATGCGTGGAGAGCACAGAGCGCAAGAGCGTGTTGGGCGTGCAGTGGCACCCCGAATGTTTCCTGCTCGAAGGCGACAAATCGCAGTTGCCGCTGTTCCGCTGGTTTGTGGAGGAATGCGAATCGTTCAGGAAAGCCAAGGATGTCCACGATGCCGTGCTCACGCTGGACAGCCACGTGGACACGCCGATGTTCTTCGAACAAGGCGTCCACTTCGACCACCGCGACCCGATGGTAAGAGTTGATATGCACAAACTCACCGAGGGACGTATGGATGCCGTAATCATGGCAGCCTACCTAAAACAGGAAGGGCGCAGCACCGACGAGCTCCTTGCAGCCACGGCGAAGGCTAACAGCCTGCTTGACGAGATAGAAGACATGGTGCAAACCACCAAGGGGGTACAGATAGCCTATACGCCGAAGGACCTTTTCCGCTTGAAGAACACAGGCAAAAAATGCATCATGCTGGGCATAGAGAACGGTTATGCCGTCGGCCTCGACGTGCAAAACGTTGAACGCTTTCGCCGCCGGGGAGTGGTATACATGACGCTGTGCCACAACGGCGACAACGATATTTGCGACTCGGCCATGAAGTCTGAAAAGTCGTGGGGCGGACTGAGCCCCTTCGGGCGCGAAGTCCTGAAAGAAATGGTGCGCACGGGTATGATGATAGACCTTTCTCACGCTGCCGAAACAACGTTCTACGATGTGCTGTCCGAGGTGCAAGTGCCCGTCGTATGCAGCCACAGCAGCAGCCGCGCACTCTGCGACCACACGCGCAATCTTACCGACGACCAACTGCGCGCTCTGGCCGAACGAGGGGGTGTGGCACAAGCCACGTTCTACCCTGGTTTCCTTCGCACGCCAGGCGAAGAAGCCACCATCGACGATGCCGTGCGCCACATTATGCACATGATTGACGTAGCCGGTATCGACCACGTCGGCATTGGCTCAGACTTCGACGGCGACGGCGGCGTGCCTGGCCTCGACAACGAAGCCGAAATGCTCAACCTCACGCGCCGCCTAATGGCTGAAGGCCTCAACCTCGCACAGCTGCGCCGATTGTGGGGCGGCAACTTCATCCGCGTGATGAGCCAAGTGCAGTATCGCGGCTCAGTAAAGTACAACGACCTTTGACAAGTGACAAGTAGCAGATGCGCTTATCGTCGGCGTGTAGCCAGACTCGTAACTCGTAACTCGTAACTTCAATTAATAGTTTCAAAACAAATGAAGCGTTTGTGTATATATATAATATTGTGTACGGCCCTGCTTGCCGCACTCGTCTCCTGCAAAAAGGGAGGCGACAGTGGCAGTGGCGAAACAACCACCGAAGAGGTTTGTCCCGTGAAGTTTAATGCCGACTCGGCTTTTGCAAGCATCGAACGGCAATGCGCCTTCGGGCCGCGCGTACCCAACTCGGCTGCGCACGACAGCTGTGCTGCTTTCATCGCCGCCACCTTCCGCTCCTACGGCCTCAATGTTAGCGAACAGCGCACCACGCTGACGGCTTGGGACGGCAATAAGCTGGGCTGCATCAACATCATAGCGCAGTACAAGCCCGACGCAAAACGCCGCGTGCTAATTTGTACGCATTGGGAAAGCCGACCCTGGGCAGATCAAGACGCCGACGAGAGCAAACGACGCGAACCCGTCATGGCGGCCAACGATGGTGCCAGCGGCGTAGCCGTCATGCTGGAAATCGCCCGCAACCTCAAAGAGCTAAACCCTGCTGTCGGCATCGACTTCGTTTGCTTCGACTGTGAAGACTACGGAGCACCCGAATGGGCTGAAGGACCCGCCGACGGCAGCGACTGGTGTTTAGGCAGCCAATACTTCGCCACACACCTGCCCGAAGGCTACGTAAAACCCGCCTATGGCATCCTCCTCGATATGGTTGGCGGACAGGACGCGCAATTTCTCTTCGAACAAAACTCAAAGCGCTACGCCGAAGAGGTTGTAGCCCGCGTATGGGGCTGCGCCGTCACGGCGGAAGCTTCCGACTGGTTCGTCAGCCGCGACGGCATGGCCGCTATCGACGACCACATCCCACTCATCGAGAAAGCGGGCATTCCCACCATCGACATCATCAGCAACAACGGCATGGGCTTCTCCTCCACGTGGCACACTACGCAGGACACGCCCGCCTTCATCTCCCGCGACGTACTGCGCGCCGTTGGACAAACGCTGCTACAAGTGCTGTATGAAGAAGAAAGTTAACGAGTGACAAGTGACGAATTTTCAACCGCGCTTACTGTCGGCGTAGCCCTAACTGGGTACGCAGGCGTCTCGCCTGCAAAAATCCCGAACTGGGTACCTCCCGCACCACCTATGCCCGTAAAATCTCTATAATCACCATTTGTAGTATCCACTCCCCTATCGCCCTCTTGGGGAGAGAGGGGTAAGGGGGGAAAGAGGGGCTCGTCACTCATCATTAAAAATAATCCTCCTATGACCATCAACGAAACACAAGACGCTATTATTGAAGAGTTCACCTCGCTTGACGATTGGATGGACCGCTACCAACTGCTCATAGACTTAGGCGAAGAGCAAGAGCCGCTTCAAGAGAGCGAGAAAACAGAAAGCAACCTCATCGACGGTTGCCAAAGCCGCGTATGGCTCGTTTGCGATGAAAACGCAGACGGACGGCTGACCTTCCGCGCTGAAAGCGACGCTCTCATCGTGAAGGGCATCGTCTGCCTGCTCATCCGCGTGCTGTCTGGCCACACGCCGCAGGAAATCCTCGATGCCGACCTTTACTTCATCCCCCGCATCGGCCTCGAAGAGCACCTCTCCCCTACCCGCGCCAACGGACTATTAGCCATGGTGCGCCAAATGCGCAACTACGCCCTGGCCTTCCAAGCTAAACGGGCATAAGAGGCTTCCACGCACACCCCTAAAAAGACTGTTGCCGCAAACTTTTCGCTTGCGGCAACATCCTTTTTATGTGGTAGCATCACGCACTGCTCTAACTCTGCAAGCTGTCAACTTGATGAACCTCCGCAGGAGCCTCAACCTCTTCCTCTGACCCCCCACAAGAGTAAACACCTACCACTAAAAGCAGCAGCAAGCCTATGATTGCCGCCAAGATATAATAGAGTGTACGCTTATTGAAACCAGCCTCCTCGGCAACCTCTGCGCTTGGAGCCTGTTCTTGAGGAGCTAAGAAAGATTGGGGCGTTGCGGCAGGACGTAGCTGCGTAGCCTCTTCGCCAGCAGGTGCCACTGCATTCGGTTGCACATTGATGCGTGTGCCTTCGTCGGCTGGGGGCTGAGGGGTAGGCGTGGCGGGAGTTGCGGCCTTTGCAGGGACGGGAGGCTCACCCTCAACAACGGCCACGGGTTTCCAGTCGGGCCGTAAAAGCCGCAGGAATTCGGCCACGGACTGCGGACGGTCGGCAGCTTCGGGCATCATGGCCTTGGCCAAGGCCAACTGCACTGACTGACTGCAAACACCCTCAAACTTATACGTAGGAAAACCATTCTGCTTGATTTGCTCGGCAGGAGGAGGGGCTTCGTTGGTCAAGAGTTTATAGAGCACACCACCCAGAGCATAAACATCAATGGCTGGCGAAAAACGCAGCTCTTTACCCTGCTCTAAAGGCGCATAACCTTTCGTTCCAAGTGCCATGGAAGCACTCTTAATAGGAGCTTCGTCCTTATATTCTTTTGAAAGGCCAAAATCAATAAGCATGAGCGTGCCGTCCCACCGACGCATCACGTTGCCGGGCTTTAAGTCGAGGTGAAGAATGCGATGCTTGTGCATATAAGCCAATGCCTCGCCCACTTCGCAGATAACGTCAATAGCGTCGGTCTCGGCCAGCTGTCCGTGGGCCTTGAGGAAGTCGCCGAGGTTGATGCCCTCGATGTACTCCATGGCGTAGTAGTTGGTATTGTTGGTCTCGAAACGATCCATGACGCGCACAATACCGGGATGACGCAACTGCGCTAAGTTGTGAGCCTCTTCAAGGAAACGTTCACGATAGTATGCGTGCAACTGCGGATTGGACGCTTTCCCTACACGCCCCATCTCCTCACGTCCACAAAGGTCGCGCATAAAAAACTCCTTCACCGCAACCGACACTTCGCAGCGCACAGCGCCCAACGGCCCAGGTATCGTGACTGGCATCATCGCTCTGTAGGTAATACCGAAACTGCCCTGACCGATAATGTCGGTAATGCGAAACAGATTGTCCTTGCTACGCAACACCGTGCCAAGTTTCAACGGATTGACGTATTTTGCCATAATAAACTCTATTTTCGGATGTTTGAGAAGTTAAAGAAGCTAAAGGAATTAAGGGAGTTGAAGACGGCACCTAATTTTGAGTTAACGAGTGACAAGCCCAGGATGTGCTTTTCGTCGGCGTAGCCAAACTCGTAACTCGTCACTTGCAACTTGTCTCTGAAAGGTTTGTAGCCCCCAGAAGCGAGCGCACCGCCCTACTTCACCAATTTTGCCTTGCAGCTGGGACATGTATCCTTAGGGCGCATCACCACGTCGTAGTCCACCGAACCAAAGAAGTAGCCACAGCAGGGACAAACGTAGTGTCGCTGAAAGTCCTTTTGACGCTTTTGCTGTTTTAGAGGTAGCTTCTTGGCGTTGCGCATGGAGATAATTGTTAGCACTATCAACGAGACGACAAAAACGGCCAAAAGCGGTATGCGGAACCCCCCGGCACCAGGCACGAACGTACCGGCCATCGACGAGGCCGACAGCACACCCACACCACCGCGAAGCGCATTGAAGCGCCCCTGACTTATTTTCTCCTTCAGTATGTCGGTTTGATAATCCGTCCACACTTTCTTCAACGGCCTCACGTCGGCCACCTTTGGCAACACCTCACTGACAAGCTTCCAGTCCAACAGATAACGCTGCGCTCCCAGCTCTACGCGGTCGCTCGTCGTCACGTTTTTCTGCACCACAAGCTGACCGTTCACATAGGTCTGATTGCCTGACTTAAGGTTCTTCAAGACGAAGGATCCCGATGTGCCATCAACGTCTAAACTAATGTGCTGACGGCTCACGAAGTCGTTAACGGAACCCTCGGCACCTAAAAGCTTTGTCGTCTTGCCATCTACCACGGCTTTCAGCTTATGGGTCTTCTCGTCGCGTCCTAATATGATTTGCATACTTAACTTTATTACGTCGTTATTATAGGTGCAAAAATAAGTTAATAAGCGTGCAAGCGAAAACAAAAGCTGCAAAAAGTAACGGCGCAACTCGCGTTTTTGCATAAATCGTCGTATTTTTGCACTTTCTTAGAAACATTCATCACGTATGAAACGCACAATCACTCTCTTGCTTATGCTCATAAGCGTGGGCTGCCTTATGGCGCAAACTGTACCGCAGGCGGACTATCCGGCGCAGACGTGGGGCATACAATGGCCCTTGCAACCCGACGAAGGACAATATGCCGGCTTCGACTTCGAACAAGTAAAAGCTTCAAACCCCGGCTCGGCCTGGCTCCTGCAAGGCCACCTCTACTTCTTTGGTGCCGAAGGAACCCCGCAAAATCTTGAAGAAGCCTTCCGGTGCTACTGCGAAGCTGGTGCCCTGCTACGCGACGAAGCCACCACAGCGACGGACGAGGGCGATATGCCTGCCAACGTGGGCGAGGGTGAAGCACCCGAAGAAATGCCCGAAGAAGAGAGCGCGCCCGAAGAAGGAGGAGCATCGGCTTTCACTGATGCGGTAGAATTGCCCGATGGCACCTTGCTCATTATGCCACCCGCTACCGATGCCGCCTACCACCTGGCCCTCTGCTACCTCTATGGCCTGGGCACCGAACGCAGCGAAGCATCGGCGGGGTATTGGCTACGATTAGGAACAAAACTGGGCGACACGCGCTGCGAAATGCTCGAAGCCATCCGCGATTTCCGCAGTGGCAGCTACGCAACGGCCATCGAAACCTTTGCCAACCTCAGCACCGTCAACGACTACGCCACGCTGTGGCTCTGCGAAGGATCGCTATGGGGACGCGGTATGGTGAAAAACGAACGCAGTGCCGTAGAACGCCTGCAAGAGCTGGCCGCACGCATCGAAGGCTATAAGCAAACTGATGCCGAAACAGGCTCGAGCGACTATTGGCGCAACGAAGACCAACTGGCCTATGCCTACCTGCGACTGGCCGACTGCTACGAAAACGGCGTGGGCACCAAGCGAAAAGCCGACACCGCAAAGCAACTGCGCCAACAAGCCGCTGCCATAGGCATGCAAAGCAGTTCGGCCTACATTCGCAAGTGGCTGAAAGAGTAAACACGCTTCTGCACTGGCAGGAAACCTATCAGGTATTCGTGTCCATTCGCAACAATTCGTGTCCTTCGTGGTTTCCAAAACTCCCACAACAAGTAAAACTCAAAGAATGCTTAAGCTTGGCGACTTCAACACGCTCCGCGTGACACGCTTCATCGACTACGGTGCCATGCTCGAAGCGGGCGACGTAGGCGAAATTCTCATGCCTAAGAGCTACGTCAGCCCCGAGCTGAAAGTGGGCGATGATGTACGCGTCTTTGTCTATCTCGACCAGGAAGAGCGCCTCGTTGCCACAACCGAGACTCCTCTGGCCCGAGTGGGCGACTTTGCCTACCTGCGCGTCAACTGGGTTAATCGCTACGGCGCATTCCTCCATTGGGGACTGATGAAAGACCTCTTTTGTCCTTTCCGCGAACAGCGCAAAACGATGGAAGTGGGCAAGTCCTACATCGTACATATATATATAGACCGCGAAACGGGACGCCTCGTCGCCTCCGCCAAAGTTGACAAGTTCCTTCAGCCCGCCGAACCTCATCTGTATCCCCGCGCTAAAGCCGCCGACCTACTTATTTGGCAAAAATCGCCTTTAGGCTTTAAGGTTATCGTTGACAACCGCCACAGCGGTATGCTCTACGACCGCGACCTGCTCCTCTCGCTCCACACGGGAGACCGCATCGAAGGCAGCGTCATCCAATGCAGGCCCGACGGCAAACTGGATGTAGCCGCAGGCAGCATAGGCAAAGCACGCTTCCGCGATTTTGCCGATACCCTCCTGCAAGAACTACGCGCCGCCGGCGGCACGCTCCCTTTTTGCGACAAAAGCGATGCCGCCGACATTGCAACACGCTTCGGCGTAAGCAAAAAAACATTCAAACGCGCGGTCGGCACGCTCTACAAAGCGCAAAAAATAGAGCTGCATGAGGGGAGTATTACGTTAAAAGCATAATAAGCACCACTTTTTTGCACTTTTAATGCAAAAAAACTATTGCAAAATTTTGCATGTATTGTGCTTTTTGTTACCTTTGCATCGCAAAACAGAAAACGAAACAATATATTTCAGTTTTGCAAAGCTCCTACAACGTTCATATAAGACTTTAGCTAAGTAGCAGCAAACTGCCGCCACCCGATATGCTGAGTACGTACCGACGAAAGTTTGAGCACATAGAAACCACTTGAAATAGTTTTTTCATCTCTATATAAGTTCTGTGAGGCTGTCTTTAGCTGTGAAGCCAGAGGCAGTCATTTTTTTATACATACCTCGCATCGCTTTCCCCTTGCTTTTATCGGCCAAAATGCATATCTTTGCACATCGTAACGGACTAAACGATCCCCCCAACGAGGAACGCCCCCCTTGGAGCGCGGGCGCCCCGCCCGCATCCATCATCGGCGTAGCCCCCAACTGGGAGCGCAGGCGTCCCGCCTGCACCCCATCATCGGCGTAGCCCCCAACTGGGAGCGCGGGCGCCCCGCCCGCACCCCATCATCGGCGTAGCCCCCAACTGGGAGCGCGGGCGCCCCGCCCGCACCCATCATCGGCGGCACCACCCAACACGACACTTGTAACAATACAGCAGCACACAACCTACCGCATCATGCAAAACGACAAATATATCAGCACCTTCACGTTTGAGGTAGAACCCTTCACTGAAGACTTCACGGGCCATTTGTCTTGGTCGGGCTTAGGCAACATCTTGTTGCGCAGTGCACAGAAGCATGCCTCGGCAAGGGGTTTCGGCTTTGGTGCCACATCGCCCGAAGGACTGAGCTGGGTGTTTTCGCGCCTCATCGTCGAATGTCCCGTGCGCCCCGCCGCCGGCCAGCGCTTCCACGTCAGCACGTGGCCCATTGAGGTGCGCCGCCAATTCACCATCCGCCTGTTCCGCATCTTCGACAATGCGGGCAACACGATAGGCCATGCCTACAGCGTTTGGGCACTCATCGACCTCAAGACGCGCCGTCCCATCGACCTTACGTGTACGCCGGCGGGCGACCTTCGCGACAAGTTGCTCCCAACGCCCGACTTCCCCATCAAGGGCGCGAGTCGCATAAGCGTCAATAATCCCACGAACGTCACCGAGCGCATCGTCCACTTCTCCGACCTCGACATGAACCGCCACCTCAATTCCATTCGGTCGCTCGAGATAGCCCTCGACCAAATTCCCTTCGAGCGTTTCGAGCAAGGCCAAAGCGTGCGGCGCATTGAAGTGGGCTATGCCAACGAATGTTTCCAAGGCGAAAAGCTCAGCGTACGAAGCGAAGAGGCCACACCTGGCGAGTTCCACGTCGAAGCCCTGCGCTCCGATGGCGCCTCAGCCTTCAAGGCTATATTGAGCATTGAATAATCCTGCAAAAACGTAAAGAAGTCAGACGATGCAAGAAGACAGCCACCTCCTATCCAACAGCCAGCAGCAAGCCGAGGCCGTGCGCGAAGTGAAGCACCTTTTGCGCGCCGCCATGAACGGACCGCTCAGCCAGTCGATGCGACAGAAAGGGCTTGCCTATCGCGTCATCTTCGGCGTAGAGCTACCGCGCTTAGAGGCAATCGCACAGGAGCTACCCCACGACTATGCCCTCGCCGCCGCCCTCTGGCGCGAAGACATCCGCGAATGTCGGTTGCTGGCTCCTATGCTCATGCCAACGGGCAGTATGGACGCCGAACTTGCCGACGTATGGCTCGAAAGCATGCACTATCCCGAAGAGGTTGACGTCTGCGTGCTGCATCTTTGGCAATACGCGCCGTGGGCCTCGTCGCAAGTGTTTCGGTGGTTAGCCGCCGAAGCTCCGCTCGTGCGCTATGCTGGCTACGCACTATTGCGCCGCCTGCTGGTTGCAGGCAAACGCCTCACTACGCGCGACGCGCAAGAATTCCTCGACCACGCCGCCACCGACCTGCGCAGCACCGACAGCCGCTTAGTGCAAATGGCGGCCTACAAGACCGTTGTGCGCTACTGCGAATGTGGTCTGCCTGAAGAGCGTATGGGGCAGCGCGTACTCGATGCGGCAGGTTTGTAAAGCTCCCCCAACATTATCCTCTTATATAAGCACAGGCTCCCATTCACATTCGGAAGTCTGCGCTTTCTGCATCTGCACCGACTTTCAAAGCCTGAAAGTCTCACCGCCAAAGCCTGAAAGTCCGACTTTCAAAGCCTGAAAGTCTCACCGCCAAAGCCTGAAAGACCGCCTTCCAAAGCCTGAAAGTCCGACTTGCAAAGCCTGAAAAGCAAACATGCAAAGCCAGAAAGCAGCCTTTTCAAGGGATGAAATCAGATCTTTCAAAGCCCGAAAAACGCGGCGCGCAGCAAATCCGGAAAATTCGGGTGCTACGAGCCGCGTTGCAAAGTGCTGCGAAGCGTGGAACTGCTACTCTTCCATTTCTATCAAGAGCTCGCCGCCTTGTTCGAGCTGGGCGTGGGTGAAGAAGGGTTGCTTCAGCCGCTTGCCATTGAGATAGGCTGTCTTCACGTATTTGGCGTGTGGGGAGTTGCTTCGTGTACGAATGGTGAAGTTTTTTCCGTTAGAAAGGTGAAGAATTGCCTCGGCGAAGAGGGGTCGCGAAAGTACGTATTCGGGGCGGCCGGGACAGAACTGGTAGAAGCCTAAAGCGTTGAGGATATACCACGCCGACATTTGTCCGCAGTCTTCGTTGCCTGAAAGACCTTCGGGTCCCGTGGTGTAGAGTGTGCGAAGGATGCTGTCGGCCAAAGCTTGCGTCTTTCGGGGCTGACCCAGATAGCTATAGAGGAAGATGGTAGAATGGCTGGGCTCGTTGCCGTGGGCATACTGTCCTATCAGTCCGCTAATGTCGGGCGAAACGTTGTCGCCTGTCAAGACCGAAGGAGCCACAAACAAGCTGTCGAGCTTAGCCAGCATCGTCCGTCGGCCACCAAAGAGCTTGCAAAGCCCGTCGGGGTCGTGCGGCACGAACCAAGTCCACTGCCAGGCGTTCCCCTCGGTGTAGTCGTCCATGCGGTGGTCGGAGCTTGTAGGGCAAAAAGGTTCGCGCCACCCGCCGTTGGCCGTTCGTCCACGCATGAAGTGGGTTGCGGGGTCGAAATAGTGGCGGTAGGCGTCGGCCAACTTTCTATACTTCTTCTCGCCCGCCGCGTCGCCCACGACGCGTGCCACCTCGGCAATACACCAGTCGTTGTAGGCATATTCCAACGCCTTAGCCACGCTCTCGTTGGTTTTGTCGCAGGGAATGATGCCCTCCTCGCACTTCCAGCGCAAGGCCTCGGGCATCACCTCCTCCATTTTCCAACGCGGTAAGTTGCGCGAGATGCCAGTCGTATCGTATTCGGCGCAGCGCACCGCTTGCCGGTATGCCTTGCGCAGGTCGAACCCCTCGGTGTAGCCCTTGCTGACCATATCGGCCAGGAGCGAGGTGTAGTGATAGCCTATCATGCAAGCCGTTTCGTTTCCCGTGAGTTCCCACTTCGGCACAACGCCGAACTCTTCGCCTTTTCGCATAAGGCTTTTTATGTAGCGCACGTTCATCTCGGGATTGAGAATGCTCACGAGGGGATGCAAGGCGCGGTGCGTGTCCCAGAGAGAGAAAACGGTGTATTGCGCATCGGCGTGCGGGTCGGCTTGTTTCGCAAGTCCGTCCATGCCGAGGTAGCGTCCGTCCACGTCCGAGAAGACCGTGGGCGCGAGGGCTGCATGATAGAGGGCGGTGTAGAAGATTTGCAGCGTCGAGTCGGCTGCAGCGGCTCCCACTTTGGTTATCTCTACCTTTGAAAGCACCTCGTTCCAGCGTTTCACCGCTTCCGCCCGCACGCCCTCGAAGTTGAAGCCAGCGGGTTGTTCGGCATAGAGGTTGGCGCGCGCACCCGCCTCGTCAACGTAGCTCAGTCCCAATCGGACCATGACTGTGCGCTCGCCAGCGGTGTTGAAATGCAGCAATAGGCGCGTGCGCTCGAAGAGGTGCCTGCTTTCCTGCACACTATCCGTCACGACCAGCATCTCGAAGGGTTTCGAAAACTCAAGATAGACCGCCGTAGGCTGATTTTGCGCCCAACCTTGCGAGCGCCGATAGGCGCAGAGCGTATGGCTGTCGACTTGCCGATAGCGCACGTCATAGATCCACTGCTCTTGGTTGTGGTAGTAGAGGTCGAGCAAGAGGTGGCAGTCGTTCGCCGCCGGATAGGTGAAGCGATAGAGCGCCGTGCGTTGCGTGGCCGTCATCTCGGCTCGTACGTCATAGCGCTGCAAGGTGGTGGCGTAATAGCCTGGCGCGGCCACCTCGTCGGCATGGCTGAAGGGTGAGGCGTAGGGCGTAGGGTCAAGTTTATTCCCCTTTGCTCCTAACTCCAGCTGACCTGTATAAGGTAGCAGCAAAAAGTCTGCCATATCGCCGCAGCCCGTCCCGCTCAGCCGCGTCTGGGTGAAGCCGTTGACGGTGCGGTCGGAGTAATGATAGCCCGAACACGCGTCCCACCCGTTACAGCGCGTGTCGGGGCCGGGCTGTACCATGCCGTGCGGCACGACGGCGGCAGGATGCGTATGTCCATGCCCTGCCGTACCTATGAAGGGGTCAACATACTGTGTCAGGTCGCGCTGGGCCACGATGTTAAGGCCGAGCGCAAAACCGCCAAAAAGGCAAAGTAAACGTTTCATTTTTGCTACAAATTTCTGCAAAGTTAAAAATTTTTTGAAAAAACGCTTGAGCAAATGCGCAACTTTATATCAAAAAGTCTATCTTTGCATTTTGTGGGGGAAAGTTGGCTTACAACCTACGACATTTCTCCCACACAAGACCAAGCAAGACAATTCACTCAAGTTTCACAACAAAAACCAAGGATTATGAAGAAATCTCTACTCCTTACACTTGCGTTAATCGTAGCAGCCACGGCTGCCGCACAACGCCCGTTTACGAAGGTAAACACAGAAAAGACGTTGAAACCTACCACGCTGATGACCACGAAGCCTGGCATGAAGGCCGCTCGCAAGGCTGTGCCCGCCCGCTTTACGTCTGAAAAGCCGACGGCTTTCTACTCTCGCCCTGCCGGTCTGTTCTTCTACGGCATGGACTACACGGCTTCGATGGGTCAAAATGCCTACACTTACGCCCCCGTAGGTGCTCCCCTTGAAATGAAGGCCGCTGTAAAAGCAGAAAACTCCAAGTGGGTATATGCCACGGGCATCGACGAGACTGGCGAAGACTACGTTTATGCCGAAAAGGAAATCACCACCGCCGACAGCTCGCTGACCGTTACTTACAACGATGCAGACTGGTTTCCTGCTCCCTCCTTGCTGGGTATCAGCAAAGTGGGCGAAAGTGCCCTGAAGGCTAAGCTCGACACGGCTGCCTATCAGACGGCTGCTGCCCTCGTTGTAGGTGGAGCTCCTGCCGATGTATATATCACTCAGGATGGCACTGGCTATCCTATGCCTGCTACGAACTACGACCCCTCCGTCTATAAGGGTGCCGGTGGTATCTTGGAAGATTTTGCCACGAACAGTGCAGAGGCTGATGCCGTGCTGGCTGGCGAATACAAGATTGCAGCTATCCATACTGATGGTTTCCTCGAATTCTTTAGCTTCGCAGAAGGTAGCAAGGCCGTACTCAACGGCATTGACCTCGTTGTGAAAGCTGGTACGCGCAACGTTGAAAACTACGACGAAAATACGGAAGATCTCGTACTGAGCGACATCAGCGTGCAAATCCTTCCCTTGCTGCCTGGAGGAGCTATCGGTGCTCCCGTTGCCGAACTCATTCCGACGGATATGGAGATTATGCCCTCCTCGGATGGTAGTGGTGTTTGGGGATATGGTTTCCGCTTTGAAGCAGAAATGCCCATCGTTTGTGAAGGTTCCTTCTTCGTGCTGATTACTCCTACCAACGACGAAGCTGTGTTCGCTCCTCTGGCTATGGTAACGACCGACGTTGACAACCCCTCGTCCTGCTTTGCCCTCTGCACCATTCAGGAAACAGAAGAGGATGAACCCTACCAAGACCTCGTTAGCACATCGTTCTTCTGGGCACAAGACTACTCGATGGCCAACCTCGCTACGTGTGTAGGCGCTATGCTGAGCTACAACCCCGATGACATTGCCGCTGCCGAAGAAGCCCTTGCCGGTGTTCACACGCCCACGCAGAAGGAGCAGAAGAGCGGTGCCGCCTACGACCTCACGGGTCGCCGCGTAAGCGCAGCTCAGAAGGGTATCGTCATCGTTGACGGCAAGAAAGTTATTCGCTAAAAGCGAGTGACGAGTGACGAGTTACAAGTGACGAGTTGGCTACGCCGGCGAACGTCTCTGCTAAGTCTCATCACTCGTAATGAATTTAGTCGCACAATTTTGGCGCGGCGCAACCTCATGCTAAAGGTTGCGCCGCGCTCGCGTTGAGGGAAGGCAGACAGCGGACGATGGATGCAGGCAGGATGCCTGCGTACCCAGTTAAGGGCTGACGCCGACAGCGGTCGGGGCATCCGCGCTCCCTGTGAGGTCTGACGCGAAAGTTTTCGCGCGACACAAACTTTCGCCCTTAAAGCAGCAATGTTCAAGAATATTCTTCGTATCTTTGCAGCGCTTACGAACATTATTAACAACTTAACAAGAGAAACACATTATGAAGAAGAAATTTGTTTGCACCGTTTGCGGCTACGTCCACGAAGGCGATAGCGCTCCCGAAAAGTGCCCTGTCTGCAAAGCCCCTGCAGCTAAGTTTAACGAAGTGGTAGAAGGCGAGCTGAGCTTTGCCGTTGAACACGTGATTGGTGTGGCACAGGCAACCGACGAAGAGATGAAGCGCGACCTCAATGCTCACTGGATGGGCGAATGTAGCGAAGTGGGCCAGTACCTCGCCATGGCGCGTCAAGCCGACCGCGAAGGCTATCCCGAAGTGGCCGCCGCCTTCCGCCAATATGCTTATGAAGAGGCCGACCATGCCAGCCGCTTCTGCGAATTGTTGGGCGAAAACGTTTGGGACACGAAGACCAACCTCTACAAACGTATGATTGCCGAAAGCGGTGCTTGCGAAGACAAAAACCGCATTGCAAAACGCGCTAAAGCCGAAGGCTGGGACGCCATCCACGACACCGTGCACGAAATGGCTCGCGACGAAGCACGCCACGGCCGCGGCTTCGCAGCGCTCTACAAGCGCTACTTTGGCGAGTAAGAAGGTCGCCTTTGATAGTGACTTTATTTAGTGACGAGTGACGAGTTGGGCTACGCCAAGGAGGGGATGCGGGCGAGGCGCCCGCGCTCCATACTGCGGGCGATGGATGCGGGCGAGGCGCTTGCGCTTCATACTGCGGGCGATGGATGCGGGCGAGGCGCCCGCGCTCCCAGGGGGCTACGCCATCATTTGCGCGCTTGCAACTCGTCACTTGTTACTTGTCACTTGTTACTAAAACTAACGCTGCTTCCCTGCCATGAAAGACAAACAAAGTAAACCAGAACTTTCCCCTACCCCCTCCGACCGTCTCAGTGGCCGCCGCTCTGGGAGTGTGCCAGCTTCAAACTTCACGGTGTTCCTTATCGTGGGGGGCATCGGGTTTCTCCTTGCGGCCCTGATAGTAGATAGTTTTTGGTGGGGCATCGCAGCGGCTGTCTGCGCAGCAGTCATGCTACATAGCGCGCTCCGCGAACAAGAAAGCAATCAGCGCATCTACGACCGAGAACAAGAGCTTAAAGCAATAGAAGATGAACGCCAAGCAGCCCTATTAGATACTATTACCGACGAGGGCTTTCATAATACGGATACGGACGCAGTCCAGCCGTCCCCCCTTGCTTCAGAAGAAGAGAAAGTTGAAGATGAAGAGGAAACAGATACGCCGCAATGCGCAGAAGAGGAAACCGCCAAACCGATGGAGGATGAGACCTTCGCCCTCAGCACAGAAGCCTACTACAAGCGCATGGTTAAAAGTGCGCGCCCGCTCTTCCGCATCTTCGAAACGCTGCGAGCCGACAAGGTCTTCGGCGAAGCTATTCTTGACCAGCTAAAAGACGAAGACCGCATTGAAGATTCTCGCATTACGCATGACGGCCCATACCACGCCATCAACTGCATCTTCCTCAACGACCTGCGCATACTGCACGAAAACCTCGGGCATCCTATATTCAAAGGTCAGCCGACGGACACAGGGCTGATGATCCTCTTTCTTTGGGTCTTCAACCAAAACCTTGAAAGCGACGACCTCATTGGTTCGGCGTACAGCGTGTGGAGAAACTTTGCCGAGAATAATATGCCGCGCAAGGAGCAGTTCAACCGCAACCTTGACGAACCGCCCTACCTGCTCGCTATGCTCGTGGCACAGCACCGCCCGCAATACGCCCGCGAATATTACCTTGCACTCTACCGCTACGCCGTAGCCGTGAGCCGTGCCGACACCACCATTTCCGACGACGAACAAGCTACGCTGCAAGCCATCGTTGCACTAATGGAGGCCTGCAACGAAAGTTCGGAGAAGATTCCCCTCATCCCCAGCCAAACCACCACGGCGGCTGAAGAACTTGAAGGCCTCATCGGCCTCACCCGCGTGAAGAGCGAAGTGAAGACGTTGGTCAACTTTATCAAAGTGCAACACAAGCGTCGGCAGCAAGGGCTGCGCGTCCCGCCCACTGCACTCCACTGCGTCTTTACAGGCAACCCGGGTACGGGCAAAACGACCGTGGCTCGCCTCTTTGCCAACATCTTGAAAGAGATTGGTATCCTGAAATCGGGACACCTCGTAGAGACCGACCGCGCCGGCCTCGTGGCCGAGTACGTGGGCCAAACTGCGGTGAAAACGAACAAAATCATCGATGAAGCTCTTGACGGTGTCCTCTTCATCGACGAAGCCTACACCCTCGTTTCGGGCAGCGGCGAGGACTTCGGCTCTGAAGCCATCGCCACGCTACTGAAGCGTATGGAGGACGAGCGCGACCGCCTCGTAGTAATTCTGGCGGGCTATACGGACGAAATACGCCGTTTCATCGAGAGTAACCCAGGCTTGCAATCGCGCTTCAACCGCTACATAGAGTTTGAAGACTACAACCCTCATGAGCTCCACAGCATCTTCCAACTCTCCACACAGAAGTACAACTATCGGCTTACACCCGATGCCGACCGCGCCTTGCAACGCATAATAGACAATGCCTACGAACAGCGCGACCGCCACTTCGGTAACGGGCGCTGGGTACGCAACGTCTTCGAACGCATCGTGGAGGCCCAAGCCAACCGCTTAGCCCATGCTGCTGCCCCTACGACAGAAGCCTTGATGACGATTGAAGCGGACGACATAGAGGCGGTGGAAACGAAATAAAGGAAAACACAAAGTGCGCATTTCGCTTTAAGGCGGGGTGCGCACTTTGTGTTGTCAATTAGAACTTTTAGCCGCAGGCGAGATGCCTGCGTACCATCATGCAGGCGAGACGCCTGCGTACCCAGTTAGAGGTGCCCGAGTTCCAAGGTGGGGCGCATAAAAGTTTTACCCCCACTTATTCTTTGATAGGGCGCACGAGGATGAGGGCGTCTTCAACGGCACAAACCTCGATAGGTGTGCCTTCGTCGATGAAGCCGCCAGCGGACTTCACCTCAACGTTCTTACCTTCTATCTCGGCATTGCCAATAAGAGCAAGGCGCGTCAGGGCACGACCGCGCTGGCCTCGGCGCACGGAGAGCTGAGCGGTAGTGGCGTTGGTGGAGTCGATATTCGCTTGCAGCGACATACGCTCCAACGTTTTGGAACGACTGAACCACCATAAGCCTAACAGCACGACCAGTGTGGATAAGAACAAAGCGAGGATAGCTGCCTGCGTGCCGTAGTGGTGATAGACGAGGCCGTCGGCAACGACGAAACACAATGCGCCGGCAATGCCTGGAATGCCGAAACCTGGCGTAACAAGGGCTTCGACGGCAAACAACAACAGGCCGACGATAACAATAATGGCAATGACGAGAAGAGGCTCCATAATAAATTGTATGGTGAAACGTTAAGCTACTCACTCTGCCTCGCGATACTTCCCTTCCGTTTCGTCTTCAAGAATAGAGAGGTAGGACGCATAGCGTGAGGGAGCAAGCTGACCGTCGTCGAGCGCGCGCAAGACGGCGCAACCTGGCTCGTGGAGGTGCGTGCACCCGCGAAAACGGCAGTGCTCTGCAATGCGAAAAATGTCGCGAAAGTAGTGGGACACTTCGCTCTGCTGGAAGTCGAGCGTGCCAAAGCCCTTCACACCAGGTACGTCGATAAGTGCACCGCCCAGCGGCAGGTCGTAGCGCTGGCTATAGGTGGTGGTGTGCATCCCCGTTCCAAACTGCCGACTGACGGCGGCGGTGCGAGCATCCGTGCCTGGGCGCAAGAGGTTGAGCAACGTGGTTTTGCCCACCCCCGAATGGCCCGCCAATAGCGTGAGCTTGTCCGCCAGGTGCGACGACAACGCTGCCACGCCCTCGCCTGTGAGGGCAGAGATAGGAAAGACAGCATAATCAATCGTGCGATAAAGCGTTGTGAGTTCGTCGAGCGTAGCGCGTTCGTCAGGAGAGAGTTCGTCGGTCTTGTTGAAAACAATGACTACGGGCACCCCGTACGCTTCGGCACTGGCCAAGAAGCGATCGATGAAAATCGTCGTGGTCTGCGGACGTGCCA
This sequence comes from uncultured Prevotellaceae bacterium, assembly GCA_900317635.1. Taxonomy (GTDB): domain Bacteria; phylum Bacteroidota; class Bacteroidia; order Bacteroidales; family Bacteroidaceae; genus Alloprevotella. Next base: position 28,203 of record ONHN01000007.1, on the reverse strand, counting down.
CGGTACAAACGAGCAATGCCTGGTCGAGGTTGGCGGCCAGAATATGGCTCTGCTTTGAAAGGTTGGACGCGCGCCGGACAATGACGTTGCGCCGGGGGTCGATAGCCGTAATATAGGCCGTCCCGTCGGCAGCTGCCACCACCGTCACGCCGTCGCCCACGCAGACGGGGTTTGTAGAGCGGATGCCCTGCAAACGGAAGCGACCCTTCACTTTACAGCGAAAGGTCTGGCCGTCGTCGGTAAGGACGTCGTACCAGCTACCTGTGCTACGAATGACGGTGGCGTGCATGGGGAGAGGGAGTCATTTAGGGACGAGGACAAGTTTGGCTACGCCGGCGATGGATGCAGGCGAGACGCCTGCGTACCCAGTTAGGGCTACGCCCACATTATTACGTATGCGACTTGCCACTCGTAGCATTGACGTTACACGGTCATGATTTCCTTGTTTTTAACCTCCAGCAGCTTTTCAATCTCCTTAATTTTCTTATCGTGGATTTTCTGCAGGTCGGCTTCGGCATCTTTGCGGTTGTCTTCGGAAAGACCGTCCTTTTCGGCCTTCTTCAGCTTGTCGATAGTGTCGCGACGGGCGTTGCGAATGGCCATTTTTGCTTCTTCGGCTTCCTTGCCACACTGTTTTGCCAACTGCTTGCGACGTTCCTCGGTCAGGGCGGGAATTGTGAGGCGGATGACCTCGCCGTTGTTTTCGGGCATAATGCCTACTTCACTGTCGATGATAGCTTTTTCAATGGGACGGAACATCGACTTATCCCAAGGCTTGATGGCGATGGTGCGCGCATCGGGCGTAGTGATGGCACTGACGTTGTTCAGGGGCACCATGGAGCCGTAGGAGTTGACGCGGATGCTGTCGAGGATATGCACGTTGGCCTTGCCTGCACGTATCTTCGAGAAGGTGTCTTCGAGGTGCATCACGCTCAGGTCCATTCTTTCTTCGCTATCAGCGAGACATTGTTTTACGTCGAACATAATGGTATTGGTTTATGGGTTTGAGTTATCTGGAGATTATTCAAAAAGAGCTTCGCCGCCCGCATTCGCCTTCTGAGCAGGCTTCTTTGCCGGTGTCGAGGCGGGTTTGGGTGTGGCGGGTTTCGTCTCAGCAGGCTTCGGCGCGCTGGGTTTAGCTGCCGGGGTTGAGGGGGCGGAAGTAGAGGCTGGCGTTTCGGGTATCACGACCTCAACGGGCTGCGACGCAGTCCCCTCTTCAGCCTGCTTTGCTTTCTGTGCGGCAGCTTCTTTCTCGCGGCGCAGGCGTTCTTCCTTTGCACGTTCCTGGGCAAGACTGTCGCGATTGATAACAGGCACTGGAGCAGAGACGGGTGCATCGAGCCAGTTGATGATTTCGTCTTTGTCCTTCGTCGTGTCGGCAGGTGCCCCTGCTACTTCATCGTCGTCGCCATCTATGTGCTGACCATGATTGAAAAGGTTCAAGTTCGTACCTATAAGATAGATGAAGAAAGCAGCGATGAGCAACAGGATGAGAATGAAGATGAGACTCGTGCCGTTATGCTTGCGCTTTTTCTTTGGGGGAATGGGAGGTGTCATAAGGCTCGGAACGTATTGAGGATGTTTATCTTTTCTATTCAGGGATGTTGACGGCTATAGGCTGGGGAGCAGGCGGTGCAGAAGCCTCGGCAGCTTGCTCGGCTGGTGCAGCGGGTGCTTCAGCAACCTCCGCCTTTGGAGTGACGGGCTGAGCAGCAGACGCTTTAAGCTCTTGCTGGATAGGTTTTACCGAAGCTGGTACGGACTTTGCCGAAGGCTGAACGGGGGGTGCTACGACATCGGCGTCACGTTGAGGTTTTTCCGACTCCTGCTTCAAGCTGACACTGCGAGGCTGGGGCGGACTGGCGTTCCCTTCATCGCTACGAAGCACAAAGAAATAGACGGCAATAGCAATGACGAGGGCGAGGACTGCAATGAATGCTGCCACGATGGCAACGCGATGATTTTTGGTGGTTGCATCGTCGCTGAGCTGAGTTTGTACGGGTTTAGCAGGCGGTGCGGACTCGGGCTGCGGCTGTTGAGAGGGGAGAGGAGCTGGAGCGGGCGAAGGAGTGGGCGGTGCGACGGGAGTTGTCTGCTCAGGGCTTTCCGCATCCTCCTCATTGGAAGCATCCACCATAACAACTTCGTCCTCGGAGGGGTCGCGCAGAATTTTGTTTCGTAAGCGCATGGCGGCTTCGTTATTGGGCTGTGCCTCGTCCGTAGCCTCGGGCTCTACCGCCTCAACGTGCAGGATGTAGGCCGAATGGTTGTCGGCATTGTCGGACGTAGCTTCCAGAAGCTTGGCACGCTTTTCTTCGTCACTCAGCGATGCGTTGGAGAAAATGTCGATAATTTCTTCGTTGTCCATCTGCTCGAGCATACCGTCGGTGCAAAGGTAGAAGTAGTCTCCAGCCTTTACGTCGCGAATGAAGACGACGTCGGGCTCGGCTTGCACGGCCTCATCGGGCATCATGGCCCGCGTGATGACGTTTTTCTGCGGATGCGACTTGATTTCTTGTCGCGTAATGAGCCCTGCGTCGAAGAGGTCATAGACAAGCGAATGGTCGCGCGTGGAGTAGCGCACTTCTTTAGTAGAAGGACGAAGATGATAGATACGGCTGTCGCCGATGTAGGCCGCCAGGACGCCTCCGCGATGGAAAAGCAATAGGGTGAGCGTAGTGCCCATCTTGCGTCCCTGCCGACCAGCATTCTTTTCGTGCAATGCCTGATAAGCCTGGGCAAGAGCCTTCGTCAGCACGTCCTCGTTGAAAAAGAGATTTTCGGTGCGATAGCCCGCTAAGCTTGAGGACAAGGCCTCGCAAACAGCCTGGCTGGCTACTTCGCCCCCTTCGTGCCCTCCCATACCGTCGCACACGATGAAGAGGCGGTCGGTGCTCGTGGCGGCACCGAGGGCGGGAAAAATCGTGTCTTCCTGATTGGTACGTTGACCCAATTCGTGGATTGCCAAGGGCTGGCTTAAGGTGAACTTCATACTTCGTCAGCTATGCTTGATAACACATCACGGTGTAGCCCATCTGAATGACGGTGCCAGGAGTCAGCACAACGATATCGCCAGGCTGAAGAACGGTGCCATTGACGATGGTGGCATTCTTGTTGCGGTCGTTGCGAATGGTCACTTCAAACTGTCCTGACGGCAGGCGCGTGGCTTCGATGATGGCGTGGAAACGGCTTAGATACTGGTCGCTGACAGGCAACTGACACGTTGCCTGACTCGTAGGCGTATGGCGTCCTACGGTGTTGATGCCTTCGTGAAGGGGAATGGGCGGCTTATCTGAAAGCATAAGGCAACCTGCCGTCATAGGCATTGCTGCCGACTGAGGCATATCTGGCCCTTGAGGATTGCCTAACTGTGTGGCTCCGCCATCGCTAAGAGCTTCCTCTTTCTTAAACTTCACGCGCAACGGCGTTCCGCACTGAGGACAAGCCACACGCTTGAAGGCTTCATTGTCCGTGTTTTGCACAACAAGGGCTGCTCCGCATCGTGGACAGTTGATATTTGCTTGCTGCATATCGTTGATGGTTTTTCGTAAAGAAGATATTTCGCCGGGCACTACTACTTGTGGGCAAGGTAAGTGGACGAGAGGCTTAGACTCGCCTACACCGCAAAAGTACGACATTTTTGTAAATATGCCAAACGGCAACGGAAATTCTTAGTTTCCTAACAAAAAGTTTTAGGAAGGGAGGCTGTAAAGGCCATGACGGAACACCACTTTTTCTTCGCCCACCAACAGACGTAGGGCTTCTGCCGCCACGTCTGTGGGAACGCCAGGAAGCCGCAGTTGGGAAGTGCTGAGTGCCGCTCCCTCTGTAAAGAGTGACAACAACCTTGGGGCAACGTCTTCGGGCCGCAAGCGGCGGCGGGCGCGGGCTATGCAGACATCGCAGTGGCCACAATCATGAGCCGAAGCATCGCCAAAGTATTCTAAAAAATAACGACTACGGCATACGTCGTCGGTTTCGCCGTATCGCTCCATACGTTCAAGGCGTTCCACAAACTGCTTGCGACGGTCTTCGTAAACTTCGGGACCGATGATGAGGTGGCGACTCTCGATGCGACGCGTGACGTAGGTGACGCGCGGAATGCTCTTGCGCGGAACGTAGTGGAGTATGCGCTGGTGGGTCAGAGCCTTCAGCAGCTGATAGACACTTTCGCGCGAGAGTCCGCATTGCTCGCCCACAACTTGTTCGTCAATATAAACATACTCGCTAAACATGCCGCCATACGTGCGCAGCAAAGCGTTGATAAGCCCATCAGCCTCACGACCAAGGCCATGCAAGCGATAGAGCTCATCGCGCCCGACAAGGAACATCAGCCTTGAACGGCTTTGCTCTTCTTCGCGAAAATCGATGTAGCCAGCACGACTCAACAGCTGCAACGCACTCACACATGGTACGGGAAAGAACTTGAAAGCTTGACAAAAGCGTTCGAGGCTCAGTTCGAACGTACAATCCTGCCCCTCGCCCATAGGCAACTCAAGGAAATAGGCCAAGGCGTCATAGACGCGACAGATATATTCGCGATCGGGGAAGTTGTCGGGCACGCGCCGATGCAGCTTCTTCACGTCGCCCTTGTTCCAAAGCAAGACGGCCCAAGCGCGCTGTCCGTCGCGTCCTGCGCGCCCTGCTTCCTGAAAATAGGCTTCAGGACTATCGGGTGCATCAAGGTGGACAACGAGGCGCACATCGGGCTTGTCGATGCCCATACCGAACGCATTAGTCGCTACCATCACGCGTGAACGCCCCTCCTGCCACATGCGCTGACGCGTATCCTTGTCAAGATTGGAAAGCCCTGCATGGTAGTAAAGGGCACTGATGCCTTCGGCCTCGAGCAAACGGGCCACTTCGCGCGTGGACTGACGGCTACGCACATAGACGATGGCTGAACCTTGCACACTTTGCAGGATGTGCAGCAATTCGCCCTGCTTGTCGTCGCTGCGGCGCACGACGTAAGAGAGGTTCTTGCGTTCAAAACTCATCCTAAAGCGTTGTGCATCTTCGCGAAATTGCAGTTGCCGACAAATGTCGTCGCAAACGGCAGGAGTTGCCGTTGCTGTCAGAGCTAAAACAGGCGCGTTGGGCAATAGCGTGCGCAGTTGGGCAATTTCAAGATAAGCGGGCCTGAAATCGTAGCCCCACTGCGATATGCAATGGGCTTCGTCAACGGTGACGAAACTAACGCCCATGCGCTGCACCTTGCTGCGGAAAAGTTCCGAACTGAGTCGCTCGGGCGAGACGTAGAGTAGTTTGTAGGCTCCGAAAACGGCGTTATCCAACGTGCGCTGCACTTCCTCTGGCGTGAGTCCGCTATAGATAGCTGCCGCCATTATTCCGTGTTGGCGCAGATGAGCCACTTGGTCCTTCATCAAGGCTATGAGCGGCGTAACCACGAGGCACATACCCTCCCCCGCCAAGGCGGGCACCTGAAACGTCAGGCTCTTGCCGCCGCCTGTAGGCATCAAGCCCAGCGTGTCGTGCCCAGAGGCGATGCTGCGAATGATGTCGAGCTGTATGCTGCGAAACGAGGTGTAGCCCCAATGCTGTCGCAACACTTCCAAAAATTTTGCATCGCTTTCCATCGCCAAATCACATGGGGCTATAAGTTATTCGCAAGGACGTATGTCGACAATCTGCAGTTGCACCTCGCCGCGCTTGTGGGAGTTCTCGGTGATGTTATAGCAAATATCGAAGGCACGACGCGTTTTGATATATCGCGCTTGCGAGCTTTGCCCGAAAGCTATGCCGTTCATGATGGTGTTGCTTTTACCGTCAACAAGTTCAAGCTTGATATGTTCCTGACCGCGCCCTACGACTTTGCTCGTACCATAATCATAGACTCGCTGGGTGCAAAACACGGGTTGCTCGTTATCGGGTCCGAAGGGTGCAAACTTACCTATTGCGCGGTAGAAGTCGAAGTTGACATCGCTAAAATCCAGAGCGCTGTCGATGCTGATAATGGCCTCGGTCTGTTCGTCGCTGATATGCCGATTGACATACTCTTCAAAACGGCGGCTAAATTCAGCCACATGCTCCGTGCGCAAAGACAGACCCGCCGCATAGGTATGCCCACCAAAGTTCTCGAGCAGGTCGGCACAACACTGCACGGCCTTATAGACATCAAAGCCGCCAACGCTACGGGCTGAGCCCGTGGCCATCCCCTCACTCTCGGTCAGCACAACCGAGGGACGATAGAACTGTTCCGTCAGGCGCGAAGCGACAATGCCTATGACGCCTTTGTGCCAACTGGGATTATACACCACGATGCTCCTGCGCTCAGCGAGGTCGGGCATCTTGCCCACGAGCTCCACGGCCTCTTCCGTCATCTGCTTGTCGAGGTCCTTACGCATCTCGTTATAGAGGTTTATCTTCGAAGCCATTTCAAGGGCCTTAGAATACTCTTTCTCGACAAGTAAGTTGACGGCCTCGCGCCCACCGCGAATACGGCCTGCGGCATTGATGCGCGGCCCTATTTTGAAGATGATGTCGCTGAGCGTCAGTTCGCGCCCGCCCAACGAGCAAACGTCAATGATGGCTTGTAGCCCCGTGGAGGGATGGGCGTTGAGCACGCGCAGGCCGTGCCATGCAAGGATGCGGTTCTCGCCCATAATGGGCACGATGTCGGTGGCAATAGATACGGCACATAAATCCAGCAATTCCCACAAGCGGTTTTGTTCTATCCCATTATTTTGTGCGAAAGCTTGCATCAGTTTGAAGCCCACGCCGCAACCGCTTAAATGATTGTAGGGATACCTGCTATCGTGGCGTTTAGGATTGAGGATGGCCACAGCGGAAGGCATCATCTTGTCGGGCTCGTGGTGGTCGCAAATGATGAAGTCGATACCCAATTCCCGCGCGTATGCTATTTCGTCAACTGCCTTGATGCCACAGTCCAGCACAATGATGAGCGACACGCCCGTGTCATAGGCATAATCCACACCTTTCGTGCTTATACCGTAACCTTCTTCGTTGCGGTCAGGGATGTAGGTGTCGATATTGCTGTAGTATTCTGAGAGGAAACGATAGACCAAAGCGACAGCTGTGCAGCCATCCACGTCGTAATCGCCGTAAACCAGAATACGCTCACCGCGCTGCATGGCATCGTTCAGCCTACTTACGGCCACGTCCATATCGTTCATTAGGAAGGGGTCGTGAAGGTCGTCAAGACGCGGACGAAAAAAACGGCGCGCGGCTAAAGGCGTATCGATGCCCCTTGATACGAGCAACGACGCGACCACGGGGTGAAGCCCCTCGCTACGCACCAACGCATCAGCTCGGGCACGCCCTGCTGCATCTAATTCTTTAAGTTGCCATTTATATTGCATCGTGTTGTCTTTTTAGCTATTACCACTTGACTCCGAAAGAGCCGCATGCTCGGCCTCAACGCACTGATTATCGGCATCCTATACGCCAATAGCGGCGCGAAAGCCTATATTTGAGCAAGCTAAAGTACAAAAAAAATCTCATCCCACGCATTTCTGACCTATTATTTACGTTTTTTTATGAATTACACCATACAAAGACACTCGCCTCCGAACTGAAAGCGAGTGCCGTGCAAATTTGTTGTAAATTAAGGTCTATTCTGTTATGCCGCGCGTGAAAGTAGCATCTGAGGTCTTTACGCAGAGCACACCATTGCTCAACCAAACGCGCTCAGTGCCACGACGGGGTTCCCAAACATTGGCATGGGCCGCCTGGCGCTTGCACAAAACGCTGCCACCATCGGGTAAAAAGATTTCCGCACGCAGCGAGTCGGCATCAAAGACAAGATAGACCGAGCGCGAACCGTTCTCTACACGCGTTCCTGCTTCCCACAGCCGCACGCACTGGTGCAGAGCTTCGCTCCAAGTATAACCTGCCGAGGCAAGGCAACCATGGTCATCGCGATCGGCACCAACCATTTTACCCAACCCGCTATGTCCGCATGACGAAAGCCATAGGCCGCACAAGACCACCATCATCACAGCAGAAAAAACACCTTTACAACGCATAGTCTCTTACATTTTAATCATGTTGATTGCATAACGAAAGGCCAGTGCTTTACGCCCCGTCGTAGTGGTCGTAAACATTTGCTCGCCGTCAACGCGAACACTACTCGTGCGCAACGTCATCTCAAGCCGCTTCGACGAGGGGAAATAGAAAAGGAAGTCGTTGCCGCGACCATAGAAACTAATGGAGAGTTGGTGGGGCGTACCGCCTTTGCTCACCTCAAGCTCAATGGGCTGAGGATCGTAGGACATAGGATAATAGCTGGCCGAAGCATTGTAGAGCTTATACCCTACGGACGTAGGCACAACGGAAATTCCTAAACTGTCGGCCGTTCCGCTTCCAAACACGCTATCAACGACAAGCGCAACGGGCAGTTCGGCTATACGTATGTTGGCAGCGTCAACCTCTGCTTTGACAATGGTCTTCAGTGAGTCGAGCGGACGGAGGTCGCAAGTTGTCACCATTTGTCCTTCATAGCTACCGCGAAAGGCGGCAGAGATGTCAGCTGGCACAACCTCGTCATCGTCATCGCCGCAAGCAACAAAGGCTGTGCAGGCAATAGCGAAGAAGAAGAAGAGAGATAGCGACTTGCAAGAAAAAATCCTTTTCATAAAGAAGTTTGTGTTTGATTTGCCTTGCAAATATAGGCAACTGCGCTGAAAAAGCAAAACGCTTGCAAAGCTTTTTACTTCAGAAATAATGCGGTGCTCCTTAAGCGCACATAACACTCGAACCGCGTCAGGCTCTTCAGCATGGACGCGGTTCGATAGGTATAAGGTGTGTGTTGGGGCAAAAGATTAGAAATCGCCACCGTCGCGCATGGGGCCTTGCGGGAAACCGCCGCCAGGGCCGAAGTCGCCAGGACGTCCGCCAGGGCGACCTTCATGGCGACCACCGCGCTGTCCAGCGCGGTGCAGATTGTTGTTCACAAAAAGGCGCAACAGCTTGTTGGCGGGAATCTTCTCGCGGAAGCGAGGATAGAAGGCTCGTTTCACGGCGAGCTCTTTCTCTATGCGGTCGAAACCAGCCAGGATGAGTTTATCGGCCTCTTCATCGGTCAGTTTCTTCATTTCTTTGTCCTTCAGCTGAGGCTCTTCGCCGTTCATCGCGTTGTCCTTCTTCTTACCTTTCTTAGGATGCGGCATATCCTTCATGGCGGCTTGGCGCACCTTACGAAGTTCGGTTTGATACTCGACGAAGAGATTGGTGAACCACGTAGCGTCATCGCCCGTGAGTTGGAGTTGTTTTGCTTGTTCGCGAGCCATGCGCTCTATGCGCTCCCCGGCACGTCCGTTGCGGTCTGTTCCTTGCTCTTGGGCAGACATAGACAGCGCGGCCACAGCAAAGAGGAAAATTGTTGCTGTACGTTTCATAGTTACTGCGATTGTATGTTTAACGTTTTAGTTTCTACTTCTCTATGACTGCAACATAGGGGAAAAGTTTAAGGCGTAGTTCATAAAAAAAGCGTGCAGCGGCGCAAAACATGCTCCGCCACGCCTATACAATATTATATATATACGCAAACAGCGAAATGCTTACCCTGACCACCTATGGGGGGATGGTCGTGGCAGGCATTTCGCTGATCACGTGGAGGCGTGTTTGAGTGCCTACGCTTCGCTACTGGCCAGCTCGTAGGCATCGGGGGTTCCCTTTATAAACCCTTCGCGCCGCAGTTTACTGATAAGCACCAGTGCTACTTTCTCGTTCACGTGGAAGCGCGCTTTCAGCTCTTTCAGCAGACGGTTTTGCGACAAGGCGGGTTTCCCTGCCTCACGATAAATAGTTTTCAGCGTAGCGTGCAGACGTTCACTATCTGCAGCAAGACCAACGTGGCGGCTATGCTTGTAGAGATACAGCCCTACAAGCCCCACGAAAACAAGCAAAATGATAATGAGAGGCGTGTTCATAATTCGGATCCTTTTGCATATATTTGCAGCAAAAATAAAACTTTCTTTGCAAAGTACGATGCTTTAAGTAAAGAAAAAACTAAATTTGCACAAAAATAACCTCAAATCTCCTTTTGTTATGTCTGAACAAAAGTTAGCGAAAGCTCCCGCCGTGAGCGATGATGAGCTGTTAGGCAGTTCTAAGTTCGACCGCCGCCGCCGTTTGATAGGTGCCATTTGTGCTCCGATTTGCGCTTTGCTGGTTTTCTTCACACCCATTGAAGGGCTCACGCCCGAGGCGCATAAGTTGTTGGCCATTATGACGTTGGTGTGTCTGTGGTGGATAACAGAACCCATTCCTATTCCCGTGACGTCTCTCGTAGGCCCCACGCTCTGCGTCATGTTTGGCGTAGTGAAGATGAAAGATGCTTTTGCGGCTTTTGCCAACCCCATGATATTCCTCTTTATGGGCGGCTTCATCATAGCAAAAGCCATGATGGTTAACGGGCTGGACAAGCGCATTGCCTACGGCATTATCTCAATGAAATGGGTGGGCAATAGTCCGCGCCGCATCTTCTTGGCCATTGGCTTGGCTTGCATGCTCTGCTCGGGCTGGATAAGCAACACGGCCACAGCGGCCATGATGTTCCCCATTGCCATCGGCTTGTTGGAGGCCATTCGCGAAATGATGGCTGCCAACGGACGCGAAATCAACCTGCATTCCTATAAGTATGCCACGGGACTGATGCTCATGACGGCCTACGCCTGCTCTATTGGCGGTGTACTAACGCCTATCGGCACGCCACCCAACATCATCATGCTGGGTTTCCTCGACTCGCTGGCCAACATTCAGGTTTCCTTCTTCCAATGGATGGTTTGGGGCTTCGTGGCTATGGTGTGCTACTTTATTATTGCCTACATCGTCCTTTGGCGCATGTTCCCTGCCGATGTTGAGCACATCGATGGCGCGCAGGACTTCATCCGCAGCAAGGTGGCCGAACTGGGTCACTGGACGCGCGCACAGAAAAACACGCTGATTGCATTCCTCGTGGCCGTTGTATTGTGGGTTGCCCCTGGCATCATACAGATTGTTGACGGTAGCGAAAGCGCTCTCTTAAAAGAATACAACAAGCACTTCCCCGAAGCCGCCGCAGCTATGATTGGTGCGCTGCTACTCTTCTTCATGCCCGCCAACAAGAGTTGGGGCAAGATGACGCTGCAATGGAAAGAAGCCGTAAAAGGTGTGGAATGGGGCACGCTACTGCTCTTCGGCGGTGGTTTGGCCATGGGCGGTATGATGTACGAAACGGGCCTATCGAAGTGGGTGGGCGAAATCATCATTACGGCCTTGGGCGGTCAGCCCTCGCAGTTGCTTTTCATAGCCGTGTTCTGCGTCATGGCACTGTTGTTGTCTGAACTCACGTCCCACACCGCTGCCACCAACATGATTGGCCCGTTGGCCATTGGCGCAGCCGTCTCGGCTGGTTTCAGCCCAATCCCCGTGGCCGTTGGCGTAGCGCTTTCAAGTAGCCTCGGCTTTATGCTTCCTGTCTCCACGCCGCCCAACGCCATTGTCTACGCCAGCGGATACATTCCCATTACGAAGATGATCAAGACGGGTGTTTATATCGATTTCATCGGTATTGCCTTCGTCACAATCCCAATCGTCCTCTATATCGTGAAGTGGGTAATGGGAATATAAGTTCCCCCTTAAAAGAAATGGAGCAAGCGACACGCTTTCGTCGTTTGCTCCATTTCGGTTATATTACTCCTCAGAACGTCCATTTTGCTGCCAGGGTGGGAATAACAAAAAACTTGTTACAGCGTCCTTGCTTGTCGAACACGAAATTATTACTCACTTCGACCTCTGTGCCCAAACTTAGGTTGATGCCCTCCGTGTGCTTCAAACCATTAAAGTTAAACCATAGTTGCGGTTCGGTAAGCATAATCAATTTCCCATTTACATCTTTATCGTACCACAAGTCGAAGAAACCAGAAAAGCTGAAAAGTCCGTGTGCAAAAGTATCGGCCCATACGGCGGTAAGCTGGAAACCATTAAAAGCTCCTCGCCCCATACCCTTGAAGTAGTATTTATATAGAGCTTGCAGCGATAGCGTCTTTCTGAAATCTTTGCTTGCCCAATTCCACGCACTACCTATGAGCACTGCGTGCTGAAAACGAGAGGCTATAGCGGTATGCTCTATTGACGTTATTCCTCCATTATATTCGGCATGAATGGCCCACCGCTTATTCTTCGAAATACTGAACTCACGCGAAATTTCCCAATAAGCCCCTGCAGCCCCATCGCCGAAGTAGTCTATATCAGTAAAAAGGAAGGTGCTTCCTAAACGGTCGGGCTTGAACATCTCAAAGGTAGTTGTCACATTGGGACGCGCAGACAAATCGCCATAAAGGGCATGGCCTAAATCGTAGTGCAACTGTATGTTCTGTGCAAAGCCCACAATACTTGCAACAACTACTATCATTAAAGAAACAAGGCGGTTCATGCTCATTAGTATTAAAGAAGTAAAAGCATAGCGAGACGAACCCTGCTACACAGGTTTCATCTCGCTATTGTTTAGAGAGGCAAATCTATTCGGCCACAGAAAACTGATCCTTTCCAACGCCACAAAGAGGGCATACCCAGTCGGCGGGAAGGTCTTCGAAAGCGGTGCCTGCGGCAATGCCATTGTCAGGGTCACCTACGGCGGGGTCGTACTCGTACCCGCAAACGTCGCATACATACTTTTTCATAGTGTTGATGTTTTATTCGTTAATACGATGATTTCTTCTCACTTCTCAAACAAACCGGCGTGCGTGCCCGTGTTTAGCATCAGCAAGATGAGTTCGGTATCGTTCTGTTCCCACACAAGGAGCCAATCGGGTTGCAAATGACACTCCCACTGGCCGTTGCGGTCACCGCGCAAGCGGTGGGGTCGTTACTCGGCAGGCAAACGACCATCGCGGACGAGGAGAGCGATGGCATCAAGCAGCAAACGCATATTGTATCCTCGTTTGCCACAACGCTCCATTTCTTTCTTAAAGCGATTTGAGTACTTAAGATGGTACATAGCCTAAAATCTTTATGAACATATCATCCACACTTTCGGCTTCGTACACCCTACCTTCTTCCACATCGCGCATGGCTTCTTCATAACCCGTCAGGCGCTTGCGGCGGGGCATCGACACCTCCGTCACGCCACGCAACATGCGGATGGCCTTCTTCAAGTCTTTCACCATCGACATATCTTCTACGTTGACAATGAGCTGTGCGGAAACGGGAGTTGCTGTTGTTTCCATTGTTCTTATCTCTCTATTGGTTTATAACTGATGTTTACGTTTGGACGAGGAAAGGCGAAACGACATGGACACAAGCATAAGCCCCGATTGAAGGTATAGGGATATATGCCTACGTAGATCCTTCGTCCTTATTCTTTCGCCTATGCCAATTGCTTTGCAAATTCCTGACCAAAAGCCCTGCACTGCGCCAAGGCCTCTTCGTCGGGAACCCAAGGCGTGCGGTAGCCCTCAACGCTGACGTCTAAGCCGGCGGTGGCAAGATGCTCTGCAATCTGTTTAGCGGCCTCGCCACTCCAGCCGTATGACCCGAAAGCGGCACCAAGCTTCTTCTTCAGCTTCATGCCCTTCATCATTTCCAACAAACCCGCAATGGCGTAGGTATAGCCGTTGTTGACCGTGGGCGAACCCACGAGTACGGCCCTACTGCGAAACATTTCGGTCAGGATGTCGTTCTTATCGTCCTTTGCTGCGTTCATGAGCTTTACTTCGTACGCAGGCAGCACGTCTCGAATGCCGTCGGCAATGGCCTCTGCCATGAGGCGTGTGCTCTGCCACATCGTGTCGTAAGCTATCGTCACGCGCTGCTCCTGATAGGCATCGGCCCACTGCTGATATTTCTCAACGATAAGGGCGGGCTGCTTGCGCCAAATAAGGCCGTGGCTCGGACAAATGAGCTTGATGGGCAGTTGCATGGCTTGTAGCTCCTTCACCTTGCGCCCTACCATCGCGCTGAACGGGCAGAGGATGTTGGCATAATACTTCATGGCTTCGTACATCAGCGCTTCTTGTTCTTCCACGCCGTCGTCGTAGAGCGACTCGGAAGCGAAGTGCTGACCGAAAGCATCGTTGCTGAAGAGGATTTCCTCACCGCTGAGGTAAGAGAACATCGTGTCGGGCCAATGCAGCATAGGGGCTTCAATGAAGGTCAGCTCCACGCTGCCCAACGACAGCTTGTCGCCCGTCCGCACGTTGACGAAGTGCCAGTTCTGGTGATAGTGGCCGCGCAAAATGGCCTCACCTTTCTTCGTGCAGTAAATGGGCGTGTCGGGTATTTCGCGCATCAGCTCCATCAGGGCACCACTGTGGTCAACCTCGTTGTGTTGCATGACGATGTAGTCTATCGCGTGCAGGTCTGTCGTCTCTTTTAAGCGGCTAACAAATTCGCGGTCGTAGGGCCGCCACACGGTGTCAATCAACACGGTTTTCTCATCGCGCACGAGGTAGGCGTTGTAGCTTGAACCTCTGTCGGTGGACAGCTCGTCGCCGTGAAAGCGTTTCAACTCCCAGTCGGTCTTGCCCACCCAGCTCACGCGGTCGGTTATCTTCTTCACCATAATGTCTGTTATTTATTCAAGTTTCAGATGTTGGAGGAGTTAAGGAAGTTAAAGGCTGCGATAACTCCTTCTGACTCCTTTTACTCCTAAGGAAGCGATAGCTTCCGAAAGTTGAATTATTTATCATTTGTTGTATCGCTCCAAGCCTTCGCGCAAGAAGCGAACGTATTTATCAATGTCCTCGTCGTAGCTGGCGGAGTGGTTCAGCGCATTTCCTTCGTTGTCAACGGGGACATAGAGGGGTTGCGTGTTGGCACCAAACTTCGTTTCTTCGAGGTAGCTCCAGCGGTCGCCCACGGTGCGCAGGGTGCGCTTCTTGCCGTTGGTCTCCACCTCAATAGGTTCAGGTAGGCGCGTCTTGTCGTCAACGTAGAGCGATATCAGCACGTAGTCTTTATTCAGCAGGTCGCGCACCTTGGCGTCGTGCCACACAGCCAGCTCCATCTTGCGACAGTTCACGCAGCCGAAGCCGGTGAAGTCGAGCAGTACGGGCTTACCCGTCTGCTTGGCGTAGGCCATGCCTTTTTCGTAGTCGCGGAACTTGGCCTCCACCTTTACGGGGTCGAGGTTGAAATCTTGCGTTGTAATGGGTGGAGCGAACGCGCTGACGGCCTTGCACGGAGCACCCCACAAACCCGGGATCATGTAGATGCTAAAGGCCAGCGAGCAAAGACCCACGAAGAAACGCGTCACGCCGATGTTCTTCTCGTCGGCATCGTCGTGCGGGAACTTTATCCAGCCAAACAGGTAGGCGGCCAGCGTGCCAAAGATGGCTATCCATAGGCAGAGGAACGCTTCGCGGTCAAGCAGGTGCCAGCCGTAGGCCAGGTCGGCCACGCTGAGGAACTTCAACGCGAAAGCCAGCTCAATAAAGCCCAGCACCACCTTCACCACGTTCATCCAGCCTCCGCTCTTGGGTGCCTTCTTCAGCCACGTGGGGAACAGCGCAAACAGCGTGAAAGGCAAGGCCAAAGCTAAGGCAAAGCCCAACATGCCTATGGTGGGGGCAAGCATCGAACCGCCCTCGGTGGTCACCTCCACGAGCAGGAAACCAATAATGGGACCCGTGCACGAGAAGCTAACGAGAGTCAACGTCAGGGCCATCAGGAAGATAGACAGCATGCCCGTCGTGGCCGAAGCTTTCTCATCGATGCGGTTGCTCCAGCTCGAGGGTAGCGTAATCTCAAACCCGCCCATAAAGCTGGCGGCAAACACAACGAGCAGGACGAACAAGAAGATATTAAAGATAGCATTCGTCGATAGGTCGTTAAGTGCATTCGTGCCGAAGATGCTCGTCACGACAAGCCCCAAGGCTACATAGATCACAACGATGCTAACGCCGTAGAGCACGGCATCGCGAATGCCCTTTGCCTTATCGTCGGCACGTTTAAGGAAGAAGCTGACGGTCATCGGGATGATAGGCCAAACACAGGGAGTGACAAGGGCGATGAAACCGCCTAAAAGACCCATCAGGAAGATGTACCACAGGCTGCGCCCCGTGGCGGAGTTTTCTTCGCCGAAAGCGTTCATTTGGTCGATGCTGGGCTTGTACCAACTGGCGATGGTGGCACTGTCCGTATCGGCCACACTGACCGCCGCAGCACTGTCAGCCGTTACGCTATCTGCGAGTTCAGCTGTTTCCTGAGTGGCGTCGGGTGTCTCTTCCACGGCCTGCTCCGTCTCGGCTTCTTTCTTAGCTGCCTCGGCAGCCGCTCCGTCGGGCCCGTCGGCCCCTTTCAGCGTATAGTCAACCGTCGTGGGCGGCATGCAGTTTTCATCGTTGCAAGCGCCAAATTCTAAATATCCTTTTAGTTCGTAGTTCTTCTCCGTCAGCTTCACGCGCTGCGTAAAGGTGCAGGTGTTTTCGAAATAAGTTACCTTCATTTCGAAAATCTCGTCCACCGCGGTCTTGGCACCGCCGCCAGGCTTCAAGGCACCCGTGGCCGCACAACCCGAGGCCTTGTCCGTGGCGAAACGAGCCTTCACGGGGCCACCATCGGGGATGTTGGTAGAATAGACGTGCCAGCCAGGCTGAATCTTGCCCGTGAACACGAGGTCTATCTCCGTCGGACTAACACGCTTTTGCGTAACCTTGAAATCCACCTGCGCGAACGCAGAGAGGGCTACACTAAGAAATGCAAAGAGGAGTAACGAAATCTTTTTCATCGTTGATGAGTGTGTGTGATTGTTTTCGCTTGCAAAGATACGAAACATTCAAGAAAGACTTCCTCACCTCGTGCCAAAAAATGAAAAAAAACGCTGCAAGTTTCCCTTTCTCCAAGATTTGTTATAATTTAGCGGTGCAAAACGGCTTATTATGCCATCATCCGCTTGCAATCATCCCACCAACCGAAACAATACCACAACGTTATGTTTACCTACGAATTCCTTCAGCACTACTGGTGTTTCCTTGTATGCCTGCTGGCCGGGCTGCTTGTATTCCTCATGTTTGTTCAAGGAGCCAACTCGCTCATCTTCCGCTTAGGCCGCACGGAAGAGGAGAGGCAACTCGTCATCAACTCCACGGGTCGCAAATGGGAGTACACGTTTACGACGCTTGTCACGTTCGGCGGTGCGTTCTTTGCATCGTTCCCTTTGTTCTACAGCACGAGCTTCGGCGGTGCCTACTGGGTTTGGATGCTTATCCTCGCCTCATTCGTCCTGCAAGCTGTGGCCTACGAGTATCAAGGCAAACCTGGCAACACGCTGGGGCGCGACACGTATCGCTGGTTCCTCGTCGTCAATGGCTTCGTGGGACCCTTCTTGGTTGGCGCAGCTGTTGCCACGTTCTATACGGGTGCCGCATTCTTCGTTGAAAAGGCCAATATCGCAGGCATAGATGTTGCCGCAGGCCCCGTCATCAGCCGATGGGCTAACAACTGGCACGGACTGGATGCCCTCTTCAACCCTTGGAACTGGGTGTTGGGCTTTGCTGTCTTCTTCTTGGCGCGCGTGCTGGGTTCGCTCTATCTCATCAACAACATTGCCGACAACCTCTTTCGCCAGCGTTTACGCCGACAGATAATCACCGACTGCGTTCCCTTCCTTATTTTCTTCGTTGCCTTCGTGGTTTTCTTGATGCTGACGACGGGCTACGCCGTGGATGAAGCGGGCGTGGTGAGCCTCGTTCAATACAAGTACTTCTTCAACCTCATTGAGCAACCCGCCGTTTGCGCGGTGTTCCTCGTGGGCGTGGTGCTCGTGTTGTTTGGTATCGGCAAGACGCTCATCAGCAAAACCTACACCCGTGGCATCTGGCCCGCAGGCATTGGCACGGTGCTCACCGTCGTTGGTCTGCTGCTCCTTGCTGCGTGGAACGGCACGGCCTACTATCCCTCGAGCGTTGACCCGCAAAGCTCGCTCACCCTGCAAAACAGCTGCAGCAGCGAGTTCACACTGCGCACCATGGCATGGGTGTCGCTCATCATCCCCTTCGTCCTCGCCTACATCTTCTTTGCTTGGCGCGCCATCGACAAGAAGAAAATCACGCGCGAAGAGCTTCAAGAAGACGATCACAAGTATTAGTGACGAGTGACGAGTGACGAATCGCCGCCCGTTCAGTATGTTGCGATGCCAACGCAACATCTGCAAAGTCAAACCAAACATCCCTTTCCCCTATGAATAAAACAAAATGGACTATCATTGCCGTTATTGCCCTTGCGATTGTAGCTGCCGGCTGCTGGTATGGATGGCAAAGCGGCCTTGATAAGAACGTTGAAGAAGAGTTGGCCGCTCTCGAAAAGGCCGAAGCCGACAAGAAGCAAGGTAGTGCCGACTTCATTGCCGCCAAGAGCAAAGAAAACGGCGTGAAGCCGCTGGGCGATGGCGTATACTATAAAGTGCTGGCGGCGGGAGATAGCACGCAAGTCAGCCCGAAGGCCAATCAAGACATCGAAGTGACCTACGAAATGCGCCTTCCCAACGGGAAAAGTGTCGACAAACGCGACGAACCGATAATGATGAACGTAGGCAACCTCATTGAGGGCGTGCGCACAGCGCTCACGCAAATGCACGCGGGTGACGAATGGGTTATCTACATTCCCTACGACAAGGGCTACGGAGAACGCGGGGCAGGCAGCGACATTCCGCCCTACAGCGCCCTGGAGTTTCAGGTGAAGCTCTGCAAAGTTTTATAACACGCATGCAAGCGTCCTTTATAATATATATGTAGCCACGATGCCAGCGCCTATCGTTATCAACATACCTACCGAAGCGGATTTGCCGCGCGCCGCTAAAGAGTTTCTCCGAGCTATTGGCGAGCGGCGCGTTGTGGCTCTGCACGGCGCAATGGGGGCAGGAAAGACCACCTTCGTGCGCGCCGTGTGCAACGCTCTGCAAATCAGCGACACCGTCAATTCGCCCACGTTTGCCATCGTCAACGAGTACGGCGGTGAGGACGGCGCAACGCGCGTTTGCCACTTCGACTGCTACCGGCTTAAAAACCTGCAAGAGGCCGAAGACATCGGTGTGGAGGACTACCTCTACAGCGGTGACCTCTGCCTGATAGAGTGGCCCGACCTCATTCTGCCGCTCCTGCCCGACGATGCCGTGCAGGCAGAAATTGCTGAGACGGAGGGCGGCGCGCGAAGGCTGAGCATCAGACTATAGTATAGCGCGAAAACGAACAAACTGCGGCGCGCGTAGCAAATCCTGCTATGCGCGCCGCAGTTTTTCTATAAAAGTAAGACGCAAATTTGTGGCTCTCTAAGTTTTAGGTGTAAGCCCGTAAGTTTCGGCTACAAGCCCCGAAGTTTTCCTACGATAGGCAGAAGTTATAAATCTCGGCGGGAAATGTACATTTCTCGGCGGGAAATATATATAATCTCGGCGTGTTATGTATATTTCCCGCCGAGATTTATAACTTCGTGGCTCTATCAAAAAATTTGAAAGGCGGAGAAGAAAACTTGAAAGGCGGAGCGGGAAAGTTAGGGACTTAACAAAAAAGTTTGAGGACTTAACAAAAAAAGCTTGAGAGCTTAACAAAAAAGTTTGAGGGCTTAGCAAAAAAAATTGGCACCGCGCAGGAAAAGCCCTGCACGAGGCCAAGTTGTTTCAAGGAAACGGCGGCAGCGACAGCCGAGAGCCAACAAAATGATGAAGGAAGGCTGGTGCTGTTTCAGCCGAAAGCCTACATGAGTTCGTCGGTTGGCAAATCGATGCTCATATCGGGTTCGTCGTAACCATTGTCGGGTTCGTCAAGGGTGTTGTAACTATCGGCGGCATCGGCGTTGGCGTCAGCATTGTCGGCGGTTAGGTCGGCCACGACGTCTTCGACGTTGACGTCATCAACGACAACCTCGCCAGCCTCACCGCCGTCCATAAAAGTGACATCGGAAGCCTCTACGACGTAAGCACCCGAAGCATCTACATCGACAAGGACATCATCGCCAACGCTGCCTATGACGCTCACACCGCCATCATCGTCGGGCAGGACGATATCCACGTCGGCCTCAACAACCGTAGCGGCCGGCATGGTGGCGGGTGTTGTTGGCACGTGGCCATTCGCCGTTGGCTCTACCATATTTTCTTGGTTCGCATCGGCAGCAGCCTGCACGTCAACCACGCCGTCGGCCTCGGCCTCATCGGCGTTGTTGGCTGGTGAACTGCCACCTTCTGCAAGCGATGCAGCCACCGCGCTGCCCGTTCCCAGCGTGATGCCAGCTCCACTGGCTACGGCAGCCTTCTGCCCAACGCTCATACCATTTTTCGGCTGTTCGATGGCATCAATACTTGATAATTCATTTTTCTTCATAGCTCCACAATTTTGGGTTTCCGAGTGCAAAGATACATCAAGACGCAGAAAGAAAAAAATACAATGGCCGTAATTTGGTCAACTCTACGGGTTCTTGGACGAACGATAGGGTTTTCTGGACGAAAGGCATACAGGAAAAGAATTTCACAAAAAATCGCCCCGATATTTTGGTGGGACAATAAAAAATGCGTATTTTTGCCGTAAGTTAATCCCAAAAATGTTTCACCATGAAGAAGATTTACTTCCTGTTCGCACTCTTGCTGCTGACGGCAGCAAGCGCGCAAGCGCAAAAGCGCTACGAGGCAGTAGGCTTCAACGACTACCAGGCGCTCGAGAATATTGAGACGGGCGTTCAAGTCTGCCTACAGAAGGCCGCTCAGGCCGATCCCTCCTTCCTCAACATCAATGCGAAGAACGCAGTGAAGATGTCGAGCATCATTGACGAATACGGCGTGTTCGAGTTCGTTGGTGGTGCCAACGGCCAATACTTCCTTCGCAGCGTTGCTACGGGCAAGTACATTGAGAACCCCGTCTACAGCGAAGGCGTTCTGCGTCTGACCGACTCGCAGCTTCGCGCTGCCTCGTTCATTTGCGAGCATCCCTACCAATGGCAGGATGTGGCCGCCGTTGATACAGCCCGCAAGTACGAGTTTGAGGAGTACAGCTACACCACGTTTACGACCGACGAGCTGTATGGACTTGAAGACTTCTGCTTCAAGTTTACGGCCAACACGGCCAACGGCCTGTACATGCTGACCTACAACGCCGCCGCCGCTACGTGGAACCAAACCTACAACAACAACACGTGGGGCATCTACCGCGTGCAAGAGAAGGACGCTTACGGCACGCTCGTTGACATCTTCACCGAGCTCTGTCCGAAAGGCCGCGAAAGTTTGAACATCTTCATTCCTGGTACCGACCCTGGTAAGATTGACGAGGCCATTGTGCAGGAAATGAACGATGCCTACGACGAAGCTGAAGAACTCGTCAACAGCATCAGCGACGACGAAGCCGCCTGCCGCGCCGCCCTGGAACGCCTGCAACGCGCCTACGACGCTTGCATCAACGGCATCCACCCCATGCGTTCGGGCTACTTCTACTTCAGCAACTGGCGCACAGCATCAACGCAAGGTACCCCCATTGAGGACAATGCCGTTTACGAAAACGACAACAACCAAACCGTCTGGACTTGGACAGACGGCTGGGTACGCCCCGAAACGCCTACGGCGAAAGACGCTCGCTACATCTATTATATTATAGATAACGGCGACGGCACCTTCTATCTGCAAAACTTCTACACGAAGCGCTACCTGGGCTTCGTGAGCGGCAACAACAAGCGCATCCCGACAACCGAAGGACCGGAAGAGAAAATCCGCATCTCTATCCACCCGACGCAACCTGGTATGTTCAGCGTCGTTTCCACCAGCCGCGAAAACGCCACGGGGCAAGACGCCATCTACCCCGCCATGCACGCTGCCGGCGACTACAACGCTATCGTTTACTGGACGATTGAAGCCGACGCTTCCGCCTGGTACTTCAACGAAATCCCTGCCGACAAGATTGCAGGCATCGAGCACGAGATTGAGCAAGAGAAGATCAACGCGAAGCTGGCCGCCCTCATCAGCGAGGCCGAAGTGAGCTACGCCAAAGGCTTCACCTACGCCTCTGATGCCACGAAGGACAGCAACTACGACGAAAGCAAGCCTGGCCTCGTGACGGATATGCAAGCCGTTCAGGAGAACGGTCAAATTGTTTCGGGACAGATGTGGAGTAACGCGCCCGACTCGGAAGAAGGAACCGACTACGCCGCCATGAGCGACGGTAGCCTGCTTACGTTCTGGCACTCCGACTGGCACGGCACGCTTGTTCACCCCGAGGCCACCTACCCCAACCTCGTGGTTGACCTGGGCGAAGCACTCGACATCCTCTCCGTGAAGTATTCCGCCCGCGTTCAGAACGCCATTGGTGCTCCCACGCGCGTCCACTTCTATGCCACCAACGACACCACGGGCTGGCATGCTGGCGACTACAGCCGCTGGATAGACCAGGGCATCGTAGGCTTCGACTACCCCTATCAGGCCATCGTCACCAACGAGGCTGGCGAAGAGCTCACCTACAACAACGCCACGGGTATTGCCTCCTGCGTCTTCAACGGCAAATATCGCTACGTTCGTATGGACGTAGAAGCCACACGCAGCAACGGCAAGGCCAACGGCGGCCACCACATCTACTTCAACCTCAGCGAAATTCGCTTCTACAAGGGCACCTACGACCGCGCCAACAGCCTTATCGAGGTGGTTGATCCCACGGTTCGCAGCACGTTCGAGAACACGCTGACAGCTGCTAAGGCCGCGCTGGAAGCTGGCACGGCAACGCAAGCCACCATCGACGACATGCAAGCAGCCTACGACCAGTTCCTGGCCAACTATCCCGACCCGCAACGCGTGAAGGACCTCCTGGCCGAAGCTCGTGCACAAGCTGCCGCTGCCGAAGAAGGCAACACGCTGGGCTACTTCCAGACGGGTGCCAAGCAAGAACTTGAAAACGCCATTGCCAGCGTAGAAGGCAACGTGAAAGACGTGATGTCGCTGGCAGAGGTGAACGCAGCCATTGCCACGCTGCAAGCCGCCCTCGACGCCTTCAACGCCAAGCTCATCAAGCCCGTTGACGGAGCTTTCTATCGCATCAAGAGTGCCACGTCGTCCGAAGCTGCTGGCTCTGCTGCCAACAACTACCTCTACGCTCAGGACAACGGCCCGAGCGGTGTGAAATGGGGCGGCTTCACCGCAGGAGGTGAAGATCCCAACTTGAGCAGTCGCCTGAACTACATCTGGAAAGTTGAAGTAAACGAAGATGGTTCCTACAACTTCCTCAACGCAGCCACGGGCACGTATATGGCCACGACGCCCGAAAACCGTCAGGCCATCAAGATGGCCGTAGGCGAAGAAACGCCCACAGCCATGACCTTGCGCTCAGCCAAGTTAGGCGGTCTGTTCAATATCGTACAAGCCGAAGGCGTCTATGCCAATGCCGAACCTGGTTCGAAGAACCTCGTAACGTGGGGCAGTGCCGACGGTGCCGACAACAGCGCATTCCAATTCGTTGAAGCCGACTGGTCGGGTGGTTACTACGTTGACGTAGCAACGGCCAATCTCGTGCCCATGACGTTCCCCTACGCTATCGAGGCTCCTGAAGAAGCCGAAGCCACGGCCTACAAGGTGCTTGGCTATCGCGAAGTTGTTCCCACAACGCGTCCGAAGTTTGGTGCCGAAAGCAAGAACTACGAACTCGTTCTGGGCAAGTACAACGCTGGCGACATCATCTCCGCAGCAACGCCGTTCGTGCTGCAGCGCACGACCAGCGTGACGGGCGTCAACTTCTACATTGACAACGTCAGCACCCTTGAAGAGGTAAGCTACACGTTCGAGACAGCATCGCAGAATGGCATGTACGGCGTGCTCGCCCCCGTGAAGGCTGAAGCTGGCGTAGGCTACTTCCGCGACGGCATGATCTTCATCGCTAAGGCTGGCGACACCATCCCCGCAAACAGCGCATTCCTCGACGACGTGACCGAAACCGCCGAAACGGGCGACCTGGCCATGCCGATGGAAGGCCTCGTAGGAACGGGCATCGCCGCTCCTATCACGGCCAACCCGCAGAGCAGCAACCGCATCTACGACCTCTCGGGCCGCCGCGTACAAACGGCGAAGGCTGGCCTCTACATCATCAATGGTCGCAAAGTCCTCGTGAAGTAACATCAACATACTTCCTACCAACCTTAGCCCGCAGGAGCGCATTGCCCCTGCGGGCTTTTGCGTAAACAATCTGCGGCCTGCGACCTCATTTCCGACGTTCCACGCAAATGTAAGGCGCGGCAAGCGCGCAATAACTCACAATTAACACTTGACAACAAAAAAAATAGCAAAAAGTTTTCTTCACTTTGCAAAAAACTACTTAACTTTGCGGCACAAATGTGCACATGCGCACCTTGAAGCGACCTTAGACAATTCTATTTAATTCAATAAATGTTTAACTAATCCTTACAGTATGAAGAAGTTTTATACTCTTCTCGCTCTTGCCGTGATTACGCTGGCAGGAGCTGTGAGTGCCTCGGCTCGCGACTACTACACGGCTGTCGGTTTCGACGAAATGAAGCCGTTGGCAGACATCACGCCGGGTCAGATCGTCGTACTTCAGACGGCCTCCTCTGGTGGCGAAGCTGCCTTCCTTATCCCCACGGGTAAGACGCAGACGCTGAGCGACAACGCACTCTTCGTTTTTGAGCTTGCCGACCCCATTGACGGCGAGGACACCTACTACCTTAAGCACGTAGCCACGGGTAAGTATCTCTCCCAAAGCGGCGCTACGACCTACGTTGACAGCAAGGTACAGGCCTTCCGCTTCTATGCGAAGCACCCCGAACAGTGGTACTTCCGCAACGAAGACACCATTCCCCTTGACTGCGACCCCCGCGTCATCGCCACGTACGACGACACGCACTGGGGAAGTCAGCCTGGTTGGCCCGAGGCTTACGTCTTCACGGACGTAACACGCGCCACCTCCGAAGGCTGGAGCCCCTCGGAAGAGACGCAGAAAGCTGGTCGCGAAGACGGCGCTCCCTGGCGCTACTTTGCTGCCAACTGGGGACAAGGTGCCCCCTTCATTGCACCTTGGACCGACACGAACACATGGTACCTCTTTGAAGTGGCCAAAGTAGAAGGCTTCGAGTACCTCGACCTCTTGCTGAAAGACCTCTTCGGTGCTGAAGGCACCCCCGCCACTGTCTTCACGGAAGGCAACCAAATCGGTCAGGTTCCCTCTCAGTACTTCCAAGCCCTCGTTGAAGTTTTCAACGAAGCTCAGGGTATGCTCATCGACAGCACGCTGCCCGCAGAAGAATACACCGACTGCGCTAATCGCCTCGAAGCTGCCTACAACGCTTGCGTTGAAAACACCATCAAGTTCAAGGAAGGTACCTACCGTATGCGCATCCGCCCCGTTGAAGGCAATGCCAGCTATCCAGAAGGAGCCTATGCCTATGCCACTTCTGCACGCGCAGAATGGGTTGCCGGCGACTACGAAATTCCTGAAGAACTCACCGTTGACGACGCTAAGTTCATCTGGCAGTTCATTCCCAACACGGAAGTTGAGAATGGCTACTACATCAAGAACTTTGGCCAAAACAAGTTCTTAGGCTACGTGGCAAGTCGTTCGAATGCTATTCCTATGACAGCCACCGCCGAAACGACGTATATCGTCACGGTGAACCCGTACTTCAGCGGTTCGTTCCTTATGGTCCCCCAACAGACGCCAACGAATGCTCTTCATGGTGACCGCAACTATCACACCGTCGTTTACTGGACAACCGATGCCGGTGCTTCTGCATGGATTATCGAACCCGTTGCTCAAGAAGACGTTGACGCTATCCAGGAACAAGTTGATCAGGCACGTCGCAACGTTGAACTCTCCAGCCTCGTTCCCGATGCAGAAGCTCTCTACGCTTCTACGCTCGGCTTCGATACGGATGCAACTGCCGATGATAACTTCACCAACCACGGCATTATAGCTAACCTCTGGACGAACGCTCCCGAACCCTCCGAAGGCCCGCTCACAGCAGCCAACGACGGCGACCTCATGACATACTTCCACTCCAGATGGAGTTCTAATGCTGCTCCACTCGATGGCGGTCAATTCCACAACCTCGTGGTTGAACTCAGCGAAGACATTAACGCTATCAGCGTGAAGATGGCTAAGCGCCAATCTCGGCTGAAGCCTGCCACAGATGATACGCCCGAAGAATGGCAATGGACCAACACCTACCAGAACAACAACGCTCCCTACCTCGTACACTTCTATGGTACTAACAACATAACGAAAGATACCAACGAAGAAGGTGCTGAAGTATGGACAAGCGACAACTGGGTAGACGAAGGCTCTGTTTACTTCAACTACAACATCTCCAGCACACACGAAGATGCTTCAGCTGAAGAAGGCTTCGTAACGTGGGACAACATTGTTGGTATCAACAACAAGGTGCTCAGCGGTAAGTACAAATACATCCGCATGGACGTAGAACAGCGTATGGGCGGTGCTACGGGTTGGTTCAACTTCGGTGAAGTAGCCGTCTTCAAGGCTGAGCTCAACAACTCGAAGGGCATCATCGCTACCATCCCCGCCGAGGTAGTGAGCGCTCTGCTCGCAGCCACCGACAAGGCTAAGGGCGAAATGGCAGCCGAAGCTGCTACGCAGGCTACCATCGACGAGCTGAAAGCCGCCATCGAAGCTTACGAAAACGCTATCCCCGATCCCGACGCTCTGCGCGATGCTATTGCCGACGCTCGCGAACTGGCTAACGGTGCCGAAGAAGGTACTGGCGTTGGTTACTTCCAAACGGGCGCTGCCGCTGCACTAAACGCAGCGCTGAACACTGTTGAAGCTACGATTTCCGACCAAATGACGGCTCAGCAAGTGCAAGACGGTAAGAAGGCTGTTGCCGATGCCGTTGAAGCATTTAACGCTAAGCTCAACAAGCCCGTTAACGGTGCATACTACCGCATTAAGTCTACCTCTTCTGCCGAAGCTCAAAACGGTAGCTACCTCCGCGCTACTGGCAGCGGCGAGAGCCAAATCCGTTGGAATGGCAGCAAGACCGATGCCAACGTGGCTTCTAAGCTGAACTACATCTGGCAGGTTGTTGCCAACGAAGATGGCACGTTCAGTTTCAAGAATGCCTTCACGGGCACGTACATGGGTGTCACCACGCGCAACGACATCTGGTCGCAGCCCATCTATATGAGTGCTGAGCCCAAGCCCATCACGCTTGAATTTGCTAAGGTTGCTGGTAACTTCAACCTCCGTCAGGCCGAAGGCGTTTACGCCAACACCGATCCGCAGGGTGGTCTCGTTACGTGGATGAGCCACGGTGCTAACGACAACAGCTCGTTCGCATTCGAACCCGAAGAGGACAACGCTTGGACCACGACGCAGTTCCTCGACGAAACAGAAGCTGACGTTCACCCGCACGTTTGCACGCTGCCCTTCGCTATCGAAGACGGCGACCGCACCATCTACACCATTCTTGGCATCAACCTCGAAGCCAAGACCCTCGAACTCAAGGCGACGAAGAACCTCGCCGCTGGCGTTCCCTTCATCTACTTCGCTGTAGAAGGTGAAACTGGTTTCAACGTATATCCCGTAGCTCAAGACCTCGAAGAAATCGAATATGCAACGGAAGCTGCCACCGTCAACGGTCTCGTTGGTGTACTCGGTGCAGAGAAGGTTGCCGCTAACTTCGGCTTCCTCTACAATGGCTACGTGCTGAAGACTTCCAACAACGAAGCTATCGCCGCCAACACGGGTTACTTCGTATGTGGTGACCTGCCTCAGGTGAACGAAGCTGGCGACATGAGCATCCCCGTTGACGATCCCGTTATCCAGTACATCAAGGACAACGTAGGTATCACCAACGTGAACGCTACCCTGCCCACCAGCAACGCAACCTACGACCTCACTGGCCGCCGCGTTCAGAAGGCTCAACAAGGTCTCTACATCATCAACGGCAAGAAGGTGCTGGTTAAATAAGCCACAACACTTCTAAGCATACTTACTGCGAGCCGCCCCGACACAACATCGGGGCGGCTCCTTATATTATAATATGGTAGAAAGCAAAAGCGCGGCGAGCTACCGCTCTATGCGCCAGTAATCGCCAACGAGGTGCGCCAGTAATCGCAGCGAGATGCGGCGGAGAACGTAGCGAGATGAGCCAACAAACACCTCCGAGGTGCGCCAGCAATCTATAATCAAAGGCTTTGATTATATAATCTTAGACTTTGATTATATAATCTTAGACCTTGATTATATAATCTTAGACCTTGATTATATAATCTTAGACCTTGATTATATAATCTTAGACCTTGATTATATA
>ONHN01000013.1 GCA_900317635.1 uncultured Prevotellaceae bacterium | reverse complement strand
TAAGCAAGATGTGGTACGCTTCGCGCACCATTTGTCCCGCTCTCTCACAACTTCCTCCAACCCATCGGCGAACTTCCTCCAACCCATCGGCGAACTTCCTCCAACCCATCGGCGAACTTCCTCCTGCCTTTTGGAACAATTTCTCCAACTGGGTGGAGGATTTCCTCCACCTAGTCGGCGCGATAGTTCTGACGGGGTGGAGGATTTTATATCCCCTGGTTCCCGGGTATTTCTTCGCTTGTAAGCCGTAAGGAAAAATCGAACAATTCCGTGTAGGCATCAAACTCTACGGGTTCGGCTGCACCGCAGGCGGCCAAGATGCGCCCTACGGCCTTTTGCTCGCCTGGCGTGATGGGCATCACGCCGTTGAGGCGGTCGTAGAACATTTGTTGCCGCAAAAAGCTCATTCCTTAGTCAACTGCGGCTTAAAAACAACAATTAAAGTACCAACGACCTCAAAAAAATGCAAGAACGTTTGCAGTTTCATCAATAAATACGTATCTTCGCAAAAGAAACAAAACCCAACATCTATGCTCAGAAAATCTATTACCACTTTGTCCGTGTTGGCTTTGACGAGCCTGGCGCTTCATGCGCAAAAGCCAGCCACAATCCCCGAAACTTCAGCGTGGACGGCCACGGCGGGTAGCTTCGTGCCGCAGGGTCGCATCCTGGTGCGCGATGCGCGCTTTATGCCCACAGCTCGCATATTGGCTGCAGACTATAAAACGTTGTTAGGAAGAGATTTATCAGTTGTTGCCAAAGGTAAGCCTAAAGTTGGCGATATCGTCCTGCAAGCCGCCAAAGAGCGGGGCATGGGCGATGAGGGATACCGCTTGGCTATCAACGAAAAGTGTGCCACGCTGACAGCAGAAACACCGCGCGCCGCACTCTGGGGCGTCCGTACATTGCTGCAAATGTCCGAACTATCGACTGACGGCACCCTGCCCTGCGGCGTAGCCGACGACCGACCAGCTTATGCACTGCGCGGCTTCATGATCGACTGCGGACGTAAGTACATTCCAATGAACTACCTGCGCAGCTTGGTGCGCGTTATGTCCTACTACAAGATGAACACCCTGCAGGTACACCTCAACGACAATGGTTTCCCGCAATACTTTGGTAACGATTGGGACAAGACGCAATCGGCCTTCCGCCTGCAGAGCGACTATTTCCCCGAACTCACGGCGCGCGATGGGTCCTATACGAAGCAGGAGTTTCGTCAATTCGTGCGCTTTGCCGACAGCCTGGGCGTTGAAATCATTCCCGAGATTGACGTGCCTGCCCACTCCTTAGCCTTCACTCACTTCCGCCCCTCGCTGGCCTCAAAGGACTGTGGCTTTGACCACCTCGACATCAGCTCGCGCGAAACCTACGCCTTCCTCGACAGCCTCTTTGCCGAATACCTGGCTGGTCCCGACCCCGTGTTTTGCACGCCGCGTGTACACATCGGTACGGACGAGTATTCTAATCGCACAAAAGAACTGGTCGAGCAGTTCCGCGCGTTCACCGACCACTACTTGCGCCTTGTGCGCAGCTACGGCAAGCAACCCGTTTGCTGGGGCTCGCTGACGCACGCCAAAGGCGATACGCCCGTCCTCGTCGATAGCGTCCTCATGATGCTTTGGTCCAACGATTTTGCTAAACCCGACGAAATGCTCAAGCTGGGCTATCAGGTCATCAGCATTCCCGATGGCTACATTTATATCGTTCCTGCAGCAGGCTATTATAGCGACTACCTCGACTGTCCTATGCTCTACGAGGAATGGACGCCCGCCCAAACGGGACGGCAGCGACTGGCCGACGACGAGCCGCTATTGCACGGCGGTATGTTCGCCGTTTGGAACGACCACGTTGGCAACGGCATCAGCGTTTCCGACATCCACGACCGCGTCTTGCCCGCCATGAAGGTGATTAGTGCGAAAACATGGTCGGGCGCGGCCACGACCCTACCCTATGCTACTTTCGACAGCATCGCTACTCGCTTGTCCGAAGCACCAGGTGTGAACGAAAGTGGTCGCCTGCTTCGCACCTACACCGCCGAGGCCGTTCAGCCCAACGCTCAACTCGTCAGCGAGGCCGCCTGCTATCCAGCCGAAGCGCCCTATGGCAGCCGCATTAGCTTTACCGTTGATTGCCAGAAAGAGGCTAAGGGAACCATCCTGACGCTTAGCGACCGCGCCCGCTTCTACCTCGCCGACCCGCAGCAAGGCCTCGTAGGCTTCGAGCGCGACAACTACCTCGACACCTTCCCCTATCGCCTCCCCGAAACGGGCAGCGTTGAACTCTGCATTGAGAGCACAGCCAAAGGCACAACGCTCTTTGCCAACGGAAAGAAGGTGGGCGATTTGCAAAAGCGCACACTCTATGCCACGCCGCCCGCAGCCGCCTTCGACCATCAAACCAATGCCGCCGTTTGGCATCCGCAAGTCATCGAACCCACCAACCGCAACCGCATGTTCTACCTCAGCACCTTGCAGTTCCCGTTGGCGCGCACAGGGCAGTTTAATAGCAAGATTAGCAATCTGCGCGTTGAGCCTTTGGCGGAAGCCTCTTCAAAGTAGTACAACCATATCTCCCTCGATATGAAAACAAAGAAACTATCGTGGCTCAGCCTGACCGTCATGCTACTTGCGCTATGCGCCAGCATCGTGCCAGCAAAGGCGCAAACGCCCGAGCCAACCAACGTGGAGTGGGCAACCTATAAGGCACCTCACTACACCATCGACTACCCCGCCTTCCTCGAAATCACCTACGAGGACAACGACATCGTTAACGCCAGCATGCAGGATGAAGAGTACTGCATGCTCTCCGTCAACTACGGCGAAGACGGACCCACGCAGGCCGAACTGTCCGAACTGGCAAAAAACTACACCTGGATGAAGGAAAGCCATGGGTGCAAGTCGGAGGTAGAACTCAAAGACAAACTCCTCATCATTAAGAGCCTTTGCAAAGACGAAGTCGATGCCGACGAAGCTGACGAAGAGGCCGAAGCTGTAGAAGCAAAGGAGCAAATAGAATACTACTTTGTCGTGATGAAGGAGGACAGAGTTTGCATCTTCGGCGCTTTCACGTTCGACAAAGACAAAGAAGAGAAATACGCTCCGCTCTTCAGCCGCATCCTTTCGTCTGTCAAGTTCCAATAACAAAGCGCCTACGCTTCAACGACAAAAGTACCACCACTACATTGTGGCGGTACTTTTGTCGTATTTGGCAGCAGTCTATGGCTATGGTGCCCGAATGCTGTGCGAAGCCTACGGAAACTAAGGCGCACGCCAGGCTTTTATTTTTCCAGCACTTCCAGCTTCATCCCCGCTTCCGTCAGAGCTTCTATCTGCGGTACGAGCGTGGTGAAGTGGGGTGCCTGTGAATGTTTGTCGAGCTGCTCCCTGCTCTCCCACGTTTCGCAGAACATAAAGACGCGCACGTTCGTAGTGCTCTGAAACAGGTCGTAACCCTTATTGCCTTCGTCCTTGCGCGATTTGGCCACGAGTTCGTTGGTAAGTTGGAGCAACGCTTCCTTGCTCACGCCCTCTTTGAGGGTAAAAAATGCGTTAATTCGTAGCATAAAGTAATATCAGTTTTGGTTGTCATGTTCAGCAAGGCGCATGCGCAGTCCCTTGCTTCTTGTTTGTCATAATATGCAGGACGCAGCGGTCCGTCTCGTCCATGGCATCGGTGCCTACGGCCACGAGGTTGCGGATGCTTTGGTCCACGTCGTCGTCAATGATGCCCTCCACGCTCGTCACGTGCTCGCCCTGCATGGCCAGCATGGCGGAGAGCACGGCGGTGCTTACGCCGCTGGTCAGCTTCAGTGCGCAACTGGGTTTTGCGCCGTCGCATATCATCCCCGTCAGGTTCGCTATCATGTTCTGCACGGCGTAGCTCACTTCCTTGTAGCCGCCGCCCATAAGGTAGGTAATGCCACAGCTGCTACCCGTCGAGGCCACCACGCAACCGCAGAGCGCCGAGAGCGTGCCCATGTGTTGCTTGATGTAGATAGCCGTCAGGTGCGACAGCATCAAGGCGCGCGTCAGCTCTTCGGCGGTGTTGTGGTTCTCAAGCGCAAAAACGGCCACGGGGTTCGTGGCGCAAATGCCCTGGTTCCCACTCCCGCTATTGCTCATCACGGGGATGGGGGCACCCGCCATGCGCGCATCGCAAGCAAGGCTCGTGCTGCTAAGGATGTGGCTGAACATGCTATCGCCCAGCAAGCCTCGACCCAGCGGGCGCGAAAGGGCTTTGCCCAAGCGGTGGCCATAGTTGCCAGCCAACGACTGCTCGGCAGCAGCCAGGTTCAGCCGCCGTGCTTCGTCAATGAATTGTATCTCTTCTAAAGGCGAGGCCGTGGCATACTCCCACACTTTCCTAAGCGTGAGGCAGACACCCCCACAGAGCGCCGCCTTTTCGCCGTCAGCACTCTCGGGTTTTACCTCTTCGTGGCTGAGCACCTTGCCTGCACACTCTTCGTGAATAATGCGGGTATGCTCGTGCGCAATCACCACGCGCGACTCCCTGCCGTCCGTGGCCACGCACACCACGTCGGCATAGAGCTTGTCGGGCGCATCGCTTGCTAAACCGATGTCGATGCAACCCTTATTTATATAGGTACGCGCGCGCGTAACAGCATCGTCGTCCACATCGCGCAACACTTCCAATCCGTATTCCGAGCGCCCTACGCTCATGCCGAGGGCAATGGCGATGGGGAGGCCCACCATGCCAGTGCCTGGCACGCCAACGCCCATAGCGTTCTTCAGGATGTTGGCACTAAGTCGCACCGTCACGCGGGCGGGCGGACGCTCTTCCAGCAACTCTGCAGCGCGTGCCGCAGCTAAGGCCACGCAGACGGGCTCCGTGCATCCAATGGCGGGTACAACCTGGCGGCGCACCAAGGCGCTGATCTTATCGCGCTCTTCTTTGGTCAACATAAGCAAGGTTTATTCTTCATGGTTCATTTTCCTATACTGCCGTGGCGTCATCCCCATTTCGCGTCCAAAGGCTACGTAGAAGGCTTGCCGCGAAGCGTAGCCACACTCAATGCCTATTTCCTCAACGGTATAGTCGGCATAGCGCGGTGTGCGGAGCATGCGCCGCGCATCGCGCAAGCGGTAGCTGTTGACAAACTGGCTGTACGAACCGCCCGTGCGGTCCTTCAGCACTTGCGTGATGTAGCGCGCACTTGCGCGTATCTCGCGCGAGAGCATCGCCTCCGTGTAGTTCGGGTCGCGATACCGACGCTCTACAAGCAGCTTCTGTAAGATGCTAACGTAGATGCGGTCGGCCACCGCGTCCGTGATAGCGTATCGTTTTGCCTCCTTCTTCATGCGTAGCGATGTTTAAGTTACAAGTTACAAGTGACGAGTGACAAGTCGTCGCGCCCGCTTGAAGGGACTCAGGCGTCTCGCCTGCGGTATCCTTCGGCGTAGCCCTGCGAGCGCCGCTCCCGTGTCCAGTTATGTTGCTTTGCGGGCGCAACACAGCAACACGCGCCTACCCTTCCTCCGCCGCCTCCATCGGTCCGTCCTCCGTTTCGCCGCAGATGTAGCGACGATAGTAGGAAATCATGAGCGTAGTCATGGGCAGGGCGATGATAAGGCCAATGATGCCGAGCATGTAGCCCCACACCGACAGCGACAGCAGTACCACGGCGGGCGAAAGTCCCATAATCTTGCCCATCACAGCGGGCGTAACAAACACGTCCTGCAACACCTGCACCACGCAGTAAACCAGCACCACGCCGCCAAAGAGCAGCCAAAAGTTCTGGCCCGTCTGCGCCGCACTCATCAGTGCCAACAGCGTGGCGGGCACAAGGCCGATGAGCTGCAGGTAGGGCACGAAACTAATTAGTCCGATGAAGCATCCCAGCGCAATAGGCATGGGGAAACCTATCAGCAGGAAACCAACGGAAAACATCACACAGTTGGACAGCGCCACGAGCACCTGCCCTCGGAAATAACCGTTCATGCCGCGCTCTATGTCGTCCACTATTTGCGACGTCAGCTTCCGCCGCGAAGGCGGCACAAAGCGTATCCATCCGTTCGCATACTTCTCGTAGTCCATGAGCAGGAAGAAGAAGTAGAGCAAACCTATTAGCGACGATATAAAGCCTATCAGCATGCCCGCAGTAGTAGAAACCACGTCCAACGCCTTTGGCACCAACTTCTTGATGGCTGTCTGCACGTCTTGATGCTGCAACAGCTTCTCCACTTCCTTCTCCGAGAGGTTGTACTGGAGGAAGCGGTTCACGTTCGAGGGCAACGAGTCTTCGTGTTTCAACTCGCCCTGCACGTAGTTTGTCACAACCTCCTTCATCTTCGACGTCTCTTCCACGAAGGGCGGCACAACCAAAAGGTATATCCCCATGATAAAAACGCCAACCAATGCCAGCGTCAGTATGATGCACGGCACGCGATAGC
Source organism: uncultured Prevotellaceae bacterium (assembly GCA_900317635.1). Taxonomy (GTDB): domain Bacteria; phylum Bacteroidota; class Bacteroidia; order Bacteroidales; family Bacteroidaceae; genus Alloprevotella. The sequence continues at coordinate 46,329 of ONHN01000013.1, read as the reverse complement.
GCAAGCGACACTTCACTTCAAAGAAGCGCACAATGGGATAAAGCATGTAGGCAAACACCCACGCTACAAAGAACGGAATGAGCACCGGGCTGAGGTACGAAAGCGAAAAATATACTACCACCAGCCCAAGCACGGCCAGTATCCAACGCACAAAGCGGTCGAAGTTGATTTCTCGTTGAGGCATAAGAAAGGAAGTAGGTTTTAGGTGAAGCCTCTCCCCCGACCCTCTCTAAGGGCGAGGGAGGCTTTTGTTACAACTATGAGGGGTGCAGCAAAGGGTAAAGGCCATATCTCTAAAGTCTATGACGCAGTATCCATTGCTCCCCCCTCGCCCCCCCCTCGAAGAGTGAGGGCTGGGGGGGGAGAGAGAGGCTTAACTACCACGCGAACATGGGGAAGTCCTTCATCGTGTCGTTCACGCGGGCACGCACCTTGGCAATCACTTGCTCATCGGTGGGAGCGTTCAGCACTTCCTCAATCATTTCGGCTATTTCGCCCATGAAGTCCTCCTTAGCGCCGCGCGTTGTGATGGCGGGTGTGCCGAGGCGGATACCGCTGGTTTGGAAAGCCGAACGCGAGTCGAAAGGCACCATGTTCTTGTTCACCGTGATGTCGGCACTGACAAGGGCGTTCTCGGCCACCTTACCCGTCAGTTCGGGATACTTCGGACGAAGGTCAACCAGCATGGAGTGGTTGTCCGTACCACCGCTGACGATGCTGAAACCGCGCTTCACGAGTTCTTCGGCCAGGCGGGCGGCGTTCTTCTTCACCTGCGTCTGATACACCTTGAACGAGGGGTCGAGTGCTTCGCCGAAGGCCACGGCCTTAGCCGCAATCACGTGTTCCAGCGGACCACCCTGCTGACCAGGGAACACGGCACTATCGATGAGCGACGACATCATGCGCACCACGCCCTTCTTCGTCGTCTTGCCCCACGGATTTTCAAAGTCTTTGCCAATAAGGATAATGCCGCCACGCGGACCGCGCAGCGTCTTGTGGGTCGTAGAGGTAACGATGTGAGCATACTTCACGGGATTGTCGAGCAAACCAGCGGCTATGAGGCCAGCGGGGTGAGCCATGTCAACCATGAAGATAGCGCCCACGCTGTCGGCAATCTCGCGCATGCGCTTGTAGTCCCATTCGCGGCTGTAAGCCGAACCGCCGCCCACGATGAGCTTCGGCTTGTGCTCCTTGGCCAGCGCTTCCATTTCGTCGTAGTCCACGCGACCCGTTTCGCGCTTGAGGTTGTAGCCCACGGGGTGGTACAAGATGCCGCTCGTGTTGACAGCCGAGCCGTGGCTGAGGTGGCCGCCGTGGTCGAGGTTTAAGCCCATAAAGGTATCGCCCGGCTGCAAGCAAGCCAGGAAGACGGCGGCATTAGCCTGCGCGCCACTGTGGGGCTGCACGTTGGCATATTCAGCACCGTAGAGCTGCTTGATGCGCTCAATGGCCAGCGTTTCGGTCTGGTCCACGATTTGGCAACCGCCATAGTAGCGGTGGCCAGGATAGCCCTCGGCGTATTTGTTCGTAAGGCAGCTGCCCATGGCCTGCATAACCTGATCGCTCACGAAGTTTTCGGACGCAATGAGCTCAATACCGCGCAACTGGCGCTGGTGCTCTTCTTCAATCAGACGGAAGATTTCAGTGTCTTTTTGCATAAAAAGTTTAGATTTTTTGACGTGCCCGCCAAAAGGTTAGGCACAATACACATGGTTAGTTTCTCGATTTGCCTACAAAATTACGTAAAACCCTCCGACTTGCCAACGCTAAGGGCAAAAAAACTTTCAAGCGGCGGCAAAAAAACTTGACGAAAAGGTTGCAATTACAGTCTTTATGCCTTATATTTGCATTCGCTACGCGGCGAAGAGAAGTGTTCCGCATAGCAACGAGCATAACAAACTAAACATCCCGAGAAACAATGAAAGACTTAAAAGGAACCAAGACCGAGGCCAACCTCCGTGCAGCCTTTGCTGGCGAAAGTCAGGCCCGCAACAAGTACACCTACTATGCTTCACGCGCCAAGAAAGACGGCTACGTGCAGATTGCTAAGATATTCGAAGAGACAGCGGCTAACGAGAAGGAGCACGCTAAGATGTGGTTCAAACTGCTCAACGGCGGTGCTGTACCCTCAACGGAAGCTAACCTCTTAGATGCTGCCGAAGGCGAGAACTACGAGTGGACCGATATGTACGCGCAGTTTGCACGCGAAGCCCGCGAAGAGGGTTTCAACGAGATTGCTACGAAGTTCGAACTCGTGGGAGCCATTGAGAAAGCTCACGAAGAACGCTACCGCCGCCTGCTGAAAAACGTGCAGGATGCTATCGTCTTCAGCCGCGACGGCGACTGCGTATGGCAATGTTCCAACTGCGGGCACATCGTCATTGGCAAGAAAGCCCCCGATGTATGCCCCGTGTGCGACCACCCGCAAAGCTACTTCGAACTACGCGCCGAAAACTATTAACGGCGATTGTTTTCAAGATGTGGAGAAGCAGTACCAAACGCTGACCACCTAAAGCCTTATTATAAACAAAAATTCCGTCCCGTCCGCACGATGTGCGCCGACGGGATTTTTGGGACTTATTAGCAGCCATTGACGTTGCTTCAAAGAAGTAAAGCTCTTAGCCACAAAGGTACAGCGAAAAAGCTGCCATCATAGGACGGCATCTTTGGAAGGTTATGATTGATTGGGATTTATTCCTTCGCTCGATTATATTGCAACATCAGCCGCAGGCATTCCTCTGCATCAAAGCCGCGCTCCTCGGCGTAGGCATGAGCCATTGTGCGACGCTGTTCGGGCGTGGCCGGCAGTCGTTCGGCAAAGTTGCGGCATCTCTCGTCCATGCTCACTTTATGAAACCGGATGCGATTGAGGTCGATGAGTTCCACGCGGTCGCCGTCGCCGAAGAGAATGTTGCCGCGCGATAGGTCTTTTGTGAAAAAATCGTTAAACTACAATGTCTTGCTATTTAGTGAGGCCGAAACTAGAGGCAGAGAAGGGCTTCCTGGCTCTCTCTCCCTAAAGTCGAGTCAACGTGAAATAAAATTAAGTTTAATCTGGGGTCAACCCTTATTGTGAGTAAGACCACAAGTAGTCAACTAAAATCGTTAAACTACACAGAAGGCGTACTTTCAGGCTTTGAAAGGAAGACTTTCAGGCTTTGAAAGGAAGACTTTCTGGCTTTGAAAGGAAGACTTTCTGGCTTTGAAAGGAAGACTTTCAGGCTTTGAAAGTCGGGCTTTCAGGCTTTGAAAGTGAGGCTTTCAGGCTTTGAAAGTGAGGCTTTCAGGCTTTGAAAGTCGGGCGGTGCGCCGCACGTATTGGCTAAATGGCTGATAGAAAAAACGAAAATGGTGTCTTAAAGAATGGCTAAAAAGGCGCAGAGCAGGCAGAGCACGATGCCGCATAGGAGCAGTAAGCGGGCATCGTCTTCGCCGTAGCCCGTGCGGGTGCGCACACCGCGCCGGCGCGAAGGCACCACGCTACCCTCCACGCTGAGCCGAAGATAGCCAGCGTAGGTCAGCGAGGCCGCTACGCCGCCAGACAGAACGGACAAGAGCACGTAGCAGGCCGTTTCGAGGCCCATATACACTTGCGACCAGTGGCACGCTAAAGCCCACAAAACAAGAAAGATGCTTAACCGCCGATAGCGGAAAAGCAGGTGCATCCAAACGGCCAAAGCCATAGCGTTTTGCGTGATAAAGGACAAAAGGCCATAGCGCCGCGCCCCCGTCATCGGTACGAGCCACACGGGACGCTCCTCGGGCAAGAGCCAGTGGGCGAGGTGGGCGAGGATTTCGGAAGAGAAAAGGCAGACAAGGCTCGCCACAACCACCTGGAAGATGCCCAGCACCGACGAATGGCTACGGATAACAACATAGAGTGCCAGCAGTAACATGGGTAGCCAAACGAGGGGCGTACCCACTGCCCGCGCCAGACCGTCGAGGTAGAGGTTGTCGTGCCGGCAAAGTATCGTGGTGAGCGTTTGGTCAAGACTTGAAAACATGGCCGTTTATTTGTTAAGATAGTTGCTGCAACAGTGCTTGGGCCTCTTCTTGCAACTCTTCGGCATCAACGCTCGACATGGGGGCGTAGGAGGCAGCATCGGCCCGCTGCAACAACCCCACGATGCGCTCTGCCTGCGACTCCTTCACGCCTGCTGCGACAAGCGCAGAGGCCAGCGCATCGCGCGGCGGCAACACGTCGGAACCGAGTAGGAGCACGGCATATTTTTCAAGCGCCGTGCGCACTGCCGTGGCAGGCTCGTCGGTTTTTAACGCCGTGGCCATCAGCTGTTTTGCATCCTTTGCTGCACGTTTACTATCAGGTCGCTGTGCCCTACTCTTCTTCTTTCGCATTAGGAAATAGAACGCACCCGCCACGAGCATCAAAGCCACGACGATGGTCTTGATCATGGCCGAGACAACGAGGGCTGGCGTTTTCGTGTCGGCTTGCGAGGTATCAGCATCGGCCTGCGCGGCTGCTTCTTCCACGCCCGAGAGTTGAAAGGCTTCGGTGCGTAGCTGTTCGTAGCGTCCCGAAACGGGATTGAAATAGGAGAACGTGAGGGCGGGCACTTCGATGGTGCCTGCGCGCAGCGGCGTGAAGGGATAGTCGAAGAAGATTTGTCCCGTCTCACCGCTTTCGCTAAGGCGTGTGCTGTCGGCCACGTGGGGCGCAGAGAATCGCACGTCGGCAGACGCGGGCCACTGCGGGGCTGAGAGCATGGTGAGGTTGCCCGTGCCGCTGACGACGAGGCGCAAGAGGGCTGTTTGTCCCACGCGCAGTGCGCTGTCGGGCCTTTGCAGGCGCACGCTGAAGTGGCCTACGCCGCCCGTGAAGTTGGCGGGGCGCGGCGTGGGCAGCGGGCGTACGTCGAAATGCAGAGCGGGCGTGTTGCGTTGCACCTCGGCCCTCTTCACGTCGAAGAAGGCGGCCAGCGGATCCGCCCCCGCCACACTGCGCAGGAGGATGGAGCAGTCGTAGGTCACGCCTGGCAGGGTAAGCTTTCCTGCCTGCTGCGGCACGACGAGGAGCTTCTTCACCTGTCCGCGCAGTCCGCTTCCTGCACCGTTTTCGCTTTGCGCCTTGATGCTATTGATGGGAAACTCGCGAATGACGAAGCCGCGCGTGTCGGGCTTGTGCGAAAGGGCGATGCCTTGCCCACTGACCGTGACACCGGGGCTTAGGTGGATGTCGTAGCGCACGACGGTGGTCTGTCCTTCGTAGAGCGAGGTGCGGTCGGCGTGCGCCGTGAAGTAAACAGCGCGTTGCGGAACGCCCTCGGCCTGCAGGCAGATAGGGAGAAGGGAGATTAGCAGGAGCAGTATGTGGGATAAGCGTGGGGTCATTGGTTGCTGTAGGTTGGGGCGAGGGTTGCCTTTATTCCGTTTTGAATAAGCGATGTACGTAGCACTTTCTTATAGTTTGTTGCGCTCTGCGCACGGAGGGCAAAGCCGCTGAGGGCATGGGGCACAATAGGTTTTCATTTCTTTTAGCATCAAGCCGTTAGCGCAGCCTATCGACTCAATTGCATTGAAGCGGTAGGGGAGGTTTACCAATACTTTTGGCGCCGCTGTTCCTGCGGAGGGAGGGCTTCGGCGCGGGCGCGGGTGCGCTCTTCTTCGTTACGAACGAGGTTGAGGAGCTGTTCGTCGTTTTGAGGTGACGGCGGGTTTTCTTGTGAGGAGTCGGCCTGCGAGCGTTGCTGCTGCTGTTGTTGCTGCTCCTGCTGTTGCTGCTGTTTCAGCTTTTCAAGGCAGAGGGCCAGGTTGTAGCGCGCATCTTCGTCGTGCGGGTTTTGGCGCAGTGCTTCCTTAAAAGCCTCGGCTGCCTCGCGCAGTTGTTTCAGTGCTGCCTCGTCGGCTTGCTGGCTCTTAGCATATTGGGCGTAGAGCGCACAGCCAAGGTTGTAGGCGGCATGGGCCTTGGTGGGCTTATCGGGTGCAGCAAGGCTGGCTTCTTGCAGGCGCTTGATGGCTTCGTCTGTATGCCCATCGTGCAGGAGCGACGTGCCGAGGTTGGAGATGCTGGCAGCATTGCGCGGGTCGGCTTCAACCGCCTGCTGATAGAGCATGGCGGCTACATCATAGTGGCGCGCGGCGAAGGCCTCTTGGGCCTTGTTGAGCGCTACATCGGCAGACGTTTGGGCCCCTGCCGCTTGAGGCACGAGGCATAAGGCTAAGAGTGTCGCCGTAGCACTTGCCTCGCGTTTTCGGCGGGTAAAGAAGCCTTTGGGCAAAGCCAGCAGCAAGAGGAATAGCAATGCCAGCAGGAGGCAAAAGGGAAAGAGTTCGCGGTAGGCGGCGTATCGCAACGTGGTGTCCGTTTGCTGCACTTCTTTCAACGCATCGAGCAAGGGCGCGAGCGCATCGGCGTTGACCGTATGCTCAAACCACTTTCCGCCCGACTCTTTGGAAAGGAGGGCCAGCGTGTCGGGTTGCAAACGGCTGACAACGATTTGGTTGTCGGCATCGCGCAAAGGCCCTTCCGCCGTCGGAATAGTTCCGCCTTGCGGCGTACCCACGCCCACGATGTAGAGGTGAATGTCGGCCTCGCGGAGTTGGCTGGCGGCATAGGCGGCGCCAGGCTCGTGGTTTTCGCCATCGGTGATGACGATGACGGTCTTACCACCTTCGTGGGCCGTTGAAAGTGCGGCGTTGGCAATGCGCAACGCTTCGGAGAGATTAGTTCCTTGCGACGAAAGCAGCGAGGGCGACAGGGCTGCGAGGCGAGAGCGAAGGGCTGAGCGGTCAGCCGTAAGCGGGAGTTGCAACGTAGCATTTCCGCTGAAGATGCCGAGCGCAAAGCGGTCGGAAGGTCGGGCATCGACGAGGGCACTGACTAACCGCTGGGTGCTTTCGAGGCGCGAGGGCTTCACGTCTTGCGTCAGCATAGAGGGCGAAACGTCCACCATCACAACGGTTTGCAAACCCGCTTGCGCCCACTGCGCTTCGCCGAAACCGAAACGCGGGCGCGCCAAGGCCAACACGATGAAGCACAAGGCGGCGATGAGCAAGCTATCGCCCCACATTCCCTTGCTCCCTCCGCCGCGCCGCAATGCAAGCACGAGGTCGGCCTCGCCAAGGCGGGAAGCCTGGCGACGCACACCGCGCCGATAGCGCCATAGTCCAAGCCAAAGGACGAAGGCTACGGGCAGCAGGAAGAGATAGGCGGGCGAGGCAAAGGAGAACGTACTGAGCATAGGCGGAGATTATTCTACGCACATTCCATCTTCGGGGCGGAAGCCGCGAAGGAAGTCGGCTGTGGGCATGCGGCGTTTACCAGCGAGTTGCAGTTCGTCGATGACGAAGAGTCCGTCGGCCAGGCGAACGGCCAATGTGTTGTTGGTCAGCACGAGCTGATAAGTTGTCGTAGGCTCGTAAGGTTTATAGAGGTCGTAAGCCATCCGCTGGAGGTTGCTGTCGGCAAGGTGTGCCTTGTAGATCTTCAGCACTTGGCGGCGTTGTCCTACAACGAGTTCAGTCCAAGCGGCTGGATAGGGCGAGAGGCCGCGCACGAAGTCGTGGCAGCAGCGTGCGCCAGCCGCCCAAGGGATGCGACACGTCTCCTTGAAGATTTTAGGCGCGGGCCGCAGCTGGATGCTCTCGTCTTGGGGCAGGGCGTTGGCTGTTCCTGCCAAGATGGCATCGACGGTGTCGATGACGGTTTGTGCGCCCAGCGTCATGAGCGCATCGTGGACGGTGCCCGCATCGTCGGCGGGTGCAATGGGGATGCGACGCTGCAGGATGATGTTGCCCGTGTCGATAGCGTGTTGCAGGAAGAAGGTCGTCACGCCCGTTTCGTTATCGCCGTTGATGACGGCCCAATTGATAGGTGCCGCCCCACGATATTGCGGCAGGAGCGAGGCGTGGAGGTTGAAGGTACCTAAGGGGGGCATGGCCCACACCACTTCGGGCAACATACGAAAGGCGACGACGATTTGGAGGTCGGCGCGTAGGGCGCGCAGGGCCTCGATGAAGGCTTCGTCCTTCAGGCGTTCGGGCTGCAAGACGGGCAGGCCTTGCGCCAGGGAATATTGCTTCACGGCACTGGCGGCCAACTCTGTTTGATGTCGACCAACGGGTTTGTCGGGCATCGTGACGACGCCCACCACGTTGTAGCCGCCTTCGACGAGGCGGCGGAGGCTCTCGACGGCAAAGTCGGGGGTGCCCATATAGACGATGCGCAGGTTCGCTTTGGTTTTGTTCATGTTTTGGTAGAGGTTGGTTGTTGGGAGGGGTTGCTCTGGTATAGCAACATAAGGGACGACGTGGCGGTATGGGACGCAGGCGCGGTATGGGCTGCAGGCGTCTCGCCTGCAGCTTCTTCGTCGGCGTAGCCCTACTTGTCACTCGTCACTTGTCACTTAAAACGTCACTCGTCACTCCGCATGACGTTGGCATAGAAGTAGTACCACCAGTAGGTGTTGCCATAGAGTGAGCGCAGGTCGTGGTGCTGTGCGTTGCGCGCTTTGTGGCGACTGCGTTGCTCTTGGAAGTCGCGGAAGTTTTGGTGCAGATGCGGCAGGTAGAGCTCGGTGCGCAGACTGTCGGTAGGATGGAGCGCATCGTGCAGGACGAGGGCCTCGGCGTAGGCTCGCGGCACGTTGTGTTCGCCTTGGCCAAGGCGGTGGTAGCGCGTGTAGTCGCGCACGAAGTCGGCAAGGCGCTTGTTGAGGAGCAAGGCCGTGAAGTAGTAGTCGCGCGCGGGCGTATTCGAAGCAAACGGGCGGTAGGAGTAGAGCCGGCGGAGATACTCGGCATCGGCCTCGTGGGGTTGAGGATAAACGCCTAAGTGGTCGTAGAGTGCTACGGGAACAATGGGGATGACGCGTTCGTCGGCCTTGCGCAGGAAGAGGAACGTGTGGTTGGCACGCTCGAGGGGTTGCACAAAGAGTTCCTCAGCAATGCTCCGCCCACTCTTGCTCAAGGCGTAAGCACGCAGGGCGGTGAAGAGGCGTTCGGGCTTTCCTTCGACATCGGCCTCGTGGAGGGCGGCGGCGTAGTTGGTCTGGCGTATGAGCTCTGCCATACGTAGTTGCGCGTGGTAATGGCGATTGCCATTGCTGCCTATGCCTACGAAGAGGAGTAAGGCGCATAGCCACGCTGCATGCCACGACAGGCGCGGCACGATACGGTAGAGATGGCGCTGCTTATCGAGTTGGCGCCGACGGAAGTCGCTAAGGGATAGCACCGCCCATGCAATGAGGGCCACTACGCAGAAGGCAATAACGCCCCAAGCAACAGTGGGCACAAACGACGTGAGCAAGACAGCGACAACGGCTGAGGGCAAGAGCGTCAGCGCATAGTGACGGTCGCGGAAATAGACGAAGAGGCTGACAAGGCGGTGGAGACACGAGAGAAGCGTCGTGAGCAACAAGGCCAGCGCGAAGGGCGACGCATGCGACTCCGTGCCCGTCAGGCGAAAGAACGTGAAGCGAAGCACGTCGGGCTCGTAGCGCCAAAAGAGGAGGAAGACGAAGAGCCAAAAGACGAGGCACAAGACGCTGTGCGCCAACTTCTTTTTGCGATACTCGCCGCTACCGGGTGCAAGGAGCAACGCCCCTACCCTCTTTAAGTAAGAAGGGCGGGGGCGAAGAGTGTGTTCGGTGGCGGACGAAGTGTTCATCAAGACGTGCTTATGAATTTATTCTTCAGCGCGGCGCAGTACGACGGCACTGCGTGCGGGGATGTAGAGTTTCAGCCAGCCTTTGCCTTGGCGGTGGAGCAAGGGGTCGTGGTTGGTGAGGTGGCGCACGCTGTCGTCGGCAAAGCCATTGCCGCCGAAGTCCTTCGCATCGGTGTTGAGCACCACGTCGTAGGCACCCTCGGGCACCATGAAACCATAGTCAGTGTAGCTGCGCGTGGGGCTGAAGTTGAAGACGAAGACGAGGCTACCGCGCGCATAGGCGAGGATTTGGTCGCCGTCGTTATGCCAAATCTCCTGCACGGGATAGCGGCTGAAGTCCTTCTCGCTCTTGATGAGTGCCAGCATCTCACGGTCGAAGTCGCCTAACCAGTGGTAGCACAGTTCCTTGTTGTCAACGAGGTTCCACTGTCTGCGAGCGTACTTATGGCTCCAGCCGTTGCCTTCGCGTGGGAAGTCTATCCATTCGGGATGTCCGAACTCGTTGCCCATAAAGTTGAGGTAGCCTCCGCCAATGGTGGTGGCCGTGACGAGGCGTATCATCTTGTGGAGAGCAATGCCGCGGTGTGCCATATCGTTCTCGTCGCCCTTGCGGAAGTGCCAGTACATGTCGGCATCGATAAGGCGGAAGATGATGGTCTTATCGCCGACGAGGGCTTGGTCGTGGCTTTCGCAGTAGCTAATGGTCTTTTCGTCGGCCCGTCGGTTGGTGAGTTCCCAAAGGATGCTGCTGGGTTTCCAGTCTTCGTCGCGCTGCTCCTTGATGGTCTTAATCCAGAAGTCGGGGATGTTCATAGCCATGCGATAGTCGAAACCGTAGCCGCCACTCTTGAAGGGTGCTGCCAGGCCTGGCATACCGCTCACCTCCTCGGCAATGGTGAAGGCTTGGGGGTTGACCTCGTGGATGAGGAGGTTGGCCAGGGTGAGGTAGCAAATGGCGTTGTCGTCCTGATGGCCGTTGAAGTAGTCGCCGTAGCCGCCGAAGGCTTCGCCGAGGCCGTGGCTATAGTAGAGCATCGACGTGACGCCATCGAAGCGGAAACCGTCGAAGTGAAACTCGCTGAGCCAGTATTTGCAGTTGGAGAGTAGGAAGTGGATGACCTCGTTCTTGCCATAGTCGAAGCAGAGGCTGTCCCAGGCGGGGTGTTCGCGGCGGTCGCCAGGATAGAAATACTGGCAAGGGTCGCCGCAGAGGTTGCCGAGACCCTCCTGCTCGTTTTTGACGGCGTGGCTCTGCACGAGGTCCATGATGACGGCAATGCCTGCGGCGTGGGCGGCATCGATGAGTTCCTTCAGCTCTTCGGGCGTGCCGAAGCGACTGCTTGGCGCAAAGAAGCTGCTGACGTGATAGCCAAAGGAACCGTAGTAGGGATGCTCCTGAATGGCCATGATTTGCAAGCAGTTGTAGCCGTCGGCAATGACGCGCGGCAGGACTTTCTCGCGAAATTCGGTATAGGTGCCTACTTTCTCAGCGTCTTGTCCCATACCGATGTGGCATTCATAGATGAGGAGCGGGTTGCGCTGTGGGCGGAAACGCTTCACGCGAAATTCGTAAGGCTTTTCGGGTGCCCAGACTTGTGCGGAGAAGATTTTGGTTGCATCGTCCTGAACCACCCGTTGGCACCATGCGGGAATGCGTTCGCCGCAACCGCCGTCCCAATAGACCTTCATCTTGTAGAGGTCGCCGTGGTGGAGGGCTTTGGAGGGGAGCTTCAGTTCCCAGTTTCCGCTATCTGAGATGCGTTTGAGTTCGTATTCGGGACGCTCTTCCCAGTTGGAGAAATCGCCAATGAGGACGACGCGCGTGGCGTTTGGCAACCAATCGCGGAAGACCCACTGGCGGGCGGTGCGGTGCAGACCGAAGTAGAGGTGACCGTCGGCAAAGTCAGATAGTGTGCGCTTACCGCCTTCGGTCAGCTCGCGGAGTTTATACTGTGCGTGTTCGTGACGTCCGGCGATGGCATCGCTGTAGGGCGTGAGCCATTCGTCGTCGCGAACGATTTTGAGCAACTTGGGTTTTGCTGCAGCTTTCTTTACTGTTTTCATGCTATGTGGAGATTTTTAAGTGACGAGTGATGAGTGGGCTACCGCGGATGGTTCAGCAAGCGGGACGCTTGCGTCCTATGATGCGGGCGAGACATCTGCACTCTTAGGGGAAGGGTTACGCCTTAGTTCTCTTGTCGGAAACCGTTGCGGAATTGTCCTTTCTGCGTAATGTTTCCGTTGCGGTCGCGTTCGACGAAAGGTCCTTCGAGTTCACCGTCTTTATAGTTGCATTCGAGTTTTCTGTTGTCCTTATATATAATGGTACCTTTACCGTGGCGCTTGTTCTCTTTGAATTGTCCGTGGTAGGTTTCGCCCGTTTTCAGGTCGCGATAGGTGCCCACGCCGTCCATGAGGTTGTCTTTCCAGTCGCCACTATATTCCACCTCTCCTTTGCGTGTGTACTTACCCTTGCCGTTTCGCTTGTCGTGGGCCCACTGTCCGGTATAGACTGCAGCTTGCGCCTTCCAGGTGTAGGTGCCTTGTCCGCTCTGTTCGCTTTCGTGGAAGTGTCCTTGATATTTGTCGCCGTTGGCCAGGATGTAGATGCCTTCGCCTTCGCGGTGTCCGCCAGCGTATTGTCCTTCGTACTTATCGCCGTTTTGGAACAAATAGACGCCGCGTCCTTCTTGCACATCGTCTTTCCAATCGCCTTCGTAGATATCGCCGTTAGCATAGTAGAACGTGCCTCGTCCTTCGCGCATATTGTTGTGCCAATTGCCGTTGAACATCGACTTGTCGGGCCATGTGAACGTTCCACCTCCTTCTTTCACGTCGTCAACCCAGTTGCCGAAGTATTCGGAGCCGTCGCTATAGGTGTAGCGGCCTTTTCCGTTGCGCTTGTTGTCCTTCCAATCGCCTTGGTATTTGTCGCCGTTGAAGTAGTACATGGTGCCTTCACCCTCTTTCTTGTCCTGATACCACTTACCTTCATAGCGGTTGTCGTTGAGTTCGTAGTAGATGCCGTAGCCGTGCTGATAGTCTTCAAACCAGTCGCCGTCGTACTTCTCGCCCGTAGCATAGACCATGAGGCCTTTGCCGTGGCGCTTGTTTTTTAAGTATTCGCCTTCGTAGCTCTGATAGGGCGAGCCTTCGCGATAGACGGTGCGGCCACGCCCGTTGGCCTTTCCGCGAAAGATATCGCCAGAGTAGGTGCCGCCGTCCTTCAGTTTGATAGTACCTTTTTGTATGTTCTTCTGCGCCGCGAGGGGCTGCATGCAGGCTATGGCGAGTGTGCCGATAAATAATGCGAATTTATTCATTATTATGGTTGTTGTTATCTAAAAGATTTTTTTCAATTCTTCACTTCCTTCGAAAAACGACTCTGCGCGCTGGAGGTCTTCGGGCGTATCGATGCCGATGGTTTCGTAGGGAGTTTTGCTCACCTTGATGCGATAGCCAGCTTGCAGCCAGCGCAGTTGTTCGAGGCTTTCGCATTGTTCGAGGGGACTTTGGGGAAGTTGGGCTATTTCGCGCAAAACGTCGGTGCGGAACCCGTAGATGCCTATGTGCTTGTAGAAGCGATGGTGCCGAGGCCATTCTTCGCGGGGCACACCGCGAAGGTAGGGAATGACGCTGCGCGAGAAGTAGAGGGCGAAGTCCTCATCGTCGAAGACCACTTTGGGCATGTTGGGATTTTCGAGTTCCTCGATGGTAGCATCGGCGGGGATGTATTTCACCAGCGTGCCAATTTGCGCTCGTGGGTCTTGGAAACAACAACGAACGAGGGTGAGCTGGTTACTATTGATGAAAGGTTCGTCGCCTTGTACGTTGATAACGATGTCCCACTGCTTGCCCTCGGCTGCTTCTATCTTCTCGAGTGCTTCCAAGCAACGGTCGGTTCCACTGCGATGGTCGGGGCTGGTCATGACGGCACGCCCGCCGAAGGCCTTTACTTCGTTGAAGATACGCTGGTCGTCGGTAGCTACATATACGTCGGCACAACTCTCCTCCACCGCCATATAGACGCGCTGGATAATGGTGCAACCACGAAGTGTAGCAAGCGGTTTGCCAGGGAAGCGCGTTGAGGCATAACGCGCAGGTATAATGACTATGGTTTTATGCATTGATGTACAACGTGTTAATCGAAGAGTTTTTCGCCCGTCTCGGAAGGTTTCACCGCCGCAGGACGCGGGCTTTCTGTGCTTTCTGTCTTGGCTGGCGGCGCGCCCTCGTGCGAAATGGCGGCAGCGTCACTACCTTCTTCTTTCGCTTTCGAGACGCTGACACGACTCACCACCTGTGCGTCGGGGCGCTGGCGACGTGGTGCGAGCGGCGCGGAGCTATAGTTGTTGTAAACCTCGTTGCCAACGACGTCGTCTTCATATTCAGGGAATTTGTCTTGCGAACTATAGCTCAGCGTGGGGTCGGCCATGACTTTGCGCATGTAGTAACCCCAAATGGGCAAAGCGGCGGCGGCACCCTGACCGATGCTGGTAGAGGCAAAGTGGATATCGCGATCGACACCGCCCACCCAGCACACCGTGACGAGTTTGGGCACCACCCCAACGAACCAGGCATCGGCATTGTTGTTGGTCGTGCCCGTTTTGGCGGCGATAGGGCCTGCATTGGGCACGATGCCCCGCACGCGGCGCGCCGTACCGCCGTTGACTACTCCCTGCATCATTTCGAGCATTTCGTGGGCACTCAGATCGCTAATGACTTCGTTCTGGCGCGGCTTAAACTCGGCCAAGATATTGCCGTTGGCATCTTCAATGCGTGATACGAGGATGGGGGCACTATGTATGCCGCGATTGGCAAACATGGTGTAGGCACTGGCCATTTCGCACGCCGTGATTTCGCAAGGCCCCAGGCAAAGCACCATGGAGGGCTTCACGTCGTAGTTGGCCACGCCGACGTCTTTCAGCAAACGCTCCAGACGGCGACCCGTTGGATCGACTTGCGACATGATGCCCGCCGTTATCCAGTTGTTCGACGTCATCAAGCCCCAGCGCAAAGGCATCATAGCACCATAGGCCGCTTTCGAACCATTCTTTGGCGACCAACCGCCGTAGTTGCGTTGTACGTTCTTCACGCGATAGTCGGGCGTCAGGCCGTCCTCCATAGCGAGGCTATAGACCAGCGGTTTCATTGTTGAACCCACTTGACGACGGCCGTTCATGCCCATGTCGTATTGGAAATGGTCGTAGTCAAGACCGCCGACGTAGGCCTTCACGTAGCCCGTCATAGGGTCGATAGAGACAAGAGAGGTGCGCAGGAAACTCTTGTAGTAGAGCACGCTGTCGATGGGCGACATGACAACATCGCGGTCGCCCGTGTAGGAAAAGACTTTCATCTTCACCTTTGTTTGGAATGCGCGTTTTATCTCGTCGTTGGATGCACCCGCCGCCTTCATGCGCTTATAGCGGTCGGAGCGGACGATGTCGCGATTGATGATGCGGTTGATGGTGGCTTTCGACACGCCGATGTACGGGAACACGCCATGACCACGCTGCCCGTTGAAGATAGGTTGCAGGTAGCGCACGACGTGCTGAAAAGCGGCTTCTTCGGCATAGCGTTGCATGCGCGTGTCAACGGTTGTATAAACCTTTAGGCCATCAGTATATAGGCTGTAGGGCTTGCCGTCGCTCTTGTGATTTTTGTTGCACCAGCCATAGAGCGGGTCGGTGGCCCATGCGAGCGAGTCTTCATACCACGCCTGTTGCGAACTATACTTCTTGCGTTCAGGCTTCTTAGCCATCATCGTAGAGCGAAGATACTCGTGCAGGTAGGGCATCTGACTGCCTTTGCGCTCAATGCGTGTAAAGTCGAGTTCTATGGGCTTGGCCTGTGCCGACTCTGCTTCGGCCTTGCTTATAAAGCCTGCGTCGGCCATCTGCTCCAACACCACGTCGCGACGCTCCCGACAACGCTGCGGTTCGCGCACCGGATTGAAGTAGGCTGGGTTCTTACACATACCAGCCAGCAACGCGGCTTCGGGAACGGTCAGCTCGGAGGCCGACTTATTAAAATAGACGCGCGAGGCGGCTTTCACGCCCACGGCGTTGTGAAGGAAGTCGAAGTAGTTGAGGTAGAGCGTCATGATTTCTTCCTTCGTGTAGTGGCGCTCCAGTTCGATGGCTATCACCCACTCAATAGGCTTTTGCAGCAAACGCTCCATGCTGTTTTGGGCCACGTCGCTATACATTTGTTTGGCCAGCTGCTGCGTGATAGTGCTACCGCCACCTGCCGACTTCTGGCCTAAGATGCCGCGCTTGACGATAGCACGTATAATGGCGCGAACGTCGATGCCATTGTGGTCGTAGAAGCGGACGTCCTCGGTGGCCATTAGGGCATGGAACATATTTTGCGAGATGCTGTCGTAGGGAATAGTCTCGTTGTTCTTACCTGCGCTCCACGAACCGATGTACTTGCCGTCGGCACTATACAAGCGCGACGACATCTTGTCAATTGGCGCTTGGAAGTCTTCAAGCGGCGGCATATAGCCTATCCAGCCACGGTCGATGGCTATAATGGCAAGAAACAGCAGACCGAAAGTAAAAACGAATGCGCCCCACATGACGCGGATGAACTTCTTTCTCATTGTTGGTTGGCTTTTATCCTCATGCGCCCAGGAGCGCAACGGACATTTCTTCAAGTATGCAAACAAGCCTTTTCATGGCAAGTTTTCTACATTCTCGGCAAAAGTACAAATTTATGTGCTGAATGCAAAACTTTGTTTCCTTAAATAGGGTTAATCTGTAGGCATTATGCCGTTCGTGGCTTTTTCGTGGATGCAGCGTAGCGGGATATTGCAAGATTTTTGTACTTTTGCCCCTAATTGCAAGCGCAATTTATGGCGGTATCGCCACGTTTTTCTTTATAACAAACAATTTCCATTATGTACAAATCATCATTCCAACAGAAGCCCCGTGCACTTCGCTTCAACCATTTCACGCGCAAAGGCTATGCCCTTTTCAGCGTGTTGGGGAAGGAAGTGACGATTGGTGTGCTGTCTGTGGCAACGCTGCTGGCGGCGGCACCTTGCCTTGCGCAAGGGAGTTTGTCGTTGCCGCAACAGTATGTGCCTACAGCATCGGACACCGTCAACGTGGGCGAGGCGGAGGTGACGGCCTTGCGAGCGGCAACGCGTCTTGCGGACATGCCAGCCCTGCAGGCGAAGCGCCTCTCGCGTAGCGACCTTGAGCAGGCTGGTGTCACGAGTGTGAACGATGCCTTGAAACTTGTAGCCGGCATCGATGTCCGTCAGCGCGGCCCTATGGGCACACAAACGGACATCAGCATTGACGGCGGCACGTCAGACCAAGTGGCCTTCTTCCTCAATGGTTTTCCGTTACAGAACGCGCAGACGGGACACAACGCAGCCGACTTTCCCGTGAATCTTTCCGACATTGCCTTCATCGAAATCGTGGAAGGCGCAGCCAGTGCCCTTTTTGGCACAGGTGCTTTCAGCGGAGCCGTGAACATCGTCACGCAGCGTCCGCTTTCTTCTTCGCCCAACCTTACCCTCAATGTACAAGGGGGCAGCTACGGAACTTTCCTCTCTGAACTTCGTGGTGCAGGGGCTTTAGCTCAGCATTCCTTAGGAACATCTCTTTCGGCCTCCTACCGCCGCAGCGATGGTGCTACGCTCAATAGCGACCTACGCGGTGGACGTTTTTTCTGGCAGGGCGCATGGGATGCATCGGACTTTGCGCTCGACGCTATGGCGGGCACTACGCTCACAGATTTCGGAGCCAATACATTTTACTCAGCTGCCTACCCAGACCAATGGGAGGCGACGAAGCGCATTTTTGTAGGCCTTCGTGGCCGCAGCAAAGGGCGCGTGAGCTTAATGTCCGAGTTTTCGTGGACACGAAACATCGATCATTTCCAACTGATACGTCACACGCATACGGCCGAAAACTTCAACCTCGCCGACAACTACGATGCGGCTCTACGTGCTACGGCGGCTCTGCGGACGGGCACCGTCAGTCAGTTCTTAGCACTCTCGGCCGAAATGCGGTTTGAGGATTTACGCAGTAGCAACTTAGGGCGAGCGGTTGATACGGCGCAGTGGCAGCGCGTGGCGGGGCAGGACGCTATCTTCTACACCAAACGCATCTCGCGGGAAAACATCAGTTTCACGCTTAGCGACGAACTGACGTGGCGCAACCTGAAAGTTGACGCACGCTTGCTAGTGCAACACAACTCGCTCTTTGGCCGTGGCTTCAGCCTCTACCCCGCTCTGCACCTGAAGTGGACACCCCGCCCAGGCTGGGCACTCTATGCTTCATACAACAAAGCCCTGCGCCTACCAACATTTACCGACCTCTACTATAAAAGTCCTACGCAGGAGGGCAACACGTCTTTACGGCCTGAAAAGAATAGTGCGTTACGCATAGGTGCCAGCTATACTCGCATGGGCTTCAACCTTTCGGCGCGGCTTTTCTACAGCCGCGCCACGGACATGATAGACTGGGCGATGTATGCCCCCGACAATGTCTTCCACGCCACGCAGTTCAGCCTTGATAACTATGGTGCCTCGCTCGATGCAAATATATCACTGCAGCAGCTTTTGGGAAGTCGTCAGCCTATTGAAACGCTGAAACTGCAATACGCTTTTCTCTATCAACATCGACGTGGCGACCTCTCGCATATTTATAAGAGCAATTATGCCCTTGAGTACCTTCCTCATAAACTGACGGCCTCGCTCTCTCACCGCATCGTTAGTCGGCTCGGTGCCACTTGGTCCTTACGCCTATGGCAACGCGAGGGTAACTACCTCCTCTATGCCGATGGCAAAAGTACGGGCGAGCTTCGTCCTTACGGTACACATGCCGTGTTGGACTGCAAACTCACGTGGCGTGCCAAACATTGGACGGCTTTTGCCGACCTGCAGAACCTCACTGCCACGCGCTACTACGACATAGCAAACGTGCCTCAACCCCGCTTCTTCGCCCTCTTCGGCGTAGAGGTGAGGCTATAGAACTAGTATTAAGTGACGAGTGACGAGTTGGGCTACGCCGAAGACACGCGCAGTCGCAACTCGTCACTTGTCACTCGCTAACTTCTCTCGCTACTCAGCATCTTCGACAATGGTACCAAACGAACTCCACGGCGCACTATTCTTATAGGCATTTGTGCATCCTGTGGGAACGTGGAGGGTGGCAGAAGCGGTATTTGAGAGTGCCGAGCTGGCGCAATTATACGCAGTTGGGTTAGTACGCAGGGCTGTCACGCTCGTTAGTGCTACACATTCAGCAAACGCACTCTGCCCGATGCTTGTAATGGATTTCGAAAGAGTGATGCTCGCAAGCGATGGACAATAATAGAACGCATAGTCGCCTATGGTCGTAACGGTATTGGGGAAAGTAAGGCTCGTCAGAGCTGTGCAGCCGTAGAATGCCCATATCCCGATGGTGGCAAGGGAATTAGACAAAGTAATGTTTATCAGACCTGTGCACTGAGAGAACGCGCTTGCTCCGATGCTCGTAACAGAATTAGGAATGGTAATGCTTGTCAGGTTTGAGCACTTAGTGAAAGCATAGTCGCCGATGCTGGTGACGGAATTAGGAATAGAGAGGCTCGTCAGGCCTGTGCAACCACTAAACGTCCCTTCCTCTATGCTTTTGACAGCAAGAGGTATCTCTACACTCGTTAGGGCTGAGCAGTAGGAGAACGCCCACTTACCAATACTCGTTACGGAATTAGGAATGGTGATGCTTGTGAGCGCTAAGCATTCCTGAAACGCATATTCCTCAATGCGCGTGACGACATATTGGCTGTTATCGATCGTAACGAAGGTAGGGATAGCAGCCTGTGTCAAAGACGATTTATCTTCAACGGAAAGCAAGGTCACTGCATGCCTCGAAGCATCAGAGACAGAATAGCGGAACGTGCCATCGGAATAAACCCCCTCCTGGCTTGTAGACGTTAGCGTGGTTTGATGACTTTGAAGGATAATGCCTGCCAACGTAGCGATGTCGCTACCATTGACTTGCCCATCGCCGTTGACATCGTAAATCATTTGTGCCTGCATCGTCGGCATCATTAGACTGGCAAGCAGCAAGGAGGTAACAAATCTCTTCATATTAATGAACATTTATGTGTTAGTAATATAGTTGCCAAAGGCGGGAGTGTATGGCGCGAGGGGCCTTAAGCCTTTTCGCCTGTCACTTTTGCGGCAGTGTGACGGGGAATAGGGGATGCTCGGTGTGCTGGGCGTAGATGTAGGAAACAAGGCGACGGACTACGTCGGGGTGAAGGGCGGCGAGGTCGTGGTCTTCGTGCAGGTCGATAGCAAGATTGTAGAGCCGTGGTTGGCCCTTCTTCACCACGAGTTTCCAATCGCCTTCGCGCACGGCCAGCATGTCCGTTTCGCTGAACTCCCAATAGAGATACTTGTGCTTCTTTTGCTTGCCTTTGCCCGTGAGCGTGGGCAGGATGGAGAGGCCGTCGAAGTGGTCGGCTTTCCCCAAACGCGGATTGCGGTAACGCCGATCGTAGTGGCGAATACGAGCAGCATCGCAGAGCGTGGGCATCAGATCGTAGAAGGCAAAGGGGAGGTCGGAAGTCTGGCCAGCTGCCACGCGCCCTGGCCAACGCACAATGAACGGAATGCGGATGCCGCCCTCGTAGGTGCTGCGTTTTAGACCCCGCAACAAGCCGTCGCGATTGAAGAAGCTGGGGTCTGCCCCACCCTCTTCGTGCGGACCATTGTCGGAGGTGAAGATAAGGAGGGTGTTGTCCGCCAATCCCCGCTCCTCCAGCTTGGCCATTATCTCCCCCACTTGCACATCAAGGCGCGTAATCATAGCCGCAAACTGTGCATGGGCACACGTCGTGGGATTGTAGCGCGAAGCTTCGTTGCCACGAAACGTTTTCTCTTCAGTAAAGACGTGCCTGTAATGCTGAAGCAGGGAGTCCTCGGGCTGACGAAGTTCGGCATGAGGCAAAGTATAGGTGAAGATGCCAAAGAAAGGTTTGTCGGCCTCTTGGCGGTCGAGCCAGGAGAGAGCCTCACGATGAATAATGTCAGCTGAGTACTGCGTGCGTTGGTCGTAGTCGGGTCCGTACATAGCGTGTTGCACGTTGTCCTGCAGCACGACGCGCGTCACGGCTGTATCGCCCATGTGGGGATAATACCTATTGAGGAAATTGGGGAAATAGAGGTGAGCCTGAAACTGACAGATGTAGCCAAAGAATTCGGAGACACCGCGTTTGTCGGGCGTACTGACGGAACCTTCGTAGCCGCCCGCCCACTTGCCGAACATACCGACGCGGTAGCCTTCGCGACTGAATATCTCGGGCAGGACGACATGAGCCGTATCGTAAGGCTCTTGGCCGACGATGCCATAATCTTCGCAAATGCCATAACGCACGCGCGGAGCCGAGCGCCAGTATTCGCGATTGCCGCGCACATGGGTGTGGCCGCTGTGTTGGCCTGTCATAAACGTGGCGCGCGAGGGGGCTGAGACGGGGCTACCAGCGTATGCCTGCGTGAAACGCATGCCCTCGGAGGCGAGGCGGTCGATGTTGGGCGTGGCAATATAGTGCTGACCATAGCAAGCCAAGTCGCCGTAGCCCATATCATCGCACATAATGAAGACAATGTTGGGACGGGGCGAAGTTGTCTGCGCTACAGCAGGCACAACCAATAGCGTTGCCAGGGCAGGGAGCGAACACTTCATAGGCATAGCCAAACTTGTCAGTCGTTAACTGAAAAATTACTTCACCGTGAAGCGTTTTGTGGCCGTTACTTCATAATGGAACACGGCGGCACCAAAGACTTCATACTTCACCGTGCCGTAGTCGGGCAGTGACTCTTGCAAGGTCTCGCTGAGTCCGCGCTGGCCAGCCGTGCGATAATAAGCATGGAAGGTCAGGGTATAGACCCCAGGCGTGGAAACAACGAGGGTGTCGGAGGGATTGGAGCTATTAAGCCCGTAGTTGAGCGAAGGCACGTACTTGTGCGTTACGCCCTCGGCGGGAGCCGTCTCCCACGAGTAGTCGGTTGTGATGAGCCACGTGCCTTTCTGCGATTGCTCTGCCGTAGCCACGAACGGCTCGCCCGCCTTCAGCTCGCTGCTTCCGTTTAAGGCGCGAAAAGTTATGTCGGCAAACTTTGGCGGGTTCGACTTATAGTCTTCTTCGTCGCCGCAGCTAACAAGGGAAAAGGCGACGATAAAAAGCATCAATAGCTTAACTTTATTCATTTTCTTAAACTTTAGTTATCTGTTATCAATACTGCAGTTCTCCATCGCCTTCGCGCAGTACTTCTGGCTCATCGGCAATGCAGCTGACGATGGTGGAATGGCCTTCGTGCCCTTCGCCCCCGTCAACGACGAGGTCAACCTGCCCACCGTATTCCTCTTCCACCAATTCGGGCACCAAGCGGCACTCTGGTTCTCGGTCTTCTATAGGCAACGAGGCCGTCATGAGGGGAGCACCAAGTGATTCGATGATTTCGCGAAGAATTTGGTTTTTGGGCATGCGGATGCCTACTTCGCGGCGCGAACCTGCGTGGAAAGCTTTGGGCAGACGCCCCGTGGCGGGCAGGATGAACGTAAAGGCACCGGGGAGGTTGCGGCGAAGGAATTTGAACGCCGCATTGCTGATGCGACAGAAATCGCTCACCTGCGAGAGGTCGGAGCAAAGGATGCTTAGCGGATGCTGGCGCGGATCGATGTTGCGCAGTTTGCAAATGCGTTCAACAGCGCGCTCCTTCAAGGCATGACAGCAGTAGGCATAGACCGTGTCGGTTGGCAGGATGATGACGCCGCCGTCTTCCAGCAAGCGCACTACACGCTCAATCTGTCGCGGAGAATTGCCCTTAGAGTATAGCGTAAACATGGAGATGTTAGAATTCTTTCAGTGAGAAGTTACAGCAGCACTTATTAGGGCGTAGCCTAACTCGTCACTTGTCACTTGTAAACTCTGATTAGAATTTCTTAAGTGCCGTATAGAGCCGTTGCATCGGCAGGCCCACCACGTTGAAGTAGCTGCCTTCGATGCCTTCAACGGCAGCAATGCCAATCCAGTCTTGGATGCCGTATGCGCCAGCCTTGTCGAGGGGGACAAAGTTGTCAACGTAATAGTCTATTTCCTCCTTTGTCAACTTGGCAAAGCTAACGCGACTCTCGGCTGTAAAGGAAACCTCCTTCGTCGCACTGAAGACGGTGACGCCTGTATAAACATAGTGCTGATTGCCCGAGAGCATACGCAGCATGGCCTTTGCCTCATCCGTGGTCTTGGGTTTACCCAACACCTTATCTTCGAAGCACACGATGGTGTCGGCACAAATAATGAGTTCGTCTGCTGCGAGCGACGTGCGATAACCTTCGGCTTTCTTCTTCGAAATGTATTCGGCAATCTTTTCAGCAGGAAGGTTGTCGGGATAACTCTCATCAATACCCAACAAGGTACGCACTTTGAAGTCGATACCAAGGCGTTGGAGAAGTTCCTTGCGACGTGGCGAGGCACTGGCAAGGACGAGATTGTACTTCTTTAGATTATCAAGCATAGTTTGGTAATGGATTTATGGTCTTGTTAATGCATAACTCTCTGTTTCTACTTGCGTTTACCATCCAAAGGCTTCGGCATTGGTGAGCCAGTGGCCTTGTGCTCGTAGCACCTGTTCGACCACATCGCGCACACATCCTTCGCCACCCATTCGGGGGCTGATGTAGAGACAAACTTCGCGCACTTCGGGGGCTGCATCTGCTGGACATACGGGGCAACCTACGCGCCGTAGCACTTCAAGGTCGGGTATGTCGTCGCCCATATAAAGCACTTCGTCGTCCGAGAGCTGATTGTCGGCCTTCCACTGCTCGTAGCAGTCGATCTTCTTAGAGACACCCTGAAACACGTGGTGGAAGCCAAGGCCTTCGTACCTACGGCCAACGGCCTCGCTCTTGCCTCCCGTAATGACGCAAAGGCGGAGCACGCCGAGACGTGCAGCCAAGTTCAGCGCATAACCATCTTTGATGTTGACCGTACGAATGGGCAAACCATCGTCGGCAAGGGTAACGGTGTTGCGGCTGAGTACGCCATCAACGTCAAAAACCAGGGCGCGAATGCGGGAGAGGTCGTAGGGTATCACGTTGGAGATTTTGCTTTACGGGGGATTTTATGTGAAGTGTCAAGTTGCGAGTCTGCCTACGCCGACGACAAGCGCTTTTGGTGGCTTGTCACTCGTCACTTGCCACTTACTTGTTTCTATTCATGTCGGCTTAGTATATAATGCGAGATAGCATCGTAGATTTGACGCCAACTCTCTTCGGTCAGCAAGTCGCGCTGGCGCGCCATTAGCTCTGTATCTCCCCGGGCAGCCGGTCCGGTCTGTGCTTCCTGAGGGGTAAGAACGTCTAACTTTTCAATAGTCTCATTGATTAGAGGCAACAGCAATCGCCAATCTTGCTCCGCTTTGCCCATTAACTCTGCTGCGACATTGATACATGCGTTAGGGAAGTTGCAGGCAAAAACGGCAGCAACATGCAGCCGTGCACGTGCTTCACTATCCAACGGCTGTACGCGTTGGCTAAAACGGGAGGCTATGCCCCTTATCCTATCCAATGTCTCCAGGTTGTTGGCTTCAATAAAGAGCGGAACTTCAGCCATATTGACGGCTCGATGGAGGCTGAATGTTTGCAGTGGATAGATAACGCCACAGCGTTGGTGATTGCCAAAAACGTTGAGGGGCGTACTGCCTGAAGTATGGATAAGCAAAGCGTTGGGGGCGTATGACGCTATATGCTCCACGACGGCTGGGATGGCATCGTCAGATATACATATAATATATATGTACGCGCGCGCGAGTGAACATACGTCTGTTGCAGCTTGACAGGCTGGAAGCGTTGATGCTAACGATTCGGCCGCCTGCCGTGTGCGGCTGACAATACCTGTCACGCGGTAGCCTGCAGTAACAAGTGCAGGGGCTAAGTGGGAGGCCACGTTACCCGCTCCTACCATTACTACGCTGTCTCCTGTCCTATAGCAGCAGTTCATGCTTGGAAACGTTTGCTGGCACGTAGCAGGTGGCGCGTCATCGAAATGAGTTCTTGCGTCTCCTGCAGCATGTTAAGATAGAGCAAAGCTGCTCGGATATTGTTTTCCTCAGCCTGCAACGTGTCTTGCTGGGCATGGCGCATTTCGGAGAGTTTTGCCTTCATGGCATTGCCTTCTACAAGCAGCTCGCCCGAGTCCTTGAAATTGCCACTGCGAATCATCTCGCATGTGCGTTGCAAGTAGGTATCTACTTCATTGCATATAGGACGGAATTCGTTGATAACTGCATCGGGGAGCGGGTTGAAGTTGTTGTCAACATGTTCCAAAGCTGGTTCGGTCATGCGCTTGAGGCAATACACAATCTGCGTCATGTTGTTGGAACCAAGGTGGAACCACGTGTTTTTCTCCACAGCCTGTAAATAGTCAATCTTACGCATGCCCACAATCTCTTTGCGGCGATAGCGTTTCCAATAATCTTTGGCTTCTTCCACGTCGTGAGCAGCCGTGCGCAGTTGTCGTACGTTCTCGGTCATCAGCCCCGAGGTTACGCCTCGGAATACGCTGCGATAAGTCTCTATCATCTTTACCTGCGTATCTACCACGTGTTTCAACAGCAGCTGCCATGTTTCGCGCTTGTCGCTGGTGCGCACCAGCTGGCGGAAGACAAGGTCAACATCTTCTTCGTTCTGTTTTTGCTTAAACTTGACGTTGTTTCGATAGAGTGAGAAGACTACGGCAAGAATAACAATCAGCATACCTACAACGCCTGCGGAATGGTTGAGCGTGGCAAGCAGGAAACTCAAGAGGAAGGCGGCACCGCCCGTTATAAACCAACCGCCTACAACCGTGATGACACCCGTGATGCGATAAACCGCCGTTTCGCGACCCCAGGCACGGTCTGAAAGGCTCGAACCCATACCCACCATAAAGGCTACATACGTGGTTGAGAGCGGCAGTTGCATCGATGTACCCACTACGATGAGAAGACCTGCCAGCACGAGGTTGATGCTGGCACGCAACAAGTCGAATGCAGCACCTTCGGGCAATTCGGCTTTCGAACTATCAAAGCGCGTATCAACCCAAGCTCTTACCTTGCGAGGTATCATGCGCGTGATGGCTGCATTCGCGTTGATAACCATGCGCACTAACGTACGAGCAATCTTGCTGCTCGAGAAGACTTCTTCACTTTCGCTTTGCGAAGCAAGGCTGTTACTATTCTCCACCACCTTGCGCGCTTTCTTCGAGAGGCTCAGAGCCACAACCATAACGACACCACTACCCACAAGCACAAAAGGCTTCACGGCATTAAAGAAAGCGTCGGTTGGTTCGCCAGCCAGTTCGCTCATCATCCATGTTTCAGGATTGCCAGCACCATGCTTCGTAAAGTCGAGGAACGACTCAAGGCCTGTCAGCGGAACGCCAATGAAGTTGACGAGGTCGTTGCCCGCAAAAGCCATAGCCAGCGAGAACGTGCCGAACAGCACAATCACCTTAAAGACGTTTACGCGCAGCAAATCCAACACTGTCATTACGACAGTGAAGACACATAGGAAAGTAAGGATGATGGCAAAATAGTGACTATCTATCCATTCGGGCGTAAAGCCCATCATGTCCATCACGGGCAGGCCACGCAAACCACTAATGAGCAGGAAAAACATGATGCACGTCACGCTGATGCCGCCGAAAATGGGGCGGAACCAACGACCGTGGTGCATGAAGTTGAACGTGAAAAGCACGCGCGCCAGCCACATCACAATCGTACCAAACACAAAAGCGATGGCTACGCTCATGAAGATACCCAGTGCTATGATTAAAGCTTTGTCGGTGTTGATGAGTTCGGCGTAGGCATAACCGCCGCTGGCCATTTTGAAAACGGCCAAGGCCGTGGCACCTCCTAACAAGCCAAACACCATTGATACTGTTGTAGAAGTAGGCAGACCAATGGTGTTGAAAAAGTCCATAAGGATAATGTCTGTAGCTGTCACCGCAAGGCACACACAGATAACCTCGCTAAACGAGAAGTTAGTAGGGAGCATGATGCCATGTCGCGCCACGTCCATCATGCCATCGCTCGTGGCAGCACCCACAAAGACGCCCAATGCAGCAACAGTCAATAAAACCTTAAATTTAGCGGCCTTAGAGCCCATACCTGGACTCATAAACGGTACGGCACTACCCGCAACGCCAACACTTAAGTCGCAAACGGCCAAAATAAAGAGGAATATAAGAATTCCTAAATACATAAAATCCATAGCTCGTCGTTTCGCTGAGTTACGCCGCAAAGTTAAACTTTTTTTGCAAAAACGTAAAAGCAGAAACAAGTTATTTTGAAACAAATTTGTTGCAAGCTCTATTTTTTTTGCGCGAAAACGCCTATAGTGTGCAATAATTGTTTACTTTTGCACCCGTTATGACTGCTGTATTTGCCGATTACATTAGTACCTTCCAACTGATGTTGAAGGGACTGCTAATAGGAATTATATGTTCTGCGCCCATGGGCCCAGTGGGCATTCTGTGCATCCAACGCACTATACAAAAGGGGCGTAACTATGGCCTTGCTACTGGTGTTGGCGCTGTGGTGAGCGACCTTTTCTATGCGCTCATCACGGGCGGCGGTATGCTCCCGTTCATGATGGAGTTTATCGACAACGAGCAAAACCTCTTTTACTTGAAAATTCTTGGCGCCGTCATGTTGTTTGGCTTTGGCGTATGGCTGTGGCGCAGCGACCCGCGCAAAGGTTTCCGACAATCGTCGGGCAATAAAGGCACGCTGCTGACGAATGCTATTTCGGCTTTTGGCATCACGGTCTCCAACCCGCTCATCATTTTCCTCTTCATAGCCCTCTTCAATATGTTCACGTTCGTCATTCCTGGCAACTGGTTTGGAACGGCCGTGGGTTACCTTAGTATTGGGGCTGGGGCTATGCTATGGTGGTACGGACTGACCTACGTCATCACGCAAATGAAGCGCAACATCGGGCCTCGCGAAGTGCTCTACCTCAACCGCACCATCGGTACCATCGTGCTGAGCGTGGCCGTTTTGTATGCATCGATGACAATTTTCCACTTGTCGCTGTTTAAGTAGAACTATATATCACTATTGTATCGATGATTATTGCCGACAGATTGCGCGCGACGAATCGTGCCGAATACATTCTTTATATGTGGCAAGTGGAAGACATCGTGCGTGCCTACCACTGCGATATTGATGAACTCAAGCATCATTACTTAAAGGACTTCCAAGCCAGCGACGAGAAGATGCAAGCTATCGTTTCGTGGTATGCCGACATCTGCCAAATGATGAAGGAAGAAGGGCTGCGCGAAAAAGGCCACCTGCAAATCAACCGTAATGCCCTTGCCGACCTCGAAGAACTGCACAACGAGCTACTTAAGTCCGATAAGTTTCCGTACTATAAAAAAATGTACTATAAGGTGTTGCCTTATATCGTTGAACTGAGAAGTAAGCAGCCCACAGCATCCACCGATACCGAACTGACAACGTGCTTCAACGCGCTGTATGGCGCGTTGTTGTTGCGTTTGCAGAGCAAACAAATTTCTCCCGAAACGCAGAAGGCGCTGCAAGACATAAGTACCCTGCTCGGGCAATTGTCCGATTACTACTTAAGTAATAAGAAAGAACCTTTAGATTTGTAAATCCTCAAACTATGAACATCCTTGTAACTGGTTCCAACGGACAGTTGGGTAGCGAATTGCGCCAGCTGGCACCGCAATATACTGCGCACCATTTCCTTTTCACCGATGTTGCCGAACTTGATATCACCAACCGCGCTGCTGTGCGCACAGCCATTGCCGAGCATCAAGCCGAAGTGCTTATCAATTGCGCCGCCTTTACTGCCGTTGATAAAGCCGAGTCGCAAGAGGAATTGGCAACGCTGCTGAATGCCAAAGCTCCCCAGCTGCTGGCAGAGGAGATGGCGGCGGTTGGAGGACGCATGATACACGTCTCCACCGACTACGTATTCGACGGCACAGCCCATGTTCCCTATAAAGAAGACGCAGCCACAGCCCCCGTTACCGTGTATGGTCGCACGAAGTTGGCAGGCGAAGAGGCCGTTATGCAGGCTTGCCCCGCCAGCACCATTGTGCGCACCGCTTGGCTTTATTCCACTTTTGGCAACAACTTTGTCAAAACCATGTTGCGCTTAGGCGCGGAACGCGAGGAGTTGGGCGTTATCTTCGATCAGATAGGTACACCAACTTATGCGCGCGATCTCGCCCAAGCCCTCTTGCGTATTGCCGAGAGCGAACCACACCCAGGCATCTACCACTTTTCCAATGAAGGGGTTTGCTCGTGGTACGACTTCACGCGCGAAATCCATCGCTTAGCTGGTATTACGTCGTGCCGTGTGCGTCCACTGCACACCGAGGAATACCCCACACCCGCACAGCGTCCCCACTACTCTGTGCTCGACAAGACGAAAATAAAGCAAACGTTCGGAGTCAGCATACCTTGGTGGGCCGATAGTCTGCGCGAGTGCATTGAGAAGTTAATGAGTGACATGTAAAGTTAACGAGTGACAAGTGACGAGTGACGAGTGACGAGTTGGGCTACGCCGACGACAAGCGCTACTGTCACTTGTAACTCGCAACTCGTCACTTGTAAACTTATCTACACCATGCTCTACGAAGCTCTTGCGCGCGAGATAATGCTTGAGTTTCCGCATCGGCCCACAGCGGGGCAGGCGGAAGCCGTGGCGCGTTTGGCTCAGTTTGCCACGATGCCTGGCGAAGGCATATTTATCCTGCGCGGCTATGCGGGTACGGGTAAGACAACGCTTATTGGTGCCTTGGTGCGCACGCTGAAACGTCTTGATCGCCCTACTCTTCTCTTGGCACCTACCGGGCGCGCGGCAAAAGTTTTTTCGCGCCACAGTGCATCGCCCGCCTACACCGTCCACCGCGCCATCTATCGCCAGCAAACGTTTCGAGGCGAAGACACGCCCTTTCACCTGGGTTTCAACCCTCAGCCCGACACGTTTTTCATTGTCGATGAAGCATCCATGCTGACCGACCAGCCTGATAGCGGCAGCCCCTTTGGTTCGGGTTGCTTGCTCGACGACCTCGTGCAATATTGCTTCTCGCGGCAAGACTGCAAACTCTTGCTCGTAGGAGATACAGCCCAGCTGCCGCCCGTGGGCAGCGAAGAAAGTCCTGCGCTCAACCCGTCTGTCATGCGGCGCTACGTAGCCCATGTTGCCGAATGCGACCTGACGGAAGTTGTCCGTCAAACGCAAGGGTCCGATGTCCTGGCAGGTGCCACACGGCTGCGCCAGCTCCTTGCTGAAGGCGCAGACGAGCCTCCGCGCATCGACGCCGATGACGAGGGCGAAGTGCGTCACGTCAGTGGTGCTGAACTCATCGAAGTCCTTGACGATGCATACAGCGAAGAGGGCACCGACGAGACCATCGTCATCACGCGGAGCAACAAGCAAGCCACGGCCTACAATTTCGGCATACGCGCTCGCATTTTCGACCGCGAAGAAGAACTTTGCTCGGGCGACCTCGTCATGTGCGTGAAGAACAATTATTATTGGACAGCGCGCCATGCCGCAGAGCTTGAGAAAGGCAAAACGATGCCCATCAGCTTCATTGCCAACGGCGATACTTGCCGCGTTGTCTGTTTGAGCAACGTGCACGAAATGCACGGCTTTCATTTTGCCGATGCTACGCTGGCGTTCCCCGACTATGGCAATTACGAACTGACGTGTCGCGTCCTGCTTGACACGCTTGCCTCTGAAACCGCCGCACTCACGCCCCAACAGAGCACGGCACTCTACGAAAGCGTCTTGGCCGACTATGCCCATATCGCCTCGCGCGCAGAACGTTTCAAGCAGATGCGGCAAGACCCTTATTATAATGCCCTGCAGCTGAAATACGCCTACGCTGTCACTTGCCATAAAGCCCAAGGCGGGCAGTGGCGCCGCGTATTCATCGACCAGGGCTACCTCCCCCCCGATGCCTCTTTGCGCGGCTATTTGCGCTGGCTCTACACCGCCTTCACGCGTAGTGCCGACCGCCTCTACCTTATCAACTGGCCTGCAAAGCAGAGGTATGAAGATTGATATTTAATTCAAGTTCCGTTTGTTCCTGCGTCCCATACTATGCGCTTGCCTTCGCTGCTGACGCAGCGATTAGGGGCAGGCGAGACGCCTGCGTACCCAGTTATGGGCGGTAGGGCGCATAGAGGTTCACGCTCTGATAGTATATTTGTGCTTCGCGCAAAAGTTGTTGCTGCGTGTGGGGCAGTAGTGTTTGCGTGTATGTTCCGTCGGCGTTGCGCGTGCACATGTATTGCTTCACTTGCCGTACGGGAGAAAGCACGGTGAGGATGTTGTCTTTGAAGTAGCCCAAGTCTTGATAGGTGGCCATAAACGCACGCGGCGAGAAATCGGCGGCAAGGATATCTTGTCCGTAGAAATGGCTGTCGTAAGAGAAGTCGAGCAGACCGAAGAGCGTAGGCATCAGGTCTATCTGTGAGCAGAGCGTGGAAACCCTTTGGGGCGCGATAAACCCTGGGGCGTAGATGAGGGCGGGGATGTGGTATTTTTCGAGCGGTAGGCTTGTCTTTCCCGCACTTGAGGCGCAGTGGTCAGCAAGAATGACAAAGACGGTGTTGGCAAACCATGGCTTGCGGCGCGCCTCGCTGAGGAAACGGCCTATGGCGTAGTCGGTATATTTCACGGCCCCTGCGCGTGATTTTGGATTGCCGTCAATCGTTATGCGCCCGTCGGGGAAAGTGAAGGGGCGGTGGTTGCTGACGGTCATGATGTGGGCGAAGAAGGGCTTGCCGGTTGCGGCATCGGCATCGCACGTCCGCAGGGTGAGGGCGAAAGCGTCTTCGTCGCATACACCCCAGATGTTCTCAAACGTAACCTCCCCGGGCGAAAGGGCATGACGGTCGATGACCTTGTAGCCATTGCCGCCGAAGAATGTTCCCATATTGTCGAAATAACTTTCGCCACCGTAGATGTAGTTCACGCTGTAGCCCATCTGCGCGAGCAGCGAACCTGTGGAGAAGAGCCCCGCGCAGTTGGGGCGTTTCACGATGCTCTCGCCCGCACTGGGCGGCATACAAAGCGTCACGGCTTCCAGTCCGCGCACGGTGCGGTTGCCCGTGGCGAAGAGGTTGTCGAAGACGAGGCTCTCGCTAATGAGCTTGTCGAGGTTGGGCGTGATGTTGTCTTTCCCTCCGTAGGTTGCCAGGAAGTCGGCGCTAAGGCTTTCTATGGTGATAAGGACGATGTTCTTTTTCTGCGCCGTAGTGCCACTACTTGTAGCAATGTGGCGCATGCCGCCTTCGTCTTGCTTGCAGAGTGTCCGTATTCCTGCGCGCACTTCACTTTCAGGAAGGAGGGCGTAGAACTGGCCGTAGTCGAGGGTGCTGTTTCTGAAGGCCTCAATGAAGTCGTAGCCTCCGTTCTGCGAAAGCCCCGTGGCGAAGTTGTTGTTGGTCTGCCAATGGCGGTAGCCATAACCGAGGAGCGCCCAGCCCGCCGTGCTAAGAAATGTGGTGAGCAGGATGCCCCTACTCCAAGAAGTGAGGCTGGCAATGCCAATGTCCTTCCGAAGCATGGGGCGTAGCATGAGCCACAAAATGAGAGCTGCCACAACGAGTAGGGCAAGGAAGAGGGGCACGACGGGATAGGACTCGAAGATATTGCCAATGACTTCGTTGGTGTAGATGAGGTAGTCAACAGCGATGAAGTTGTAACGAACACCGAACTCTTCCCAGAAAAAGTATTCGCAGGTAGCGTTGAGCAGGTTACAAAAGACGTAGGTCAGCGCAGTGATGTAGAGCACGGTGTGTCGCCAAGGCCTACGCAGTTTTGGCATGAAGAGCCGCAGATTGAAGCTAAGGAGTTTCCATGCAATAAAGCACTGAGCGATAGTGGGTACAACGGAGCCGTATTCGTGAAAGATGGAATGCGTGAAGAAGACGTAAATGGCAAAGGCTACCAAAAGGCCGTCGATGATGTAGGCCCACGGACGGTCGTACTTCCTATCTGCGACGAAAGCATATATCATTATGGCAGGCACGAGGGCGCAGCAAGCGAAGGCAACATCGTATGCCAACCCAAGCCCGAACACGGCAGCCCACTGCGTCCAGCTGAACTGTGCCGACGTGGCGGGCGAGCAGAGCAACACAATGCGTAACACGAAGCCTGTGAGGGCCGCAAGGACTACGTAGCGCGGAGCGAAGAAGGCGAGCCAGTCCGTAACGCCCGTAGTGCTACGCTTTTTGTCGAATAAGGCGGATATCATGGTGAGGAATAGTGAAAGGAAGCCCCTCCCCGACCCTCCACAAAAGGGAGGGAGGTGGGTTACTCTTGTTGGTTTCGGAGCGGCAGTTTATTGATTGATTATTGTTTCACGTCTCTTACTATCTACTCCCCTCTCGTTCTTTAGGGGGAGAGAGGGGCTTGGATACTACTCAAAGCGGATAGCTTTTGCGGGTGCAACGCGGCCTACGGCGCGTGCTGGCAGTAGCAGGGCGAGCAATACGAGGGCGAGGGCGGCTATGTTTATCAGCGCGAAGGCAATCCACGATAAGTCGGTCGGGACGCGGTCGATGTAGTAGGTTTCGGGATCTAACTTGGCAAAGCCCCACTGCTGTTGCGCAAAAATCAGTGCCAATGCCAGGCCATTGCCTATGGCGAGGCCGCGCACGGCGATGAAGGCGGCATAATAGAGGAAGGTGCGCCGCAGGGCTGCATCGGTGGCACCCAAGGCTTTTAAGACACCGATAGTTTGTGTGCGCTCCAATATCAGTATCAGCAAACCGCTGACCATAGAAAAGGCTGCCACCAGCAAGACGAGCACAAGGATGACCCACACGTTCGTATCGAGCAGGTCGAGCCAGTTCATTGTGCCAGCCGTGCGAGGATTTTCGCGTAGCGAAAGGGCTGTTGGTTGCGGAGGATCAAACGTCACTTGTGCCGTATCGTTTTGAGGGGCGGGCAAAGAAGCCAGCATGGCGGCCTGACGCGCCCGAGGCATAGCGGCATCGCCAGCAGCCATATCCTTCCATCGCAGTTCAACCCCGCTACACTGGCTTTCTGTCCAACTATTTAGCTGTTGCACAGTCTTCATGTCGGCCAAAGCAAAGGTGCTATCAAACTGCTTAAGGCGCGTCTGATAGATAGCGGCAATTTCAAACCGACGCATCTTCACCGTTTGTTCAAAGAAGTAGGCAAAGACTTTGTCGCCCACGTGCAAGCCCAGCGCGTTGGCCACTTGTTGCGAAATGACAATCTTTTGTCCCCACGAACTCCCTTCGGGTAGCTGGCCGCTAACGATGCACGAGCGAATAAAGCCTACGTCGTATTCGGGAGCTACACCTTTCAGCGCTACGGCCTGGAAATCGGCCTCGGTCTTTAGCACACCTATTTTCTGCGCATAGCGCCATGCAGACAGTGCCGTGCTCTGCTTTTGTATTTGCTGGCGCACATCGTCGGTCACGGTCAGGGGGTAGCTCTCGGGCGAAGCAAACGAGCGCAGGTCCATCACTTCGGCATGGGCTGCAAAGCCCGTCAACTTGCTTTGTATCTCGTGCTGAAACCCTCGCACGACGGCATAGCTAATCAGGGCCACGGCCAAGCCCAAGGCTACGCCCAACGTAGCAATGTGTATGGCTGGCGTAGAGGCCTTCCGACGGCGTTGGTCGTCGCGATAGCCAAAGAAACGGCGTGCAAGGAAGAAGGAAAAGGACATAAGCGGCGGTGAGTGAGGAGCGGTGAAGGCATTGAGGGCGTTGAGGTTACCATAATATGGCAACATTCGAAACAACGCGGCGAAAAACGCTTAACGTTTAATGCTTAACGTTTAATGTTTCATGTTTAATGTTTAACGTTTATTGTACGCCTCCAGCGCTTTAGCCAGCACGTTGAGGGCGCGCGTGAGGTCTTCGTTGTTGAGCACGTAGGCTATGCGCACTTCGTCGCGCCCACGGCCTGGCGTTACGTAGAAGCCAGCGGCAGGAGCCATCATGACGGTTTGACCTTCGTATTCGAAGTCGGTCAGGCACCAGGCGCAGAACTTCTCGGCATCGTCAACGGGCAGGCGAGCTACGGTGTAGAAGGCACCCATCGGGATGGGGCTATAAACCCCAGGGATGCGGTTGAGTCCGTCGATGAGGCACTTGCGGCGACCTACGTACTCCTCGTAGCAATCAAGCTGGTAGGAAGGGGGCTCGTCCAAGGATGCCTCGGCCACTATCTGGCCGAGCAGGGGCGGACTGAGGCGCGCCTGACAAAACTTCATCACGGCATCGCGCACGGCCTTGTTTTTCGTCACAAGTGCCCCGATGCGTATGCCGCATTCGCTATAGCGCTTCGACACGCTATCGATGAGGATGACGTGTTGCTCGATGCCTTCAAGGTGGAAGGCCGAGATGTAGGGCGAACCCGTGTAGATAAACTCGCGATACACTTCATCGCTGAAGAGATAGAGGTTGTATTTCTTGACGAGGTCGCGAATTTGGTTCATCTCGCGCCGCGTGTAGAGGTAGCCCGTCGGGTTGTTGGGGTTACAAATCATGATGGCCTTTGTGCGCGGACCGATGAGCTTCTCAAACTCCTCGACTTTTGGCAGCGAAAAGCCTTCTTCAATGGTTGTGGCTATGGTCTTGAGTTCAGCCCCTGCGGCGATGGCAAAGCTCTTATAGTTGGCGTAGCCAGGTTCGGGCATGATGATTTCGTCGCCAGGGTTCAGGCAGGTGAGGAAGGCAAAAAGCACAGCCTCCGAACCGCCCGCTGTGATGATGATGTCGTCGGGCGAGAGGCTGATGTTGTACTTATTGTAGTACTTCACGAGTCCTTCGCGGTAGGAAAGGAAGCCTTGCGAGGGGCTGTACTCGAGGGTCGTACGCGTGATGTGCTTCAGTGCCTCCAAGCCTGCGTGGGGCGATGGCAGGTCGGGCTGTCCGATGTTGAGGTAAAAGACGTGGGTGCCTCGTTTTTCGGCTTCTACGGCCAGCGGTGCCAACTTGCGAATAGGCGAAAGCGGCATCTTCTCGGCACGGTCGGATATGGGTAGCATAAAATGTGTGTGTTTCGTTGGTAGTGCAAAAGTAGGAAAAAAGTGGGAGGTAGAGCAACAATCGACAAAAAACTTCGCTGTCTTTATACTTTTGCCTTTCTCCTTGCAGCCAACGCCAAGCAGCAGCAATTATGCGAAAGAGCGGAGAGCGGCGGGTGAAGAAAACAAACTACGCGCCACTACCAAAGCCTGCCGCCTTTGCGATAGGGCTTTGAATGTGGCGCGTGGGAAGGGGAACTGCTGTCGTCGGACGGCTATCCGCAGTGGAAGTATTGGTCGACGAGGCGTTGCATCAGTTGCGGGTCTTTGTCGGCCTCAGTGTGGAGGTTGCGGTCGTTGTGGGCACGCAGGGCACGCAGCACGCCGTCAATCATCTTCGGGCGGAACACGCCCTCGGCTTCGAAGGCCGCGCGCACTTCTTCCAAGCGGTCGGCACTTTCGGCGCAACACGTGGGCAACGTGTCGAGCTGTGCCAGGCGCTCGGCGTTCTCGGCGGCGTGGATGTTGACACTGACGTACTTCTCTTCGGCTATGCGCAGGGCATCGGCTTCGGGCATCTCAAGTCCCTTACGCGCTGCCACGCAGAGACCGGCCATCAGCTGGTAAACGTCGGCACTACAGTCGGCACTGCGCAGCTCGAAGGTTTGCTTCTGCTGCGTATTGCGGTTGCTGACGGGTTCCAACGGATTGGCGGCGGCACAGAGGTCGCGCCCCGTGGTCCAGCCCAGCGGTACGCGCACGAGGGCCGAGCGGTTGCTGTCGCCCCAACATACATTGGTGGGTGCTTCCTGATGAGGCACGAGGCGGAAGTAGCTCGTTGGGTTTTTGTTGCCAAAGGCCGTCAGCGCGGGGGCATATTGCAGCACGCCTGCAATGGCGCGGCGTGCAATGGTGCTGAGTTTGCCGTCGGCGTCGAGCAGTTGGTTCTGTCCGTCGCGCGTCATGCGCATGTGGATGTGCAAGCCGCTACCCGCTTCGCCTACGATGATTTTCGGAGCAAACGTCACGTTGAGGCCGTATTCCCAAGCCAAGTTGCGAATGGCCCATTTAGCCAACAGCAACTGGTCGGCGGCACTCTCGACGGGACAGGGCAGGAACTCGATTTCGTTTTGCTCGTAAATGTCTCCTTCTCGATAGAAGGTGCCCACTTCGCTGTGGCCATACTTAATCTCGCCGCCAAGGCGCGCGATGTAGTCCATGCAATGCTGGCGGAAGCTGGAGAACTTGGCGAAAGGGGCCGACTCGTGGTAGCCGCGCTGCTCGGTGGCGGGAAAGGCTTCGTCGTTAGTGTCGATGACGTAGTATTCCAGCTCGCCCATCGCTTCAAACTCCATACCCGTGCTGTGGCGGAAGGCTTCGGCGGCGCGGCGCAACGTCTCGGCGGGAGCACCGTCGAAGGGCTGGCCATGGCGGTCGAAGAACGAGCAGAGCATGCCCACGGTTGGGATCTCGGCAAAGGGGTCGAGGAAGGCCGTGCGGTAGCGCGGAACGACATAAAGGTCGCTGCCCGATGCATCCACAAACGAGGGGAAGAGGCTGGAACCGTCCACGCGCTCGCCCTCGGTGAGGAACGTCTCGAGATAGGCACGGTTGCCAATGGCGAAGTTCAGCGTCTTGAGGCGGCCGTCTTCGGCGGGATACATAAAGTTGACCATGCGCACGCCCGTTTCCTCAATGTAGCGGATGATGTCGTCGCGGCGAAATTCCGACTGCGGCTTTTGCAGGTAGGCAACAAGGGCGTTTTGGTTTAATTGCAGTGTTTTGTCCATAGTTATGATTGTTGTTAAGTGCCCCCTACCCTCTCGCCGAGAGAGGGGATGCGGTGGCTTTGAGGCTTTACTGGTGCTCTTCGCGATAGAGGTCGTTGACGGTCTTGACGGGATTGAACGTAATGAGAGGCACTTCCACGAAGACGGTGAGCCAGTCGCTCATCGCGCCGTTCCACAGGCCTGGTAGCTCGAGGGCTTTCAGCTCTTTGCCGTCCTTGCTCTTGTGGGAGATGAAACCCGTTTGCGGATCGACGTAGTCGGGCAGGTTGAAAGGCTGTCCCTTGTAGTCGCGCACGGCGCACACGAGGTCAACGGGATTGAAGTGGGTGCCTTGTTCAAACATGGCCTTCTTCGCGGGGTCGGACATGTCGATTTGCGAACTCTCGAGGATTTGGGGCGAGCACGTGCCGTCGGGGTTGTAGGCGAGGAAGGGGCCGCCGCCAGGCTCACCCACGTTCTTCACCATACCGCAGACGCGTATCGGCCGGCACAGCTTGTGGCGCAGATAGGCCGCGAGGGAATCGCCCGTGAGTTGTTCGTCGGTGTGGCAGCAGCATTTCTCTTCAAGGAAACGCAGCATTTCTTGCAGCTCGGCTTCGCTCACGTTGCCCTTGTCGAGGCGCGCAAGATAGTCGAACACTTGGCGTTGCAAGCTGACAAGCACACCGCCAATGAGCTTCTTGCCCTCCACGGTGGGCTCTTTCAGGCGGTCGGGCACGACGTTGTCGATGTTCTTAATAAAGATGACGTCGGC
Source organism: uncultured Prevotellaceae bacterium (assembly GCA_900317635.1). Taxonomy (GTDB): domain Bacteria; phylum Bacteroidota; class Bacteroidia; order Bacteroidales; family Bacteroidaceae; genus Alloprevotella. The sequence continues at coordinate 8,111 of ONHN01000013.1, read as the reverse complement.
TTCAATCTCGTTCAGGTTTTCTATCAAGGCACCATGGCCGCCTGGGCGGAAGAGCAGTGAGCCGTCGGCTTGGCGGAAGGGCGTATTGTCGGCATTGGCGGCAACGGTGTCGGTGCTGGCTTTTTGCTCGGAGAAAGAAACGTCGAACTGCGCGCCGAACTGCGCTGCAAGCTCCTCGCTCTTGTCGCTGATGAGAGCCTCGAAGAGCGGACGGTGCTGGGGCGAAACGGTGAAGTGGACGCTGACGCGGCCGTCGCTGCCTTTGGCGTAGAGGGCACCTTCCACGAGGTGCTCTTCGACGGGCGTGCGCACACCGTCGTCGTATTTATGGAATTGCAGCAGGCCCTTGGGCAGGTTGCCGTAGTTAAGGCCTTCTTCGGTCAGCAGGGCGGAAACAACGGCCTTGTAATCGCCTTCGTCTAACAGGGCTGCAATGCCCTTGCCGTGGAAGACGTGGCACGCATCGTCGAGGGCTTCATAGTAGGGCGCATCGACAAGGCGGTCGAAAAAGGTCTTTTCAAATGTCGTCTGCGGCGTATCGTAGTCGGCATCGAGGAAGGCAAAAAGGTCTTTAAACATTCGGCTGGCTGCACCGCTGGCAGGAACGAACTTCACCACGCGGTGGCCAGTGGTGGCGATATAGGCATCCCATGCCGTCAGAAAAGCTTCGCGCTCGCTGTCGGAGGGGCGCAAAATGCCCTGCCCCACGGCGGCGGCACCTTTCAGACGAAGGTAGGGAAAACCCTCTGCAAATTGGCGCAGCTGTTGCTGCAACTTCGCTTCGCTTATGCCCTTTTGGGCAAGAAGCTCACGGTCTTGGTCGGTAATCATAATCGTGATGATTGGTATTAGGTTTGTTTCAGCCGCGAAGATAGGCATAATTTTTTGTTTACAACAGCATATAAGCAGAAAAAGTTTCTTCACCCACCCTTGCAAGTTACAAATTTGTGCCTCATCATTCGTTTCCCCTAACATATAAGGATTGTTCGAGCGGGCAGAAATGCGTACCTTTGCAGCCGAAATGAACAAACCAATACTATTTTACAAATGAAACTAACAAAGCTCTTCGGGCTTGCAGCCCTTTGCCTGGCTCTCGCAAGCTGTGGCGACGACGAACCCGTAACACCCGACTACAGCGTGCCTGGCGGCACGGGCGTGTGGACAACCACCGTGGCAGGTGCTACCTACGCTAAAGACACCGTCAACGTGACGCTTGAAAACGTGGGCGACGACAAAGTGCGCATCACCATCGACGAAGTGACGGGACGACCCGCCACCGAGACGATGCCCGCACAGATGATGACGGGCGTTGTGCTTGAGAACATCACCTCCACCAAGCAGGCTGACGGCAGCTATATCCTGCGCGCCGAAACCTTAGAGGGCGGCGGCACGATGCGCGAGAAGTTCAGCAACTTTATGCAAGGAAACTTCGAAGGAACCATCGAAGGCAAGAAACTCACGTTTACGGTCAACTATAAGTTCACGCCCAGTCCCTACGAGCCGCACCTTAGCTCCTCCTACGTAGGCACGTTCAACTAAGGCGGACATTCAACTTACCTACCTTTTTTACTCATCAAAGGCGAAAACGCTTTTGCGGTTGCAGCGAACGGAATTTCGCCTCCCGCTGAAGGGTTTTCGCCTTTGCATTTTCTGCGCATAGGCTCAGCGTGCTTGCAGCTATGATGCGGCAAACAAACTTTCCAGTTAGGCCGCGAAGTTTGCGCGGCAGCCCCGCAAGATTTCCTGCGGGCTCTTGAAGTTATAAATCTCGGCGGTAAATATATATTTCTCGGCGGGAAATATATAAACTCTCGGCGGGAAATGTACATTTGCCGCCGAGATTTATAACTTCATGGCTTAGGCGGAAAACTTCGGGGCTTGATAAGAGAACTTGGAGGGCTTCTTGCAAAACTTGAAACATTTGTGCCTATCGCACAAAGCAACAGCAGATTACGAAGCAAGCACGAAGTAGTTTTTTTGAGACAACTCCGTGCTTGCTGATAACAGTATGTGGAAAATGTATAAACGCGCGGTTTATAGACGAAGGTGTTTTAGTCGCGCCGTCCGAGGAAGATCATGATGTAGTAGGCCAGCGTAGCGAGCGAGCCGAGGGCGGCTACGACATACGTGTAGGCTGCACTGCGCAATGCACTGACGGCCATGGGATGATCGTGAGGCCCCGTGATGCGGGCTTCCTGCAACCACTGCGTGGCGCGGCGGCTTGCGTCGATTTCCACGGGGAGCGTGACGAAACTGAAGAGCGTGGTGAGCGCAAAGAGGATGATGCCGATGAGCAAGAGCTGCGGGAAGACATTGATGAAGATGATGCCTGCCAGAATGACCCACTGCACCCACGTAGAGGCAAAGCTCACCACGGGAACGAGCGCACTGCGCAGTTGCAGCGGCGCGTAGGCACGAGCGTGCTGCACGGCATGTCCGCACTCGTGGGCTGCTACGGCGGCGGCAGCTACGCTGTAGGAGGCATAGACACCCTGCGAGAGGTTCACGGTCTTGTTCGTCGGGTTGTAGTGGTCGGTGAGTTGGCCTGGCGTAGAAATGACCTGCACGTCGTAGATGCCATTTTCGCGAAGCATCTTCTCGGCCACTTGCGCCCCCGTAAGGCCAGAGGCCAAGGGCACTTCAGAGTATTTCTTGAACTTGCTCTGAAGGTTCGACTGTACCAACCAGCTGAGCAGGGCAAAGAGGCCAAAGAGAATCCAGTAAATCATAATGATAGGTTGTTAGCTTTTTATGATGTTTAAGTTTTTAGGGAACCACGAAAAAAACGAATTTGTAAGAATTTACACGAATACTTTAGCGCTTGTAACTCGTAACTTGTAACTTGTCACTCATATAAACCACATTCTGCAAATAGTAGGCCAAACTTGTGGGTTTAGTAACTATTTGCAGAATGAAAAGTCTTTTTATGCCCTTTTAGTACGCTTGGGGCTTGCGTGGTGAAGTGCCTACAACAGCGGCAGGACGAGGGCCAACGTGAGTTGGGCTACGAGGATGCGTAGGAACATGGAAAGCGGATAGACGGTGCTGTAGCCAATGGCGGGCGCGTCGTTGCCAGCGGTTTGGTTGGCAAAGCCGAGGGCAGGCGGGTCGGTGTAGGTACCGGCTATCATACCCATCAGCGTGTAGTAGTTGAGCTTCAGTTTCCAGCGCGCAACGATGCCCATAATAAGAATAGGTATCACGGTGATGAGGAAGCCCATCCACACGTAGTTGTAACCTCCCGCCATGACCGTCTTCCAGAACGACGCACCAGCTTGTATGCCCACGCCGGCGAGGAAGAGGCACAGCCCTACTTCGCGCATCATGAGGTTGGCCGAGGTGGTGGTGTAGGCCGTGATGTTAAACTTATAGCCGAAGGCACCGATGAGGATAGCCACTACGAGCGGACCGCCAGCCAGACCGAGTTTCACGGGGATGTCAACGCCAGGAATGGGGATGGGCAGCTGACCTACGAGCACACCGATGAGGATGCCGAGGAAGACCATGCCCACGTTGGGGTGTTCGAGATGTTTCACCTCGTCACCAATGATTTCCTTTACGTTGTTGATGTTCTCTTCCGTTCCCGTCATGAGGAGGCGGTCGCCCATTTGCAGGCGGAAGCCACGGCTGGCAAACATCGTCATGCCGTTGCGCGTGACGCGCGTAACGTTCACGCCGTAGAGCGTAGAGAGATGCAAGTTATTGAAGGTCTTACCGTTGACGGCGGGGTTGGTAACGACGAGGCGACGGCTGATGTACTTCGTGTTTTCGTTAATCTCTTTGCGCCAGCTCTCTTGCAGGCGTTCGCCGATGAGGGTGATGACGGCGTCCATATCGCTCTCGGAGCATACGAGCATCAGCTTCATGCCCTCTTCCAGCTTCGTTTCGCCGTTGGGTACGAACATTTCCTCGTTCACCTTGCAGCGCGAACAAACGAAGTCGCGCTTGAGGAAGTCGTGGAGTTCGCGCAGCGTTTTTCCGCAGACGCCTTTGTTGGTCACGCGGATATAGACGTGGTGAGGAATGGCGGCGGGATCGGCCTCCTGCTCGCGCTGAATTTGTTCGGTCTCTTTCTCGAAAGATATTTTGCACAGGTAGCGGATGAGGATGGTGGCTCCAATGATGCCCACAACGCCCAGCGGATAGGCGCAAGCGTAGCCATCGGCCAGCGAGGGCAGACCCATCGCGCCGAAGTAGTCCTCGCCGGGCAAGACGCTCGTGGCGGCACCAAGACCTGGGGTGTTGGTGACGGCACCATACATCACGCCGACCATCATAGCCAGGTTGTAGCGGTTTTCGCCTGCGGCGGCATCGCTATGGTAATACCAAAGGAAGAAGAGCCCCAGCATGACGGCCACGTTGAGCAAAATCATGCCCGTGCTCACCAGATTCATACCCACACCGCCTTTGCGGAATGTAGCGAAGAAGCCTGGGCCTACTTGCAGACCGATGCAATAGACAAAGAGAATGAGGCCGAGCTCTTTCACGAAGTTGATGATTTTGTTTTGCACCGCCATGCTCTGTGCAAAGTCGGGGTTAGCGGCCACTTGCGGTTCTACGACATAGACGTTGTAGAGATGGCCGACGAGGATGCCCACGAAAAGCACGAACGTCACGCCGAGCGCAACGCCGCCAAACTTCACACGGCCAAGTTTCACACCGCCCCATATCACGATGGCAAAAGCCATGGCCAGGAAAGCGGGACCTGCCGGGTTCAGCAGGATTTGGTTTAACCATTCCATAGGATTATATTTGTTGTGTTGTTTGCTTGCTATGCGAAAGCTTGCCGCAAAGGTAATGCTTTATTGGCGAAACGCAATAGGTTTGGCGAAGATATTGAATTGCGTCAACTTTATTGTTCCGGTGTTGATTGTTTGCTGCTTTTGTTGTATCTTTGTGCCAAAAATAAGGCGACACACTGATGAAGAAGACGCACAAAACATTTGATACAGAAAGCTATGCAGAGCTTACGTCCGCGTCAAAACAGCCGCTGACGCGCGCCTGGGAGGCCGACATTGCGCGCGCGCTTGAAGTCCTACGGCATGGCGGCGTTATCGTCTATCCCACCGACACCATCTGGGGCATTGGCTGTGATGCGACGAACGAAGAGGCCGTGCGCAAGGTCTTTGCGCTGAAAGGCCGTGCCGATGCAAAGGCAATGCTTTCGCTCGTTGACAGCGACGGGCGACTGCAACGCTACGTGCGCAACGTGCCCGACGTGGCTTGGCAAATCGTCGACTGCGCCACGAACCCCATCACCATCATTTATGCCGACGTGCAGGGCTTAGCCCCTTCGCTATTAGCCGAAGACGGGAGTGCGGGACTGCGCATTACGCAGGAAACGTTTAGCCGCGAACTCTGCAGGCGTTTCGGACGCCCTATCGTCAGCACGTCGGCCAACGTGAGCGGCCTACCCTCCCCCACGTGTTTCGACAATATCGACGCCGAGTTGCTTGCGCGCGCCGACTACGTCTGCACCTCGCGCCGCAACGAACGCGCCCCCTCGCGCGCGTCATCTATTATAAAGATAGGCCGAGGCGCCGAAATTGAAATTATCAGAAAATAACGAGTAAGTTAACGAGTTACGAGTTTGGCTACGCCGGCGAACAATTGCGGCTGCAACATGTCACTCGTAACTTGCCACTCGTAACTCGTCAGTAAAAAAACTACTTCTCCTCTATGTCCACGCTTCCCCCTCTCGTCATCGACCTTGCCCTCATTTTGATTGTGGCAGGTATCACGACACTCGTTTTCCGCCGCTTGCGCCAACCGCTCATTTTGGGCTATATATTAGCGGGGTTCCTGACGGGACCGCACATGTCGTATATGCCCTCCGTGAGCGATACGCACAGCATCCACACGTGGTCCGAAATCGGCGTTATCTTCATTATGTTTACGCTGGGACTGGAGTTCTCGTTCCGCAAAATCGTGAAGATGGGCATCGGCCCTATCATTGCCGCCTTGTGCGTTATCTTCAGCATGATAACGCTTGGCAACGTCGTAGGACAATGGTTCGGGTGGTCGCCGATGAACAGCCTTTTCCTCGGCGGTATGGTGGCAATGTCGAGCACAACGGTCATATACAAAGCGCTTGACGAATTGGGCATGCGCCAACAGAAGTTTGCAGGCGTGGTCCTGAGCGTGCTCATCCTTGAAGACATCCTCGGCATTTTGCTGATGGTGGTGCTGTCGGCCATGGCAGCCGTGGGGAGGTTTGAAGGGGCCGACCTCGTCAACAATTTGTCACAACTGGCCTTCCTGCTTATCCTGTGGTTCGTGGTAGGCATCTTCACCATTCCGCTCTTCTTGCGGCGCAACAAAAAATGGATATCAGGCGAAACACTGCTTATCGTGAGCATCGGACTTTGCTTCATGATGGTTGAATTTGCCTCCGAAGCAGGCTATAGCAGCGCACTGGGTGCTTTCATGATGGGCAGCATCCTGGCCGAAACGACAATGGCTGAAGAAATCGAAAAGATAGTGGCTCCCGTCAAGGACCTTTTTGGTGCTATCTTCTTCGTATCGGTAGGTATGCTGGTTGACCCCGCAGTTCTCGTGGCCTACTGGCAACCCGTGCTGGCCATCACGCTTGTCATTCTTATTGGACAGACCATCTTTGGCACGTGCTCGTTCATTCTTTCAGGCCAGCCACTGAAGGTGGCCATGCAGTGCGGCTTCTCGTTGACGCAGATAGGTGAATTCTCGTTCATCCTGGCTTCGCTGGGTGTCAGTTTAGGCGTAACGAGCGAGTTCCTCTATCCGGTCGTCGTGGCTGTCAGTATCATCACCACGTTTACAACGCCCTACCTTATCCGTGCGGCAACACCAGCCTATCAGTTTGTTGACCGCCTTTTACCCAAACAGCTCTCCACGCTGCTCAACCAGAAAGGAGAGGCAGACAGGCAAAGCGAGAATGCCACAACGGGATGGGGGAAACTCCTCCGCGAACTACTTGTTATAGTTGGCGCATTCGGCGTACCGGCATCGGCTTCCATTGCTGCTTCGTTTGCAACAATCCTGCCGCTCTGCCGCGCCGTCTTTGGCGGCACTGTTGGCAATGCTATATGCGGAGTTGTCACCACGGTCTTCATCGCTTTCCTCACACGCCCCATCGTGATGAAGAAAATGCACAGCACAACGGTGAAGGCTTGGCACGAAAAAAAGCAGTATGCCAACCTCTTCTTCTTTGCTCTTACTGTCGTCGTACGCTTCGCAATAGCCGTTTGGGGAGTTGGATACATCATCTTCTACCTAAGCCCCATAAAATGGTATTGGTGCCTACTGATAGGAGCTGGTATTGTAGCACTCTACTGCATCGACCGCATCTATCGTTGGCAAAACCCCATCTCGAAGTTCGTTAAATACTACAGCCTACGGCTTGAACGGACGTTCCTGAGCAATTTCCGCAGCCGCGAACAGCAAGCACAGGCTGCACGGCCTGGCTACGAACGCGCGTTGAAACGCCACGATATCCACTTGGCACAACTCGAAATACCCGAGCATTCAAGTTGGGGCGGGAAAACGCTGGCAGAGCTGGACCTCGGACGCACTAATGGCGTTATGGTAGCTGCCATCATTCGCGGCAGCGGCCGTATCAACATACCCGATGGCGACACCATCCTCTTCCCTGGCGACCGCATCGAAGCACTGGGCGATGACACAAGCCTCAGCGACCTGGCCAGGCGCCTGAAGAAAGAAATAGAAGATCTCACGCCCGACCGCCGCGAGTACAGGCTGGTGCTCGAACATTTCAAGGTTCACCCTAAGTCGCCCTTTGCCAACCAAACGTTAGCCAAGAGCCATATACGCGATGAATATCAGTGTATGGTCATCGGCTTTGAAGGGCGCGGCGAAGATGCCGGAAACATCGACCAGCCCACAGCCAACCGCGTCATTCGCCCTGGCGACACTATCTGGCTCGTAGGCGGTGCCGATGACTTGAAACGTGCCGCGAAAGCACGCGTAGAAGAGCCTGCAGCAGCTGAAAGCGCAAAGCAGACTTAAGTCAACAAATTCAAGTTTCGGGAGTTCATGCTGCGATGGTGCGCAGAGCGCACCACACCATGCTTAACCGCGTATTCCGATGAGCGAAGCGAAGAGGAATGCGCGGT
>ONHN01000002.1 GCA_900317635.1 uncultured Prevotellaceae bacterium | reverse complement strand
AAAAGTTACGCTGCTTCTTTGTCCATGGAAACTTTTCATAGAGCACCGACGCAAACTTTATTTCTTTCGCGTCAGCGGGTGCAAAAGTACAACATTCCATAGATACCAACCAAACTTTTCGTGAAAAAAAACGCTCTTTTTGAAAAAAACTTGCGATTTACGGCAAATGAGGGGATAAGCAGGCAAGAATTGCTATCCACGGCTATCAAAACACGGGGATTTCGCAGAACAATGAGGCAAAGGAGTTCTGCGGGGGGGCAGGAGCGGCGGGCGAGGGCGAGGGATACATATATATAATAATATTGTACGCGCGCGAAAGGATGCAGTGTTGAGAGGTCGACGGCGAGAATGTCATCACCGAGCGCGGGGGCTCCCAGATATTCCGCAGGCGGGACGCCTGCGTCCCATACTTGCGGGCGCCCCGCATCCCAGCGCCACCTTGCATCCTATATATTTATCCGCGTTTCTTATTGTGCAGTACGCTCCGCGCACTGACAACTTCGCCACATACTTTCCGCGCACCACTCGTCGCTACGCTCCTCGCGGTACGCGGTTAAGCATCGTGTGGTGCGCGCTGCGCACCATGAGGGTACATGGTGGCGAAGCCATCAACGCGAGCACGGGCGCTGTGCTAAAGGTGAATGGCGAACACAAAGCCGCCCTACCCTTTTTTGCAATCGCTTAGGAATTGCTCTTGCGAGATGATGCTTTCTTCGCCGCGTTCAAACTTATGGATGTGCCACGCATTGCCGCGAAGCACGGGGAGGTAGAAGATGTGGTCGGGCAACAGGCACGACGAGGCTTTGTAGCACGCGCTGAGGCAGGCTATTTTATGTTTGTACTCGTCTTCGGAAATTTGTTTGCCAGCAGCGAGGTTCACGCTCTTTACTTCAAAGATGTGGATGCGTCCCTGGCGGTCTTTCATCACGAAGTCGGGATAGGAAACGTGGATGCCGCTGTCGTAGTATTCGTAGCGAATGTCTGAGCCTTGCGGGAAGTTCTTGCCCCACAGGAAACGTCCCGTGGGCGGTTCGGCTTCGGGCGCGACGGGTTGGCCGTACTCGGCGGCGGCTTCTTGCAGGATGCAGGCAAAGTCCGATTCGGCTTCGCTGTCGAAATCGTAGCGCGCCGTACCACCTTGCCGCTTGCGCCACACCCAGTCGCGAACCTGCAAGCTGTTTCCTGTGGCGGTATATGACGAACTGGCGGGAAACGACGTTTCTTCGCCCACTTCCATCGTCTTGTCGTAGTCGCAAATGTAGGTGTCGAAGTGTTTGCGCACGCGCTCAGTCTGTTCGGCAAACTGCCACCAGCGCGATGTGTCGCCAGAGGCGTAATCGTAGCAAAGGTCTTGCACCTCGGCGGGCTGACGGCTGAGCTTCTTGTAGAGGGTGAAGATGTCGCTCGGTGCCGTGGTGTCAAGCGGTTTCAGCACATCGGCCACGTTGAAGTCTTTCCTTTCTTTCAGATTGGCGAGACGCGTGGTCTTTACGCGTATCTGTTGGCGAATGTCTTCCATGCCAGCTTGTTCCCACAGCGTTACGCCCTGCGTGCGTTGCATACTGTCGGGTCGCAAGCCCCACACCCACGCCGTCATAGCCAGTTGTTGTGCCTCGGGCGAAAGGCGTTCGAAGTCGAGCAAGCGCGGGTTGCGGCGCACGCGACCCACCACCTGTTCGTCCAACTGCTTGCTCTGCGTGTCGCGCACCTGATAGAGCATGCAGGCGCGTGGAATGTCCCACCCTTCGCTGATGACCATCTTGAAGACGATAACATCGATTTGCGAGCCCGCACCTTTAGCATAGTCTTTCCAGCGTTCGGGCGGCAGGCGTTTCTTCACTGCATCGTTCGTGTCGCAGTCCTTCGGCTTGTCCATAATCTTCATCCACTTCAGCTCTTGGTGGCGGTCGAGGGCGGGGCGTATCTTGCGCGTCCATTCTTCATCGGCCTTGTCTTTGTTGCTGATTTGGATGATGAGGCAGGGGTTCACGCCAAGCAAGTTGCGGTAGTCGTCTTGTATTTCGAGGAGTTTCTCGACGGCATCATCTACCGTAGCGTTTGCGTCCTCGCAGAGTTCTATGTGCTTAATGAGGTTGGCAGTGACGGCTTCTTCATCGGTTATCTGTACGTCGGGGCGTTGTCCTCGGGCGAACTTTGGCGTGGCGGAGAAGTTGAGGATGCGCGTAAAGAAACCTTCGGATAAGTCGTCTAGGTTGGTGGTCTTTTGGTGGCACTCGTCTTTGATGAGGTAAATGCGTTTGTTCAGCCCTGTGCCCATGAAGTTCTCGGTCATGGTGCGCAGGAAGGCCAGCATCGCGCCTTGCATCAGGCGGCTATTTTTCTTGTAGAGGTCGCGCGGCAGTACATAGACGTTATAACCCGTGGGAATATGCAGACGCTCTTCGCCCGCTATCTCTGACGAAATGAGGTGCGGCCTTAGTGCGGGAAACGTACCGTTGTCGGCCAAGCGGCAGAAGGCTTCGTAGTTTTGAACGGCCAGACCAGCTGTTGATAGTGTACTGACGAGGAACACCACGTCCGACGTTTCGCTCACCACGCGCTGCATCAAGTCTGCCATCATGTGCGTCTTGCCGCTACCCGTAGGAGCACGGAAGGTCAGTTCGCGCTTGTTGCCGCGTAGGAGTTCGTAGAGTTCGCCGACGGCGCGTTGCTGCAGGTCTTTAACTTCTTGTTGCATGGTCGAGGTCGCGTTTACGTTTTTCCCACTCGCTGTCGTTCTCTACATTGCGCTGTGTATGCTGAAAGTGTTGGCACACCCATTCTATCTTCTCGCGCATCGCGGTGAAAGGCTGTTGGCCATAGAGCGTTTCGTCTATTACGTCGAAAGGCGTTTTGCCCGCCGTAGCTTCGGCGTTGAACACGCGGTCTATTTCCGTCACTTCAAGGTTGTCGCCATAAGGTTCGTTGTCTTTTATCCACGGGAAGTCCGCCGTGCCGTCGTAGCATCTGCCCGTCATGATGCGCTTCAACCTCGGTGCCGTCACGTCGTAGGCTATGCCGTTTGGCGTGGTGTCCGTCTTTTCGTTGAGCTGACAGAGAATAAACTTGCGCTTTCCGCCGTCCTTGCGGTTGAGTTCCAGCACAGCATGGCCTGTGGTACCACTGCCTGCGAAGAAGTCAAGGATGAGGGCTTGTTTGTTGTCTATAAAAGATATCAGATAAGAAATCAGAGACTGCGGTTTGGGAAAGGAGAATTTGCTCTCACCAAAGATTGTTTCCAACTCTCTACTCGCTTTCTCATTGGTATCTACATTTTGATTAGTCTTATTTATTGAAGTGTCTGTGTTGTAAACTCGTTCAACTATAAAGTTTGCTGGAGCCACAGTCCGTTCTCCTTCTCTACAATACCTTATCGCAAATCTTTCGCTCTTTATTATGAGTTTGCAATTAGTCTTTATTTCTACGTTTAATGTAGATTGAGACCATCTAAACTTTCCTTTCAGAGAAAAAGGAGTTGTAATGATGCCGTTAGTGACTGTAATATCGTTTAACAACTCAACGCGATCTTTTATGCCTGCACTATAATTACCGTCTTTAAGGTGTGTGACAACATAATTGGCAGGGAATTGGAGGACGGCTTCTTTATTGGATGCATTTAGCAGTGGGGCATCACCACCTTCGTTAACTAAGCCATTGAACTTTTCTTTATTATGAAAGCGCACGTAGCACAAAACAAATTCATGTGTTTGTCGAGACTTGTTAGATAATGCAGCAGGAGTGGAAGTCTTGTTCCATATGAAAGTTTCAACATAGTTCCTCTCCCCAAACACTTCATCGAACAAGCATTTAACGTAAGCCTGGTTTTTGTCGTCAATGGAGCAGAAGATAACGCCTGTGTCACTGAGCAGCTGCCGTGCGAGCACCAAGCGCGGGTAGAGCATAGATAGGAGGTTGTCGCGCGTCAGGGCGTTCTCGTAGTTGGTATGTGCGAACTCGCCCATGCTGTCCTTGCCGTAGGGTGGGTCAATGTAGATAACGTCAACTTGGCCGCGATACTGAATGAGGAGGTTTTGCAGGGCTTCGTAGTTGTCGCCGATGATGAGGCGGTGCGTCAGTGCGTTGGGAGAGGTGGTGAAACTCAGCGCGGGGTTGCGGCGCAGATAGCGGATGTCGTTTGTGAGGCGTTCGAGGCGCACGTCGAAGTGGAAGCCTGTGCGTTTGTAGGTGGTGCCGAGGGCTGCCACGGCAATGGCTTCGTCGTCGGTGTCGGCGCGCTCAATCAGTTTGCGGAGCAAGGCCGCGTTGGTGGGTTCGAGCACGCGGTCGTCCACGCGCTGCTGCAATTCGCGCAGCAAGTCGGCGCGGGTGGGAGAAAGAGGGTTGGTAGGCATCAATCGGTTAGTGGGATTAATGCGCTGCTATTCTACAAAAAACGTTTCCTGCAAGTACAAAGAAAGTGGGCCGTCTTCCCGTCCAACGTTCCAGGTACTTGCAGGAAACCTAAATGAAGAAAACAGGAAAACGCCCACTGGGGTGCAGTGAGCGTAACCATTATTCTCTTCATTTGTTCTTCTACCTGCAAGTTTCGGAACGTTTCTGAATAATAGCCAACGCTATGATGAATATCTGTATGTCTGCCTCCGCTGTCGGCAGCTCTATGTATGTGGAGCCTTTTGGTGGGGCCGTGCGGCGGCGCGAGAGGTTCGCAGGGCAAATATACGCAAACTTTGCGGTAATGCCGCGCCATGAGCGAAGTTTTTCGCGCACAAGGGGGGGGCGGGGAACTGGGAGCGCGGGTGCCTCGCCTGCGGAGAACGGTGGTGGAGGTGGGGGAGCTTCGCTGCTTACGCAGCGATGTGGAATGCAGGCGGGACGCCTGCGTACCCAGTTAGGCACCTGCGCTCAAAGAACGCTCTCAGGGCACTACGCCTTCACGCGCTTGTAGGTACTGCGGCAAAGGACTTGGCCTGTTGTTTCGTCGTAGGCTTCGGCGGTGAGGCGGTAGGGCGTTTCCTCTGTGCGGCGAAACACGATGGTGTGTGGCGCGAAGTGGGAGGCGCAATGCAGGGAGGCGCGGAACGTTGTTTCGCCCACGTCGAACGTAAACCAGATGGGAGCCGAGAGCGTGTTGCGGAAGCGGAGGTCGAGGTAGCCGTAGCTGACGGTGGCGTCGGAACCGAGGGGGCAGAAGCGCGTTTGTTCGGTGTAGAGGTCGAGGCTGTGGCTATGGCGCTCCATGACGGGCAGGCCCGCGAGGAGTGCCAGATGGTGCAGGATGCCTGAGATCTGGCAGAGGCCGCCGCCGCGCTCTATCTCTACTCTCCCCGCTCGCAAACCGCGCGAAGCTTGAAAAGCCGATGTGTTGGGATTGCCCACGGCACGCCAAAACGAGAACACCTCGCCTGGCATAACGACGTAAGCACTAATGCGCCGCGCCGCCAGCGCCAGGTTGTGGCGCTTGGCTTGCAGCGTGGCCGAGGCCGTGAAGGGTTGCTCTACGCTGACGCTTCGTTGTGCTGCCGACGGGTGCTGACGCTGACGGGCGAAGTGCTCGCGACTGAAAGCGTCCTTAGCCTGACGCTGACAAAGGCGTAGCGCACGCTTTATATTTCTGAAGAATGTTGACACGTTGGTATTCCGTTTTAATCTGAAGGCAAAAGTAAAGAAAAAAATGTGCAAAACGCACGTCGGTGCACAATAATATCTGCTAAAGCTATTGAGAAATGGCACGAAATTTGTACTTTTGCAGTCGAACGTACAACTTATAGCCCTACCTATGAAACTCAAAGTCTTAATCAGCAAACTATCGACCAGTGCCACCGCTGGCGAGGCTGTGCGCTTCGTGCTGGTAGGTGTGGGGGCTACGGCCTTGCACTATGCTATTTACTGGCTGCTGCTGCCGCTGCTGGGCATGACGTTGAGTTTCACGATAGGCTACGGCGTGAGTTTCTTGATGAATTTCCTGCTGTCGGCGCGCTTCACGTTTCGTGCTAAGGCCACGACGCTGCGGGGCGTGGGGTTTGCGGCGTCCCACCTCGTCAACTACCTCTTGCAGGTAGGCACGCTCCACGCCTTTACCGCGCTTGGCGTTCCGGCTCGCTGGGCTCCCCTACCTGTCTATGCCGTTTGCATTCCCGTGAACTTCCTGCTTGTGCGCTTTGTGTTTACGAAAATTAAAGAGAAGGTATGAATACGCTAAAAACGAGCCACCAACGCCGCGTGACGGTGCTTGTTCCTTGCTACAACGAGGCTGAAGTGCTGCCTGTGCTCTACGATGCGCTCTGCCGCGTAGCGACTGAAGAAGCCGCCTATGCGTGGGACTTTCTTTTTGTCAACGACGGCAGTCGGGACGACACGCTCGTCGTTCTTCGGCGTCTGCGACAGGAGGATGCGCGCGTTGGCTATGTTGACCTCTCGCGCAACTTTGGCAAGGAGCGCGCCATGCTGGCTGGGTTTGACTATGCAGGGGGCGATGCCGTCATCGTTATGGATGCCGACATGCAGCATCCGCCTTCGCTCATTCCGCAGATGCTGCGGGCGTGGGAGGTGGGCTACGAGGACGTGTATGCCCGCCGCACGAACCGCGACGGCGACGGCTGGTTGCGTCGCCGCTTGACGCACGGCTACTATAAGCTGCTGGCTCGCGCCACGCGCGGCGAAGTGCTCGAGAACGTGGGCGACTTTCGGTTGCTCGACCGCCGCTGCATCGAGGCCCTTCGCCAGATGCGCGAAACGGAGCGCTACACCAAGGGCATGTTCAGCTGGATAGGTTTCAGGAAGAAAGAGATACCTTTCGAGGTGCAACAGCGGGCGGCCGGAAAAAGCTCGTGGAGCTACGCCGAGCTGGTGCGTCTGGCCATTGAGGGCATCACGTCCTACACCACGGCACCGCTGCGCCTGGCCACGTGGACGGGTCTGCTCTGCGCGTTGGGTGCCTTCCTCTACATGTGTTTCTTCTTTGTGAAGACGCTGGTTGTTGGCGACGACGTACAAGGTTTTCCCACGCTCATCATCGTCATCTTGTTCTTAGGCGGGGTGCAACTCGTCTCGCTGGGCATCATAGGCGAATACCTTGGCCGCATCTTCCACGAAACGAAGCGGCGCCCGCCCTACCTCGTGCGCGAAGTGGAAGGCGCGCGCGAAGAAAATACTGCTGCAAACTAAAACGCGCGTAGAAACGCTTACGGGGTTTCTACGTTGTGCATTGTCACTATAGCAAGCCTACCAACCTTTTTTCCAACCTCTTAAAGTTTTACGGGGGAGCCACGAACAAATGCTGGCTCCCCCTGAAATTATAAATCTCGGCGGGAAATGTATATTTCTCGGCGTGATATGTATATATTCTCGGCGGCAAATGTACATTTCCCGCCGAGATTTATAACTTCAGGGCTTGAGCGGAAAACTTGGAGAGGGAAGTGGAAAAGTTAGAGGCTTACGTGAAAAGTTTGCAAGCCTTGTCGGGGAAAAAAGAAAGTGCGGAATAAGGGCCAATGGCGCAGCAGAAATAAGAGCTAAGCACGAACAAAACAGGCGCAAGGCGGTGCTTAGAAGAAGCTATGCGGGGGCGTGTCGGCCCAATGACCGCGCGTGAAGTCGGGGATGCGGACGGGTTGGCTACCATTTTGGGCCGACTCTTGCGAAAGTTCGGCGATGCAACTCCATTCGGCGGCATCATATACGTCGATGTCGAGGGGCAGTCCGCGCACGAGGCAATGGATGAGGCGGCTGTCCATAGCGTAGTTCATTTCGTTGGGCACGCCCATATCGTGACCGTGGTGCCAGCGTTGAGCGGGGTCGGCGGTGAGGTATTGCTCGGCCACGTGCCAGGCGGCATCGCCCTGCAGGTTGTCGTGTTCGGGAAAGCTGACGACGGGCTGCGGGTATTTGCGCACGAAACCGCGCGTGCCGCAGACGGTTTGCAGACGGCTGTAGGGGCGTCGTGTGGTCACGTCGAGCTGCAAGAGGATGGTGCGGCCCAGGATGGTGCGGATGAGGGTGTTGTTGATGTTTCCGTTGGCCGTTGTGACGCTGACGAGGTAGTCCATGCGGTCGCCTCGGTGCAGGTTGGCCAGCCAGCCTATGGGTCCCAGACCGTGCGTGGGATAGGGATTGCCGCCGTGGTGGGCATAGTGGTTGAGCATCCAGGGGCTACCCTCGTCAATGCGATGGATGTAGGCACCTTCGAAGTGGGTGAGTTCGCCAAACAAGCCCTTTTGGTGCATTTCGATGGTTGCGAGCGAGAAGCGGTCGTAGCAACAGTTTTCGGTCATGAAGCAGTGGCGCTGCGTTCGTTCGGCTGTATCGACGAGTCGCCAGCAGTCGGCCACGGTGGTAGCCGCCGGCACTTCGATGGCCACGTGCTTACCCTGGAGCATGGCCTCTTGGGCTATGTCGGCATGGCTGTCCCAATCGGTGCAAACATAAACGAGGTCGACACTGGCATCGCTGCACAATTCCTTCCACGCCGCTGTGCCCACATACGTTCGCGCCTTGGGGCGTTCGGTGCGCATGAGTTCCTCCTGTGCGCTTTCGCACTTGTCGGCATCGAGGTCGGCCAGGGCCGTGATGGCGGCATGGCGCAGGTAGCGATAGCGCTCGAGGGTTTTCAGGCCTCGACGACCAAGACCTACGAGGCCTATACGAACCAGCGGCAAGGGCTGACAGCGAAGCAAGGCGGCGGGAGGAAGCGGCATTAGCGTGGAGGTTTTAAGGCTTTTGTGTTTGACGTTGAAGGGGCTTGAGAATTGCCGAAAGAGTTCGGATAAAATAAATGTAGGTAACTTCCCAGCCACCTACATTCCTTGTTATTAACCCTTATCTAAAATACTATGAGTAGTAAATTAGCCATGAAATTTTAATTCTTGCGAGACTTAGCGTAACGGCTCATGAACTTATCTACGCGTCCTGCCGTATCAACGAGCTTGGACTTACCTGTGTAGAAAGGATGAGACGAGCTTGAGATTTCCAGCTTGATGAGCGGATAAGTTTCGCCTTCGAATTCGATGGTCTCGCTGGACTTGCACGTAGAGCGAGACAAGAACACGTCGCCATTGCTCATATCCTTGAAGACAACGGGACGATAGCTATCTGGATGTATTCCTTTTTTCATTGTGAGATGCTGATTAAGAGTTTGTAGCTGGTAACTACGCGGTGTAATGGGCTTAATTGCGAGTGCAAAGGTACGAACTTTTTGCGTTAGATGCAAACTTTTTCCCAACTTTTTGCAAAGAAATAAGTATTTTTAGCAATTCGCGAGGGGTTTAGGGAAAAAATGGCCTGCTAATAGGCAATATCGACGAGGAATAGTGCGTTGGGCGGTGCGGCGTCAGCAGCTGCGCAGCGGTCTTTGCGCAGGATGATATGTTGCATGTCGGCGATGCTGAGGCGGCCACGGCCCACGTCGATGAGGGTGCCGACAATGGCGCGTACCATGCCTCGCAGGAAGCGGTCGGCGGTGATTTCGAAGCGCCAGAGGTCGGGCTCCTGTTGCGTCCACTGGGCGCGCGTGACGTGGCAGGTGTTGGTCTTCACGTCGGTGTGGAGGCGGCTGAAGCTGGTGAAGTCCAACGTGGAGAGCAGGACGCGGGCGGCCTCGTTCATAAGCTGGAAGTCGAGCTGGAAGTGGAAGCGGGCCGCATAGTGGCGTTGGAAAGGGTTTTTCGACGTGCAGACGTAGTAGTGGTAGGTGCGGCTCTTCGCGCTGAAGCGGGCGTGCATCTCTTCGCTCACGGGCTCTATGCGCTGCACGGCGATGTCGGCGGGTAGCATGGCGTTGAGCCGATAGCATAGCTGGGCCGCATCGGGCACGTCGGCATCGAAATGCGCTACCATGCGGTGGGCGTGCACGCCCGTGTCTGTTCGCCCCGCGCCCACAGTCTGCACGTTGGTGCGCAGGAGCGTTGAGAGGGCACCGTCGAGCTTTTCCTGCACGGTGAGGGCATTGGGCTGACGCTGCCAACCGTGGTAGGCGGTGCCGTCGTAAGAGAAATAGATGAAGTGTCGCATGAAAGAAGAGAGGCGGTGGTGTTTGCGAGCGAAAGAGCTGCTTCTCTCTTCGCAGAGGAGACAGCTCTTTCGCAGATGATGGGTCTTTATGCCTATTGGCTTGTATGCTTAGCTACCAAATTATGTGCAGTAGGCTCTGCGTACTGTGGCATGGTTGTTAGCTTTTACCGCGCACCACTCCTCGCTTCGCTCGTTGCGGTACGCGGTTAAGCATGGTGTGGTGCGCTCTGCGCACCAACGCATTAGGAACGTCCGAAACTTGAACTACTTATGATAGCCATCTATCCCTTTAACACCGCTTGTAGCCGCAGGCTACGATGCCCTCGTTGAGGAGGGGTGTTAACTTATTAGATGCGCTATTGTATGCGCTTTTGTCCGTTGTAGATATAGACGCCTTGCTGCGGCGTTACAACGCGGCGGCCTTGCAGGTCGTAGACCTTTGCGTTGGCATCGGTGGCGTTGGACGTTACGCTGCCAATGCCCGTTGCCGTATCGTCGCCCAGCACGAAGGCACGGATGCCAGCACTCTTGGGTAGGGCGAGGTAGGCGTGGCGGGCTGCATTCTGGAACGTGCCACCGTTGGAGCTGTTGCCCCAGTAGAAGCCTACGGAGTTCGTGTCGGCAGTATTCTTCAGCGCAAGCTTATAGAGGTAGTAGCCGCTCTTGGATATCCACTGGTCGGTGAGCGTGCCGTAGAGGTCGTTGGACGTTGGGGCTGTGCCTTCGTTGGCGCTCTCGATGAAGGTATATGTGCCTTCGGCAGCCTTCAGGAGCACACCCGTCTCGGCGGGAATGGTTTCGCCTTCCTGGTAGAGGTAGTCAACCTGCACGCCGTCGCCCATGCCAAAGACGGCAGCGGCCTGCATGCCTTCGGGCACGGTGAGGGCGATGTCTTGATAGAGCGTAGCGTAGCCAGCGGCGGTGACGTTGACGGTGCGGGCGGCGGAATAGTACACCCAGATGCTGTCCATACCGCTATAGCTGACGTTGTTGCGCACGTTGGTGAACTTGACGGATTGCAGTAGGCCTGTCCAGTCTTTGTATTTATCGCCAATGCCGTTGTCGTCCACGCTGACGTAGGTGCCAGCTTCGGGCTGCAGCTCGTTTTGCAGGAAGGAACGCTTCATGCGTATTTTCGAGATGAGGTATCCGTCGGGCACGCTGAAAGTGATGGTGCCGCCCGTATAGACGCGCAGGCTCGAACCGCCATTTTTGCTGAGCTGCCACCTCACGAGGTCGTTGGTGGTGATGGTGACGTCGCCATTGACGAACTGCGTTCCGTCGGCCAGAAAGTCGGGGCTGGCACTGACGCCATAGCCCGATACGGGTGTGGGGTCTTGCCCAGCGGCTGGAACGGGATTGGTGTTACTGAAGACGTAGAGCACACTACGCTGTGCGGGTAACGCCGTGGCCAGCAGGAGTAGCGCGGCGGAGAGGAATGCCTTGAGTTTCATTGTAGGCTGGATGATGTTATTTAAAGCTTGACGGCAAAGGCGACATAGGCAACTATAAACAAGTCGCATAAAGTCGCTTTTGCACTTTCGCTGCAAAAATAATAAAAACTTTCTGTAACAAGCAAATCTTACAGAAAACTTTTATCGTGATGGCTAAAAAGATTGAATTGCTAATAAGTTGTGTCGCAAAGCTGAATCGTGACGTGCAGTACGCTTCGCGCACTGGCCACATAGTCGGTATTTTGCCGCGCACCACTCCTCGCTTCGCTCGTCGCGGTACGCGGTTAAGCATGGTATGGTACGCTTCGCGCACCATTTGTCCCATTCTTCCAAAACTTTCGAAACTTAAATAAGCATTTGAGCGTTGAGCGTGCACCAACAAAAGCGCACAGACGTCCGCCACGAGTGAGGACGGGACATCTGTGCGCATGGGTGGTGACTCCGCAGGGATTCAAACCCTGGACCTTCAGAACCGGAATCTGACGCTCTATTCAGCTAAGCTACGGAGCCAAAAGACGAACCTTTTGAGGCACCAGCCTCAAATTGCAACGGCAAAAGTAATGCTTACGGCGTGAACGGCCAAAGCTTTTCGAAGAAAAAGCGTTGCCGTGCTACCAGCTTAGGGCCTCAACGCCGTTTTCGGTCATGAGGAACGTGTGCTCCCATTGCGCCGAGGGCTGTTCGTCGTCGGTTACAACGGTCCAGCCGTCCTCTTCGTCGATGAAGACGCGCCACGTACCCATGTTGATCATGGGTTCGATGGTGAACACCATGCCCGGCACGAGGAGCATTCCTTTGTGGCCCGTATCGTAGTGGTCGACGTCGGGGTCGTCGTGGAACTGAAGGCCCACGCCGTGGCCACAGAGGTCGCGCACGACGGTGAAGCCTGCGCGGTGGGCATGCTCAGCAATGGCACGGCCTATGTCGCCCACGAACCCCCAAGGCTTGGCGGCGGCAGCACCGATATCGAGGCACTCCTTGGCCGTCGTGACGAGGTGCTGCAAGGGAGGTTCAACGTTGCCAATGCAGAACATGCGCGAAGCGTCGGCGTAGTAGCCATCGACAATGGTCGTGACGTCCACGTTAAGGATGTCGCCGTCGAGGAGTTCCTCTTCGTCGGAGGGTATGCCGTGGCACACCACTTCGTTGAGGCTCGTGCAGCAACTCTTGGGGAAGCCTTCGTAGTTGAGGGGGGCGGGTATGCCGCCGTGGCGAATGGTATAGTCGTGAACGAGGCGGTCTATCTCGCCCGTTGTCATGCCTTCTTCTATCACGCCCTCAAGCATGTCGAGGATGCCCGTGTTGACTTCGGCGGCGCGGCGTATGCCGGCAATCTGCTCGTCGTTGAGGATTAAGCGACGCGGCGGCACGATGAAGCCGCGCTCCTGAAAGTCGAGCACGCGCAGGTCGAGGGCGGTGGGCGTCTCGCCTGGCGGCAGGATATAGGTGGGTTTACGTTTTCGGGACATAGGATAATGGTTCAACAAAGTTTCAACTAAACTAAGGTAAGAGGAGCGGGCTTGTAATTAGGAAAAGTGATACTACAAGTACACAAAAACAAGAAATAGATAGAAGAGATATAGCACACCCCTTAAACCATTCCTGCACTTTCCCTAAGACTTTGACTCCCCACCTACTCCTGCGCTGCGGTATGACGCGAGCTGCGCGTGGCGGTGGCATTGCCGCTTCCCTGCTCGCGCTGTTGCTCCTCCCACTGTTCGCGGGCGTAGGCCTGCATATCTTCTACGGTGTCGCTCTCGTCGAGGATTTCCGTGCCCAGCATGGTTTCGATGATGTCTTCGAGCGTGACGATGCCGCGCAGACAGCCGTATTCGTCGATGATGGCCGAAATGTGCTCTTTGCGCTGGAGCAGTACCTCCCATATCTTCGCCACTTTCTCGTCTTCGCGGAACGAGTAGATTTTGCGTTTGATTTGTCCGAGCTTCATGTCGAACTTATCTTCCGAGAGGCGTTCGAGGATGGTCTGACGCAGGACGTAACCCGTAACGAAATCGTCGTTGTCGTTATAGACAGGTATGCGGCTATGTTTGGTCTTCTCTTCTGCGCGGAATTGCTGCAAGGTCATGTCCTCCTGCTCCATTTCGACAACGCTGCTGGGCGTCATGATGTCGCGCGCCGTCACGCTTTCGAGGCGCAGGAGGTTTTGCAGCATGCGATTTTCCTTCTTCTTGAAAACGCCCTCTTCGGTGCCGACGCTCACCATGGCGGCCACCTCTTCGCGACTGACGTTCTGAGCGGGCTCGTCAACCGAGATGAAGCGCGTGATGAACTCGGCCATCTTCACGAAGGGCCACGTAAGGAAAACCAGACCGCGCAACAAGGGAATGGCGGGCACGATGATATGGCGCCAATAGTTGGCCCCTAAGGTTTTAGGTATTATTTCTGAACAAACAAGGATGAGCAGCGTCAAGAGCGCGCTGATCCAGCCTATGGCTTGAGGAGCTTCGGGAAACACCTGCCGCGTGAGGTAACCCACGGCGGCAGCACCCGCAGTGTTGGCAATGGTGTTAAGGGTAAGAATGGCGGAGATAGGGCGGTCGATGTCTGATTTGAGCTTTTTCAGATGTTGCGCGCCTCGCTGGCCGCTCTCCTCTAGCATCGTGACGTAGGTAAGGGGGGTGGAAAGCAACGTGGCTTCCAAGATAGAACACGTGAACGAAACAAGCAGTACGACTACGATGCAAAATATAAGTAGGCCCATAGATGTGTGAATTAGTGAAACATAGCGCTGGGCTTGACAGCTGTTATGGCCTATGCCGTCCTACGAGTCCAGCGGCGAACGCTACAATTCTGCGTACATACAATATTAATATTATATATATAAGAACTGCTACATGGGGGCAAGTATGCCGCTCGTCGTTCACGGCGCAAAGGTAGCTATTATTTTTGTTAATGCCACACTTTTCGCACGAATTATTGTTTATCTACTTAAAAAATAAGAGTTGCTTGATGGCTGTTCGGAAGATTATGAGTAATTTCGCCGTGCGCATAAGGACATGGCACCGCCGTGACGCGCCCATACTAACGAAGAAACACGCATATCATAATTAAAACCATAACCTTGAGACATGGAAATTTTAGACCAACTCATTGCTAAAGCGCGGGCCAACCGCCAGCGCATCGTCCTGCCCGAGGCAGAAGAAGAACGCACCATTAAAGCGGCCGACCGCGCCCTGGCCGACGGTCTGGCCGACATCATCCTCATTGGCAATCCCGCCAAGGTGCAAGCCCACGTGGAGGCCTTCGGACTGAAGCACATCGGCAAGGCAACGCTCATCGACCCCGAAAACAATCCCAAAGCCGAGGAGTATGCCCAGCTGCTGCAAAAGCTTCGCGAGAAGAAAGGTATGACCATCGAGCAGGCTCGCCAGCTGGTGAAGAACCCGCTCTACCTCGGTTGCCTCATCATCAAGAGTGGCGATGCCGACGGACAGATTAGCGGTGCCCTCTCCACGACGGGCGACACGCTCCGCCCCGCCCTGCAAATCATTAAGTGCTCGCCGGGCATCACTTGCGTGAGCGGTGCCATGCTACTCATCTGCAAAGAAAAGGCTTACGGCGAAGATGGCGTGCTCGTCATGAGCGACGTAGCCGTGACGCCCATGCCTACGGCCGAGCAGTTAGCGCAATTTGCCTACTGCACCGCCGAAACGGCCAAAGCCGTGGCTGGCATCAGCGACCCGCGCGTGGCCATGCTCTCGTTCTCGACGAAGGGCAGTGCAAAACACGAAGTAGTTGACAAGGTGGTGGAAGCTACGCGCATTGCCCGCGAAACGTGGCCCGAGCTGAAAGTGGACGGTGAACTACAAGCCGACGCCGCCCTCGTGCCCAGCGTGGGCGAGAAGAAGGCTAAGGGCAGCCCCATTGCAGGCCACGCCAACGTGCTTATCGCTCCCTGCCTTGAAGTAGGCAACATTGGCTACAAGCTTGTTCAGCGCTTAGGCGGTGCCGTAGCTATCGGCCCCATCCTGCAAGGCATTGCGCGGCCCGTCAACGACCTCTCGCGCGGCTGTTCGGTGGACGACATCTACTATATGGTAGCCATCACTGCCTGCCAGGCACAAGCTGCGAAGTAAAGAGATACGACAGCAACCTCAAACGAAGAAAATCGGGAGCCTAACTCCCGATTTTCTTGTAAAATGCGGAACACCACTCCGTATTTTCATGTAAAAAACGGAGTTGCTGAAAAGTTTTCGTATCTTTGCAACTAATAAACGCATCGGTATCAATATACCAACCAAATCTTTCACTTATACATCAACCTATTTGCTATGGAAACAGAACTGATTATCATCATTGCATTGGCCGCCGTTGCCGTGCTTGCCGTCTTCATCTTCATCTCCTACGTGAAGGCGCCGCCCTCGTTTGCCTACATCATTTCGGGTCTGTCGAAAGAGCCCCGCGTCCTGATAGGCTCTGGCGGTTTTCGCATCCCCTTCTTCGAGCGTATGGACAAAGTATATCTCGGACAAATCACGGTGGACATCAAGACCGAGGAGAGCGTGCCTACCAACGACTTCATCAACGTTGACGTTGATGCCGTGGCCAAAATCCGCGTGATGCCCAGTGCCGAGGGCACGCGCCTGGCCGCCAAGAACTTCCTCAACATGCTGCCCCCAGAGATTGCCGACCAGCTGAAAGACTCGCTGCAAGGTAACATGCGCGAAATCATCGGCACGTTGGACCTGCGTTCGCTCAACACCGACCGCGACGGTTTTTCGGACCAGGTGATGCAAAAGGCGCAGCCCGACATGGCCAAACTCGGCATAGAGATTATTTCGTGCAACATCCAGAACGTAACGGATAAAGAAGGGCTCATTCACGACCTCGGTGCCGACAACACGGCCAAGATTAAGAAAGATGCCAGTATCAACCGCGCCCACGCCGAACGCGACGTGAAGATAGAGACGGCCCACGCCGACAAGGAGGCCAACGATGCCCGCGTTGATGCCGACACGGCCATCGCCATCAAGAACAACGACCTCGCCCTGAAACGCGCAGCCCTGAAGCAACAAGCCGACACGGCACAAGCCGATGCCGATGCAGCCTACTCCATTCAGCAACAAGAACAGCAAAAAACCATCAACATCAAGACCGTAGAGGCCGAAATTGAAAAGACGAAGCGCGAACAAATCCTGTCGCGCGAGCAAATTGAGATTAAGCAAAACCAGTTAGCCGCCGAAATCGAGAAGAAGGCCGATGCCGACAAGTATAAGGTGGAGCGCGACGCTGCCGCCGAACTCGAACAGCGTAAGCGCGTGGCCGAGGCACAGAAGTACGAAGCCGAGCAACGCGCTCTGGCACAAAATGCAGAGAGCGATGCCGTGCGCTACCGCCTCGAACAAGAGGCTCAAGGTATTAAGGCGAAAGGCGAAGCCGAAGCCTACGCCATTCAGAAGAAGGGTGAAGCCGAAGCACAAGCTATGGACAAAAAGGCCGAAGCATACAAGAAGTACAACTCGGCGGCCGTAGCGCAAATGATGATTGAAGTGCTGCCGCAAATCGTTGAGAACGTGGCCAAGCCCATCTCGGCCATTAAGGACGTCAACATCTACAGTGCCGACGGGCAAGGCATCTCTTCGCTCAGTGGGAACGTGCCCGTGGCTATTCGCCAGGCCTTCGACGTACTGAAGTCGGCCACGGGCGTTGACATGGCCGACATCATGCGCGCTGGCACCATCGAAGCTGCCACCACACGCAACATCAACCTCAACGAAGAGGCCGCCGACATAGCCGAAGGACTGAAAGGCAACAAGAAACCAAAGAAATAGACGACATTACAGACAGCACAAATACAATTTATGAAGAAAGCTTTAATCACAGGCATTACGGGGCAAGACGGCTCGTTCCTTGCAGAATTCCTCATTGAGAAAGGCTACGAAGTGCACGGCATCATGCGCCGCAGCTCGTCGTTCAACACGGCGCGCATCGAACACCTCTACCTTGACGAATGGGTGCGCGACATGAAAAATCGTCGCCTCGTCAACCTCCACTGGGGCGACCTGACCGACTCCTCATCGCTTGTGCGCATTTTGCAGGAAGTGCAGCCCGACGAAATCTACAACCTTGCAGCGCAGAGCCACGTCAAGGTGAGTTTCGACGTGCCCGAATACACCGCCGAAACGGATGCCGTAGGCGTCCTCCGACTGCTCGAAGCCGTTCGCATCCTGGGCATGGAGAAGCACACGCGCATCTACCAAGCTTCCACCAGCGAGCTCTTCGGCCTGGTGCAGGAAGTGCCACAACGCGAAACAACGCCCTTCTATCCCCGTTCGCCCTACGGCGTGGCCAAACAATATGGCTTCTGGATTGTGAAGAACTATCGCGAGAGCTACGGCATGTTTGCCGTCAACGGCATCCTCTTCAACCACGAAAGTGAACGACGTGGCGAGACCTTCGTCACACGCAAAATCACCCTCGCTGCAGCACGCATTAAGCAAGGTTTCCAAGATAAACTCTACCTCGGCAACCTCAACTCCCTGCGCGACTGGGGCTATGCCCGCGACTACGTGGAATGTATGTGGCTCATGCTGCAACACGACACGCCCGAAGACTTCGTCATCGCTACGGGCGAATACCACACCGTGCGCGAGTTCACCACATTGGCCTTTGCTGAACTGGGCATTGAGCTTGAATGGCAGGGCGAAGGTGTAGAGGAAAAAGGCATCGACAAGGCCACGGGCAAAGTCATCGTGGAAGTCGATCCGAAATACTTCCGTCCCGCTGAAGTCGATCAGCTCCTCGGCGACCCAACGAAGGCCAAAACCCTGCTCGGTTGGAACCCGCAGAAAACGAGTTTCCGCGAACTCATTCGCATTATGGTGAACCACGACATGAAGAAAGTGCGCAAGCTCTATATGCGCTCAAAACTGGAGGAGTAAGAAGACATGACGCTTGAGAAAACCGCTAAAATATACGTTGCAGGTCATCGCGGCCTCGTAGGTTCGGCCATTTGGAACAACCTACAAGCGCGTGGGTTCACGAACCTCGTTGGGCGCACACACGGCGAGTTGGACCTCATGGACGGCGTGGCCGTTAAAGAGTTCTTCGATGCTGAACAACCCGAAGCTGTAGTGCTTGCTGCGGCCCACGTGGGCGGCATCATGGCCAACTCCATCTATCGTGCCGACTTCATTTACCGCAACTTGCAGATACAGCAAAACGTCATTGGCGAAAGCTATCGCCACGACGTGAAGAAGTTGCTCTTCCTCGGCTCAACGTGCATCTATCCGCGCGAAGCCCCTCAGCCTATGCGCGAAGATGCCTTACTCACCTCACCCCTTGAATACACCAACGAGCCTTACGCCTTGGCGAAAATTGCAGGACTGAAGATGTGCGAAAGTTTCTCGCTGCAATACGGCTGCAACTACATTGCCGTGATGCCCACCAACCTCTACGGCCCGCGCGACAACTTCCACCTGGAGCGTAGCCACGTCCTGCCTGCCATGATCCGCAAGACGCACCTTGCCAAGTGCCTCACCGAAGGTAACTGGGCAGCCGTGCGGCGCGACCTGGCAGCACGACCCGTTGAAGGCGTTGACGAAACAGCCAACGAAGCCGACATTCTGCGCGTGCTCGAGAAGTACGGCATTCGCGCTGGCAGCGTCACGCTGTGGGGCACGGGCAGTCCGCTGCGCGAATTCCTTTGGAGCGAAGATATGGCCGATGCCAGCGTCCACGTCCTGCTCAACGTTGATTTCAAAGACACCTATGAAGCGGGCACCACCGAGGTGCGCAACTGCCACATCAACATCGGTACGGGCAAGGAACTCACCATTCGCTGCTTGGCCGAAAAGATACGCACCGCCGTAGGCTTCACGGGCGACATCCTGTGGGATAGCTCCAAGCCCGATGGTACGCCGCGCAAACTCACCGACCCCACAAAACTCCACAACCTCGGTTGGCACCACAAGGTTGAGATTGACGAAGGCATCAACCGACTCTACCAATGGTACCTAACCGCTGATGCTGGTAGATAACAACCTCTGACAATAACTGGGTACGCAGACATCTCGCCTGCAAACACCACAGATATTGATAGCTAACAACCGCTGACAATATGATCTAACCACGAATGCGCACAAGCCCAGGACGTGTACGTTCGTGGTTTAGACATGCTTCCACTGTTCCCTCTATGAAGCTACGCTGGCTACGACACCTTGCAGTCTGTTTCTTCGTGTTCTTGCTCTTCTTCGAGATGAGCAAACTCGCATTCCTTGTCCTTTACGCTGGAAGCCTCACTGGGACAGACTGCATGCAAACGTTGTGGCACGGACTATCGCTCGACCTCTCTGTCTGTGCCTACCTGACGATGGTGCCAACGCTCCTCACTCTAGGGGAGTTGTGGACAAAGCAGCGACACAGGTGGGCTGTTGCCGCCACGTGCTTCTACGCCATATCCAGCCTCATCGTCGTAACGCTCACGGTGGTCAACATCGCCCTTTATGGCTATTGGCATTTCCCGCTCGACACAACACCTTTCTTCTACTTCTTCTCATCGCCCACCGATGCGATGGCTTCGGCTCCGCTATGGCAAGGAGCCTTAGGACTTGGGACGATTATCGTGCTATCGCCGGCCCTCTTTTTCCTCCTCAAGCGCTACGCCACCCTACCCTCTTTGGCTTCCCCCAAAAGGATTATGTCATCCCTTGTGCTACTGCTAACGGGCGGTGTGCTCTTCCTCTTAGGGCGCGGAGGTATCACGGTCTCAACGATGAACACGGGCCACGCCTACTTCTCCGACCGCATCGTCCTTAACCACGCTGCCGTCAACCCCCTCTTGAGCCTTGGCGAGTCGCTGGCTCGCGAAAACGATTTTGCATCACAATATCGCTTCTTTAGCGATAAAGATGCCACACGCCTCTTTAACGAACTGAACCAACACGCACCAGTCAAGACCGAGGCCGAACAAGGAGATACAATATTATATATAGACCGTCCCGACGTGCTCTTCGTTGTGCTCGAGAGTTTCTCGGCGCATCTGTTGCCTTCGCTCGGCGGCAGTCCCATAGCCACTCAACTCGACAGCATTGCGCAGAGTGGCCTACTCTTCACCGACATCTACGCCAACAGTTTCCGCACGGACCGTGGCCTCGTCAGCATTCTCAGTGCTTTACCCGCGCAGCCCACTAATAGCTTGATGAAGTATCCGCGCAAGACACAAAACCTGCCGTCTATTGCCACTGCGCTGCAAGGTGCTGGGTACACCGCGAGCTACTATTACGGCGGCGATGCCAACTTCACCAACATGCGCTCCTACCTGACCAACGCAGGCTTCCAACGCATCGTGTCGGACAAGGACTTCGCGCTGAGCGAACGCCTATCGAAATGGGGTGCTCCCGACGGCACGGTGTTCAACCGTCTGCTGGCCGATATAAAGAAGGAAACCAAACAGGGGCAACACCACTTGCGCGTCCTCCAAACCAGCAGTAGCCACGAGCCCTTCGACGTACCCAACTTCAGCCGCTTTCAGCATCCTGCGCAAAACGCCTTTGCCTATACTGATAGCTGTTTGGGGCAGTTCCTGCGCAACCTCAGTCGGACCGAGGCCTGGCGGCGAACACTCGTCGTCATTGTGCCCGACCACCAAGGCTGTTGGCCCGACACGCTCGACAACCTATCACCCGAACGCTACCGCATACCTCTCGTGCTGACGGGCGGTGCCCTTCGCCTTCGTGGACGCAACACAACAACTGGCAATCAAACTGACATCATCGCCACCGTGCTGGGGGCTATGCACCTGCCCAGTGAAGCGTTTCCCTTTAGCAAAAACCTACTCGACCCTGCTGCTCCTCACTACGCTTTCTTCTCCCACCCCGATGCTATGGGCCTTGTGCGAGGCGGCTCCTGCGCCGTTTATGACAACGCGACACACAAGCCTCACTTGCTACGCGGTAGAGATGCAGAGCGCAACCTACCATACGCAAAAGCCTTCCTGCAAAAGCTCTATGATGCGATAGCGGAACGATGAAGAATTAGTGACAAGTGACGAGTGACGAGTTGGCTACACAAATGAGCGTCCCTCTCTCACCCGCCCATATAAACCTATAACCTCCCATGTCTTTCCTTGAACTTGACGATAAGATACTGCTGGCTGTGAACGGCTTGCACGCCCCCTGGGCCGACACGCTGATGTGGACCATCAGCGGGCGCGCCGTATGGATACCGCTCTACCTGCTCCTCGCGTATATTTTGCTGCGGCAGGAAGGTTGGCGGCGCACGCTCGTGTGGTTAGCGGGCATTGCCCTTGTCATCCTCATCTCCGACCAAACCTGTATTCACGGCCTGCGCCAAGTGTTTTGCCGTCCGCGCCCATGCAATTTAGCCGACAACCCCATTGCCCCGCTCGTCCACGTTGTGAACGCCTATCGCAGTGGGCGTTATGGTTTCCCTTCAGCCCATGCCGCCAACACCGCCGCCCTCGTTTGCTACCTCCACCTCATCTTGCGCCGCCGCTGGCTTACAACCGCCTTGGCTGCGTGGTGCGCATTGGTGTGCTACTCAAGGATGTATCTGGGTGTTCACTACATGGGCGACTTGTTGGGCGGTGCCGTCGTTGGTTGCTTGTCCGCAGTGCTCGTTTACGCACTGATAAAAAAATTTATCCTCCCGCGCTTGCTCAAATCAAATTTAGTTCGTAAATTTGCAGAGTAAAAAGAAGCAATAAAGGATTAAACACTGAAAGCCTAAGGCTTAAGGAGCGTTTACTCTATAACATACAACAGACAGCAAAAGGCTGTGCCGGTTCGATTGGGATTCTCATCAATTAAACACCGAAACCGAGAATGCTGCTTATACAATGGCGGGCCGATATATGCTTCGCGGCATAACGTCGGATTACAGAGTATAAGCGTGCGCTCAAATCCTATCACTACAGGAGTTTCATCACATCATCGGCACAGCCCTCTTTGTATCTTATACATTTTTAGGCTGTTTCCCCCAATAGGATAGTTACGCAAAATCCCCTCATGTTTCACGACAAGAGGGGATTAAAGTAATTATGGCTATATGTATGTCTTAATAGCGAAGAATCTGTCCTGGACGCACACGCGTACTGCGTGATATGTGGTTGGCATTGCAGAGGAGGTCAACACTGATGTCGAGCTTGCGCGCAATGCTTGCCACTGTCTCGCCGGGAGCAACTTTATGGTATTTACCCGTAAGAGCCTCTTCAACCTTCATGTTCTTTGCCGGCACTACGTCGGGCTCTTCATCGGCAGTTGTGGCAGGCTTGACAGCTGTGTTGGAGGCCAAAGTCTTGGTGCCAGCACGGCCTTTACCGCTACGATGGAAGACGTAATAGTCGCATTTGATGTCTTGATTAGCAAAGTCGAAAAGCAAGGCGGGGTCAATAGACTGACCCACAAGACGTGTCTCGAAGTGGAGGTGGGAACCCGTGCTGCGTCCCGTGTTACCACCCAGTCCGATGGGCTGGCCTGCTTTCACGATCTGTCCTTCCGTCACGAGTTGCTTTGACATGTGGCCATAGACGGTTTCGAGGCCATTGTTGTGGCGAATAACAACGAATTTGCCGTAGCCTTTTCCTTCGTAGCTGACCATGCGCACTTTACCATCGAAGGCAGCGTTTATGGTATCGCCAACATACACTTTGATGTCGATGCCTTTGTGCATACGGCGGAAAGAGGCGCGATAGCCGTAGTTGCTCGTCACTTTGCGGCTGCTGGTAGGCATGGCAAAGCCGCGTAAGTCGATGCGATAGGTTTCGGGAATGTCGGAGTTGGAATAGCAGTGAACACTCTTCGTGTTCCAGGTGGTATATAGGTCGGTGGCGGGGTTTTCGAAAGATTCCTTCACCGTGAGTTTCGTTATTGCGAGGGAGTCAACCGCTTTCTGTTTACGATCGATGGGGGCTTGTTTAGCGAGCAGGTCTTGCGCGCTGGCAGAAGCGAAAGAGGCAAAAAGAGCCGTGGCAAAAGCTACTCGGTTGAAAATACTGAAATCCATTAGTCTCGTGTTTTAGTGACGCCGCAAACGGCGGAAGTGGCTGAGTGAAGATTAATGAGGCTTTCAGCCGCGCCGTAGGGGCTTAAATGTGAATTGCAAAAGCGTTTGAGCCTATGGTTTGCAAGCATAATTAAATAGTGCAGAGCGTTCTCAAATGCATTTTGACGCTGCAAAAGTACAACCTTCCTTGCGAACGACCCAAGTTTAGGGTTATAAAGTAAGTTAAAAGAACAAAGAAAGTTGCAAAACCTCCGATTTTAACGGCCTTTTGGCGCATTGCACAAAGAAAAAACAAGTGTGCAACGCTGCGATTT
This sequence comes from uncultured Prevotellaceae bacterium, assembly GCA_900317635.1. Taxonomy (GTDB): domain Bacteria; phylum Bacteroidota; class Bacteroidia; order Bacteroidales; family Bacteroidaceae; genus Alloprevotella. Next base: position 147,143 of record ONHN01000002.1, on the reverse strand, counting down.
GTTATTTTATGTAAAACACTTCGGTGAGTTTTGCATACTCGGCTGAGCGTTTTCCGTCTTTCTCCATCAGCAACAAGTGGTTTGTTGCTGTGCGCGTATTGCGACGCGAAAATCGCAGAAGTGTGCGCCGAGGAGGCTTAGAAGCGGTGGTGGAAACATCTGTCAGAGCCTCTAAGTAGAGATTGCGGGCTGCGCAAGCCGTTATGAGGCGTTCCGTATTCTCGGTGGGGAGTACCACAGAAAACGTTCCCTCTGGAGCTAACAGCCGCGAAACGCTAACCGCCAATTCTTCATAACTCAACGCATCGGTATGGCGCGCTGTGGCGCGAGCTGCATCGGGAGGTAGCAGCGTACCGTCGTAGTATGGCGGATTAGAGAGGATACAGTCATAACGCTCATCGGTCTGGAAGTGGCGCACGTCGGTACATATAATATTAATATTGTGTGCCCACGGTGAAGCGGCAACATTCTCGCGTGCCTGCTCCGCAGCCGTCGCTTCCACTTCAACGGCCGTCACACGACAATCAGGACTGCGCTGAGCTGCCATTAACGCAAGCAATCCCGTACCTGTTCCTATATCCAACACCCTCCCTCGCTCAGGTAGTTCAGCCCATGCACCAAGCAAAACGCCATCCGTGCCTACTTTCATCGCACAGCGGTTCTGACGTATGGTGAAGTGGCGAAATTGGAACATAGAAGCGTTTTGAAGATATGCCCTACCCTGCCGCTATCGCTGAGAGTGTAACAGATGCTGTGTTGTCAACGCAACATACTTGACACGGAGGGCAAAGTTTAACGTTTGTAGTATCAGCCCCCCTCTCGCCTTTGAGGGACAAGAGGGGGGGAGAGGCTTCTCTTTACTTCAACGCTGCCAAACGCGCTTTCAGCGTAGCGATTTTAGTTTCAGCATCGCTTTGCTTCTTACGCTCGAGGGCAACGACCTGTTCGGGGGCATTCTGCACGAAGCGCTCGTTGGCAAGTTTCTTCACCACGCCAGCCAAGAAGCCCTCAAGGTGCTTCAGCTCGGCCTCAGCCTTGGCGATTTCGGCCTCGGTATCGATGAGGTTGCCCAAGAGTACAGCGTACTCCGTCGTGCCAACGATGAAGGCGCTGGCTGCGCCATCTTTCTCAGCAACGACATCCACCGCACCTACACCTGCCATTTTGCGAATGAGGCCTTCGTAAGTAGCCAAAGGGAACGTGCCTACAGCTTGCAGTTGCAGCTCTTCCTTCTTAGCAATGTTCTTTGCTGCACGCACAGCGCGCACACCCTGCACAACGCCTTTCACGTCGTGGACAGCAGCAAGCAGTTCAACATCGCCAGCCTGCGGTGCGGGTATTGTCTGCGGGTCAATCATCAGGCTCTCACCATCCTTACGTTCGGCCATGTGTTGCCAAAGTTCTTCGGTGATGAAGGGCATAAAGGGATGCAGCAGGTGCATCAAGTCGCTGAAGTATGCTTTCACCTGACGGAGCGTTTCAACATCGGTAGGTTGTCCGTAGGCGGGTTTCACCATTTCAAGCAACCAACCCGAGAACTCATCTGTCATCAGACGGTAAATCTCCATTAAGGCCTCCGAGAGGCGATATTTGCTGAAGAGGTCGGCCACTTCGGCAGCACTTTCGCGCAGTTTGGCACCAAACCAGTCGAGTGCTTGCTTGTTGACGGCAGGCATTTCACCCTCTTCTGCCTGCCAACCAGCAATGAGGCGGTAGCAGTTCCAAATTTTGTTGCAGAAGTTGCGGCCTTGTTCGCAGAGGGCATCGTCGTAGAGGATATCGTTGCCGGCGGGTGCAGCCAGCATCAGACCCATGCGCACGCCGTCGGCCCCATAGCGGTCGATGAGTTCAAGAGGATCGGGCGAGTTGCCGAGGCTCTTACTCATCTTACGCCCTATCTTGTCGCGCACGATGCCTGTGAAGTAAACATTACGGAAAGGCATTTCGCCAACATATTCGTAGCCAGCCATAATCATACGTGCTACCCAGAAGAAGATGATGTCTGGTCCCGTAACGAGGTCGCTCGTAGGATAGTAGTATTTCATTTCTTCGTTGCCAGGACGGTTGATACCGTCGAAGAGAGAGATGGGCCAAAGCCAGGAGCTAAACCACGTATCGAGCGCATCTTCGTCTTGTCGCAAGTCGGCAAGCGTCAGGGCGTTATTTCCACTCTTTTGGCGGGCCAGCGCAAGTGCTTCGTCCTCCGTTTCAGCCACGACGTAGGTGCCATCGGGCAGATACCAGGCCGGTATGCGGTGACCCCACCAAAGTTGGCGCGAAATACACCAGTCCTTGATGTTTTCAAGCCAGTGGCGATAGGTATTCTTGTATTTTGCGGGATAGAAACGCAGTTCGTCGTTCATCACGGGCGGCAGGGCGAGGTCGGCAAAGTGTTGCATCCTGAGGAACCACTGCGTAGAGAGTTTCGGCTCAATAGGCACGTTGGTGCGCTCGCTAAAACCAACGTTGTTGGTATAATCCTCCACGCGTTCCATTAAGTTCGCACGTTGCAAGTCGCCTTCTATTTCCTTACGGACATCGAAGCGGTCTTTGCCTACATATAGGCCAGCATCAACACTCAGCGTACCATCGGGATTGAAGATGTCGATACTTTGCAACTGGTGTTTCTCGCCCAGCATATAGTCGTTGACATCGTGAGCTGGTGTCACCTTCAAGCAACCCGTACCAAACTCAACGTCAACGTAGCTATCTTCTATAACAGGCACCTCGCGCCCCACGAGGGGCACCGTGACACGGTGGCCACTGAGCCAGCGGTTTTTGGGGTCGGCAGGATTGATGCACATTGCCGTGTCGCCCATAATGGTCTCTGGGCGCGTTGTAGCAACCACGGCATAGGCGCGACCTTCGGCATCAACGTGTACCACGTTGCCAGCTGCGCGCAAACGCTCCAGTTCGCTGGCGGCAGGAACGTAGTAAGTGCCAGCCTCCGTCACGTAGTAGCGCAGATAGTAGAGCTTGCTATGCTCTTCTTTATAGATAACCTCTTCGTCGGAAAGTGCAGTAAGGGCTTTAGGATCCCAGTTCACCATGCGCACACCGCGATAGATAAGGCCTTTCTTGTAGAGATCGACAAAAACCTTGATGACGCTCTTCGAACGCTCTTCGTCCATGGTGAAAGCGGTGCGCTTCCAGTCGCACGAAGCGCCCACACGGCGCAACTGCTTGAGGATGATACCACCATGCTCTTCTGTCCAGTCCCAAGCGTGCTTCAAGAACTCTTCGCGCGTTAGGTCTGTTTTCTTAATACCGCGTTCGGCCAAACGCGCCACGACCTTTGCCTCGGTTGCTATGCTGGCGTGGTCGGTTCCTGGAACCCAGCATGCATTTTTCCCTTCCATGCGAGCCCTACGCACAAGGATGTCTTGTATCGTCTCGTTGAGCATGTGCCCCATGTGGAGCACCCCCGTCACGTTGGGCGGCGGAATAACAATAGTATAAGGCTCGCGCCCATCGGGGCGACTACTGAAAAGGTCGTGACGTTCCCAATACTCGTAGAGGCGCGCCTCCACATCGGCAGGGTTGTACTTGCTCTGAAGTTCCATAGTGCGTATCTTGTTGTTTTGTTTGCGTTGTTATAAAATCGGCGCAAAATTAACGAAAAGATAGCGCAAGGCAAAGAGATAGGGCGGCGATTTTATATCCAAAAAACGCACAAGATCTCTGCGACAACTTTTCCTCAAGATTTTGCACTACAAAACAAAAACATTATCTTTGCAGCGCAAATCAGATAAAAGATAGCACAGCGCACGCCGCAGAGGGCGTTGTTGTGCGCATTTATCCTATACAATATTAATATTGTCTGGCCGCGAGGTCACAAACGCAATTGTTATGACAAACGAATTTGACAAGAACGAAACCCCACAACGTGGTTTCGAGGGCGGGGAAGAACAATTCCCTAAGAGAGAAAATCCTATGGGTCGCACACCGCGCCCACGTTTCAGTCGTCCTGGTGGCGGCTACAATCCGCGTCCTTCTTATGGCGACAATCGTCAGCGCTACTCGCGCGATGATAATGACGGAGGCGAATATCGTCCGCCACGCCAATTCCAGCCCCGTCCGCGCTATGGAGAGAATGAGGGCTACCGTCCGCGCTACAATCGCGAGGGGGGTGAAGGAGGCTATCAGCCGCGTCCCTATCAGCCCCGTCCGCGTTATGGCGAAGGTGGTGGCTACCAACCGCGCTACAACCGCGAAGGCGGTGAGGGCGGTTATCAGCCCCGCCCCTATCAGCCGCGTCCGCGTTATGGTGAAGGCGGAGGATACCAACCGCGCTATAACCGCTACGGACAAGGCGGCGAAGGGTTCGACCGCAATCGCACGCGTAAACCCTACAATCCAAAAGCTAAGTACACGGCCAAGAAACGTTATGAATATAAGGAAACAGAGCTTGACCCAACGAAGCCCATCCGCCTCAATAAGTTCCTTGCCAACGCGGGCATCTGCTCTCGACGCGATGCCGACAAATACATTCAGGCAGGCGTTATCACCGTCAATGGCGAAGTGGTGACCGAACTCGGAACGCGCGTGCTTCGTTCGGACAACATCATGTTCCACGACCAGCCCGTGCGCCTTGAAAAGAAGGTTTATGTCCTGCTCAACAAGCCCAAAGGCTACGTCACGACCAGCGACGACCCGCAAAATCGCAAGACGGTGCTCGACCTCGTGAAGAATGCTTGCCGCGAGCGCATCTATCCCGTTGGGCGCCTTGACCGCTCTACGACGGGTGTACTCTTGCTTACCAACGACGGCGAATTGGCAACGGTGCTTACCTCGCCTGCTCACAAGAAAAAGAAGATCTATCAGGTGACGCTCGACAGGAACGTCGTTGCTGCCGACTTGCGCCAAATAACCGAAGGCATTCAGCTTGAAGACGGCGTTATGCGAGCCGACGAAGTTCACGTCAGCGAGGATGATCACAAGAAGGTGGGCATCGAAATCCACAGTGGCCGCAACCGCATCGTGCGCCGCATCTTCGAGCATCTGGGCTATAAAGTCGTTAAGCTCGACCGCGTCTTCTTCGCTGGTCTGACTAAGAAGAACCTAAAACGCGGCGACTGGCGCCACCTCACGCCCGAAGAGGTGAACTTCCTGCGTGCAGGATTATATGAATAACCCCTTAACAACACATACAACAATCATAGAATGAAACGAACAAAGATAATAGAACTGCTTCAGCGCACCGACTACGGCACGCAAGTCACCGTCTGTGGCTGGGTACGCACGCGCCGAGGCAGCAAAGCCGTAAACTTCATTGCCCTGAACGACGGATCGACCATCAAGAACGTGCAAATCGTGGCCGACGTTGAACGCTTTGACGAAGAACTGCTGAAACAAGTGACAACGGGTGCCTGCCTGCGCGTGACGGGTACGCTCGTTGAAAGTCAGGGTGCCGGTCAAGCCAGTGAAATACAAGCCACGGAGATAGAAGTGCTGGGAACGTGTGGCGCAGACTATCCGATGCAGAAGAAAGGACAGAGCTTCGAATATATGCGCCAGCATGGCCACCTGCGCCTGCGCACCAACACCTTCGGAGCCATTATGCGCATACGACACCAAATGGCCTACGCCATCCATACCTACTTCCACAAGCATGGCTACTACTATTTCCACACACCTCTCATCACCGCCAGCGACTGCGAAGGTGCCGGGCAGATGTTCCAAGTGACAACCAAGAACCTCTACGACCTGAAGAAAAACGCTGATGGTAAGATTGATTACAGCGACGATTTCTTTGGCAAGCAAACCAGCCTCACCGTCAGTGGTCAGCTTGAAGGCGAACTGGGGGCAACGGCTCTTGGGGCCATCTATACGTTCGGTCCCACGTTCCGTGCCGAAAACAGCAACACGCCGCGCCACCTTGCCGAGTTTTGGATGATAGAACCCGAAGTGGCTTTCATCGACCTTGAAGAACTTGAAGACATCGAAGAAGACTTCATCAAGTATTGCGTGCGTTGGGCTTTAGACCATTGCCAGGACGACCTCGAGTTCCTCAACAAGATGATTGATAAGTCGCTTATAGAACGACTGCGCAGCGTTTGCGACACAGAGTTTGTGCGCCTCGACTACACCGAAGGTATTCGCATCCTTGAAGAGGCTGTTGCTAAAGGCGAGAAGTTTGAATTCCCCGTCAGTTGGGGTATGGACCTTGCCAGCGAGCACGAGCGTTACCTCGTTGAGCGCCACTTCAACAAGCCCGTCATCATGAGCGGCTATCCTAAAGAGATTAAGGCCTTCTACATGAAGATGAATGCCGACGGCAAGACCGTGCAAGGCACCGACGTGCTCTTCCCCCAAATTGGCGAAATCATTGGCGGCAGTGTCCGCGAAGAAGATTATGACAAGCTGATGGAGCAAATCAAGGAGCGCGACATTCCTATGAAAGATATGTGGTGGTATCTCGACACGCGTCGCTTCGGTTCATGCCCCCACGGAGGTTTCGGCCTCGGCTTCGAACGCCTGATACTCTTCGTGACGGGTATGCAGAACATTCGCGATGTCATCCCCTTCCCCCGCACACCTAAGACAGCTGAATTCTAAAGCCATAAAAGAGCCCACCCCCTTCCCTCCAAAAGGGATGAAGGTGGGCTTCTTTTGAAGTATTTCAAGCCTATAGGTTACGCTCATGAAGCAATGTAAAGTTTATTGTTTCTTGTTTAACGTTTAATGTCAATGTTCCCCCCTTCCGACCCTCGCACCTTGCGCATTGAAGACTTCGACTATCCCCTGCCCGATGAGCGCATTGCTAAATACCCCATGGCCGAACGCGATGCCTCGCGCCTTTTGCACTACGATGCTGGCCACATCGCCGACAGGACTTTCTGCGACCTGCCCTCCCTCCTTCCAGCTGACAGCCTGATGGTGTTCAACGACACCCGCGTCATCTATGCCCGCCTGCATTTTCGTAAACAAACGGGAGCACTCATTGAAGTGTTTTGCCTCGAGCCGCTACGACCTACCGACTACCAACTCTCGTTTGCAGCCAAAGGCGAAGTGACGTGGACCTGCCTTGTTGGCAACTTGAAGCGTTGGCGCGAAGGCCTCCTGTCAAGAGACATTGACGTGGCAGGCCACACCGTTCATCTCACCGCAGAGCGGGGCGAAGCCGTTGGCAGCGGACATGCCGTCACATTGCGTTGGGACGATCATGCGCTGACGTTCGCGGAAATCCTTGAAGCGGTAGGCGAACTGCCTATTCCTCCTTACCTCAACCGCGCAACGGAGCAGAGCGACCTGAAAACCTACCAAACCGTATATAGCCGTGTGAAAGGGAGCGTGGCTGCACCAACAGCTGGTCTGCACTTCACACCGCGAGTTTTGGAAGCCCTCGATACGAGCAGAATCAAGCGCCTCAGTGTCACCCTGCACGTTGGAGCTGGTACGTTTCGCCCCGTGAAGTCCGAACAGATGGAAGGCCACGAAATGCATGCCGAATGGTTGAGCGTCAGTCGTGAAGTGATTTGTCAGCTACTCGAAAACGAGACACAAGGCGTTACGGCCGTTGGCACCACCAGTGTGCGTACCCTCGAGAGCCTCTATTACGCAGGACTTATCGTTAAAGAAAACCCACAAATCAGTCCCGACGAGATACAAGTAGGCCAGTGGACGCCCTACGAAGTTGCCAACAGCCTCCTACCCACAACACGCGAAAGTTTGCAAGCGATAGTCGATTATCTTGATGCCCGCCACCTGCCAGCCCTCACCGCCAATACGCGCATCATCATTTGCCCTGGCTTCCGCTTCCGCCTTGTGCGCCGTATGGTAACGAACTTCCACCAGCCCCACAGCACGTTGCTCCTCCTCGTGAGTGCCTTCGTGGGCGAAGATTGGCGGCGCATTTATCGCCACGCCCTCGAGAGCGGCTACCGGTTCCTCAGCTACGGCGACTCCTCCCTGCTCCTTCCGCAAAGCACGAAATAAGGTCAACATAAGAAAAAGCCTGCATCCCTTAAGCAATCGCTTGAATGATGCAGGCTTTATTCAACGTGGTAACCCGACTGGGGCTCGAACCCAGGACCCCAACATTAAAAGTGTTGTGCTCTACCAACTGAGCTATCGAGTCAACCTAAGTGCCGTTAAGCGGGTGCAAAGATAGTGCTTTAGTTTTGTCACACAAAATTTATTTACGACTTTTTTGTGCGATGCGCCGAAAATCGTCGAAAAGGTCTGAGCTCCTTACCTATATTAGGCCATAATAGCGTCTAAAGACTATAGCGATGCTTTTCTCTTGCTGGCGCAAAACACGGCGGCGCGCATTTTTGCAGCAAAAAGGGCTGTCCGTTCAAAATAAAAGTTTTATATTTGCAGCCAAGTGTGGGCTCTAAGCAATAGAGCACTCACCCTACCCTTTTTGGAAACACTCACTATGCAAAATCCTAATACGGAAAAAGAGTTTCGCCAGGCCGTGGCTGTTTGTCGTGCGCTCTTTGCCAGTAAGCTGAAAGATTACGGCACTTCGTGGCGCATTCTGCGCCCAGCCTCGCTGACCGACCAATTGTACATAAAAGCGGCGCGCGCCCGAACGTTGCAAACCTGCGGCAAGGCCCTCGTCGATGAAGACCAAACCGACTGCTTCATCGCCATCGTCAACTACGCCCTCGTGGGTCTGATACAGACGGAGCTTGGTGCTGCAATGACAGCCGATCTGTCCAACGACGTGGCGTTATCCCACTACGACCGCCATGCCGAAGAGAGCCTGCAACTCATGCTTCGCAAAAACCATGATTATGGTGAAGCATGGCGCGAGATGCGCGTGTCGAGCTTTACGGACATCATCCTGCAAAAGATATTTCGCACCAAGCAGATAGAGGACCACGACGGCCACACGCAAGTAAGCGAAGGCGTTGCGGCCAACTACCAAGACATGCTCAACTATGCCGTCTTCGCCCTCATCAAACTGGGCGTTGCCAAGGCTTCGTAAACTATCCAGCCGACGTGGAAACTCAGCAGCTTGCCAAGGTCGAAAGACTCTCGCCGCTCCGCCGATGGGGGCGTTTTGTGCTGGTGCGTCTGTGCGTGCTCCTTGTCGGTGGCACGTTCATCGTTTCTGGCTTCTCTAAGGCGCTCGACCCGCAGGGCATGTGCCTGAAGCTACAAGCCTACGCCGCCGCGTGGGGTTGGCACGTCAGTCCCGATGCCTTGCCCGTTCGAACGGCTACGGGCCTTTTGGCTATCCTTGAATTCCTCCTCGGCATCTACCTCCTGCTGGGAATTCGCCGATACTTCGCTACGCGCTTCACGCTGCTGCTGACGTTAGCACTCACGCTGCTGACGACATACATATATATATATAGTCCTGTGGCGGACTGCGGATGTTTTGGTGCCATACTAACGCTCAGCAACGGGCAGACATTGGCGAAAAACGTTGTGCTGTTGCTTTGCAGCCTCTACCTATGCTTCCGCAGTCGCGACATTCGGCGCCTTATTTCTGAAAAGAACCAGTGGGGTGCCTCCATTTGGAGCTTCTTGTTCGTTTGCGGTCTGACGCTATGGACATACCACTACCTGCCGCGCGCCGATTTTGCCCCTTTCAGCGTTGGTACGGATCTGCGCAAAGCGTTGGAAACGGGGCAGGACGAGCAAGTGGCATCGTTCTACGCACTGACCGCTGAAGGCGAAGACGCCACGCTGGCGCTGGCTACCGACACGGGCCGCACGTTCCTGCTGACCTTGCCCGACATACCGCGTGCCGACGACGGAAACAACGACCGCCTGAACGACCTCCACGACCTTTGCGCCGACCGCCACTGGCAGTTCTACGCCCTCACCGCCGAGGGTCAGGACTTTAGCCAATGGAACGACCGCACGGGGGCTACCTACCCCGTCCTCGTTGCCGACGAAAGCCAATTGCGCGCCTTAGCACGCTCCAATCCTGGGCTCGTCATGCTGCACGATGGTAAGGTGGTGGCAAAATGGAGTTGCAACAACCTGCCTGAGACCGAAACGGACATCGCGGCTGCTGAGAAACAGCAAAAGGAGCAAACGCGCTGGGATGCTATCAAGCACTTGGCCACGCTCTACCTCCTGCCACTCATCATCTGGCTCCTGCTCGACAACCTCTACGTTGGTTCGCGCTTCCTTAAACATTGGCACATCAGGCGAAAAATCAAACTAAAGATACAAACACATAAAACCACATTAAACAAACAACAAAGTATGAGAAAGAAAATCGTTGCAGGCAACTGGAAAATGAACAAGAACCTGCAAGAGGGTGTTGCCCTCGCCAAAGAACTCAACGAAGTGCTCACCGCCGACCGCCCCAACTGCGGCGTTGTTATCTGCACGCCGTTCATCCACCTGGCCACCGTCAGCGGCGTGATTGACCACAGCGTCATTGGTCTTGGTGCCGAAAATTGTGCCAACAAGGCCAGCGGTGCCTACACGGGCGAAGTCAGTGCCGAAATGGTGAAGAGCACGGGTGCCGAATACGTCATCCTGGGTCATAGCGAGCGCCGCGCCTACTACGGCGAAACGCCCGAAATCTTGAAAGAGAAGGTGAACCTCGCCCTCGAGAATGGCCTGAAGGTTATCTTCTGCATTGGCGAAGTGCTTGAAGAGCGCGAAGCTGGCAAGCAAAACGAAGTGGTGAAGGCCCAACTCGAAGGCTCGCTCTTCGACCTCACGGCCGAGCAGTTTGCCAACGTCGTTCTTGCCTACGAACCCGTTTGGGCTATTGGCACGGGCAAGACCGCTACGGCCGACCAGGCCGAAGAGATGCACGCCTTCATCCGTACTACCATCGCCGAGAAGTTCGGTGCCGAAGCTGCCGAGAACACGACTATCCTCTACGGCGGTAGCTGCAAGCCCTCCAACGCGCGCGAACTCTTTGCTAAGCCCGACGTTGACGGCGGCCTCATTGGTGGTGCTTCGCTGAAAGCCCCCGACTTCAAAGGCATCATCGACGCTTGGAAGTAATCTCCCCCACACACCTACACATGCTATCCCTACGAGTCCCACACCGAAAGGACTCGTAGGGATACTCCCCCGCAACGAGTTAAGCGTTTTCGTTAGTATGAAAAAAGGTATCATCCTCTTAAGTTTCGCCCTCTTCGCCAGCTTCACGGCCTTGGCGCAGGTGCACGTTGAACAAGACGCACAAATAGGAAAGATTGTAGGCGGCAAGAAACAGCAACAGTCGCATACGACCCAACCTGCCAAACCCGTCCCACAGTCCGCCGCAGCCCCCAAACCTACCGCCCCGAAACCTACGAAAAACAACCCCGTGGCCACCGAACCGCGCCCAGCAACCACCGCCCCCGCCCGACAGCAAACGCAAACGGCACCCAGCAACAACGCGGTAGGACGCCTACCACGGCGTCGCGGTCCCTACACCCCGCGCCAGCGCTACAACGGACAGGGCTATCGCGTACAGGTCTTCACGGGAGGCAATAAGCGCAAAGACCGCCTCGAAGCACAGAAAATGCAGAAAAAGTGTAAAGAGACGTTTCCCGAACTGGCTGCCTACGTCCACTTCGTATCGCCCCACTGGGTATGTCGCATTGGCGATTTCCGCCGTCGCGAAGACGCGCAACGCTACGTCAAGAAGGCTAACAGCAAACTAACCTTCGAGGCACGCATCGTGCGTTCCAACATTTTCATTGCACGTTAGAAACAAACCTTTATGCAAACTGACGAACAAAGAATTGAACAACTGAAAGCCCTCACGCGCCAGCAGCTGGTTCTTTTGGGCGAGGACGCCGAGCGCGAAGGGTTGCAGAAAACGCCACTGCGCGTAGCGCGCGCCATGCTCGACCTGACACGTGGCTACAACGAAGACCCGCACGCCGTGCTCAACTCGGCTCGCTTCCGCGAAGACTATCAACACATGGTCATCGTGCGCGACATTCAGTTCTACTCGCTCTGCGAGCACCACATGCTCCCCTTCTACGGTCGCGCCCACGTGGCCTACATCCCCAACGGCTACATCACGGGCCTCTCGAAGATAGCACGCGTTGTTGACATCTACGCGCGCCGCTTGCAGGTGCAGGAACGCCTCACGCTCCAAATTAAGGAGTGCATACAGCAAGCGCTCAATCCTCTGGGCGTCATGGTCGTGGTAGAAGCCCAGCACATGTGCATGCAGATGCGCGGCGTAGAAAAGAGCGGGTCTATCACGACGACATCCGACTTCAGCGGTGCCTTCAACCAGGCAAAGACGCGCGAAGAGTTCCTCGAACTCATCGCACGCAACAATCCCCTCAGCTAATCCCCCCATCTTCGTATCAACGAATCCCCAAATAGCACTTCATGAAAGACATTTTTCGTCGCTACGTAGTGGCCACCGTGGGCATGGCACTCGTTTCCCTTGGCGTAGCTATTTCGCTGAAGTCAAACCTCGGCACGTCGCCCATTTCCTGCCCGCCCGCCGTCTTGTCGCTGCAATATCCTCACATCAGTTTTGGCATCTTCACCTGGATTGTAAACTTTAGCCTTATCCTCATTCAGGTTGCCATCCTGCGCCGCCGTTTTCGGCTTGAAGACCTCATGCAAATCCCTGCCGTCCTGCTGTTTGGCTATTTCTGCGACGTGGCTATCTACCTCTGCGAGAGACTGCCTGCTGGCAGCTACGGCCTGCAAATAGCTTGGTGCCTGCTGTCAATCCTTATCACGGCCATAGGCCTGCGCATCGAAATTGACGGACGCGCCTGGATGCTCTCGGGCGACAAGACCATCGCCGTTGTTGCCGAAGCGGGAGGCTGGACGTTTAGCACCATCAAGGTGTGGTCGGACATTATGTTGGTTGTCCTCGCCATGGCTTTTGCCCTTCTTTTCTTCGGACAACCTTTTGGCAACGGCACCGATGTCGTCATTCGTGAGGGCACGTTGCTCTTGGCCGTACTGACGGGGCTGTGCATGAAACTCACCGACGCCCCCGTTCAGCGCCTTATGCGCAGTCTTGGTGTTTAACTTCTTATAGCCGAAAAGATGTCTTCCCTCCCTCGCGCCGCCTCCGTCTTTGCCGACTCTAAGCCGCACTATGCCTTGCTCGACGGTTTGCGCGGCGTGGCCGCCCTCATCGTCATCGTTTACCACGTGTTCGAGTGTTTCTCGTGGTCGCCAGCGCCTCACGGCTATTTGGCCGTCGACTTCTTCTTCGTGCTTTCTGGCTTCGTCATTGGTTATGCCTACGACGACCGCTGGGGACGGTCGCTCACTACGCGCAGTTTCTTTCGCCGCCGCCTCATACGCTTGCACCCGATGGTGGTGATGGGTGCCATGATTGGTGCCGTCTGCTTCGTGCTGCAAGGCAGCGTGAAGTGGGACGGCCAACACGTCGCCACGAGCTTCGTCCTCTTCGCCCTACTGATGAATATGCTGATGCTGCCATTGCCCGTAGGCGCGCGTGCCGACGTGCGCGGCAACGGCGAACTCTTTCCGCTGAACGGGCCCAACTGGTCGCTCTTCTTCGAATACGTTGGCAACATACTTTATGCCCTCCTGTTGCGCCGCCTCCCCACCCTCGGGCTCGCCCTTGTTTGCATTGCTTCGGGTGCGGGGCTCACGTGGATAGCCGTCAGCGATGGGTTCCTCGGTGTGGGTTGGTCGATGATTGACGGTGGTTTGTGGTCGGGCTTCGTGCGCATGCTCTTCCCCTACAGCGTGGGCATGCTCTTAGCGCGCCTGCTCACCGTCCGCCGACATAGCAAGGCTGCCTCAAGTGCTTCTTCGGCATGGTTTATCGGTGCCTCTGCCGCCCTCTTGTTGGTGGCTATCGCCCCCCTATGTTTCGGCGAACTCCCTGCTTGGGCCAACGGACTCTACGATGCATGTTGCGTGGTCTTCCTATTTCCCGCCATCGTTTGGCTTATTGCCGTTAAAACGTCTGTTTCTGAGAGTTGCATCGTCCGCTTCTTAGGCGATGTGTCCTATCCTCTCTATGCTGTCCACTATCCGCTGATGTATCTCTTCTACGCCCACATTGGCTTTAGCGGCAGCCTCGTTCCTATCGAAACGCTCTCCAACGTGTGGCCCGTAGCCCTGGCCCTGCCTTTTGCCTGCCTCCTGCTGGGTTGGCTCAGCTTGCGCTGCTACGATATTCCCGTGCGCCGTTGGCTCGCACGCCACGCATAAAACTCTACATCTTTTTATATGCAACAATACCTCAACCTCCTGCAAGACATCTTGGACAACGGCACGGTGAAGTCCGACCGCACTGGCACGGGCACGCGCAGCGTCTTCGGGCGTCAACTACGCTTCAACCTCGCCGACGGCTTCCCCTTGCTCACTACGAAGAAGCTCCACCTGCGCAGCATCATCTACGAACTGCTGTGGTTCCTGCGCGGCGACACCAACGTCCGTTGGCTGCAAGAGCATAGCGTGAGCATTTGGGACGAATGGGCCGATGCCGATGGCGAATTGGGACCCGTCTATGGCCACCAATGGCGTTCGTGGCCCGACTATCGCAGCGGCACCATCGATCAGATAGCACAGGCGGTTGAGCTCATTCGCCACCATCCCGACTCGCGCCGCATCGTGGTCTCGGCATGGAACGTGGCCGAAGTATCCGACATGGCCCTGCCGCCCTGCCACGCCCTCTTCCAGTTCTACGTAGCCGATGGCCGCCTGTCGCTCCAGCTCTACCAACGTTCGGCCGACACGTTCCTCGGCGTACCGTTCAACATTGCCTCCTACGCCCTCCTGCTGCAAATGATGGCGCAGGTGACGGGACTTCAAGCGGGCGAATTTATCCACACCTTCGGCGACGTACACCTCTACCTGAACCACACCGAGCAAGCCCGTCTGCAACTCACACGCACACCGCGCCCCCTGCCGCGCATGAGGCTCAACCCCAACGTCCGCGACCTCTTCAGCTTCACCTACGACGACTTCACGCTGGAAGGCTACGACCCGTGGCCCCACATCAAAGCGGAGGTGTCGGTATGAACACGGGCGAAAGAAAACTCATCGTCGTCGTGGCGGCCACATCGCAAGGGCTTATTGCCTCTGACGGACAAATACCCTGGCACTTGCGCGACGACCTGCGCCACTTCAGCCGCCTGACGCGCGGCAACACGGTCGTTATGGGGCGCAAAACCTTCGAAAGCCTGCCAAGCGGCCCCCTACCAGCACGCCGAAACCTCATCGTTTCAAGGCGGGGGTTTCAGGCCGAAGGGACGGAAGTCTTTGCCTCGCCTGCCGATGCCGTAGCTGCCGCACGAGGCAACGTCTTCATCATTGGCGGCAAAGCACTCTACGACTGGGCACTACCTTTAGCCGACGAGCTTTGGCTTACCCTCGTCAAGGGCTACGCCACGCCGCCATCGGCCTCCGACATCATTGTTGAAGGCCTACAAGAAACCAACGTCTTCAACGCCAACAGCTGGACGCTGCTGAGCAAAGAAACGTTCGCCGCCGACGAGCGCAACGACCACGCTTTCGACATCCTTCACTTCAAACGACAATAACATAATCTTCTCATACCACTATGAACAAAATCGTTCGCAAACAGCAGCTTTCGCCCAACGTCTATCTCCTTGAGGTGGAAGCTCCCCTCATTGCCCGTTCGCGTCGTGCGGGCCACTTCGTCATTGTTCGCGTCTGCGAAGGCGGCGAGCGCATCCCCCTCACCATTGCTGAGGCCGATGCCTCGCGCGGCACCATCACACTCGTCGTGCAGCGCGTAGGCGTTAGCTCGGCCCGCCTCGTCAGTCTTGGTGAAGGCGACAGCGTGGCCGACGTCGTAGGCCCCTTGGGCAAAGCCACCGACATTCAGCACTTCGGCACCGTCGTCTGTGCGGGCGGCGGTGTGGGCATCGCCCCTATGTTGCCCATCGTGCAAGCACTCCACAAAGCGGGCAACCGCGTCATCGCTGTCCTGGCTGGACGCAGCAAAGAGCTCATCATCCTCGAGGACGAAATGCGCCGCGCTGCCGACGAAGTCATCATCATGACCGACGACGGCAGCTACGGGCAGCAAGGACTCGTCACGGCGGGTATCGAGCAGGTCATCAAGCGCGAAACGGTCAATAAATGCTTTGCCATCGGACCTGCCATCATGATGAAGTTCTGCTGCAAACTCACCGCGCAGTACAACATTCCCACCGACGTCTCGCTCAACACCATCATGGTCGATGGCACGGGCATGTGCGGTGCCTGCCGCGTGACGGTGGGCGGAAAGACGAAGTTCGTATGCGTTGATGGTCCCGAGTTCGATGGCCATGCCGTCGATTTCGACGAAATGATGCAACGCCTGCGTGCTTTCAAGCCCGAAGAGACGGAGGCTTACGAACGCTATCAAGCCGACAGCAGTGCCCCCGCCATAACGACTGCAACGACCCAAACAGCAACCCCCAAAACGGCCGTGGCGGCTACGCCCGATGCCGACAAAACACGCAACGCCGAATGGCGCAAAGCCTTGCGAACGAGCGTGAAGCCTAAAGACCGCATGACCATCGAGCGGTGCACCATGCCCGAACTGGATGCAGCCGTGCGCGCTAAGGAACTGCGCAAGGAGGTTAACCTCGGACTCTCCTACGACGTGGCCGTGCGCGAAGCTACGCGATGCCTCGACTGCGCCAACCCTGGCTGCGTCAGCGGCTGTCCCGTGGGCATCGACATCCCACGCTTCGTCAAAAACATCGAACGCGGAGAGATTGGTGCTGCCGCCGCCGCCATTCGCGAAACGAGCAGCCTGCCTGCCGTCTGCGGACGCGTCTGCCCGCAAGAGAAGCAGTGCGAAAGCCATTGCATACACCTCAAAACGGGCGGACAGCCCGTGGCCATTGGCTACCTCGAGCGCTTTGCTGCCGACTGGCAACGCGAAAACGAAGGCGCTCCCGCTCCTGCAAAACCTGCCGCCGACGCCACGCGCATTGCCGTTGTGGGTTCAGGACCTGCCGGACTGGCCTTCGCGGGCGAAATGTGCGGACGGGGCTACAACGTCACCGTCTTCGAAGCTCTTCACGAAATTGGCGGCGTCTTGAAGTATGGCATTCCCGAATATCGTTTGCCCAACGAAATCGTCGATGCCGAAATCCGCGCGCTCGAAGCGGCGGGCGTCACCTTCGTCAGCGACTGCGTGGTGGGTAAGACTATCACCGTCAGCCAGCTGCAAGACGAAGGCTATCAAGGCATCTTCGTGGCCAGCGGCGCTGGTCTGCCAAACTTTATGGGCATTCCTGGCGAGAACGCCAGCGGCATACTCTCGTCTAACGAGTACCTCACCCGCGTCAACCTCATGGATGCCAGCAACGGACAAACAGACACGCCCGTGCCCTTTGGCAAGAACGTCATCGTCGTGGGCGGCGGCAACACGGCCATGGACTCCGTGCGCACGGCCCTGCGCCTCGGTGCCGAAACGGCCACCATCGTCTATCGTCGCAGCGAGGCCGAAATGCCTGCGCGCATCGAAGAAGTGCGCCACGCAAAAGAAGAGGGCGTGCAGTTCCTCACGCTCCACAATCCGCTGCGCTACGAGGCCGACGAGCAAGGCCGCGTCTGCCGCGTTATCTTGCAGAAAATGCAACTGGGCGAGCCCGACGAGAGCGGACGCCGCCGCCCCGAGCCTATCCCCGGTGCCGAGGTGCCGATGGATGTCGACCTCGTCATCGTTGCCGTGGGCGTTTCGCCTAACCCCATCGTGCCCCGAAGCATCGAAGGACTCGAGCTGGGACGCAAAAACACCATTGCCGTGGGCGACGATATGCAAAGTAGCATACCTACTATCTACGCTGGTGGCGACATCGTGCGTGGCGGAGCCACCGTCATCCTCGCCATGGGCGACGGCCGCCGCGCCGCTTGCGCTATGGACGAAGCACTGAGTAGGAAGTAGAAACCTGCCGCCCGCGCGCATCGTCCTATATGTTGCGTTGCGGGCGCAACATATCTCCAGAAACTTTAAACCTTTCAACTTTTAATTAGTCAAAGACACATGCGACGCATTATATTCCTCATCGCCTGCGGCCTCATCACCGCATCGGCATGGGCCTGCACCAACTTCCTCGTAGGCAAAAACGCCTCCACCGACGGCTCCGTCTTCATCACGTACAACGTCGACAGCTACGGCAGGTATGGCCACCTTATCTACCTGCCGCACGAGAAGCACGAGCCCGGCACCATGCGCAAAATCTACGACGGCGATACAAACCACTACTACGGCGAGATACCCGAAGCCGAAGAGACCTATGCCGTCATGGGCTACATCAACGAGCACCAGCTCTCCATTATGGAAACGACCTTTGGCGGACGCGAAGAGCTCGTCGATAAAAACGCACGCATCGACTACACCAGCCTGATGCACCTCGGCCTGCAACGCGCCTGCACCGCACGCGAAGCCATCCGCGTGATGACGGACCTCGTGGCACAATACGGCTATGCCAGCGAGGGCGAAACCTTCTCCATTGCCGACCCCAACGAGGTGTGGATACTCGAAATGATTGGTAAGGGCTCGGAACGCGGTGCCAACTGGGTGGCCGTGCGCATCCCCGACGATGCCATTGCCTGCCACGCCAACCATAGCCGCATCCACCGCATCAGCCAGTACGCGCCCGAGGACGTAATGACCTCGCCTGGCCTCATTGAGTTCGCACGCAGCCGTGGCTACTTCAGCGGGCGCGATGCCGACTTCGATTTCAGTGCCGCCTTTGCACCCGCCGACTTCGGAGCCATCCGCTATTGCGAAACACGCGTATGGAGTTTCTACAACCGCTTTGTCGACGGCATGGATGCCTACCTCGACTATGCCGACGGCCACCACATCGGTAAGGCCGAGCCTATGCCCCTCTACTTCAAGCCAAAACGCAAACTCTCGCGCCAAGACATCTTCGACGCCATGCGTGACCACTACGAAGGCACACCCTTCGACGTGCAGCAGGACGTGGGTATGGGACCTGGCGAAATGCCCTACCGCCCCACCCCACTGTCGTTCGAAGTTGACGGCAAGAAGTACTTCAACGAACGCCCCATCTCCACGCAGCAAACCGCCGAGTCCTTCGTGGCCCAACTGCGCGCCTCTATGCCCAATGCCATCGGTGGTGTCCTCTGGTACGGACAAGACGACCCGAATATGGTTGCCTACGTGCCTATCTACTGCCAAAACACCACGGTGCCCACGTGCTTCGATGTGCCTGGGGCCGACGGCACGCACTTCTCGTGGAACTCCAGTTTCTGGGTGTGCAACTGGGTTGCCAACATGACCTATCCGCGCTACAATCAGCTCTTCCCCGTGGTGAAGGAGACGCGCGACAAGCTTGAGCAACTCTTTGCTAAAAACCAAGAAAGCATTGAGTCGCAGGCCCTTGCTCTCTACACCGACAGCACGAACGAAGCCCTCACCATGCTGAACGAATACAGCGTAACGTGCGCAGGCATCATGCACCAGACGTGGCGTCAGCTCGGGGAGCGACTCATCGTCGAGTTCAACGACATGACCGTCCGCCCACGCGACGAACAAGGCGAATATAAGATGACGCCCGACGGCCTGCCCGTTTCGCCAATTCGCCCTGGCTATCCCGAAAGCTATCGCCGACAGATTGTGAAAGAAACGGGGAGCCGCTTCGAACTGCCGCAATAAGCACAAGAAATCTGCATAAAACACAACTCATAACTTCGTGGCCTTCAAAGTTTTCTTTGGAGGCCACGAAGTTTTGCTTTAAGCCTCCGAAGTTTTCCGCTCATCCCTAGAAGTTATAAATCTCGGCGTGTTATGTACATTTCTCGGCGGGAAATATATAACATCTCGGCGTGTGATGTATATTTCCCGCCGGGATTTATAACTTCGCGGCTTTGCCGCAGAACTTACCTGCCGCGCAGGAAAACTTCCGAGGCGCGCCAAAAAACTTGAAAAGCACCACCGAGAACAAATAATTGCAGAAAAAAGCACTGGTTCGCAGAGAATTTTTTAACTTTGCAAGCGAAAGTGTTGAACCATAAGCGCTGAACGTTACGCCCCGTAGCATCCTATTAACCATTTCATACCTTATCATTATGAACATTCAACGACTCAACACGAAGTTGCTGGCCATGTTGCTGGCCTGCACACTGATGCCGTTTGCCCTCAACAGTTGTGGCGACGACGACGACACCGCACCCTCTGGACAACAACAAGGCGAAGAGACATCGGGCGGCGGTTCATCGAAAAATGCCCGCGCCTTGGCCGTGAGCATTGACGAAAGCGGACTGACCTACGAAGACCTCACCATTCACCTCTCCAACGGAACCGACTACGTTTACGAAAATGCTCCCTTCGGCACCGTCAGCGTCTCTATCGAAGACCTACCCACGAGCGTGGCAGAACTCCAAAAGCTGAAACTGCCCAACGGCATGACCAGCATTCATCAAAGTCCCTACTTGCAGCCCATCCTGCTCGTAGCCGCGCTCAACCAGCTGAACTACGACAAGGCCGAGGCTAAGCGCATGGTGGACTACGTGGCTAAAGCCGTCAACTCCGAAAACCGCGACGCGCAACTCGTCCACTTCCCTGGCGAAGGCGCAGCAACGTCCTACCCAACGGAGTGGAGCCAAGTCATGCAATATAAGGACTTTAACAAGGTGCGCTCCTACCTTGAAGGCGCAAAGTATGCCAACAACTACACGCCCGAACAAAAGCCCTACGTGATGAAGATAAACCTGACCGACTACAGCTATACAGCCGACAAAGACTACGTGCAACTTTGGCTTACCTCCACACAGCTGAGCTCGCCCACCCCCTTAGGCATTTGGAAATACGACGCTAACGGCGACGGCACGTTCGACACCTTCTGGGCTTCATCGTTCCTCTCCCTGCTCCACAGTATAGCACAGTATTAAACCGCCACGCTCACCGCTTAGGCATCCTAACAACAACGCCCGAAGACGTGTCCACAAGCACGCTTCGGGCGTTTTGCATGCCCTCAAAAAGCATCTTTCGCAAGTTCAAAATTTCCTACAATGCACGGCGCAACGCAGCGGCAAACGCCGCTGTTTGCTCAAAAAGTATCTGTACGCTCACGGGAAGCACGTAGAGCTTACGGCGTACAACATCGGAAAGGCCTGCACTGTCGGCAAGTCGTGCTGCGTCTTTGGCCGTTGTCAGAACGAAAGGCGCATCGTGGGCCGCTTGGTCTATGCGCGCTAAATCGACCGTTGTGAAAGGATGATGGTCGGGAAAGACAAGAGCGTCTATCTCGCTTTGACACTTCGCCCGCACGTACTGATGGAGCGGTTCGGGCCGCGCGATGCCAGAGACGACAAGCGGTCTTCCGCCCCACCCTGCGAAGGGAGGAGTGGCAGATTGTAAAGGTTGAGGCTGTCCGTAGCTTAAGGCCGAAAAGAAGAGCTGCTGATGGGGTTTCAGCTTAAGCTCAGCCCGTATATGAGCGGCCTCGGCGACGGAAAGAGCCACAGGGCACTTCGTCACCACCACCATGTCGGCCCGTTTAGCCCCCGCCTTACTTTCGCGCAAGCGGCCGACAGGAAGAAGACAGTCGCGCGTGTAGAGGCGGCTATAATCTGTAAGCAGTATCTGAAGCTTAGGCTTCACGTAACGATGCTGGAACGCATCGTCGAGCAAGACGATGAACCGTCGGCCCGCTTTTAACAAAGGTGCTGACATCAGGCGAATGCCCTCGCGCCTATCCTCACACACACACACTACGGCTTGCGGAAAGTGCTGCTTTATCTGCAACGGTTCATCGCCTACCTCGGAGGCACTACTTTGCACCGTTACCACCCTGAAACCAACCGTCCCACGTCCGTAGCCGCGACTTAAGACGCACAGCTGCGCGTCGGCATCGGCCAGGAGCGACAAGAGGAGCTCCACGTGGGGTGTCTTTCCCGTTCCCCCCACGGCCAGGTTGCCCACGCTAATCACGGGAAACGCGTAGGCCTCTTGCGGCAAGAGACCCACGTCGAAAGCGCGATTGCGTAGCCATGTGACCAACGCGTACGGCCAGCTTAGAGGGAGAAGGAAACGATGGATGGTGTAGCGAATTAGAGGTTAAAACTATGGTCCCCCCTAAAAAAAGGAGGGAGGGGGGTAACCTTTAGCTGCGATGAGATTGCCATGGTGTGGCAACATACAGAACAACGCCGTTAGAGGAACAACGCTGATGGCTTCACGCGGTTAGTATCTACTCCCCCCTCACCCTTTTGGGGCGAGGGGGAAAGAGAAAGAGGGGTTCGGAGCGAGGGGCTGCCGCCCTACATTCCAACGAAATTCGGGTCGAAGGGGATGCGTGCTTGCAGGCGGGCGCGCCCTTGCAGGTTGGAGAGGAACGTGAGCGTGGTGTAGTTAGCACCCAGCACAGCGCGCAGTTCGCGCTCTATGTATTGTTCCTTTTGCTTGTCCATTAAGTCTTCGAACCAAGGTGCGGGCGCGGGATAGGAGCGGAACTGCGTTTTGTCCTTCATCTTGGCGCGCGTAGCCGCTTCGGCGATGGCGTCGTCGAGCGTTCCCATCTTATCGACGAGCTTCAGCGGCAGGGCAGCACTACCCGTCCAAACGCGACCTTGCGCAATCTTATCGACATCGGCCACACTCATTTTGCGGCCTTCGGCCACGCGCTTCAGGAAGAGCGCATAGCCTCGCTCTACGTGTTGCTGCATAGCGGCAGCCTCGTTCGCATTGAAGGGACGTCCCATGGCGCCAAAGTCGGCAGCCTCGTTGGTCTTGACGATGTCGAAGTGCAGCCCGAGCTTGTCGGTGAGAAGGCCCGTTGCATCGGGCACCATACCGAAGATGCCGATGCTACCCGTCAGCGTGGTGGGTTCGGCAAAGATGTAGTCTGCACCACAGCTCATATAGTAACCGCCGCTGGCAGCCATACCGCTCATAGAGACCACAACGGGTTTCTTCTTCTTCAACAACTGGATGGCGCGCCACATTTGTTCGCTGGCGTATGCCGAACCACCTCCGCTATTGATGCGGAGTACAACGGCTTTAACGTGTTCGTCGGAAGCGAGCTTGTCGAGGTCTTCAACGACTTTCGACCCTACGATTTGCAACTCGCGCATGCCGCCGAAGCGTGACGCCACTTCGTCGACAATGGTGCCTTCTGCGAAATAAACGGCCACGTGGTCCGACGTTTCAGCCGTTTCTTCATACAGACGCGCCACATCGCTTGCAGCTACGAGGTGCACCGTCTTGTTGCCAATGGCTTTGCGCAATTCATCGCGCATTTGGTCGATGTAGTAGAGAGCATCCACCATTTTGAGTTTCACAAACTCCTCGGGCGCAGCAAACGAGACATAGCGGTTGGCATAAGCGTTGAGCGTGTCGGCACTAAGTTTGCGGCCTTGCGCTACATCGGCAATAACGTTTTTCCAAATGTCGTCGATGAAGACTTGCACCTGCTCACGGTTTTCGGGACTCATGTCGGTGCGCGTGAACGGCTCGACGGCACTCTTGTACGTACCCACTTTGAACACTTGCATCTTCACGCCCAACTTTTCGAGCAAGTCCTTATAGAACATAGGTTGGCTGGCAAGACCTTGCCACTCTATCAGGCCGCTGGGGTTGAGATAGAGCTTGTCGGCAGCGGAGCAAACGTAGTAGCACCCTTGCGTATAGGCATCGCCGTAAGCATAAACGAACTTGCCGCTCTTCTTAAAATCGAGAATGGCCTTGCGCAACTCTTGGATTGACGCAAAGTCGGCTCCCAGCACACCTGCCTCGAGGTAAACACCTTTGATATGCTTGTCCTTAGCAGCCACCTTCAAGGCTTTCACCATATCGTTAAGGCCTATTGACTCCATGTCAGAACTACCCAAAAGGAAAGACATGGGGTCGGACGTGGCTCGCTCGGTGAGCATACCGTTGAGCTGAAGGTGGAGCACGCTATCGTCGTGGAGCGATGGCTTTTGCTCTCCTGCCATCATGGCAGAAACCATCATCATAAAGAACATACCACACACCAGGATGCCCATAAGCAGCATGCCTGTGATGGTGGCTAAGACGTACTTGAAAAATTCTTTCATAGCGATATGGAATTAAACGTTTAGTGTGAGTTCAACGGGGCAATGGTCAGAGCCAAAGATGTCGGTGTGTATTTTCGCATCGATGAGCTGCGGGACGAGGCGTTGGGAACAGAGGAAGTAGTCGATGCGCCACCCTGCGTTCTTTTCGCGGGCCTTGAAGCGATAGCTCCACCAGCTGTAGATGTCTTTGAGGTCGGGATAAAAATGGCGGAAAGTGTCGGTGAAACCAGCTGAAAGGAGCTGGCTGAAACTCTCGCGCTCCTCGTCGGTGAAACCAGCGTTGCGCCGATTGCTCTTGGGGTTTTTGAGGTCTATCTCTTGGTGGGCCACGTTCAGGTCTCCGCAAACGACAACGGGTTTCTGCGCATCCAAGCGCAGAAGGAAACGCCGCAGGCATTCGTCGAAGCGCATGCGATAGTCAAGGCGACGCAGACCATCCTGCGAATTAGGCACATAGACCGTGACGAGCCAGCAGGCATCAAACTCGAGCGCTACGACGCGCCCTTCGTGGTCGTGCTCGTCCTCGCCAAAGGAGGTGAGCACTTGCAGGGGCTTCAGCCGCGTGAAGATGGCCGTGCCGCTATAGCCTTTCTTCTCGGCATAGTTCCAATAACTTTCGTAGCCAGGGAAGCTCATGTCTAGCTGCCCCGCTTGCATCTTCGTTTCTTGCAAGCAGAAGGCATCAGCATCGAGTGCGGCAAAGGTTTCGCGAAAGCCCTTGCCGTCGCAGGCTCGCAGGCCGTTGACATTCCAAGATATAAACTTTAGCATAGGTGTTGATTAAGTGACGAGAAGCCCCTCTCTCCCCCTACCCCTCTCTCCCCTAAAGGGCGAGAGGGGAGTAGATACTAACAGACGTACCTCTTTCAAAGAGCTACCCCCTTGGGAGAGGATCTGAGTGGGTTTTTCTCCGTTTTTGCTTCAGGCTTGATAATCCAGCACGTCGCCGGCGCTAAGGCTCTCGACAAAGGTGCTATGAGCGGCCACGTTGGAGGCGACGAAGCGTGCATAGACGCGGGCAGATTTCAAAAAGAGCTCGGGTGCCTGCGTAGCGTTGTGGAGCAAGAGGTGAAGCATGATGAGTTCGCCAGCCATCTCGACGAGGTGACGTGCGCAGAGGTCTTGATAGCTCTGGTTGGCAGCTTCCTTTACGCGTGCCACGGCCTGCTCGTAGCGGTCGGCCAGCTTCACGGCTTGTGCTTGAAGAGGCTTCAAGGCATCGGAAACCTCGGCTTGTTCCCACTCGCGAATCATCGAAAGATAGGTGCCGTTGGTGACGTAGCGAATGGCGGCTACTACCTGCAACTGCGTGGTACCTTCGTAGATAGACGTGATGCGAGCATCGCGATAGTAGCGCTGTATGGGATAGTCGAGCATAAAGCCCGAGCCGCCATGAATTTGGAGTGCGTCGTAGGTGTTTTGGTTGCAATACTCGGAGTTCATGCCCTTAGCCAGGGGCGTGAGGGCATCGGCCAAGCGTGCAAACTTCTTTTGCTCTTGCTTTTCGTCGGCCTCGAGCTTGCGTTCGCGGGCGATGTCGTCGAGTGCCTTATATATATCTACGTAGCGGCTACACTGGTAGAGCAAGGCGCGACCAGCATCGAGCTTGGCCTTGATGCGTGCCAGCATATCGTAAACGGCGGGCATCTCAATGATTTTCTTGCCAAACTGCTCGCGGTCCTGCGCATAGGCCAGGCCTTCGTCGTAGGCAGCTTGCGAGATGCCGACACTCTGGGCTGCAATGCCGAGGCGCGCACCGTTCATCAGTGCCATGACGTACTTTATCAAGCCGAGGCGCGTGCTACCGCAGAGCTCTGCCTTTGCGTTTTTATAGACGAGTTCGCAAGTAGGCGAGCCGTGAATGCCCAGTTTGTTTTCGATGCGTCGCACGTTGACACCGCCCTGGCGCTTGTCGTAGATAAACATAGAAAGGCCGCGTCCGTCGGTGGTGCCTTCTTCGGAACGCGCCAACACGAGGTGGATGTCGGCATCGCCATTGGTGATGAAGCGCTTCACACCGTTCAGTCGCCAGCAGTCTTCCTTCTCGTCGTAGGTGGCCTTGAGCATCACGCTTTGCAGGTCGCTACCAGCATCGGGTTCGGTGAGGTCCATCGACATCGTTTCGCCGGCGCAAACGCGAGGGATGAAACGCTGGTGTTGGTCTTCAGATCCAAACTCGTAGAGGGTTTCTACGCAGTCCTGCAAGCTCCAGATGTTGCTGAATCCAGCATCTTTCGAAGCTACGATTTCAGCACACATCGTGTAGGGCGTCATGGCGAAATTCAGTCCGCCATAGCGTCGGGGCATCGTCATGCCATTCATACCAGCGCAGACCATGGCCTGCATGTTGGCGGTGGTGCCGCTGGCATAGCGCACGCGGTTGCCTTCGTGGTGGGGCCCTTCAAGGTCAACGCTTTCAGCGTTTTCGCCGATGATATTGGCCGTGATATCGCCCACTACTTCCAACACGCGGTCGTAGCTGTCCATAGCGTCGGCAAAGTCTTGCGGCGCATAGTCGAATGCGTCTTTATCGCGGAAGTTGCGTTCTTTCAGTTCCACGATACGCTTCATCATGGGGTGGTTGAGCTCAAATCGTAGCTCGGGATGGTCTTTATATGAGTTAGCCATAGGATTTTTGAGCGTTTACAAGTGACATGTGGGCTACGCCGATATAGCGATAAGCGCCCCTAAGTAACTTCAAGTTGTAACTCGTCACTTGTCAACTTGTTGCTTTCTTTACTTACTATTTTCCTTATAATACTTAATCATTTTGGGTACTACGTCCTCCACGCTTCCCGTGATGACATAGTCGGCAATGGCATTGATGGGTGCGGCGGGGTCGGTATTGACAGAAATGACGATACCGCTCTCCTTCATGCCTGCCACGTGCTGAATAGCACCGCTGATGCCGCAAGCGATATAGACTTTGGGGCGCACAGTGACACCGGTCTGGCCGATTTGCAGGTCATGTTCACAAAAACCGGCATCGACGGCAGCACGACTGGCTCCCACTTCGCCATGAAGCTCCTTGGCTAATCGGCGCAGGAGGTCGAAGCCCTCTTTAGAACCCACACCATAGCCGCCAGCTACGATGATGGGAGCACCTTTAAGGTTGTTTTTTGCAGCTTCTACGTGGCGCTCTATCACCTTCACCACGTAGTCCTCGGCAGGTACGAAAGCTGCCACGTCTTCATAGACCACTTCACCTGCGTAGGCCTCATCGAGCACTTCGGCTTTCATCACGCCCGAACGCACCGTGGCCATTTGCGGACGATGGTCGGGGTTAACAATCGTAGCCACGATGTTGCCGCCGAAGGCCGGACGAATTTGATAGAGCAAGCCTTCGTAGTGGCGGCCAGCTTTCTTGTCGTCGTAGTCGCCAATTTCGAGTTGTGTGCAGTCGGCCGTCAATCCGCTGGTGAGCGAAGAGCTGACACGGGGTCCGAGGTCGCGCCCTATCACCGTGGCACCCATCAAGCAAATCTGCGGTTTTTCGCGTTTGAAGAGTTCTACGAGGATGTCGGTATGCGGTTTGGAGGTGTAGGGAAAAAGCCCTGGTGCGTCGAAGACGAAAAGCTTGTCAACACCATAAGGCAGAATTTGCTTCTCCACTTTATTTTTAATGTCGCTGCCTGCTACGACGGCGTGCAACTGCACCCCCAGCTCGTTAGCCAGCTTGCGACCCTTCGTCAGGAGTTCTTGAGAGACTTCGGCTATCGTAGCCCCTTCCGTCTCACAGTAAACAAAAACGTTGTTCATATATATATTATATTCGTATGGGATTATAGCGTTGGACGTTAAAACGGGCCGAGGATTGCGTTTCTTTCGGGCTTTCAACCCTTCAACCTTCCAACACTAACTTAGTACACTTTATCCAATAATGTTGTCGGCCAGCAATTCTTTAATCAGTCCCTCAACGTCTGCATCGGCAGCCGTGAGACGCTTGCTTTCTTTCGCTTTGAACGAGATGTTCTGCACCGCCTTTACCTTCGTCGGGCTGCCCGAAAGGCCACATTGCTCGTAGTCGCCGTCGATGTCGGCCACGGTCCACTGCGTCACGGTGAGGTATGGTTTCTTTTCGTACTCCCCTGCGTAGGGCATATTTTCGGTGCGCTCCATAGGTGCGGTAGCGCGCTTGTACTTCATCAGCAGTTTTGCGTTTCGAGGGCGGCAAGGTGCTGCATCGCCGTTGACTGTAAGGAGCAAGGGCAGGGGTGCCTCTACGCGCTCCACGCCGCCGTCGATATGACGCGTCAGGGTAATGCGACCCTCTTTCAGGCTGTCGATGCTCGTGACGTAGGTCACCTGGTTCAGGCCCAGCTTTTGTGCTACCTGAGGTCCCACTTGTGCCGTGTCGCCGTCAATGGCCTGGCGTCCGCCAATCACGATGTCGGGCATGCCGATTTTGCGTATCGCCGTGGCCAGGGCATAGCTCGTGGCCAACGTGTCGGCACCAGCAAAAGCGCGGTCGCTGAGCAGGTAGCCGCCGTCGGCACCTCGGTAAAGGCCTTCGCGAATGACGTCGGTTGCGCGGGCAGGCCCCATCGTCAGGAGGTGAACCGTTGAACCGGGGAACTCATCCTTCAGGCGCAGGGCCTGTTCAAGGGCGTTCATGTCTTCTGGATTAAAAATGGCAGGTAGCGCAGCGCGGTTGACCGTCCCCTCAGTCGTCATGGCATCAGGGCCGACGTTGCGCGTGTCGGGCACTTGCTTGGCAAGTACAATAATTTTCAAACTCATGCAATGTGTGTGTTTATCGGATGTTTGTTGTTGTATGTGCATTCTTTTGCGCCGCAAATTTACGCATTTTCATGCGTTCCTGCAAATTTTTAAAGTTAAAGGAGTTAGAAGGAGTTATCGCAGCCTATGGCTGCTGAGGAGTTAAAGACGATAGTCTTATAGGCATGTTACATGGGCATCAAAAGTATCGTCCTTAACTTCTTTAACTCCTTTAACTCCATTAACTCCTCCAACATCCGAAACTTGAATTAGGATTTCTCTCTTCGTGCAGAGTGGAAGCAACTGCCTTGTTTGCGCACCACAGGAAACAGCACGGCACAAATTTCAGAATTTCCATCAATCTGAGAAAAAAAATGAAGCTGGCGCATATCCGTTTCGCGGTCAAAATGTTATTTTTGCAGCTGAATACGCGCTGACGCGCACTGTTCTTGACACAAACAGCAATATGTTTTCGGACAGCAAATGCCGCAGCCAGCCTGCCGCCAAGCACCGAGGACAATACCAAAAACGCATAAAGCCACAGCTATGAGCTTATTCGGAAAACTTTTCTCTTTTACACAGGAGCTGGCCATCGACTTGGGAACGGCCAACACCATCATCATTGACGGCGACGGCAACATCGTGGTTGAAGAGCCATCGGTTGTCGCCATGGACCAACACTCCGACAAGGTGCGCGCCGTGGGCGGCCCGGCCAAACTTATGTACGAAAAGGCCAACAGCGGCATTCGCGTAATACGCCCGCTGCGCGACGGCGTGATTGCCGACTTCAATGCCTGCGAGCAAATGATGCGCGGACTGATAGGCATGGCGCACAGAGGCAAAAACCTGTTTTCACCACAGCTACGCATGGTCATCGGCGTGCCGAGCGGCTCGACGGAAGTGGAGCTACGCGCCGTGCGCGACAGTGCCGAACACGCTGGCGGACGCGACATATACCTTATATATGAACCTATGGCTGCCGCCATCGGTGTAGGCATCGACGTGAATGCGCCCGAGGGCAACATGATTGTCGATATAGGTGGCGGTACAACGGAGATTGCCGTCATTTCGCTGGGCGGCATCGTGACGAATACGAGCATCAAAATGGCTGGCGACGACTTCACGGCTGACATCCAGGAATACATGAGTCGACAGCACAACGTGAAAGTCAGTGAGCGCATGGCCGAACGCATCAAGATTAACGTGGGTGCAGCCCTGACGGACCTGACGGAAAACATTCCTGAAGACTACGTGGTGTATGGTCCTAACCGCATCACGGCGCTCCCCATGGAGGTGCCCGTATGCTACCAGGAGATTGCCCACTGCCTTGAGAAGAGCATCGCCCGCATAGAGCAGGCCGTGCTCAACGCCCTTGAAGCCACGCCCCCCGAACTTTACGCCGACATCGTGCACAACGGCATCTACCTCACGGGCGGCGGCGCGCTCCTGCGCGGCCTCGACAAACGCCTGACGGACAAAATCCACATTCCTTTCCACGTGGCCGACGAGCCGCTGCTTTGCGTGGCAAAGGGCACGGGCAAGGCTCTAAAGCACGTTAACGACTATACGTTCCTGATGAGATAGGCGAACCCTCACACTCTCCCCTCTGACGCTTCTCTCCCCTGAAATGGCAGGGAAGAGGCTTCCGCTCCATGCATACCTTTCTTGAATTCATACGTCGCTACAGCTACGGGCTACTCTTTTTGTTGCTCGAGGCTGTCAGCGTATGGCTGCTGGTGAGCTTCAACGCGTATCAGGGCAGTGTGTGGTTTACGGCAGCCAACAGTGCCACAGCCAGGTTGGCGGGTCTCTACACGGGCGGACAGCAATTTCTTTCGTTGCGAGAGGTGAACGGCGAGCTGACGCGGCGCAACATCGTGCTGGAACAACAGAACAATGCCTTGCGCGAAGAGCTGTTGCGGCTTCGCCACGACACTACTGCCGACAGCCCTACCCTGCGGGCGACATTGGCTGGATATAAACTCATACAAGCCCACGTCGTGAGCAATTCTGCCGAACGCGCCTACAACTACCTCGTTATCGACCGTGGCTCGGCCGACGGCGTGCGCCCCGAGATGGGCGTTGTGGCCGGAACGGGCGCGGTGGGCATCGTCTATCTGACGGCTCCTCACCACGCCCTCGTCATCCCCGCCACCAACCGCAAGTCGAGCATCAGCTGCCGCGTGCGCGGTGCCAACTATTTCGGTTCGCTGGGATGGGACGGCAAAGACTTTCTCTCGGCCTACGTTGACGACGTGCCTCGTTACGCCGACGTAAAACGTGGTGCCATTATAGAGACCAGCGGCTACAGCACGGTCTTTCCTCCTGGCATCTTCGTGGGTCGCGTGACGAAAGTAGAGAACTCTTCTGACGGACAGAGCTATCGGCTCGACGTACGTCTTGGCACCGACTTTGCCAACCTGCGCGACGTAGCTGTAATAACTACGCCCTATCGCGCCGAGATAGACTCCCTGCGCGTACAGGCGCAGCAGCTCGACTCGCTCGACGTGAACAACCGACCGGTAAAATAATTCCCCCTAAGCATTCTCGTGGTACATATCTTCTTTAATAGGCTTCTTTGGATGTTGCTGCTTGTGGGTTTGCAAGCCGTGGTCTTCAACCACGTCCATTTCTTTGGCTATGCAACGCCTATGCCTTACGTGTATCTTCTGCTCATTTTGCCTTCTACCACACCGCGCTGGGCCTTTTTGCTGACAGGTTTCTTTTTAGGTCTTACGTGCGACCTCTTCACCAACACGCCAGGTATGGCGGCAGCTGCGACAACGGCTTTAGCTTTTGTCCTGCCGCCTATGCTGCGCCTGTTTGTCCCTCGCGATTTCGATGAAGACGCGATGCTCCTTCCGTCGGTAAGTACGATGGAATGGTGGCCTTTCATGCGCTATGCGCTCTTTGCCGTCCTGCTGCACCACGCCTTGTTTTTCATCCTTGAAAGTTTCACGTTCTTCCGTCCGCTGTCGTTATTGCTCGACACGCTCGGCTCGACGTTGCTCACCCTCCTGCTCATCGCTATTTTCGAAGCGTTGGGCAGTGCTAAACATGCTAAGTCGTGAGCCAAAGTCAAGACAACATCTTCTTTCGCCGACGCTTTGTAGTTGCCGGCATAGCGGTGGGCATTGTGCTTATTTACATTGTCCGCCTGTTCTTTCTGCAAATAGTCAGCGACGACTATAAGAAGCATGCCGACAGCAACGCCTTCCGCCGCGACGTCATCTACCCTTCGCGCGGCCTTATCTTCGACCGCAACGACTCGCTGCTCGTATATAACGAACCATCCTATAACATTATGGTGACGATGAACGAGCAAATAGGCATCGACACCCTTGACTTTTGTCGCACCATCGGCATCACGCCCGAGGAGTATCAGAAGCGCTGTGAGGAGATTAAGCAGCAGCGCGGCTATTCGCGCTATACGCCGCAAGTCTTTATGACGCAGATACTGCCCGAGGAGTTCTCCATGCTTCGCGAAAAGCTCTTTCGCTTTCGCGGCTTCAGCATTGAGAAACGCAGCGTAAGACACTACACGTCGGGCATTGCGGCTCATATCCTTGGCGACGTGGGCGAGGTGAACCCTTCCGATATAGAAAAGGACGACTACTACCGCGCTGGCGACTTCATAGGGAAACTGGGCATCGAACGTTCCTACGAAAAGCAGCTGCGTGGCGAAAAGGGACTAACTATCCTGCTGCGCGACGTCAGAGGTCGTGTGAAAGGTCACTATCGCGACGGCGAATTAGACAAGATCCCCGTCCCAGGCAAGAACCTGACGCTATCAATCGACTACAAACTGCAAGCTTTGGCCGAACGCTTGTTGCAAGGCAAACTGGGGGCTGTGGTTGCCATCGAGCCTAAAACGGGCGAAATCCTTTGCCTGGCCTCTTCGCCAACCTACGATCCGCGTCTGATGTCGGGGCGCGAACGCAGCAAGATGCATGCCCAGCTGACGCGCGACCCGATGAAACCCATGCTCAACCGAGCCATTATGGGAACCTATCCGCCTGGCTCCACTTTCAAGATAACGCAGGCCCTGCTGGGACTACAAGAAGGCATCATTACGCCCGAAATGGCATTCCCCTGCTCGCGCGGCTTCAACTATAAAGGGCTGCACCTCGGTTGCCACGGCCACGGTTCGCCCATCCCCCTCGTACCCGCCATTGCCACATCGTGTAATGCCTACTTCTGCTGGAACCTCTACCGTATGCTCTCCGACAAGCAGAAATACGGTTCGCGCGATGCTGCCATGACGCGCTGGAAAGACCACCTGGTCAGCATGGGCTATGGCTATGCCTTAGGCATAGACCTGCCTGGCGAGAAGCGCGGCATGATACCCAATGCCGAATACTACACCGACCACCTCAAAGACTGGGGCCCGCTGTCCATCATCTCTATCAGCATCGGACAAGGCGAGGTGACAGCCACCCCCCTGCAAATTGCCAACCTTGCAGCAACCGTGGCCAACCGAGGATGGTTCTACACGCCCCACGTCGTGAAGAAAATTCAAGGCGGACAACTCGACACGACCTATACCTGTCGCCACTACACGATGGTTGATGCAAAGTGGTACGACTACGCCGTGCAGGGCATGCGCAAAGCCGTGTTGGGCGGCACGTGTAAACGTGCCAACCTGCCAGGCATAGAAGTTTGCGGAAAGACGGGAACGGCACAAAACCGAGGACATGACCACTCGGCCTTTATGGGCTTCGCCCCGATGAACGATCCCAAAATAGCCGTGGCCGTTTACGTTGAGAATGGTGGGTTCGGTGCTACCTTCGGCGTACCGATTGGTGCACTTATCATCGAGCAATACATCAACGGAAAACTCTCTGCCGGTTCGCAAGCCGCTGCCACGCGCATGCAAAACGCACGCATCAACTATGGCGGATACGAGAGATAAAAGGTCTCCTAATATGTGACAAGTTTGGCTATGCCGACGAACAAGGGCTGCTGCAACTCGTCACTTGCCACTCTAAAAAAGAAGCTATGTTCAACAACAGCCAACCACGAACGGGTAACCCTGCATTTCGAGCCGACTGGGTAGTCATACTGATCTACCTTGTGCTGCTTGCTGCTGGTTGGTTCAGCATCTGCGGAGCGAGCCACGAGATAGGAGACACCGACTTCTTCTCCTGGGGAACACGTAGCGGCAAACAGCTTGTTTGGATAGCCTGCAGCATGGGGCTGGCCTCTTTCCTGCTTATGGTTGACGAGAAATACTTCGACCAGCTCGCCGTCGTCATCTACATAGGCATGCTCGTCCTGCTCTTCGTCACGCCCTTCATAGCCAAAGACATCAAGGGGTCGCGGTCGTGGATTAGCTTAGGCTTCATGAACCTGCAACCGGCGGAGTTTGCAAAATGCGCCACGGCACTGGCCCTATCAAAACTCATCGGGCAATACGGTTATACGCTTTCCAACTATCGACGGCTGATGCGGGCGGCGGGACTCGTGCTGCTCCCCATGGGTCTCATCGTGATGCAGAAAGAGACGGGGTCGGCTCTCGTCTGTCTTTCCTTTTTCCTGATGTTCTATCGCGAAGGCATGCCGGGTGCCATTCTCTTCACGGCCGTTGCCGCTGTTGTTATCTTTGTGGTAGGCGTTAGGTTTGCTGAAGACATACTCCCCCACTCGCATGCCACGATAGGACAATTCTGTGTCTTGATTTTCATCTGGCTGTCCGTGTGCGGGTTGCTGCGCGTCTATTTGCCACGCACGCCTCATTCCCTTAGGCTGCTGCTATGGGGATTAGGCGTTCACGTCGTGGCGTATGCCATTAGCTGGCTCTGGTCCTACGACATCGTATGGGTACAGCTGGCATGGATTATCTTCTGTGCGGGATACCTCTTTTGGCACGGATTAGGGTTGCACCTTAAACCCTACTATTTCATAGCTGCCTTTGCGCTGGGCTCTACAGCCCTACTCTATACCTCCGACTACGCGCTCAACAACGTCTTGCAAGACCACCAGCGCAAACGCATCAACGTCCTGCTTGGTACGACGACCGACACCAAAGATGCTGGCTACAACGTCAACCAAAGCAAGATTGCCATCGGCTCTGGCGGTCTGACGGGCAAAGGCTTCATGAACGGGACACAAACCAAGCTGAAGTACGTGCCCGAACAAGACACTGACTTCATCTTCTGCACCGTGGGCGAAGAGCAAGGCTTCATTGGTTCGTCAGTCGTTCTGCTGCTCTACCTCTCCCTCATCCTTCGCTTGCTGTATCTCGCCGAACGCCAGCATGCACCATTCGCCCGGGTCTATGGCTATTGCGTCTTTAGCATTTTGCTGTTCCACCTCTTCATCAACGTGGGCATGGTAATGGGTCTTACCCCCGTCATCGGCATTCCCCTACCCTTCTTCAGCTATGGCGGCTCAAGCCTGTGGGGGTTCACGTTGCTCATTTTCATCTTCCTGCGCATGGATGCAGGCGGAAAACAGCGCCATAGAATATAAAGTGCCGCCCTCGCGCGCGCGTACATATATAATATTATACTGTAAGAAACAACCGATGAAAAATCCTAACGGCCCTTCGCGCATACAAGCTGCGTTGTTAATACTGGTTTGCTTGATCAGCGGAGTACTCATCGTCTTTCTAAAGACGGAGAGCGACCGCCGTTCGCCTGCTTACGCCGACATTTATCCCGAAGCAGCCGAAGCAAAGCGCCTGCGCCACTATGCGCAGAATATTGCCGTGCCCGATACGACAGTCGCTCCCGAAGTACTGCCAGCCGTCACCGATACGCCCCGCGTAAAGGTGAAACCCGTTGAAATCACGGTCGATCCGCGACCCGCCGAGACAGCGGGACACGACGATGGCTACCTGGCAGGCCTTGACGACGGTGCTGCCGACACCCCCCACGCTGCCTACAACGACGACAACAGTTTCCCTACGCGCGTGGAACAAAGAGCCTATAAAAAGGGCTATGCTACCGGTTATGCAGCTGGATTTGAAGATGGAAAAGAGGGCAAGCACCTCGTTCCTGCTCCCGAAGACGAGTTGGAAGGGACTACGCCCGACGACGAAGCACCTACTATCGAGGCACTTCCCGGCACTGTCATTATTCCCGCAGAAACTCCGCAACATGCACCAAGCAGCAATCCTGCCAATCAGCGCGCGCAACAAAACAAGCAATAACAGCAGACGAGGTTGTTTCCCTATTGAAACAACCTCGTCTGCTGTTAGGTATGGAATGAGTTACTGCATAGAGCCACCAACGATGTCGAGCAATTCGGCAGTAATAGCTTGCTGGCGCGTCTTGTTGTATTGCAAGGTGAGGTCGTGCAGGAGCTCGTCGGCATTGTCCGTGGCTACTTGCATGGCTATCACGCGGGCAGCGTGCTCGCTGGCAAGGCTGTCGAGCAAGGCGGTGAAAAGTTTCAGATGGAGCGCTTTAGGAATGAGCTTCACGATGAGTTCCTCTTTTGACGGCTCAACGATGTAGTCGTTAAGCCAGCCACCTTCCGTTTCGCCTGCCACGCCCGCTTCAATACCCTTCAAGTCTATAGGCAAGAACTGCTCTTGTGTGAGCACTTGCGTACCTGCGGACTTAAAGTGGTGGTAGATGAAGTCAACTTGGTCTATCTCGCCAGCGGCAAACTTATCCATCAGCTCCTGTGCCACGTCGGCTGCTGCGGCATAGGCGGGATGGTCTAACATGGCCGAATAGTCATCGGCTTCGATGCCGGCTTTGCGCACGGCTTCAAGGCCTTTCTTGCCAAGCGGATAAACGGCGACGACCTGTATGCCGCGTTCTTGATATTGCGTAATTTTGTTTCGAAGCTCTTTGATTACGTTGCTGTTGAACGCGCCACAAAGGCTTGAGTTCGACGTAAACGCTACAATAGCCACGCGTTCTACAGGACGTGCAACGGCGTAGGGAGAAGAGACATCGCCCTCAATAGTGCTAATGAACGTATTCATTATCCTGTTGAGGCGCGTCTCATAAGGCCGCATGCTCTCAATAGACTTTTGCGCGGAATGGAGCTTGGCAGACGCAACCATCTTCATAGCACTCGTAATCTTACGCGTGCTATTGACGGAATTTATCCTGTTTTTTACTTCCTTTAGACTTGGCATAGAATAAACGTCCCGCTCTGTGGCCTTCTTGCAGGGGAGAGAGAAGACTCACGCCTGCAACAAGCCACTGAGTTTGGAGGGACAATCCGTTATTTATTTATACTGCCCGGCTACATCGGCTGCCACCTTCTCGATGGCGGCAATGACGTCGTCGGTGAACTTGCCTGCACGAATGGGGTCGAGAACCGTCTCTTTGTAGCTGGTGCGCATAATTTGAAGAAAGTTCGTTTGGAACTCGCCAACGCTTTCTACGGGTACATCGCGAAGCAATCCGCGCGTGCCACAATAGAGAATGGCTACCTGCTCGGCGGCTGACATAGGGCTGTACTGCTTCTGGATGAGCAGCTGGTTGTTCTTACGTCCGCGATCAATGGTCATAGCCGTCACGGGGTCCATATCGCTGGAAAACTTGGCAAAAGCCTCAAGCTCGCGATACTGAGCCTGGTCGATTTTCAGCGTACCAGCCACTTTCTTCATGGGCTTAATCTGTGCCGCACCGCCCACACGACTCACGGAGATACCAACGTCGATGGCGGGACGCTGACCACGGTTGAAGAGGTTCGTGTCGAGGTAAATCTGTCCGTCGGTGATAGAGATAACATTCGTGGGAATATAGGCCGAAACGTCACCAGCCTGCGTCTCGATGATAGGCAGGGCGGTAAGCGAACCGCCACCTTTTACGTGGCCTTTCATCGAAGCGGGCAGATCGTTCATCTTTTCGGCCACCTCCTGCTGCTCGTTGATTTTAGCGGCACGCTCCAACAGGCGGCTGTGGAGATAGAAGACGTCGCCGGGATAAGCTTCGCGTCCAGAGGGACGGCGCAAGATGAGCGATACCTCACGATAGGCAACGGCCTGCTTCGAAAGGTCGTCGTAAACTACGAGGGCGTGCTTACCACGATCGCGGAAGAACTCGCCGATAGCAGCTCCGGCAAAGGGAGCAAAGTATTGCAAGGCGGCAGGTTCGGAGGCCGTAGCACTAACAATAATCGTGTAGGGCATAGCACCGAACTTCTTTAGCGTCTGCATGGTGGCAGCAACAGTAGATGCTTTCTGTCCGATGGCCACGTAGATGCAATAGACGGGGTCGCCCTGCTCGAAGCTTTCGCGCTGGTTGATAATTGTGTCGATGGCGATGGCTGTCTTACCCGTCTGACGGTCGCCGATAATGAGCTCGCGCTGACCGCGTCCGATAGGAATCATGGAGTCGACAGCTTTCAGGCCTGTTTGCAACGGCTGGTCTACGGGCTGACGATATATCACACCTGGTGCTTTGCGGTCGAGGGGCATAAGGAACTTCTCGCCGCCTATTTCAGCACCACCGTCGAGGGGCTTACCGAGCGGGTTGATAACGCGGCCCAACATTTCTTCGCTCACTTCAATTGAAGCAACGCGGCCTGTGCGCTTCACACTCTGACCCTCTTTGATACCTTCGGAAGGACCCATCAGCACGGCGCCGACGTTATCTTCTTCAAGGTTCATCGCCACGGCCATCACGCCGTTTTCAAACTGTATCAGTTCGTTTTCGGTTACGTTGGTAAGGCCGTGAATACGAGCCACACCGTCGCCGATAGTCAGCACGATACCAACCTCTTCAAACTGTACGTTCGTTCCTACGTTCTTAAGTTGCCCTAAGAGAACTTCGGAAACTTCACTTGGCTTAATATTATTCATAAAAACTAACAGCCTCGCCCGTCATGTGATAGGGATGTAAACACGTTGAGGACTTATAGAGGCAATCTTTAATTTCGTTATTAGTGCCCGCCATACACCTTCACAGAAAAAGCTGTCTGCGGGAAAACGGTGCTATGCAAGAGTTCGACGCAATTCCTGCATTTGCGTGCGCAGGCTGGCATCGAGGCGATAGGTGTCGTATTCGAGTACGAAACCGCCACCCAATGCTGGATCCACTTCGGTTGAGAACTCCACCTTGCTGCGGGTGCGGTCTTCAACCATTTTACGCAATTTGGCTTGTATGCCTTCGCTGACAGTGGTTGGAACAACAAGGCGACCTTTGATGAGGTTTTTGCTCTTTAGGTAAAGTTCAACGAACGTATTGGCAATAAACATCATGAGGTCAGCGCGCTTGTTCTGCACAACAAGTTGTAGAAACCGACACGTCGTTGTGGAGCAAGTTTCTTTTCCCACGGCAGCGCAGATAAGGATTTCCTCTTTCTGCTTCGCTGTCAATACAGGATTTAGCAACGTTTGCTGCAAGGCAGGAACCTGCCGAAAGCTCTCGGCCAACGTCTGCATTTCTGCATAAACCTTGTCGCCTTCCTTATTGTCTGTGGCAAAACGAAGAAGCGTCTTGGCGTAGCGTGTTGAAATGATACCTATATCCATGTCTAAAAAGGTTGAAAGATGAAAGACTGAAAGAAAGTTTAGGGTTTCGAGAAACCATGACGGACACGGAGCTATAACGAATGAAACTCGATGACGCTGCATCCCTTTTAACCCACCACAAGGGCCGCATTAGCTAAACACCGAGCAAGCAGCTTTGCACATGGTCTGTGTCGCAAAAGTTGCCACTTGCTAACTGTCGCTGCGAGTGCAGTGGATATTGTGGCTGGTGCGGTTTCTCACTCGTCACTTTCTTGTCACTTGTCACTTTATATCATTCAGCATACGCTCAATAAACTTCTCTTGCTCGCCATCAGCCTGGAGCTTGCGGCGTATCACTTTCTCTGCAATTTGCACAGAGAGGTCTGCAACCTGCGAGCGGATGTCGCGAAGTGCAACTTCCTTCTCGGCCTCTATCGCTTTCTTGGCCTCTTCGAGTTGCGCACGTCCTTCGGCCTGCGCTTTCTCGCGGGCTTCGGCGATGATACCGTCGCGGGTCGCCATCGCTTCCTTAATGATTTGCGCTTGTTTCTCGCGCGCATCACGCAGGAGGTTCTCACTCTCGGTCTTGATGCCGGCTAACTTTTCGTTGGCTTCGCGGGCGTTCTTCAGACTCTCGTCGATGAAGTTTTTGCGCTCCTCAACGGCCTTGACGATGGCTGGAAAGCCAAACTTGGCCAATAGGAGGAACACGACGAGGAAAGACACCAACATCCAGAAGAGCAAGCCGAAGTCGGGAGTCAATATGGATGGCAAATTTCCCATAGTAATCCTTATTTGCCCTTCTTCACGCTCCCCTCGTTGGCCTCAGACTCAACGTCAAAGGAGTATCGTAGGGGACCTCAGGGCAGATGTTAAAACTTATCTTACTATTAACCCCGTCCTCCCCGGCGTGGGGCAGAACGGAACGGGATGATTATCCCAGCACGGTGAGCAAGCAGACTACAACCGAGAACAGAGCCACACCTTCAATAAGACCTGCGGCAATGATCATGTTGGTCATGATGTCGCCTTTCACTTCGGGCTGGCGTGCAATGGCTTCCATGGCACTGCCACCGATGCGACCGATACCAAGACCTGCACCGATAGTTGCGAGACCTGCGCCGATACCGGCACCCATTTTTGCGATACCTGCAGCTGCTGCTGCTTCAAGAATTGCTAACATAGTTGTTAAGTTTTTTATTTGTTAATGATTTTGATTTCTATTTTCTCATTATTTGGCATGGTGCTCAGGATGCGCCAAGCCAATATACACGCTCGAGAGCATCGTGAAGACGTAGGCTTGCAGGAAGGCCACGAGCAGTTCAAGGCAGTTCATGAAGATGAGCATCAAAAAGCTCACCACCGTCATAGACGACCCCATGCCCACGCTCACCTTGAAAGTGATGAAGATGAGGCACGTCAGCGACAAGATAACCGTATGGCCGCCAAACATATTGGCGAAGAGACGCATCATCAAGGCAAAGGGCTTCGTGAAGATACCAATGATTTCAACCACGGGCATCAAGGGCACGGGGCATTTCATCATCATCGGTACGTCGGGCCAAAGGATTTCCTTCCAATACTCTTTGTTGCCAAAGATGTTGACCAGCAGGAAAGTCCCCACGGCCAGCAAGAGCGTGATGCTGAGGTTACCCGTCACGTTGGAACCACCAGGGAAGATGGGTATCAGCCCCATGAGGTTCGTCACGAAGATGAAGAAGAAAACCGTGAGCAGATAGGGGGCATAGCGGCGGTAATGGCGCTCACCAATGCAGGCCTTAATGACATCGTCGTGGATGTACATGACGAGCATCTCTACGGCACCGCGAAATCCTTTCGGAGCTGCGTGCGCATCCTCTGCCTGCCGCTTCTTATACCAACGTGCACAAGGAATGAAGATAAGCAACATCACGGCGATGTTAATCCATATCTGAACAACGTCCTTCGTGATGCTGATGTCCCATGGGCGGTCATCGTAACCGCGCTCGTAAACCTTGTCTTTACGCTCGTGGTCAATGTAGAAGCCGTTGTAGGTTCCATCGGCACTCTCGTGGAAACGAGCCGAACTAAACACCTCCCAGCCGCCTTCGTGGTGCTTCACAATGACAGGCAGCGGAATGTGCGTGTGTCCCCAAAGGTGCCATTCATAAGCATCGCTCATGTGGTCGAAGATAATCTTCTGCACGTTAATGTCTTCACTCTCTTGCTCATTGGCCAGCGTTGTTTGCGGTATGGCCAATAGCAAGAACAAAGTCAAGACGGTGTAGAGACGACGCAACTTTATTTGTTGATGATATTTCATTATTCGATATTTTGATTGACAAGAGTTTCAGCCTACTTATCGATTGAAATTGACTCTTTTCGCTCGGCCCGAAGATGGCAAACGCTGGTGGCGGCCAAAGCTACGACGAAGAGGATGCAGACATTGCACACAAAAAGCAGGCGGAGCGGTGCCCCTACATATATATATATAGCCACCGCAACGATGGTCAGCAGTAAGCGCAGCCCCTTAAACAGCATATAGGCACCTATCAGCGTGCCACTTTGGGCCTGTCGTTTTTGACCAACCGCCTTAAGCTCCAGCACCGTCAGCCCCGCAAAGCAGAGCATTGGCAACAAGCTAATAGCGGCAAGAAGCCAAACACTGTCGGGTTCTCTCTCCACACAAAGAAACTCTGCAAGGAAGAGTACGATGCCCATAAGGGCTATGGCGAGGACTGGCCAGTGCTTCATCGTTATTCTTCTACGCAAAGCGACACCCAGTTGTGGGCCACTTCTACGAATCCACCTTTAATTTCTAACTCGAAGGGATTGCTGCCTGCACACACCACGCTTCCAGCCGTAAGGCTTGAAATGATGGGGGCATGACCCTTCAGCACTTCAAAACGGCCTTTCTCGCCAGGAACGATGATGCTTTCAACGGTTCCCTCGTAGAGTGTTTGCTCAGGGCTGACTATGGTGACGTGCAAGGCCGTAGGGGACATGGTCCACTCAACGGCGTTACCATCTTGTCGTTTTACTTCTTTTGCCATTATTTTGCACTTTCGAGCAGTTTGCGTCCCTTTTCAAAAGCATCGTCGATGGTGCCGACGTTGAGGAATGCCTGTTCGGGCAGGTAGTCTACTTCGCCATCGAGTATCATATTGAAACCACGGATGACTTCTTCAATGGGCACCATCACGCCAGGAACACCCGTAAACTTCTCGGCCACGGTGAAGGGCTGCGAGAGGAAGCGTTGTACGCGGCGTGCACGGTTCACGGTGAGCTTGTCTTCATCGGAAAGCTCGTCCATACCGAGGATGGCTATGATATCCTGCAATTCGTTGTACTTCTGCAGTATCTGCTTCACGCGTTGGGCGCAGTCGTAGTGCTCTTGACCAATAACGTTCGGGTCGAGGATACGACTGGTAGAGGCCAGCGGGTCAACGGCGGGATAGATACCAAGCTCCGTAATCTTACGCGAAAGCACCGTCGTGGCGTCAAGGTGCGTAAAGGTGGTGGCGGGAGCAGGGTCAGTCAAGTCGTCGGCAGGCACGTAAACGGCCTGGATACTGGTGATAGAACCATTCTTGGTCGACGTAATGCGTTCCTGCATGGCACCCATCTCACTGGCCAACGTAGGCTGATAACCTACGGCACTCGGCATACGGCCCAGCAAGGCGGACACCTCAGAACCGGCCTGCGTGAAACGGAAAATGTTGTCAATGAAGAAAAGGATGTCGGTCTGCTTACCTTCTGCAGCACCGCTATCGCGGAAGCTCTCAGCAATAGACAATCCGCTCAGGGCCACGCTCGAACGTGCTCCAGGCGGCTCGTTCATCTGACCATAGACCAACGTGGCCTGACTCTTAGCCACTTCATCGTAGTCAACTTTCGAAAGGTCCCACTCGCCGCGTTCCATAGCTTCTTCGAAGGCCTTACCATATTTAATAACGCCGCTCTCAATCATTTCGCGCAGCAGGTCGTTACCCTCACGGGTACGTTCGCCCACGCCCGCAAAGACCGAGAAGCCATCGTGACCTTTGGCAATGTTGTTGATAAGCTCCATGATGAGCACCGTCTTACCTACACCGGCACCGCCAAACAAGCCCGTCTTACCACCCTTAGAATAAGGTTCAAGCAGGTCAATCACCTTGATGCCTGTATAGAGCACTTCCTGGCTGGTCTTCAACTCTTGGAAGTCGGGCGCTTCGCGGTGAATGGGATAAGCGGAACCCTCTTTGCTAACTGGGCGAAGGCCGTCGATGGTTTCGCCAATCACGTTCATCATGCGTCCCTTAATCTGGTCGCCTGTGGGCATCGTGATAGGCGATCCAAGGCTAACAACCTCAAGGCCGCGCTGCAGACCGTCGGTGTTGTCCATGGCCACCGTGCGCACGGTGTCTTCACCAAGGTGCTGCTGCACCTCAATAACAATTTTGCGACCATCGGGATGGGTCACTTCAAGAGCTTCGTGGATTTTCGGAAGCACCTCGCTGGCTGGGCGTCCGTTCGTCTCAAAACTTACGTCAACGACGGGACCGATAATCTGCGAAATGCGACCAGTTTGTTGGTTAGTGTCCATATAGCGTGTTTTATGTATTTAGTCTAACAAACGCGTGCTATCTGCTTGAAATACAAACATTTTAATGCGCACGCGCGGCTTTATAAGCACAACTGCAAGCGCAAAGATACACTAAATCCCATAAATGAAAAAGTTTTTATTGAAAAAAGTGTACTTCATCGCAAAAAAACTTGAGCGAGCGTATCATCTTTCACCTACGCCTCAGCAATAAATCAAGAAAGTTAAAACAAAGTTTTGTATTTACAATCGGTTTGCACTAACTTTGCTTCGCGAACATAAAGTCAGACAACACAGAAAATGGAAAAGAAAATATCCTACGAACAAGCTATGGCGCGCGTCGAACAGATTGTGCAAGCACTGGAAAGTGGCGAGACGAAGCTCGAAAACCTCTCCGACTTGTTGCGCGAAGCAAAAGAGCTTATCACGTTGTGCCGTAAGCAACTGATGAAGACTGAAGACGACATCAATAAAATTATAGAAGATGGGAAAAGGTAAGTTACAGAAATTTGCGGAAATGTCCGCACTACCTAACGTCTATGAACACACCGTCAGATATGACGAGGCTTGTTCACCTTCATCAAGACCCGAAGACGGCCTGAAAGCCTCTTCGCTCTATGCACAGCTTCCTATCGGTCAGCCTCTGGTGCTTGAACTTGGTTGTGGCCGTGGGGAATACACCGTAGGACTGGCGCGCGAATTTCCTCATAAAAACTTCATCGGCGTTGACATCAAAGGGGCTCGCATGTGGCACGGTGCACGCGAGGCCATGCAGGACGGCCTGACGAATGCGGGATTCCTGCGTAC
Source organism: uncultured Prevotellaceae bacterium (assembly GCA_900317635.1). GTDB lineage: Bacteria > Bacteroidota > Bacteroidia > Bacteroidales > Bacteroidaceae > Alloprevotella. The sequence continues at coordinate 102,726 of ONHN01000002.1, read as the reverse complement.
GCAGATAGAGTTTATCGACCGCTTCTTTGCACCCAGCGAGGTGAGCGAACTATGGCTCACGTTTTGCGACCCGCAAATGAAGAAACCCTCCAAGCGCCTCACGTCCACCTTCTTCCTCGAACGTTACCGGCACATCATGCCCGACGGCGGCATGATACACCTAAAGACCGACTCGCAATTCCTCTTCACCTATACGCGCTACGTTTGCTCAGCCAACAACATCCCCTTGGAGTGTTGCATTGAAGACGTTTATGCCGAAGCGTCCATGGGTAATGAAGAGGCAAAAGCTCTGTCGAAAATCCAAACTTACTACGAACAGCAATGGATAGCGCGCGGCATCAATATCAAGTACTTGCGCTTCCGCCTGCCAGCTTCTGGCACCTTGATAGAACCCGACGTTGAAATTCCGCTCGACACCTACCGCTCGTATCATCGCGAGAAACGCTCTGGTAAAGAAACGGCCAAATAGTGACGAGTGCTGTCAGCCTCACCGATCACTCCGATTACTCAGATCACAAAATCTTATTATGAAAGTATATAAAGCACACATTATTTATACTAAACAGCGCGAACGTTTTGAAGTCCTTGAAAACGGATACATTGCCGTTGACGAAGGGCGCGTGCAGGGGATTGCAGCCCAAAGGGAAGACCTTGGCTGCCCCAATGCCGAAGTTGTTGATTTTGGCAATAAGCTCCTCATCCCCGCCATGAACGACATGCACGTGCATGCACCGCAGTTCCACAACCAAGGCATCGCTATGGACTTGGAGCTCCTCCCGTGGCTCGAGAACTATACGTTCCCCGAAGAGACGAAGTTCAGCAACATCGACTACGCCGAGCGCATCTACCGCCGTTTCGTTTACCAACTCTGGAAAATGGGCACGATGCGCGCCGTCACGTTCGCCACCATCCACACCGAAAGCACGCGCCGCTTGATGGAGCTTTTCAAACAGGCTGGCATGGGAGCCTACGTGGGCAAAGTGGCTATGAACCGCAACTGTCCCGAAGCACTTCAAGAACCCGTAGAGGAGGCCGTCAGCGGTATGCTCTCGCTTATTGAGGCCTACAATAATCCGCAGGACTTGGTGCGCCCCATCATCACGCCGCGATTCATCCCCTCGTGCACGCCCGAGTTGCTGCGCGCTTGCGCCGACATAGCCCAACGATACAACCTCCCCGTCCAGTCGCACCTTTCTGAAAACTTAGGCGAAATAGAACTCGTACGCCAACTTGAACCCGACAGCGACGGTTACGGCGATGCCTATATGCGCTACGGACTTTTCGGACAAACACCCACCATTATGGCCCACTGCGTTTGGAGCGACGAGAAGGAACGACTCCTTATGAAAGAGCAAGGCGTACTCGTGGCCCACTGCCCCACGTCGAACCTCAACGTGGCATCGGGAATGGCCCCCATACGCACCTACCTCAACGATGGCATCAACGTGGGCCTCGGTAGCGATGTCAGTGGCGGTCACGACATCAGCATCTTCCGTATGATGGTCTATGCCATTCAAATCAGCAAAATGCACTATCAGCGCAACCACGCCCTACCCTTCCTCTCGCTCTCAGAGGCATTCTGGATGGCTACAAAAGCGGGAGGCACATTCTTTGGCAAAGTGGGTAGCTTCGAAAAGGGTTACGACTTCGACGCACTCGTCATCGACGACAACACGCTCCACCCCGACGAATACACGACCCTCCAACGCCTCGAGCGCTTCATCTACATCGGCGACGACCGCCAAATAGCCCACCGCTTCTGCCAAGGAAAGGAAATCGTTTTAGATAGCAAGCAGTGGGAATAAGTGGCACTTTTAGTGACAAGTGACGAGTTGGCAACGCCGATGAATTTTGCGGAAAGTTTGAACCACGAAATTTACGAATGGTGACGGATTGCACGAATACAAGTGCGCTAAGGGGTTAACCACTACAGGCACTACATTCCACTACAAAACAACTGCTCTCTGAACCCAAAGATTACAACGTAGAGTTAGTATCTACTCCCCTCTCGCCCTCTCGGGAAGAGAGGGGGCGGGGGAGAGAGGGGCTTCTCCTTGTCACTTGTCACTTACGAACAATAAAAAGATGAGAAAACGTTTCATTTTTCGCGCATTTTGTATTATCTTTGCAAGCTGAAAACCAAAACGCCAATGAAACGTTTTATGAAGCTAAGATACTACACATTTATCGCCTCTTTATTCGTTTGTCTGCTTACCGTAGCACAAACGGCGCACCTTGACTTTAGTCGCACGCTGCGTGCCGACTACCTATTCTGTGGCGACACGAAACACCAGGAGATAAGCCTCGCGCGCCTCAACAGCCTGAAAGGTTGGGCGGGACGCCGACACCACCTCGACAGCCTGGCTCTCGCCGGCAACGGGACGCTGACGATGACCGATGCACGCACAGGCCGCACGCTCTATCGCACGAGTTTCAGCACGCTCTTCCAGGAATGGCTCAACACGGAAGAGGCCACCCACACACGGCGGGCCTTCGAAAACGTTTTCCTGTTACCCATGCCGCTCGACTCGGTGCGTCTCACAGTGCGCCTCGTCGATTTCCACAACCGCGTACAAGCCGAAATGAGTCACGTCGTTCGACCCGACGACTCGCTCATCCGCAACCTCGATGCGCGTCCCGTAGCACCGCATCGCTATATCCACCAAAGCGGCAGTGCTGCAGAGAAGATTGACGTGGCCATCGTGGCCGAAGGCTATACGGCGAAAGAAGCCGACCTCTTCTATCAGAAAGCCGAAGAAGCTGTCGCCTCTATCTTCAACCACGAACCCTTTGCTTCGCGAAAAGATTGCTTCAACTTCGTAGCCGTAGCCCTGCCCAGCCACGACTCGGGCGTGAGCATTCCGCAACGCGCCACGTGGAAAGAGACGGCACTCGGTAGCCACTATAACACTTTCTACAGCGACCGCTACCTCACTACGCTCAACCTGCAAAGCCTCAACGACCAGCTTTCGGGCATTCCCTACGAACACATCATCATCTTGGCCAACAGCGACTACTACGGCGGCGGCGGCATCTACAATAGCTACACGCTCACCACCGCCAACCACCGTGCCTTCCACCCCGTCGTTGTCCACGAGTTTGGTCATAGTTTCGGCGGCCTGGCCGACGAGTATGCCTACGACGATCAGTACGAAGAAACCTACTACGCCGACACCGAGCCCTGGGAGCAAAACCTCACGACGCTTTGCGACTTCTCGCAGAAGTGGCAAGATATGCTGCCCGCAGGCACCCCCATCCCTACCCCGCCATCGGCCGATGGACGGAGCGAGAAGATAGGTGTTTACGAAGGAGCTGGCTACCAAAGCAAGGGCGTTTGGCGCGCTTTCGAAAACTGCCGTATGCGCACCAACGAACACCCAACGTTCTGCGCCGTGTGTCAGCGCGCACTCAACCGCCTCATCGACTTCTACACGAAAGAAAACTAACTCATTCACAGAACTACATTATAACATACCACAGAGATGGCTGCAAAAAAATCTACAAAGAAAAAGAGTGCTCCACAAAAGAGCGCAAAGAAAAGCAACACGCCCAAAAAGAGTGGAGGCTTCCCCAAAAGCATCATGCCTGAAGAGGGTCTTGGCAAAATGCTTCAGGGGAAAGCCAAATTCATTTTTGGCTTTCTGGTGTTTCTGATAAGTTTGTTCCTCTTCCTGTCGTTCGTTTCCTACCTCGTCAATGGTTGGAAAGACCAGGCCGGTCTGGAGTCGGTTGAAGGCTTACAAGAGGCCCACAATTGGGCGGGCACGCTGGGCGCTTCTACGGCTCAATACTTCATTGACGATTGCTTCGGCGTCTGCGCTTTCTTCATTCCCATGTTCCTCGTCATGCTGAGCATGAAGCTGATGGAAGCCTACAAAGTGCGCCTTTGGAAATGGTTCCTCAACTTCAGCATTCTGATGATATGGGGCAGCGTAGCCCTGAGCATCGCCTCCTTACACTTCTTCCCCGAAACGTGGAACGACGTGGCCTTCAAATGGGGCGGCGGACACGGCGACTTGGTGAGTGCTACGATGCAAAATGCCGTTGGCCTTACGCTCTCCATCATCATCCTCATCGCTATCGCCATAGGCTACCTCATCTACCTCACCGACGAGACCATCGACGTCGTGCGCCAGCTCTTCAACCCGAAAGACCTCATCACCAACCACCTGCCCGAACGCCTGAAAGAAAAGAAGAACGAGGATGAAGCCGCGCAAAGTGCCGACATCAAGAAACCGCTGAAGAAGAAAAAAGGCGATGCCGAAGAGGAGGGCGAAGAATATAAATATGGTAACGACCTCAGCAGTGCTACGCAGCTACAACTGATGGGCGATTCGGGCAAAGATGCCTATGCTGACGTTCAGACTGAACCGCTTCCCGAAGAACTGGGCGACGAAGAGCCTGTGTCCGCCGAAAAGGATGTCGAAATTCAGCTCGACATTGCCGAAACGCCTAAGGACCAACCCGAAGAGACCGACGAAATAGAATTAGCTACGGGCGACGCCCCTTACGATCCGCGCAAAGACCTTGAGTTCTATAAGTTCCCCTCGCCCTCGCTCCTTAAGAAGTACGAGGAGGACGGCCCCGCCTTCGACATGCAGGAACAAACGGCCAACAAAGACCGCATCGTGGCCGTCCTGCAAAGCTTCGGCGTAGAGATTTCGGCCATCAAAGCCACCATCGGGCCCACCATTACGCTCTACGAGGTGACGCCCGCCCCTGGCGTGCGCATCAGCAAAATCCGCAACCTCGAAGACGACATCGCCCTCAGCCTCTCGGCCCTCGGCATTCGTATCATTGCGCCTATCCCGGGCAAGGGCACCATTGGTATTGAGGTGCCCAACAAGAACCCGAAAATCGTTTCGATGGAAAGCCTCATCACCTCGAAACGCTTCCAAAACACGTCCTACGACCTGCCTATCGCCCTCGGCAAGACCATCACAAACGAAGTCTTTATGGTGGACCTCGCCAAGATGCCCCACTTGCTCGTGGCTGGTGCCACGGGTCAGGGTAAGTCCGTAGGTCTGAATGCTATTATCACCTCCCTGCTCTACAAGAAACATCCCGCCGAACTCAAGTTCGTCATGGTGGACCCCAAGAAGGTGGAGCTGAGCATTTATGCCTCTATCGAGAAGCACTATCTGGCCAAACTGCCCGAAAACGACGACCCCATCATCACCGACGTGACGAAAGTGGTGCAGACGCTGAAAAGCCTCTGCCAACTCATGGACCACCGCTACGATATGCTCAAGAAGGCGCAGGTGCGCAACATCAAGGAGTACAACCAAAAGTTCCAGGCCCGCCAACTCAACCCCGAACATGGCCACGAGTATATGCCCTACATCGTCATCGTCATCGACGAGTTCGGCGACCTCATCATGGTGGCTGGTAAAGAGGTGGAACTCCCCATAGCCCGCATCGCCCAGCTGGCGCGCGCCGTGGGTATGCACATGGTCATTGCCACGCAACGCCCCACGACCAACATCATCACGGGTACCATTAAGGCCAACTTCCCCGCCCGCATGGCCTTCAAGGTGATGAGCGTGGTGGATAGTCGCACCATCCTCGACCGCACGGGTGCCAACCAGCTCGTAGGTCGCGGCGACATGTTGTTCCTCAGTTCGGGCGAACCCGTGCGCGTGCAGTGCGCCTTCGTCGATACGCCCGAGGTGCGCGACATCAGCAACTTCATTGCCGAGCAGCAGAGCTATCCTTGCGCCTACGAACTGCCCGAACCCCTTGCCGAAGACGGTGGAGGTGCCGAAGGCGGCGGACTCGACAAAACGAACCTCGACCCGATGTTTGCGCAGAGTGCACGCCTCATCGTCCAGACGCAGCAGGGTTCCACGTCGCTCATCCAGCGCCGCCTATCATTGGGCTACAACCGTGCGGGCCGCATCATGGAGCAACTCGAACGCGCCGGCATCGTAGGACCCGCACGCGGTGCCAAACCTCGCGAAGTCTTCATCACCGACGAGACATCGCTCGAAAATCTCCTCAACACGCTCGTGCAAGCATAGCAACAACGCCCAGCACAGCGGTGCGCAGAGCGTACCGCACCATAAAACAGCATAAAAATCTAAACCTCATGAAACGCCTGTTATCTTATCTTCTTATATCCCTGCTCGCGCTCACCGCCGCGCAGGCGCAGACAGCACGCGAAGCCATGGACAAAGCCGCCGCCAAACTGCAAAAGAGTGGCGGACTGCGCGCTAAGTTCACCGCCACTACCTTCAACGCTAAGCTCGCCAAGACGGGCAGCAGCACGGGCACCATCTGCGTAGAGGGCAATAAGTTCAAATGCGATGCCGACGGCATGACAACCTGGTTCGACGGCAAAACGCAGTGGACCACGCTACAGGGCAGCGGCGAAGTCAACGTCAGCACGCCCACCAAGCAGGAGGCGGCGCAGATGAACCCCTACACCTTCGTCAACCTCTATCGACAGGGCTATTCTATGTCGATGAAGAGCGTCACCTACGGCGGCAAACCTTGCCATGAAATCAATATGCTCAGTAGCGGAAAAGGCAACATTCCGCGCATGATCGTCATCCTCAGTGCCGACTTTACGCCCCTCAACGTGCGCATGAAAGACGCGCGCGGACAATGGGTGCGCTTTGCCGTCAGCTCCCTGCAAACGGGCCAGAAGTTCCCCAAAGACTTCTTCCGCTTCGACAAGTCGAAACATCCCAACTTGGAAATCATTGACCTCAGATAAAACAACCCCCCACACTTCATTATGGAAACCATTCGCCTACTCATTTTAGGTTCGGGTCCTGCTGGCTACACGGCAGGCATCTATGCTGGTCGCGCAGGGCTGGCCCCCGTCATTTGCGAAGGGCTGCAACCTGGCGGACAGCTCACCACCACCACCGAAATAGAGAACTTCCCTGGCTATCCCGACGGTGTCGATGCCAACGAGATGATGAGTCAGCTGCGGCGTCAGGCCGAACGCTTCGGTGCCGTAGTGCGCTCGCGCATCGCTACTGCTGTTGACCTCAACAAGGCCCCCTATTGCATCACCTTCGACGACGGTTCGCAAGTGGCCTGCCACACCCTCATCATCGCCACGGGTGCTACCGCAAAATACCTCGGCCTGCCCGACGAAACGAAATACCAGGGCATGGGTGTCAGTGCCTGCGCCACGTGCGATGGCTTCTTCTATCGCCGCAAACGCGTGGCCGTAGTAGGCGGTGGCGACACGGCCTGCGAAGAGGCCGACTACCTCGCAACCCTGGCCGAAAAAGTCTTCATGATTGTGCGCAAGCCCTTCCTGCGAGCCAGCCAGGCCATGCAAGACCGCGTGAAGAACAACCCCAAAATCGAAATCCTCTTCGAGACGAACACCGTAGGACTCTTTGGCGAGAACGGCGTTGAAGGTGCCCACCTCGTCTTCCGCAAGGGCGAGACGGACGAGCGACACTACGACCTGCCCATCGACGGCTTCTTCCTCGCCATCGGCCACACGCCCAACAGCCAACTCTTCCTGCCCAACGTGAAGATTGACGAGCAGGGCTACATCATCACCGAAGGAGCCACGCCCCGCACCAGTGTCCCAGGTGTCTTCGCTGCCGGCGACGTGGCCGACCCGCACTATCGACAAGCCATCACCGCTGCTGCCAGCGGTTGCAAGGCCGCCCTCGAAGCACAGCGCTACCTTTCAGAGAAAGGACTCTAAACGCGTTAGCCATCGGACGCAGGCGTCCCGCTTGCGGTAACTCGTCGGTAGCAACACTTCACCATAGAAGTATCTACTCCTCTCTCACCCTTTTGAGAAAAGAGAGAGGGGCTTCCACTCGTTACTACTTAAAAGCTTATGGCTAAACAAAAAACTGCATGGGTTTGTTCCGAATGCGGACAGGAGTCGGCTAAATGGGTTGGCCGCTGTCCCTCGTGCCACGAATGGAACACGATGAAGGAAATTCGCATAGCAGCCGAAGAGCCTTCCGCCGTGCCCGCCGTGGCGGGACGCGCCGACGCCAAGCGCACAGCTGTGCGCCTGACCGATGTCCGCGCCGAACAGATACCGCGCATCGACATGCACGACGCTGAGTTCAACCGCGTTTTGGGCGGCGGACTCGTACCAGGCAGTTTGGTCCTCCTGGGCGGCGAGCCTGGCATAGGTAAGAGTACGCTCCTGCTGCAAACGGCCCTGAAGCCCTTGGCGCGCCGCATCCTCTACGTCAGTGGCGAAGAGAGCGAACAGCAAATCAAACTCCGCGCCGACCGCATAGCGCAGGCCTCCGACAACCTGCTGCTCTTCTGCGACAGCTCGCTCGAACGCATCTTCAACGTCATCAGCGAGGTGCAGCCCGAACTCGTCGTCATCGACTCCATCCAGACGCTCACGTCCGAAACCCTCGACTCCACGGCGGGAAGCATCACACAGATACGCTGGTGCGCCGCCGCCCTATTGAAGTATGCTAAGGAGAGCAACGTCCCCGTTATCCTCGTGGGTCACATCACGAAAGACGGGGCACTGGCAGGGCCGAAAGTGCTGGAACACATCGTCGATGTCGTCCTGCAGTTTGAAGGGGACCGCCAGCACTTCTACCGCATCCTGCGCGGCATGAAAAACCGCTTCGGTTCTACCTCCGAACTGGGCATCTACGAGATGCGACAAGAGGGGTTGCGCCCCGTCGATAACCCGTCGGAGATGTTGCTCTCAGGCAGTGGCGGTGAGCTGAGCGGCGTGGCGGTTTGTGCCGCCGTTGAGGGCATTCGTCCGTTGCTGATAGAGGTGCAAGCCCTTGTCAGCACCGCCGCCTACGGCACGCCGCAACGCTCGGCCACGGGCTTCGACCTGCGCCGCATGAACATGCTGCTGGCCGTGCTCGAAAAGCGCGTGGGCTTCAAGATAGGAGCTAAGGACGTGTTCCTCAACATTGCCGGCGGTCTGCGCGTCACCGACACCGCCATCGACCTCAGCGTCATTGCCGCCATACTGAGCAGCAACGTCGATACGCCTCTTGAGCGCGGCGTGGCCATGGCGGGCGAGGTGGGCCTGAGCGGCGAACTGCGCCCCGTCACGCGCATAGCGCAACGCGTCACGGAGGCCGAAAAACTTGGCTTCACCCGCTTCCTCTTGCCACAAGCCAACGCCAAAGGTCTCGACAAACAGCGCCTCAACATCAAAATAGTGCCCGTCGGCACCGTCACCGAAGCCCTCCGCGCCCTCTTCGGATAAAACTAAGAACAAAAGAAGCCACCCATGTCCCCCCTCAAGCTCTCCGAACTCAACGCCCTCGTCCGCGACGTGCTGCAACTCTCTATGCCCGCCGACTATTGGGTGGTGGCTGAAGTGAGCGAGCTGCGCGTAGCGGCCTCCAACGGCCATTGCTACCTCGAGCTGATTGAGAAGGACGACAAAGGCACTACGCTGCGCGCCAAAGCCTCGGCCCATATATGGCGCGGCACCTACGCCCTGCTGCGTAAGCACTTCGAACAAAAGACGGGGCAGCCGCTGTCGGCGGGCATGAAGATACTGGTGCAAGTGGAGGTCGATTTCCACGCCGTCTATGGCTACAGCCTCAACATCACCGACATCGACCCTACCTACACCTTGGGCGACATGGCCGCACGGAGGCAGGAGATTATCAAGCAACTCGAGGCCGACGGGGTGCTCGAACTGAACAAAGAACTCCCCCTGCCGCGCCCGCTCACGCGGCTGGCCGTTGTCAGCAGTGCGACGGCGGCAGGCTACGGCGACTTCTGCAAGCAGTTGGAAGCCACGCCCTACCGCTTCCTGACCACGCTCTTCCCCGCCACGATGCAGGGCGAACAAGTGGAGCCGAGCATCATTGCAGCCTTAGACAGCATTGCCGAGCACAGCGATAATTACGATGCCGTTGTCATCATTCGCGGCGGCGGTGCCGTCAGCGATTTGCAGGGTTTCGAGTCGTACCTACTGGCGGCCAACGTGGCGCAGTTTCCCTTGCCCGTGCTGACGGGCATAGGCCACGAACGCGACGAGACGGTCATCGACCTCGTGGCCCACACCCGCCTGAAAACGCCAACGGCCGTGGCAGCATTCATCATCGATCTGCGCAACAAGGAGGCGGAACAGCTTCGACAACTCGAAGCGCAACTCGAGCAAGCCGCCACGGGGCAACTGCAAACGCAGCAAAGCCGTTTCGAACGTGCCGCCCGCCGCCTCTCGCTCGCCGCCACGCAGTTTGGCAGCAAACAACGCGAGCACCTGCTCCGCCTCGGCTCACGCCTCGACACGGCTGCGCGCCGCGAGGTGGTGCAACAACAAACCCGGCTCGAAACGCTCGCCCTGCGCCTGCCACCCCTCGCCCTCGCACGTTTGCAGCGCGAGCGCGCACGCATCGAACTCCTTACGAAGCAAACCGAACTCCTCAGCCCCGACCGCATCCTTTCGTTGGGCTACAGCATCACCCGTGCCGCTGGACAGATTGTCCGCTCCCCCCACGACGTACAGCCTGGCACCTTGCTCGAAACGCAGGTGGCCGAAGGCACCATTCGCAGCCGCGCCGAATAACTCCTCTGGCGCGGCTTTTTATTTCTCGACATTCCGCTATCACTCAGCCTTCTACGCCTTGACAGCCTCACTTTCAGGCTTTGAAAACCCGACTTTCAGGCTTTGAAAGCCTCACTTTCAGGCTTTGAAGGGATGACTTTCAGGCTTTGAAAGGACAACTTTCAGAGCCTGAAAAGCTACCTAAGGCGTTGAGAGAAACGAAAAAGGGCTATGTCGTCTGCGCTGAAAGGCGGAGGACATAGCCCGAATGTATCGGAAAATCTTCTTTCTACTTGAAGATAAGAATGGCGATGCTGATGAGTACGCTCGAGACAGAGAGCCACGTACTGATCTGACGCACGGAGTTTTCGTTGTAGGTGCTCTGGCCAATGCGCATCGGGTTGGGCTCAACTACGATAATATCGTTCTGGCGCAGATTGTAGGCGGGGGAGTTCATAATGTCCTTGCTGCGGATATCTACGTAGTAGCTCTTCGTTTCATCTCCCTCCTGACGCATAACGAGGATGCGGTCGCGGCGGGCCTGAATGGTGAGGTCGCCCACTTGTCCGAGGGCTTCGAGGAGCGTGAGGTTGTCGCGCCCGATGTTGACGCGGCCAGGGCTCTTCACTTCGCCGAGGACGGTGACGAACTGGTCGAAGGAGCTAATGGTCACCACGGCGTCGTTGAGGATACCGTTGTGGAATATGTTCTGAATTTTCAGCTGGGCTTCGTCGCGCGTAAGGCCTGCAATGCCCACGGTTCCGAGCGAGGGGATGTCGATGTTACCGTTGCGGTCGATGGTGTAGAGGGCTACGGAGTTGTTACTCGTACGACCTTGCGCACCCACATACTGCTGGGCATTGACGAGGTTATAGTTGCGCGCGAGGTCGGGCGTGGCAGCGGAGCTAACGAGGACGCTCACCTTGTCGCCAGGCTGATACTTCAAGTATTCCAAGGCTTTCGTGGGGAAGCTTTCGCCGTTTTGAACGTCTTGGAAGTAGAGCACTTCTTTGCTTGAGTTGCACGAAGCAAGCAACAGCACGACGGCTGCTAAGAGGGGTAGAATTTTATTCATTGTGATATACGTTTTCTGCAATATGCGGCGCAAATGTAGCACAATCTCTGCAAAAACAGAAATAATATCGCAGGTTTTTTTACGCGCCTTGAAGAAGCAAGCCAAGAGCGAAAAAATTATGGCCGCCGTTAGGCTCGTTTCGCCACTTTTACGCTACCTTTGCATGCAAATAGTGTACATATATATTTATACCAAACAATATGACTGAACAAAACAGACGTATTAAGCGCCTCGTCGAACTGCGACAGCAAGCTCGACTGGGCGGCGGCGAAACGGCCATCGAAAAGCAACACGCAAAGGGCAAAGCCACTGCGCGCGAGCGCATTGCGCTCTTGCTTGACGAGGGCTCGTTTGAAGAAATGGATATGTTTAAGCAACATCGCTGCCACGACTTTGGCATGGAGCGCAAGAAGTTCTTGGGCGACGGCGTGGTGTGCGGTAGCGGCACGATTGGCGGGCGCCTGGTCTATGTCTTTGCGCAGGACTTCACCGTCAACGGCGGTTCGCTCTCGCTGACGATGGCCGAGAAGATATGCAAGGTGATGGACCTTGCGATGAAGATGGGCGCACCCTGCATAGGCCTTAACGACTCGGGCGGTGCGCGCATTCAGGAGGGCATTAACGCCCTGGCGGGCTTCGGCGAGATTTTCCAACGCAACATTGAGGCCAGCGGCGTTATTCCGCAGATTAGCGGCATTTGCGGCCCGTGTGCAGGCGGGGCGGTCTATAGCCCTGCGCTGACGGACTTCGTCGTCATGCTGGAGGGTATTTCGTATATGTTCCTGACGGGTCCGAAGGTAGTGAAGACCGTCACGGGCGAGGACGTTTCGCAGGAAGAGCTGGGCGGTGCACACGTGCACAGCAGCATCAGCGGCGTGGCCCACTTCACGGCCAAGACTGAAGAAGAGTTTGCTGCACTCATCCGCCAGTTGCTCTCCTACATCCCGCAAAACAACATGGAGCGTGCACCGCGCATCGTCTGCACCGACCCCATCGACCGCAAGGAGGACGCGCTGAACGAGATTATCCCCGACAACCCCAACCAGGCCTACGACATGTATCGCGTCATCAGTGCCGTGACGGACGGCGGGGAGTTCCTTGAAGTGCACCGCGACTTTGCGCGCAACATCATCGTGGGCTTCGCCCGTTTCAACGGCGAGAGCGTGGGCATCGTGGCCAATCAGCCCAGCGTCTATGCCGGCGTGTTGGACGCTAACGCCTCGCGCAAGGCGGCTCGCTTCGTGCGTTTCTGCGACTCGTTCAACATTCCTATCGTTTCGCTTGTTGACGTGCCAGGCTTCCTGCCAGGCACGGGACAGGAATACAACGCCGTGATAGACCACGGTGCCAAGCTCCTCTTTGCCTACGGCGAGGCCACCGTGCCGAAGGTGACCGTCACGCTGCGCAAGAGCTACGGCGGCAGCCACATCGTCATGGGCTGCAAGCAACTCAAGGCCGACCTCAACTACGCTTGGCCCTCGGCAGAGATTGCCGTCATGGGGGCTGGCGGGGCGGTGGCCATCCTCAGTGCGAAAGAAGCTAAACAGCACCCCGACCCCAAGGCCTTCCTTGCCGAGAAGGAGCGCGAATACAACGACCTCTTCACCAACCCCTACAAAGCAGCCGAAGAGGGCTACATCGACGACGTGATAGAGCCGCGCAACACGCGCTTCCGCATCTGCCGCGCCCTGGCACAGCTCACGAATAAGAAAGAGGTGCGCCCCGCGAAGAAGCACGGCAACATTCCGTTGTAGGACGACAAGCGTTTTGTTGATATCTCAGGCGTTGAGACGCACCACAAAACGACGATAAAACAGAAGCTCAATGAAGACATATAAATATACGATAGCCGGCCAGCCCCTGACAATCCGCATTAAGGCGGGTAGCGGACAAGTGGCAGAGATAGCCTACAACGGACAAACACCCGAAGTAGATGCCGCCGACATGCCCGCTTACGCCGCCGCCATCAGTCTGGCCCTGCTTGAGAGCGACATTGAAGTGGTTCACGACGACGAGCCAGACGTCATCACGCTCAGCCAGTCCAAGTCGCGCTGGTCCAATCCAGCCGAGGCCATGACCGAGCGCGGCTCGCTGCTAAAACCGCTCTTAGGGTGGTAAACCTTTTGTCACAAAAGAAGTAACAACGCAATGAAAACATACAGCTATAAAATCAACGGTGCAGACTACGACGTGACCATTCGTCGCATCAGCGGTCAGCGCGCCGAAGTAGAAGTTAACGGCATCCCGTTCAGCGTAGAGATGTCGGGCTCGCAACTGACGGAGGGCAGCCTGCCCGAAGCACCAGCGGCTGCAACGACCGCAGAGGCTCCTCAGCCCGCTGCGCCAGCCGCTACGGTCGAACCCGCCGCCGCTAACGCCGCCACATCCGCCCCTGGTGCTGGAACGCCCGTGAAGGCACCGCTGCCTGGCGTAGTGACGAAGCTCTGCGTAGGGGCTGGCGACAGCGTGAAGAAGGGACAGACCGTGCTCGTGTTGGAAGCCATGAAGATGGAGAACAACATTGCCGCCGAAGCCGACGGCACGGTGAGCGCCATTTGCGTAAAGGCGGGCGAGAGCGTGCTGGAAGGCACTACCCTACTGACCATAGCATAGCTTCAACGCACCACGCTCCTCATGCTCTACGAACTGCCTGCTACTGGTCGCTACATGGCGTGCGCCCTGCCCTTTGCTCCCGAGCCGAGGCAACTTATCTTCGTGTCGCCCAATGCTCAGGACCTGCACGACGCGCAGCGCATGAGCCGTATGGACACGTTGAGCGAAACGCTCAGGGGCGTAGGCATCGACCTCGTTTATCCGCCACGCCTCATCAAAGAGGTGCAGGAAGACAGCGCGGCGCGGGCCTATTTCCGTGCCGACGCTTTCGCTGATAGCGCCGCCCTCATCAACCAAAGGCTCTTGTCGCTGCTGCCTACGGGCATCATTCGCCGCCCTTCGCTTGTCAGCTTCCGCGCCGATTGGCTTGAAGTGTGGGAAATACCCGAAGGCATAGCACCCGACGAGGCGGTCTGCCAGATAGCGCGTCTTTTCGAACAGGTCGCCACGCTCGACGTAGTGTCCCCTTGCTCGTATGAAGAAGCAGAGGATGAGGAACAGCCTACCTTTATCCAAGCAGAGAAACGTGTTAAGGGATTCGCATCCAGAGCGGTCAGGCAGATGCGGGCTGAACCGCTGACGGCGGACGAGCGTTTCGACAGCGACGTGACGATATTGCTTGAGCAAGCAAAGTTGACCATCGAGAAACTGCGGCGCCACGGCATAGCGCAATGGATGCTGGAGGAGCTCGTCAGGGAAAAGGTGAAGCTCAGCCGCCTCATCGTTACGCCGAGCTACCACATCGTCCTGCCCGACTACGACGAAATGGAGATAGCCATGACACCCCTGCCGCGCGCCGTTTATCTGCTCTTCCTGCGCCACCAAGAGGGCATTCCCTTCAGCTACCTGCCCGACTACTTTAAGGAACTTTATGCGCTCTACGAGCACGTCAGCCGCATGGCCGATACGAACGCGATGCGCAGAAGCATTGAAGACGTGACCGACCCCCTTAAAAACAGTATCAACGAGAAGTGTGCGCGCATCCGCGAAGCGTTCCTGAAGCGCATTGACGACCAAATAGCACGCCACTACTACATCACGGGCAAACGCGGCGAGGCCAAACGCATCGTGCTGGACCGCGACCTCGTAGAGTGGCAACCGCGCACGCCCTAACCGCCTCACACACCCCTATGCTCCTCGAACCACAAGCCAAAATCAACCTCGGTCTGCACGTCGTAGAACGGCGCGCCGATGGCTACCATAACATCGAGACGGCGTTCTACGCCATCCCCCTGCACGACGAGCTTGAAGTGAAGCTCCTTGAAGGCACCGATACGCCCTACAGCCTGCAACTCAGCGGACAGAAGGTGCAAGGCGAAGCGAAGGACAACCTCGTGGTGCGCACGCTGGAAGCGCTGCGCGCCGACTTTGACATTCCTCCCGTTGACATCTGGCTGCACAAGCGCATCCCGATGGGTGCGGGTTTGGGCGGTGGCAGTAGCGACGCGGCAGCTATGGCCTGCGCCCTGCGCCAGCTGTTCGACCTCCCGCTCAGCGACGAGGATCTTGAAGCACGCATGGCCAAAATCGGTGCCGACTGCCCGTTCTTCGTGAAAGCGCAGCCAGCCCTGGCCACGGGCATTGGCGACGTGCTCGCACCGCTGGACTTGTCGCTTCGCGGCTGGACGCTGGTCTTGGTGAAACCCGCCGTGTCCGTCCCCACAAAGGATGCCTACGCTGGCATCACGCCGCGCAAACCCGACACCGACCTGCGCACGGTGCTGGCAAAACCCGTGGAGCAATGGCGCAAGCTGTTGCGCAACGACTTCGAAGACAGCGTCTTTCCGCAGTATCCGCAGATAGCGGCCATCAAAGAAACGCTCTACGACATGGGCGCCGTCTATGCCGCCATGAGCGGTAGCGGCAGTGCCGTCTTCGGACTGTTTCGCCACAAAATGGCCGAAGCGCCTAACGTCTTTCCCGACTGCTACGTCTTTCAGAGCAGTTACCTGCAATAACCACTCCCGATGCGCCTATACAATATTAATATTATATACATCGCCCTCACGGCCACGCTGTGCAGTTGTCAGCCCAAAGCACCAAGCACTGCGCCCACGCCACAGACTACCGATAGCGCAGGGGCCAAAACCGCTCCTACCGACACGCTGCAGACGCGCCGCCAACGCGACGAAGCGGCGGCCCAACGCTTCATAGAAGAAGCGCGAAAGCTCTACGCTGGCGGGCAATACGCCGATGCCGAGGCGCGCCTCGACTCGCTCCGCCGGCAGCATCCCCACGCTATCGACGCCCGCGAAGTGGCCTTGCTACTGCAAGACTCTATCAAAATAAAAGAGGCCGCCAACCACGACGACCGCGCATTGCGCGAAAAGTTTTATGAGCAAAAACTGCGCAACGACATACAGCGAACCAAGAAAGCTCAGCAACCTCAGCCGTAACGACGATGGAACTCAACGACACACAACTGCGGCAGGGTCTGAACCCTGCACAATGGGAGGCCGTCAGCTACTGCGACGGCCCGTCGCTCGTCATAGCGGGTGCTGGCTCAGGTAAGACGCGCGTGCTGACCTATAAAATTGCGTATCTGCTGGCCCACGGCGTACCGCCCTGGGCCATTCTCGCGCTGACGTTCACCAACAAGGCGGCGCGCGAGATGACGGGGCGCATTGCTGAGCTCGTGGGCGGTGAGGCCTCGCGCGGACTGTGGGCTGGCACGTTCCACAGCATCTTTGCCCGCATCCTGCGCCGCGAAGCCCACGAGGGCGTAACGCCGTTTACGTCGAACTTCACCATCTACGACACGGCCGATTCGCGCAACCTGCTGAAGACCATCATCAAAGAGCGCGGCCTTGACGACAAAGTGTATAAACCCGCCGCCGTGCAGGGACGCATCTCGGATGCTAAAAACCGTCTCGTCCTGCCCGAAGCCTATGCCGCCGACAGCGACCTGCTCGCAGCCGACAAGCGCGACGGACGACCCGACACGTGGAAACTCTACACCGAGTATCGCCGCCGATGCCTGCAAGCCGATGCGCTTGACTTCGACGACCTGCTGTTGGAAACCTTCCTGCTCTTCCGCAACAACGCCGATGTCATGGCGCGCTACCGCGATCGCTTCCGCTACATCCTCGTGGACGAGTACCAAGACACGAACTACGCGCAGTATAAAATCATCAGTCAGCTGGCACCGCCAGAGGCATGCCTCTGCGTGGTGGGCGACGACGCGCAAAGCATCTATGGCTTTCGCGGGGCACAGATTGGCAACATCCTCAGTTTCCAAACCAACTACCCTACCGCCCACCTCATCAAGCTCGAACGCAACTACCGCTCTACGCAACGCATCGTGGGCGCCGCCAACTCCATCATTGCCCACAACCAGGGGCGCATACCGAAAGAGGTGTATAGCGAAGAGGGCGAAGGCGAACGCCTAAAGGTGATTTCGGCTTTCAGCGACAAAGAAGAGAGCCTGAAGATTGCGCGCGAAATACGCCGGCTCCACCGCTACGAACACGTGCCCTTCAACGAGATCGCCGTGCTCTACCGTACCAATGCGCAAAGTCGCTCGTTTGAAGAAAACTTCCGACAGACCAACATCCCCTACCGCATCTACGGCGGCCTATCGTTCTATCAGCGCAAAGAGATCAAGGACATCATAGCCTACCTGCGACTGGCCTGCAACCCCGCCGACGAGGAAGCACTGGTGCGCGTGGTGAACTATCCCGCACGCGGCATTGGGGCCACGACGCTAACAAAACTCCGACAAGCCGCCGTGCGCGAAGAGACAGCGCTATGGAACGTGCTCTGCGCCCCTGCCAACTACGGCGTCAGCGTGAACCGTGGCACGCAAAGCAAACTGATGGCC
The DNA here is from genome assembly GCA_900317635.1 of uncultured Prevotellaceae bacterium. Taxonomy (GTDB): domain Bacteria; phylum Bacteroidota; class Bacteroidia; order Bacteroidales; family Bacteroidaceae; genus Alloprevotella. Next base: position 84,735 of record ONHN01000002.1, on the reverse strand, counting down.
TTTGCCAACCTCGTCCTGAGTTTCCGACAGCGCATCGCCAACATCGATGCCTACACGCTGACAACGGCCGTCGTGAAAGAAAGCGGCATAGAGGCCGACCTGCGCGCCGACAACTCGCCCGAAAACCTCTCGCGACGCGAGAACGTGGAAGAACTGCTGAACTCCATTGCCGATTATCAGCAGCAACAACGCGAAGAAGCGGGACAGGAACTGACAACCATCATCGACTACCTGCCGCAAGTTTCCCTGCTCACTGACCAGGACCAGCACGACGACGGGCAGCCGCGAGTGACGCTTATGACAATCCACGCCGCAAAAGGGCTGGAATACGACAGCGTCTTCGTCACGGGCCTTGAAGACGAGCTCTTCCCCACCGCGTCGGCCCGCTTCAGCAACGCCGAAATGGAGGAGGAACGCCGACTGTTCTACGTAGCCGTCACGCGCGCCAAGACGCATTGCACACTCTCGTACGCCACCTCGCGCTGGCGCTACGGACAGCTGGAGCACGCCCTGCCCAGCCCCTTCCTTGACGAAATCGACCCGCAATATGTTGAGCGCGATGCTGGCGCAGCGGACGAAGGCTTCACGCCTTTCCGTCAACGACAAAAAACCTTCAACGCTTGGGAGCCTGACAAGAGGCCAACGGCATCGTGGCGCAGCAACAACGCGCCTGCTGCCACATCGCGCCCCACACCCACACCTGCCGCTGGCTCGTGGCGAAGGCTGAAACCCGCCAGCGTGCCAACAGCATCGGCCGCTCCTGCATCAGCTCAGGCTACGCCCGCCCTCAACCCCGGCACACGCATCGTTCACGAACGCTTCGGGCGCGGCACCGTGGTAGCCGTTGAGGGCGCGGGAGCTAACGCCAAGGCCACCGTTGCGTTTGAAGTGACGGGAACCAAAACCCTCCTGCTAAAATTCGCAAAGTTCACCATCGAATGAGGCCTGTAAGGACTTGCAAAAGCTTCTGCCCCTTCACAAAAGAACAGTCCTCTCTCATACAATACTCCAACAAATGACTCCTCTCTTTATTGCAGGCCCCTGCGTCATAGAAAGCGCCGAACTGCTCGACTGCGTGGCCGCAGAATTAGTAAAGATACACGAAGCAACGGGTGCGGAAATCATCTTCAAAGCGTCCTTCGACAAAGCTAACCGCACCAGCATACGCTCGTTTCGCGGACCAGGCCTTGAACGCGGACTGCAAATGTTGGCCGACATCAAAAGTCGCTACGGCCTGCGCATAACCACCGACATACACGAAAGCTATCAAGCCGAAGCCGCCGCCAACGTGGCCGACGTGCTGCAAATACCCGCCTTCCTCTGCCGACAGACGGACCTGCTCGTGGCAGCCGCCCGCACAGGCCGCATCGTCAACGTGAAGAAGGCGCAGTTCCTGAGCGGCGACGACATGCGCTACCCCGTAGAGAAATGCCGCGACGCTGGTGCTACGGAGGTGTGGCTGACGGAACGCGGAACGACGTTCGGCTACAACAACCTCGTCGTCGATTTCCGCAACATCCCCGTCATGCTCCCCTTGGCCGACCGCGTCGTGATGGACTGCACCCACTGCGTGCAACGCCCAGGTGCCGCTGGCGGTAAGACGGGCGGCAACCGCGAATACATTCCAGCCATGGCGCAAGCCGCTAAAGCCTTCGGCGCGCAAGGCTTCTTCTTCGAGACGCACCCCACACCAGACGAAGCTCTAAGCGACGGGCCTAACATGCTTCCGCTCAACCAACTGCAAGACGTCATTAAAAACCTACTATAAGCCGCAAGCCTCGTGCTTTAAGCTCTACAACCATTCCTTTTCTATGCTAAACCAAATAGCTTTAGCGCGCCAATGTCTTCGCGACGAAGCCGAAGCCATTAGCGGACTCATCGACCAAATAGACGATGAATTCGACCGTGCCGTAGCCCTCATCCTATCCTGCAAAGGGAAACTCATCGTCACGGGCGTAGGCAAAAGCGGCCTGATAGGAGCCAAAATTGCCGCCACGATGTCCTCCATGGGCACACCCAGCTTCTTTGTCAGTCCCTTAGACGTTTTCCACGGCGACCTGGGCGTCATTGCCTCGGACGACGTCGTGCTGGCCATCTCCAACAGCGGCGAGACGGACGAACTCCTGCGCTTCATCCCCTACCTGCAAGAAATGGGCGTGCCCATCATCGCCATGTCGGGCAATCCCAACTCGCGCCTGGCCCGCTACGCCACTATCCACATCTGCGTAAGCGTACCGCACGAAGCGGGGCCGCTGGGCCTTGCACCCACCAGCAGCACCACCGCCGCCTTAGCCATGGGCGATGCCTTGGCTTGCGTCCTGGCCGATGCGCGCGGCTTCGAAGCCAAAGACTTTGCCCACTTCCACCCTGGCGGTTCGCTGGGCAAGCGCCTCCTGACAACGGCTGCCGACGTGATGCAAGCCAGCGAACTGCCCGTCGTCAGCCCCGAAACGCCCATGCGCGAGGCCATCGTCACGATGAGCAAAGGGCGCCTTGGCCTCTGCGTCATCGTCGAAGCCGACAGCGTCGTGGGCATCATCACCGACGGCGACGTGCGCCGAGCCATCGAACGCAGCGGCGATGCCTTCTTCCAAAGCCCCGCCAAAGACTTCATGACGCCCAACCCCTGCCGCGTTGAACCCACCGAAAAGATTGCCACAGTAGAAAAGATATTGCAGGAAAAGAAGATACATTGCGTTCTCGTTACCGATGAGCGCAATCGCCTACTTGGTATCGTTGACTCTTTCCGTACAAATGTGTAAGATGCGCAATTATATATTATCCATCCTCTTTTCTCTGCTGTTTCTACCGCTCAGCGCGCAACATGGTGCCGACACCGCCCTCTGTCACGCCCTGGCCGAGCAGCTCGGCGTACCCTTCTCTCAAAACAACAGCATCGTCTTCTTTGCTTCAGGACAAGAAAAGTTCGACGACCTTTTCCACACCATTCGCCAAGCGCGGCGAAGCATCCACCTCGAGTATTTCAACTTCCGCAACGACAGCATCTCGCGCGTCCTCTTCAGCCTGCTGGCCGAGAAAGTGCGCGAAGGCGTAGAGGTGCGCGTCATCTTCGACGGCTTCGGCAACAGCAGCAACAACCGACCGCTACGCAAAAAGCACCTCGACACCATCCGCTCGCGCGGCATAGAAATCTACGAGTACGACCCCGTACGCTTTCCCTACATCAACCACGCCATCCGCCGCGACCACCGCAAAATCGTCGTCATCGACGGCCTCGTGGCCTACACGGGCGGCATGAACGTGGCCGACTACTACATCAAGGGCAAACCGCCCTTTGGCGAATGGCACGATTTGCACCTGCGCGTAGAGGGCGAAGTGGTCGATGAGCTGCAAGAAATCTTCTTAAAGTTTTGGAACAGGATAACGCACCAAGACGTTCACGGTGAGCAGTATTACACTGGCGGCGAGAAAGCATCGCGCCACTTCAGCTTTGCCACGTCCGACACCACGCAAACGGCTGGTAGCAAGCTCGTCGGCGTGGTCAATCGCGGCCCAGGCAGTCCGCGACGCATCATCCACGACACCTTCGTGCAAATCATCGATAGCACCCACACCTCCCTGCAAATCATCAATCCCTACTTCACGCTCTGTCCCCACCTGCGCAAAGCCATCCGCCGCGCATGCGAGCGCGGCGTGGACGTTGAGATTATGATTTCGCGCAAAAGCGATATTCCCATCACACCCCACATCGTGCTTCACGCGGCCCACCGCCTGATGAAACACGGCGCGCGCATCTGGGTCTACGAAGGTGGTTTCCACCACAGCAAAGTGCTCGTGGCCGACAGCACGGTGGTATTTATAGGCTCGTCCAACCTCGACAGCCGCAGTCTCTCGTTCGACTACGAATGCAACCTCGTCATTGCCGACGCCGCCGCCTCGCGGCAGATACGCCACATCTTCGAACGCGACAAGACCACCCGCAGCTTCCTCCTCACCCCCGAAACCTACAAGACACGCTACAGCCGCTGCGAGCGCTTCGCCGCCTGGTTTTGGCAGTTCCTTACGCGCTTCGTCTGAGAAAACCACAGCCCGCAAACGCCAATAAACATAAAAAACATTATTTTTGTTGAAAAAATGTGCGCGAAAAACGTAGTTTGGCAAATAATTACTATCTTTGCCCTTGCTAGCAACGCGCAAAAATGATGCCTTGACGTGTCAAACACGCATGTTGCGAACACCTTACAAACGAAAAACTAACCAAATTCATTAATCAAAACCAAAACAAACACAACAAAAACAATGGCAACTACAACTGCTACCGCACCTACGGGTGCTCCCAAGGTTGCGCCCAAGAGCGCTCCTGCAAAGAAACAGTCTCAGGGCTTTACCGGCATTAAGAGCGGTCTGGCCGTCATCGCATGCTGCGCCGTCATCGCCGTGCTGGTTTATCTGTTCGTCTTCGGTCAGATTAGCAACTTCAAGGGTGGCGAAGGCCTCGCTGCTTTCTACGTCCTCCTTCCCGCCGACGTAAGCCTCGAACCCGCCAACCTCATGGGTACGGTCTACAAAGGTGGTTTCGTTGTGCCCCTCATCTGGTTGCAGCTCTTCACCGTTGTAGCTCTTGCAATCGAGCGTTTCTTCGCTCTTCGCACCGCTTACGGCAAGAAGAACCTTGCTAAGTTCGTTTCCGAAATCAAAGCTGCCCTCCGCAGCGGCGACCTCAAGAAGGCCAATGCCCTCTGCGACGAGCAGAAAGGTTCTGTTGCTAACGTAGTAGGCGCAACGCTCCGCAAGTACGCCGAAATGGAAGCCAACACCGAACTCAACAAAGACCAAAAGGTGCTCGCTATCCAGAAAGAGCTTGAAGAGTCCACCGCCCTCGAAATGCCTACGATGCAGGAAAACCTCCCCATCATCGGTACTATCGTAACGCTCGGTACGCTGACCGGTCTGTTCGGTACGGTGCTCGGTATGATACGTTCGTTCTCCGCCATGGGTACGGAAGGCGGCGCCGACAGCTCCGCCCTGTCAACGGGTATTTCCGAGGCACTTGTTAACACGGCCTCTGGTATCGCAACTGGTGCCCTCGCCGTTATTGCCTACAACTACTTCACCAACAAGATCGACCGCCTCACCTTCGCCCTCGACGAAGTAGGCTTCAGCATCGTTCAGACGTTCAACTCCACGCACTAAACATAATTAAGGTAACAAAGGTTTCATCGCGATGCACTCCGGCGCGCCGACTACATATATAATATTGTATAGCCGCCGCCCGCCGCTCCATCGCTAAAACCCGAAGCAATCAAACAATGGGACGATTTAAGATTAAAAAACAAGACACGTTCATCGACATGACGCCGATGAGCGACGTCATGGTCCTGCTGCTTACCTTCTTTATGCTTACCGCAACGTTCGTCAAGGAAGAGCCCATCAAGGTACAAACCCCTGGTTCCGTCTCTGAGATTAAAATCCCCGAACACAACGTCCTCACCATCTTCGTCAACCCCGCTGGCAAGGTCTACATGACCCTCGACAGCAAAAACGCCCTCGGCGAACTGGCCGACAAGATGACAGAAGGAGGACACCTCGCTAAACTCAACGACGATGAGCGCAAAGCCTTTAGCGACGCTCCCACGTTCGGCACACCACTTAGTCTCACCAAGACATGGCTCGCCCCTGAAAACGCCGACAAACGCAACGACCTTCTCAGAGACCCCGCAGCCGGCATACCGTGCGACAGCACGAACGACGAGCTCAAACTCTGGGTACAAGCAGCACGCGAAGTGTGCGGAGAAAGCATGCGTATAGCCATCAAGGCCGACCAAGCTACCTCCTACGCTGTTATTAAGAAAGTGATGGACTCCTTGCGCCACATTCACGAGAACCGATACAACCTGATCACCTCGCTGAAAGGCATAGAGGACTAAAACCTTAGAATGTTATGGCAAAAGAAAAAGCTTCAAGACAAAAGAAGATGAATGCCCGCGTTGACTTTACGCCAATGGTGGACATGATCATGTTGCTCGTGACATTCTTCATGCTGTGTACCACACTGCAGAAACCTCAGACGATGGAAATCGCCATGCCTACCGACAAGGAAGACATTAAAGACGAGGACCGCAGCCAAATCGCAGCAAGTAAGGCCATCACGATACTCATCGGAGAAAACCGACAAGTTTACTACTTCAAGGGACAAGCCTCCGACGACAACCTCGAAAAGACCACCTTCGGAAGCAAAGGCATCCGCGCCGTCCTCATGGACGCCAACGCCGAAGCACAACAGAAGGTAAAAGCTCTCAAAGACAAGTATGCAAAGATTAAGTCGTCAAGCCCACAACAAGACGAGATCAACCGCGCTAACTACAAGAAGGAACTTGAAGAAATACGCGACGGCGAAGACACGCCCAGCATCATCATCAAGCCTTCCGAGAAAGCCAGCTACAAAGACCTCATCGACATCCTTGACGAAATGAACATCTGCAGCATCGGTCGCTACGTCATCGTAGGCTTCACGCCCGAAGATCAGGCAAAGATTGACCGCCTCAACGGCGGCGGTGGAAGCGCACAATAATTCTAACCGATAAGAAAGGACAAAACTATGTCGAAAATCAATTTGACCGCAAAAGATTGGTGCGACCTGGTGTTCGAAGGCCGTAACAAAAACTACGGTGCTTATCGGATGCGCGCCAACCACGGACGCCGACAGCTTCGTGCCATCATCATCCTCGTCGTTTCGTTGCTCGCCATCATGGCCCTCATCATGCTCAAAAGCGTGGTAGAGCAAGCCTTGGCCAACAACGCCGACGCCGAACAGGTAACCGAATTCTCGCAACTCAAGAAGGAGGAAGCCAAGAAGGACGAAAAGAAGCAAGAGCAGCCTAAGGAAGAACCTAAGAAGGAAGAGCCCAAGCAGGAAGTGGTGCAGACGCGCCAGTCCATCCAGTTCACCGAACCTAAGATCGTTAAAGACAGCGAAGTCCTCGAGGACAAGCAGCTCAAGACGCAAGAGAAGGTGAAAGAAGGTGGCGACATCGCATCCAAAACCATCCTCACGGGTCTTAACACTGGTGCCTTCGCCGACGACCTGAAAGAAAACCAGGTGGCCGGTACGAAGAACGAGCCTGGCGTAGCCGCACCCGCCGCTATCGCCCCGCCCAAGACCACCGACGACGCTGTTAAGAAAGAGGTATACAACGAGGCCGAGGTTGACGTGCCCGCCAGTTTCCCCGGCGGTGCCGCCGCCCTGACGAAATACGTCAGCAGCCACGTGAAGTATCCCTCCATCGCCCTCGACCAGGAATTGCAAGGCACGGTAAACCTCCGCTTCCAGGTAGGTGCCGACGGCTCCGTCAGCAACGTCAAGGTGACGAAGAGCCTCAGCCGCGAGTGCGACGCCGAAGCTATGCGCGTTGTACGCTCGCTGCCTAAGTTCAGCCCCGCCAAGATGAAGGGTAAACCCGTTGCCATGTGGTTCAACCTCCCCGTTCGCTTCCAGATCCAATAAGCCGCGAAGCCTACTAAAGGTCCTACCCTACATAAAAGAGAGCCTGCGAAGAGCTGGCGGGCAATAAGCCCCCGTCACCGCAGGCTCTCTTCTTTTACCCCCCCCAGTAAGTCCTCACCATGAACACTGCCCTGAAAACAATCATCCTCTCCTTACTCCTCCTCGCCGCCTTCGACCTGTCAGCACAGAAAGATACGACACTCATTAGCTTAATAGACGCCAACTACACGCCCGACGTAGTAACTTTCAACAACGAAAGAATCGATGTGCTCAAAATCGATGACGTGGATGTTGCACCTGAATACCCGGGCGGCTCCTCCGCACTCTGTAAGCATCTAAGCTACAATATCAAGTACCCCAAAACAGCCCTCGACCAAGAGCTAAAAGGCATCGTTATCTTGCAGCTGCTCATCCTTCCCGACGGTTCAATATCTACCATACGCGTGGCAAAGAGCCTTAGCCACGAATGCGATAAAGAAGCCATACGAGCAGCCCGTACACTATCTAAGTTCAAACCAGCACAAAAAGGTGGCAAGCCTGTAGCCGTATGGCTTAACTTGCCCATCGTCTTCGATATATATTAGCCAGCGAAACGCAACCTGCACGCTGGCAACCTATGTGGAACTCAACACCCTATCCCATCTTTCCCTATGCAAAAGCTCATCTTGCTCCCATTCTCCATTCTTCTGCTTTCCCTCTCCTCGTGCGGAGAAAAGAAAGCCGACAACAGCTGGCTGACCGCCGACAACGTGCGCATAGCCTGCGACGAAACGCTGCAACCCATCCTTGAAGAACAATTCTTGCAGTTTGGCAAGTCGCACATCGAAGCCGAGATGCAACCCCTCTATTGCAGCGAAAACAGTGCGCTACGCCTCCTTTTGGCCGACACCCTGCGCAGCATTGTCATCACGCGGCCCCTCACCAAGCAGGAGCAGGAACGCGTGAAGAGCCACCACCTCGGCACGTCGCAAACCATGATAGCCTCCGACGCCTTTGCCCTCATCGTCAGCAAAAACAACCCCGACACCGCCATCACGCTCAACGAAGTGCGCGACATCGTCAACGGCAAAATCACGCGTTGGGAACAAATCAAGGGAGCCAAAAAGACGGGCGACCTGAAACTCGTGTTCGACCACAGCGGTTCCAGCACCGTGCGCTACATGCGCGACAGCCTCTGCGCCGGCCGTGAGCTGCAAGGCAACATCTATGCACAAGGCAGCAACCTGGCCGTCATCGAAGCCGTCAAAGCCAACCCCTCAGCCATAGGCGTGGTAGGCACCGACTGGTTGCGCGGTAAAGACCAAAACGCCCTCAGCAGTTTTGCCAGCCTCGACGTCAGCGTGATGCTCGTGCAAAAAGACGCACAACACGTCCACTGCCGCCCCTATCAGTACTACATCGGCACAGGCGACTACCCCCTCGTGCGCTCCGTCTATGCCATCACCACCGACCCCCGCACCCGCTCGCAAGAGAAATACCTCTTCTTCTGGCTTAAAGGGCAAAAGGGGCAGACCATCTTCTGCAACAACTCGCAGCTGCTGCCAGCCATGTCCGTACAAGTGAAAAACGTAACAATCACAAATTAAATGGCTTCCTCTCTTGGCAATTCAGAAGAGAAGAATTATCTTTGTGGCGATCATTTATCTTTAATCCTTAATTTTTATCATTATGAAAAAGTTGTTCCTTATCAGCATGGTGCTGTTATCATCAAGCACCTTTGTTTCTTGCGGCAACAAGTCAGCCGACGGCGAACAAGCCGCCGACAGTACAGCAACCGCACAAGTGGCCGAAGACGGCAACAAGTTTGAAGGCAAGAACTTCAGCCTTATCTATCCTAAAGACTTCGAAGAGACCTACGCCTCCGACGAATCCCTCAACGCCGAGTGCAAAGGCGAGAAAGCCTGCCACCTCGACGCCACCTACAACGACATGGGGCCCGCCTTGAGCGAACTCGAAACTTATGCCACCAACTGGAAAGGCATGAAAGAAGCTAACGGCTGCAAAATCGTCAACCAAGACATCAAAGACAAGGTGCTCACCATCAAGTCGACGAAAGACGACGAAACCGAAATCCACTACGTCGTAATGAAGGAAGACAAAATTGGTGTTGCCGGCAGCTTGAAATTCAAGACCGCCGACGAAGCCACCTACGAGCCCGTCCTGCAAGGCATCATCAAGAGCATTAGCTTCAAGTAAGCCCCACGCGCGGTTCTCCGCCTTGCATCTGCACGTATAGGAAACCTCCTCGTTTCCTACCATAGTAAACGATGCACAAGGCTCAAAGCCTCAAATCTTTAACACCTAACCGCTAAACTTTTCGTTAAAGCCGCCAAGTTTTCTTGGCGGCTCTTTAAGTTATAAATCTCGGCGGCAAATGTACATTTGCCGCCGAGATTATGTACATTTCCCGCCGAGAAATGTATATTTCCCGCCGAGATTTATAACTTCGCGGCCTTACAAAAAAACTTGCAGAGCCAGGCGGAGAACTTCAAAAGTCAACCACAAAACTTCAAAAGCCAACTGCAAGAGCGCCAAAGCCAGAAAGCGAAGTTGTCAGAGTTTGGAAGAAAAGCCGCCAAAGCGTGAAGAGAAGGGTGGCAAAGCATGAAAGCGGAGGTGGCAAAGCATGAAAGCGAAGGTGGCAAAGCCTGAAAGCGAAGGTGGCAAAGCCAGGAGGGCGTAGCACCATAGCATGGCACGAAAGCTTTCAGAGCCTGAAGTGAAAGGTGGCTAAGCATGGTACGAAAGCTTTCAGAGCCTGAAGTGAAAGGTGGCTAAGCATGGCGCGAAAGCTTTCAGAGCCTGAAAAGGGAGGGGGAAACGTGGGGCGGAGAAAGATGGAGCGGAGAAGAAAGACAGAAGCGGCAGACAGTATTATTCTACCACAAAGCGCTCAGATGCTACGGGCTCATCGTCGTCGGCAGGGCCCAATCCTACCCTTCCAGCCAGGCCTAACACCAAGACGCTGAAGCTCACGTCGGGCACAGCCCTCGCAATTTCTTTCCCGCACGAAATAAGCGTAGCACCCGTTGTCAGCACATCGTCGATGAGCACCACGTGGCGCCCTTGCAAACGTTCGGGACGGCGCAAGCGGAAGATGCCTCGCACGTTCTCTTTCCTCTCGTATCCGCGCAAGCCCGTCTGCGTTGGATTATCTACGATGCGCTCTACGGCATCGTCCACAATGGGCAAGCGAGCCACGTCGGCCACGCCCTGCGCCAGCAGCAGGCTTTGGTTGTAACCGCGATGGCGTTCGCGCTGACGCGAAAGAGGAATGGGCAACAACAGGTCAGCGTCGTCGAAAAAGCCTTGCGCCGCTGCCGCCGTTGCCATCAAGCGCCCCAGGATGCGCCCCGCCGCCACCTTGCCGCCATACTTCAGGCTGTGGACAACGCGGCGGCTGTCTGCGCCCGCTTGATAGCGCATGTAGGCTGCCGCGCGACATAAGGGTATTTCGCCGTAGAAAAGTCGTTCGATAGGATTTCCCGCCTTGCCCTGATATTCGGGCGGGGCCAACGGCAGCTGCATGAAGCACTGGCTGCACAACAAGTCCTCCGTGCCCACCAATCGCCTGCCGCAGACCAAACAGCGGCGATGCACAAAGAGATGTAGCAGAGAGAACATACGTTGAAACGTTGCAGGTTGAGGATAAAAATCGGAAACTTACGAGGTGCGTTCTAAAGCGGTGCGGTGCACGTAGGCTGCACGGTTTTAAGAGCCAACGGCATAGGCCCGTGCGTAGCCGCTACTTCTTCGCAAAAGGTTTGCGAAAGTTGCAACCTTCTTTCCACCGGGAACAGCCGTAGGCCGTTTTGCCCTTGATGACCTTCCCCTGCCCGCAAACTGGGCATTTCATGCCAGCCCGTATTCGGGACGTCTTGGGCTTATCGGTGGCTGCTTTCGCCGTTGCCTTTGAGGGTGCGGGGACGGGCGTTTCCATCTCCACGCGACGGTTGGAATTGTCGGTCAACACTTGCAGCACAATCTCCGATATCATGCGCTTCATTTCGTCGATGAATTGCTGTGCGCTGTATTCGCCGCGCTCTATCTCGCGCAAGCGTTTCTCCCAGCGCCCTGTGAGTTCGGCGCTTTTCAGCAGCTCCTCCTTGATGATGCCGATGAGCTGCACGCCCGTTGGCGTAGCGTAGAGCGTTTTGCGGTTCTTCTTGATGTAGTTGCGGCGGAAAAGCGTTTCGATGATGGCGGCGCGCGTGGACGGGCGTCCTATGCCGTTGTCTTTCATTGCCTCGCGCAGCGACTCGTCTTCCACGGTGCGCCCTGCCGTCTCCATAGCGCGCAGGAGTGTTGCCTCGGTGTAGGGCTTAGGCGGTTGCGTTTGCTTTTGCGTGAGGCACGGTTTGTGCTCTCCGTTCTCCCCTTTCGCAAAGGCGGGTAGCGTTCGCTCCTCATCCGCCTTGGCGTTTTCTTCTTCGTCGTCGGTGCTTTTATCCTTTGCAAATACATCGCGCCAGCCAGGTTTGAGTATTTGCTTACCGCTGACGCGAAACTTCACGTCGGCAGCCTCGCCGAGGACCGTGGTCGTAGCAAACTCGCAGTCGGGATAGAAGGCGGCAATGAAGCGTCGGGCCACGAGGTCATAAACCAGTCGCTCGAGGTCGGTGAGGTTGTTGGGAGCCACGCTCGTGGGGATGATGGCGTGGTGGTCGGTCACTTTCGAGTTGTCAAACACCTTCTTGCTCTTTCGTAGGGGGGCTCCGCGCAGCGGCAGCAGCAACTCGTTGTAGTAGCCTGCTATGCCGTTGAGCGTCTGCTTGCATTTGCCGTAAACGTCCTCGGGCAGATAGGTAGTATCCACACGCGGATAGGTCGTTATTTTCTTTTCGTAGAGACTCTGTATGAGCGAGAGCGTCGTGTCGGCCGAAAGCCCAAACTTCTTGTTACACTCCACCTGCAACGACGTCAGGTCGAAGAGTCGTGGCGGTGCCTCCTTTCCGTTCTTGCGCTCCACGCTGGTGACGGTGAACGTGGTGCCTTCAATCTTTTTCAGTGCCTCTTGTCCTTCCTCCTCGGAGCGGAAGCCGCGCTCGCCCTCCTGCATCACGGCGGTGAAGGTAACGCCACGATAGATGGTTGAGAGCACCCAGTAGGGTTCGGGTTTGAAGTTCTCAATCTCCTGCTGACGTCGGACGATGAGCGCAAGCGTAGGCGTTTGCACTCGTCCCACGCTGAGGGGCGTTGTGCCAGGCCCGTGCTGTCCATAGCGAAGCGTATAGAGGCGCGTGGCGTTCATGCCAAGAATCCAGTCGCCAATGGCTCGGCAGAGTCCTGCCTCGTAGAGGCGCTGATAGTCGGTTTGGGGCCGTAGGTTGGCAAAGCCCTCGGTAATGGCCTCGTCGGTCATGGAGGATATCCACAAGCGTTGCACGGGACACTTCGCCCCCGCTTTCTGCATCACCCATCGCTGTATGAGTTCGCCCTCCTGCCCAGCATCGCCGCAGTTGATGATGCTGTCGGCCTGACTCATAAGACTTTTGATGACGTTAAACTGTCGGCGCACGCCGTCGTCGTCCTTTAGGCGAATGCCAAAACGGGTCGGTAACATGGGCAACTGTCCTAAGCTCCAGTGTCGCCACAGTGCGTCGTAGTCGGCTGGTTGCTTCAACTCGCAAAGGTGGCCAAAGGTCCACGTCACTTGGTAGCCATTGCCCTCCATATAACCATCGCGCGAGGTGGTGGCTCCAAGGATGCGGGCAATGTCGCGTGCGACACTTGGTTTTTCAGCAATACAGACTATCATGGGTTGATGTTTTTAAGCTTTTGGGAAACCACAAAAGGGACGAATGAAATCGAACGAACACGAAGACATAGTCGCGTTGTGGCTCGGTTGGGGGGCGGATGCTTTCAGTTAGGGGCGCGTTGACAACGCGCTATACTTAACTGGCGAGGCGGCTGCGCTCCCAAGGGGCCTGCGCCACCTACGATCTTTAGAACGCTTGGCGCACGATTTTGAGGGCGTTGTCGGGGTTGCCCATTGTGTAGTAGTGGATGGCGGGCACGCCGTGGCGCAGGAGGTCGCGGCTTTGCATGAGCGCCCACTCCGTTCCTACGTTGCGGGCAGCGTCGGCAGTGGGGGCATTGCGCATGGCCGTAGCGAGGTCGGCGGGGATGTCGATGTGGAACGTGCGCGGCAGGAGTTCTATCTGTCGGACCGTAGCCAAAGGCTTTAGGCCAGGGATGATAGGCACCGCGATGCCTGCGGCGCGCGCACGGCGGACGAAGTCGTAGAACACGTCATTGCTGAAGAACATCTGCGTAACGACGTAGTCGGCACCAGCCTCCACTTTGCGCTTGAGGTTGGCAATGTCTTCTTCTATGTTGGGCGCTTCGAAGTGCTTTTCGGGATATGCCGCTACGCCCACGCAGAAGTTCGTGGGTTGCGGATCCTTGACGGTGGGGTCGAGATACTTGCCACTGTTCAGGTTGCTGATTAGCGCTACGAGCTCGTTGGTATGGGCAAAGCCGCTTGGCTCGGGAATGAAGTGCTTCTGTCCGAGCGGGGCATCGCCGCGCAGCGCCATCACGTTGTCAATGCCGAGGAAGCGGAAGTCGAGGAGTTCATTCTCTATGTGCTGACGCGATGCGCCGCCGCATATCACGTGGGGCACGATGGCCGTCCCACGGCAACACTGCTGGGCCGCCGCCACCACGGCCAAGGTGCTGGGGCGTTTGGCCAGCGTCAGCTTGCTGAAGGTGCCGTCGGGGTTGGCGTGATACTCCGTCTCGTCGCGGTGGCACGTGATGTTGATAAAGGGCGGCTCCACCTCAAGGAGATGGCGCAACACGCTTTCGAGCTTTGAGGCATCGCTCCCCTTGAGCGGCGGAACAAGCTCGAACGAAGCAAAGGCGTGGCCTTGACGTTGGCGAAGGATATCGGTCAGGTGCATAGTAAGACGTTTTGTTATGAGTTGACGCGCTTTTCGTAGTCGGTCCGCTGCGCATCGTCAACGCCCTCGACGGCGAAGAGTCGGGCCTCGGGGTGCGCTATGAAGAGGGCGCAGACGGAGGTGGAGGGTGTGATGGAATGATGCTCGTTGATGCTCACGCCCAAGCGTTGTTGCGCCTGCGTCAGTCGGAGCACGGTGTGCTTCAGCGCATGGTCGGGACAAACAGGATAGCCAATGGCGGGACGTATCGCGCGCACGCGTTCCTTATTATATATACGCTGCTGCAACCATTCGGCTGTGGCTTCCACGAGCCGCGCGCAGAGGGCGTGCTGCATCAAGGCTTCGTAGCTCTTAGCATCGGCAGGTGTCTGCTTCGCATAGGCCGTGGCGCAGAAGAGTCCTATGGGCAACGGACGCTCAGCATCGAAGTAGTCGGCCAGCGAGAGGCATTGCGTGGCAAGCGTTTGCGAGCGAAGCATTGGCAGATGCGTACCGTCGTCGAGCAGGATATCGTTGCCGCATCGCGTGGCGTTCATATAGCGCAGGGCCACGCCCAAGAAGAGCGACCCCTCTGCCTCGGCTTGAGCCAGCATGGCACGCGCGTCTTCAAGCGTCTGGTGTGCTTCAGGCTCATCGCCGTGGAAGCCCCAGAAGTGCAGCAACATCTGCCAGTTGACGTAAGGCGTTACATCGGCTATGGTAGGTACAAAAGCCTCAGCAGGCTTTAGCTCCTGCAACGTAGGATAATGGGCAGGGAAGTCGAACTGCGGTGCTCGCCGACAGGCCTCCGCAAACGAGACTTGGGCCGACGGTTGACGCTGCGCGTACTGCTTGCGCAAAGCCGCTTGCTGCTTTCGTATGTCGGCCTGCGTCTCCTCGGGCGCTATCTGCATACGCTTTGCCAACACCGCCGAGGCCGAGGCATCGCCCCCGTAGGCCACGCAGCCTGAAGGATAGAGCGGCGCGAGCTTCACGGCGGTATGCAGTGCCGAGGTGGTGGCACCGCCCACGAAGAGCGGTGTGTGCAGGCCTTCGCGCTCGAAGAGCTGACAGAGCCGCTCCATTTCGCGCAAGGAAGGCGTTATCAGCCCACTGACACCAACGAGAAGAGGCCGATGCTCTCGCACAGCGGCCAGTATGTCGTCAGCCGAGACCATCACGCCGAGGTCTATCACCTCGAAGTTGTTGCACGCCAGCACGATGCCCACGATGTTTTTGCCTATGTCGTGAACGTCGCCCGCTACGGTGGCAATGACGACCTTTGGACGCTGTGACGCAGCCGTGGCGGAAATTAGGCGCTGCGCGAGGTAAGGTTGCAAGATGGCTACGGCCTCTTTCATCACCTTCGCCGCCTTCACCACCTGAGGCAAGAACATTTTGCCTTCGCCAAAGAGCTGGCCGACGTGTTCCATGCCCTGCATTAGCGGGCCTTCAATCAGAGCCACGGCATCGGCACCATTAGCCTGCAACGCCTCGCCGAGGTCTTCGGTCAAATACTCGCCCACACCTTTAGCCAGAGCCGTGGCCAAGCGCTGCCCGACGGGTTGCTTTCGCCACGCTTCAAGTGCAGGTTCCTTTGCTTCGGCAGGTGCCGACTGCGCATTTTTCAGCTGCTCGGCAAGTGCTGCGAGGCGGTCGGTGGCATCGGCACGCCGATTGAGGATAACGTCCTCTACGCACGTGAGCAACGCGGGGTCTATCTGGTCGTAAACCTGGAGCATGGCCGGATTGACAATGGCCATATCCAGCCCTGCCTGCACGGCGTGGTAGAGGAAGGCGGCGTGCATGGCCTGACGCACTACGTTGTTGCCGCGAAAAGCGAAGGAGAGGTTCGATATGCCCCCACTGGTTTTGCAGGCAGGGAGGTTTTGCTTTATCCACGCCACGGCGCGAATGAAGTCGAGCGCATAATTATTATGCTCAGCAATTCCCGTGCCAACAGACAGCACGTTGACGTCGAATATAATGTCGCGAGCAGGAAAGCCGTTGGCGGTGAGCAGGTCGTAGGCGCGTTGGCAGATAGCTATTTTGCGTTCGTAGGTGGTGGCCTGTCCCTGCTCGTCGAAAGCCATCACCACGGCGGCGGCCCCATAGCGATGTAGCTCGCGCGCCTTTTCAAGGAAATCGGCCTCGCCGTTTTTTAAGCTGATAGAATTGACGATGCACTTTCCCTGCGCATTTTGCAGTCCTGCAATGATTGTGTCCCAATCGGAGGAGTCGATCATCAAAGCCGCGCGCGCCACGGCGGGTTCGCCAGCCACGTAGCGCAGGAATGTTTGCATCTCTTTCCGACTATCGAGCATGGCATCGTCCATGTTGACATCGATGATGTTGGCACCGCTCTCCACCTGATGGCGTGCTACGACGAGGGCTTCGTCGTACTGCTGTGCGGCAATGAGGCGGGCAAACTTGCGCGACCCAGCCACGTTGGTGCGCTCGCCAATGTTGACGAAGCCCGTCCCGTCGGCACGGCGCGCTACGACGCTGGTTTCCAAGCCTGCAACGACGAGGGCATTGGAGGGTGCAGTGTACGAGCGCGGCGCAATTCCCTTTAGCGCACGACTGATAGCACGGATATGTGAGGGTGTGGTTCCGCAACATCCACCTGCGATATTGAGCATCCCACTGAGGGCTAAGCTGCGTAAGGCTTCGGCCATTTGCGAGGGCGTTTCGTCGTAAGCACCCATTTCGTTGGGCAGGCCAGCATTAGGGTGCAGACTTAGCGGCACAGGCAAGCTGGCCGCTAAGTGCTCAACGAAAGGTTGCAAGTCGGTCACGCCAAAGGAGCAGTTGATGCCGAAGGACAAGATAGGATAATGCGCGATGCTAACATAAAAGGCTTCCAGCGTTTGTCCCGTCAGCGTACGCCCGCTACGGTCGTTGAGCGTGGCCGACACCATGACGGGCAGGGTACGCCCGAGCTGTCTGTTGAGCTGGCTGATGGCATAGAGTGCGGCTTTGGCATTGAGCGCATCGAAGCACGTTTCGAGCAGCAACAAGTCAACGCCTCCCGCCACTAAGGCTTCGGCTTGCTCGTGATAAACTTCTACGAGTTCGCTGAAACTCACGTCGCGCTCCGCAGGCTGGTTCACGTTGGTAGAGAGGCTCAGCGTCTTCGACGTTGGTCCCATAGAACCAGCCACCCACACCATGCGCTCGCGGCAAGCGTCGGCGGCCTGGCGCGCCAACCGCGCAGCTGCCAGGTTCAACGCGCGAACCTGCCCGTCGAGCCCGTACTCTTTTTGCGATATGGCATTGGCCGAAAAGGAGTTGGTCGTAATGATATCGGCACCACTGTCGATATACTCGGTATGAATACGGCGGATGGCATCGGGGGCAGAGAGGCACAGGAACTCGTTGCTCATCGTCTGCTCCTCCTGAGCATGACACGCACAGCCGCACGTCCCCCGCTGATAGGCTGCGGGGGGAAGGTCGAGCTGCTGAATGGCAGTGCCCATGGCACCGTCGAGGATGAGTATGCGCTGACGTAAGGCTTCGCGTAGGTCCATAGGTTGGTTCTTTCTTGTGATGAATGAGCGGAAGCTTTATGGGACGCTGGCTACAAAGCATTCGTGTCGATTAGAAAAGCTTCGTGCTTCTTCGTGGTTTCAAACTTTCAACCTCAGCAATGCCTCTACGCCCTATCATGCGCCGAAAGGTTTAACGTCAAACGTCAAGCTTTCAACATTCAACATTAAACCTTTCGACCGCTATCTTAAGGAGTGTTCTATCTTCTTGGCATGCGTCCCATCATGCCAGGCAATTTAGAACCCGACATCATGCGCATCATTTTGCGTGTTTGGTCGAACTGCTTCACAAGGCGGTTGACCTCGGCGATGTTGGTGCCAGAACCGCGTGCAATGCGCTGTTTGCGGCTTTGGTTGAGCACTTCGGGGTGTTGGCGCTCGTAGGGCGTCATGCTCTGTATGATAGCTTCCACACTCTTGAAGGCGTTGTCGTCGATGTCGATGTCCTTGATGGCTTTACCCACGCCAGGTATCATCGAGGCCAATTCCTTGATGTTACCCATCTTCTTGATTTGCTGAATTTGGGCAAGGAAGTCGTCGAAGCCAAATTGGTTTTTGGCAATCTTCTTCTGCAACTTGCGCGCCTCGGCCTCATCGTATTGCTGTTGGGCCCGCTCTACGAGGCTGACTACGTCGCCCATACCGAGGATGCGGTCGGCCATGCGTTCGGGGTGGAATACGTCGAGCGCTTCGAGCTTCTCGCCCGTACCGATGAACTTAATGGGCTTGGTGACGACGGTGCGAATGGAAATGGCAGCACCACCGCGCGTATCGCCATCGAGCTTCGTCAGGACTACGCCATCGAAGTCGAGGCGATCGTTGAACTCCTTAGCCGTATTGACAGCGTCCTGACCCGTCATGGCATCCACGACGAAGAGGGTCTCTTGCGGTTGAATGGCTTGCTTGATGGCAGCAATCTCCTGCATCATCTCTTCGTCAACGGCCAGGCGGCCCGCCGTATCGACAATGACGAGGTCGTTGCCCTTAGCCTTGGCCTCAGCAATGGCGTTGAGGGCAATCTGTACGGGGTCTTTGCTTTCGGACTCGCTATAGACGGGCACATCAATTTGTGCGCCGAGCGTCTTCAGCTGTTCAATGGCTGCTGGGCGATAGACGTCGCAAGCAACGAGCAGGGGCTTTTTACTCTTGCGCGTCTTCATCAGGAGCGCCAGTTTTCCGCTCATCGTGGTCTTACCCGAGCCTTGCAAACCCGACATAAGGACGATGGCGGGACGACCCTCCACGTTAAACTCGGCTGCCTTACCGCCCATCAAGACGGCCAGTTCGTCGTGAACAATCTTCACGAGCAACTGCCCAGGCATCACGGCCGTCAGCACGTTCTGTCCCAAGGCTTTTTGCTTCACTTCGTCGGTGAAGCTCTTGGCTACCTTATAGTTTACGTCGGCATCGATAAGGGCACGGCGAATGTCCTTCATCGTTTCGGCCACGTTAATCTCGGTGATGCGGCCTTCACCTTTCAGTATTTTGAACGAGCGCTCTAAACGCTCTGAAAGATTATCGAACATAGTGCAGAATTTTTAGTGACGAGTGACGAGTGACAAGTGACGCCTTATTTTATCCAAGCAAATGCAACTTACCAATGGTGAAGAGCATGGCGTAGCCTAAAGCCATCGTCAGGATGCCCACGGTGATACCAATCTTGAGCATATCGTTTTGTTTCACCAGTCCCGTGGAGAAGGCAATGGCGTTAGGCGGTGTGGAGATGGGCAGGCACATGGCCGAGGAGGCGGCCACGGCAAGACCGACAAGGATAGTTGTCGTTCCGCCAATAGTATCGAGCGAGCTGCCCATACCTTTGCAAACCGTAGCAAGGATGGGGGCAAGCAGTGCGGCCGTGGCGGTGTTGCTGATGAAGTTGGAGAGGACGTAGCAAATGATGCCCGAAACCAACAGAATGACGATAGGCGACCACTCACCAAAGGGAATACTTTCGATTGCAGCGTCGGCAAGGCCAGAGGAGTTCAGACCAATTCCCAGGGCGAAACCACCGGCCACCATCCAAATGACGCTCCAGTTGATTTCCTGCAAGTCCTTAGCACCAATCACGCCCGTCAGCGCGAAAATGGCCATCGGCACGAGGGCCACGGTGTTAGAGTCGATGCCCGTATAGTCCTTGGGAATAACCCACAACAGAATGGTCAGAATGAACGTACCACTAACAACCCACATCTTCCAACCACGATGCACGTAACCTGTGATTTCAAGGTCGATGGTCTTCTTCGTGAAGGGGAAGAACCACAGGATAACACGCCACGAAAGGAACAAGAGCAGTGCAACGAGCGGCATCATCATCATCATCCACTGGCCGAAATCGATGCTCATGCCCATCTCGCCCAGCTGCTGCAAGGCGATGGCATTAGGCGGTGTGCCGATAGGCGTGCCCATACCGCCAAGGTTAGCGGCCACAGGAATGGAGAGCGTCAGGGCGATGCGGCCTTTACCATTGGCTGGCATGGCGGCAAACACGGGTGTGAGGAAAGTCAGCATCATGGCGGCTGTGGCCGTATTGCTGACAAACATGGAGAAGAGGCCCGTAATGAGCAAGAAGCCCAACAAGACGTTCTCGCTCTTATTGCCGAAAGGCTTCAGCATCTTACGCGCCAAGAGCACGTCGAGGCCATATTTGCTGGCAGCAATAGCCAAGATGAAACCACCGAGGAACAGCATGATGACAGGGTCGGCAAACGAAGCCATAATGGCCTTCGCACTGAGCAGTTCGCCGAAGCCTTGACCTTCGCCCTTGAAGGGGGTCAGGGCGTTGTTCGACACCGTCAGACACATTGAGGCAATGATAGCCAGCGAAGTAGCCCACGAGGGCACAGCCTCTGTCAGCCACGAAAGCGTGGCGAAGACAAAGATGGCAATGATGCGTTGCTGCACAACGGTCAATCCGTCAATGTGGAACATGCTAGTTGGCAGGTTCCACACGATAATGGTCACGAGCAGCGTCAGAATAAACGAATAGAGCTTCTTGTGCGCTGCAATGTTATTAAGATGGCGTTCTTCCATTATAATATTAATATTGTATGGTTTCGAAGAGTAGTCTTGTGGCGGTTTGCCAACTTTCGGGAACAAAAGTCGGCGCGAAAGTACAAAGAAATTATAGTAGTGTAAAAAAAAATGCGTACTTTTGCAGGCAGCGAAGCGGCATTTTTATCATTTGCCGCCAATATAACACGCCTTTTATGAAGAAGATACTACTTGCTTTTTGCGCTATGCTTGCAGCTTGCAGCCTAAGCATGACGTGCGCTGCGCAAGCCCGCTACGGCTACCTCCACTACGATGCCCTGTTGCAGCAAATGCCCGAAACGCCCCGCGTCATGGCCCAGCTCGACACGCTTCGCGCAAAGTATCAAGCCGAAACGGACTACAACGAAACAAGTTTCAACCGACAATTTGCCGAATTCCTGCAAGGCCAAAAGGATTTTCCTCAAAACATCCTGCTAAAGCGCCAGCGCGACTTGCAAGACGCGATGGAGCGCGGCATTGCTTTCCGCAAAGAGGCCGAAAAACTCCTGCGCGATGCTGAAGAAGAAATGATGGCTCCTGTGCGGGAGCGCCTTGACGCTGCCATTCGCGCTGTGGGCTTAGAGCGTGGCTACGAATACATCATCAACCTCGACCAGCAAGCCTTCCCCTTCCTTCACCCTAACGTCAGCGAAGATGCAACGCCCTTCGTGGTAGAGAAAACCTCAAACGTTAAGCAATAAACATTAAACGTTACAAGCCCCCTCGCCTTTCAATAGAAACAAAAGCTACCTTCCCCCCTCATAGGACAGCGTATGGGCTTAAACCTATAAACACATAACGTATGAAAATCGGTATTTTCGATAGCGGTTACGGCGGCATGACCATTCTGCGCCAAATACGCCAATATCTCCCTCAGTACGACTATCTTTATCTTGGCGACAACGCTCGTGCGCCCTACGGTCCTCACAGTTTCGACGTGATTTATCGTTTCACGCTGGAGGCCGTTGAGTCGTTGCTCAATCGCGACTGCCAACTCGTCATCTTGGCTTGTAACACCGCCTCGGCTAAAGCCCTGCGCACCATTCAGATGAACGACCTACCGCGCTTTGGCAGCGACCGTCGCGTCTTAGGCGTCATACGTCCCACGGTGGAGTGCATCCCCGAACTGACGAAATCGCACCACGTAGGTCTGTTGGCCACGGCGGGCACCGTCAACTCGGGTAGCTACACGATGGAACTTAAGAAGACCGACCCCGAGATGCAGCTCACGGCACTGGCCTGCCCCATGTGGGTCCCGCTGGTGGAGTACAACGAATACGACTCGCCAGGAGCCGACTACTTCGTGAAGAAACGCCTGGACCAACTGATGTTGCTCGACCCGAAGATTGACACCATCATCCTCGGTTGCACGCATTTTCCTTTGCTCATGCGCAAAATCGTGAAGTTTGCACCTGCCGGCGTGCGCATTGTCGAACAAGGCGAATACGTAGCTAAGAGCCTCGTCGATTACCTCAAGCGTCACCCCGAAATAGAAAGCAAGGTAAGTCGTGGCGGCACGTGCCAATACCTCACGACGGAAAGTTCGGGTAAGTTCCGCGAAGCCGCAGCCGTCTTCCTCCACGAAACCGACATCAAGGTGGACGAAGTGAAGTTGCCCGAATGCTAAGATGGGCATCATTAAAACCGTATAATTCAATTCATCAATGAAAAAAGTCTTCCTCCTTGCCTTATTGATTGTTGCCCCGCTACTTGCCACAGCGCAGTTTGCTCCGTGGAAAGCGGGAGCGATTGTCAGCCAGCAAGCCGTTAGCTCCTACGGCGTAAAGAAATGTTTTGCAGCTACCCCTATCCCCGATGACGTTTGGGCTCGCATGCAAGGCAAGAGCTATGCTGCGGGGTGTCCCATCCCCCGCACGGAACTGCGCTACGTGCGCCTGCTGCATGTTGACGCTGAAGGCAACACGCGCTTAGGCGAAATGATTTGCAATAAAGCTATTGCGAAAAAGGTGGCCGGCATCTTCCGCAAGCTGTATGAGAACAAATATCCCATTGAGTGCGTTCGCCTCATCGACGACTTCGATGCTAACGATGAGAAGTCGATGACGGCTAACAACACCTCGTGCTTCTGCTATCGGCCCGTTAACGGCACCACCAAACTCTCCAACCACGCCAAGGGCCTTGCCGTTGACATCAACCCCCTCTATAATCCCTGCGTCCGCACGAAGAACGGCAAACAGACAGTTGAACCTGCAGCCGGCGAACCCTATGCCGACCGCAACAAGGATTTCACCTACAAGCTCAAGCGTGGCGACTTAGCCCATTCGCTCTTCATGAAAGCTGGTTTCAAGTGGGGCGGCGATTGGCAGAGTCTGAAAGACTGGCAACACTTTGAAAAGCCGTAAGACGTAGAGTTGACGAGTTGCAGCCCCTCTCTCCCCATGCCCCACCCCCTTCTAACACTTCAAGACCTCGCCATTGGCTATAAAGGACGTATGCCTTTGCGCGAAAACATAACGGAGCACTTCGAAGCGGGTGAAATGGTGGCACTGACGGGACGCAACGGATGCGGGAAATCCACGTTGCTCCGAACTATAGCTGGCCTGCAAGCTCCCCTTGCAGGCCAAATCTATATTGGCGAAAAAGCCATTAGCCTGTTCGCGGCGCGCGAACTGGCGCGGCAAGTGGCAGTCGTACTCACTCATCTACCCGATACGGGGTTTCTGCGTGCAGAAGAGGCCGTAGCTTTAGGTCGCCTGCCGCACACGGGCTTTGCGGCAAGCCTGAGCGCAGAAGACAGAGCGATTGTCAGCGAAGCTATGCAGCGCGCTGGTGCCATGGCCTATGCCAAGCGCACACTCGCCAGCCTTTCCGACGGCGAACGTCAGCGCGTGATGGTTGCCAAAGCCTTAGCACAGCAAACGCCCCTCATCCTGCTTGACGAGCCCCTCGCCTTCCTCGACCACGACAGTAAGCGCGCAATGCTCGACTTGCTCCACACACTCGCCCACGAAGAAGGCAAAACCATCATCCTCTCCTCCCACGACTTAGAACTCACCCTACCCTACGCCGACTGCGAATGGAAACTATAAAGAATGCCTCCGCTGTTCCCCCCGAAACGCATCCGCTGCGCCCCTTCCTACCGCCGAACGCGCGTGTACTGATGCTTGGCAGTTTCCCGCCGCCACGCGAACGCTGGAGCATAGACTTCTATTATCCCAACTACATCAACGATATGTGGCGCGTGCTTGGCCACGTTTTCTTTGCCGACCGCCTGTATTTCGTTGACGAAGCGCATCGCACGTTTCGCTTGGAGCGCATCAAGCCGTTTTTGGGAGCCAAAGGCATTGCACTATTTGATACAGCTACAATAGTTAGGCGCCTAAAAGCCAATGCTTCCGACAAGTTTCTTGAAGTAGTAGAGCCTACCAACATCGCTGCCCTCATCCGCCGTCTTCCCTGCTTACAAGCCGTGGTCACCACAGGCCAAAAAGCTACCGACACCCTCCTCAACACCTTGCAGCATTCATCACAGGCGTCACCCTGCGAACCCGCCATCGGTCAAAGCGCAACCTTCAGCATTGACCAACGCCCACTACGCTTCTATCGTATGCCCAGCACAAGCCGCGCCTATCCCCTCGCGCTGGAGAAGAAAGCGGCCTTTTATGCCAAGATGTTTCAGGAACTAAGGATGTTGTGAAAAAAAATTTAGCCCTTGCAAAACGTTTTTCAAATAGAAAACGTTATCTTTGCCCCAAAACAGAAACTTAACCACTTAATCTCAATCAATATGAAAAGACTTTACACCTCGACACTTTCGTTGCTCGCGGCCTGCTTCCTATTGGTAGGCACCCTGTCGGCACAAATCACCTCGGGACGCGTTTATGTAGGCTACGCCCAGTTAGACGACATGATTTACGAATACGATGGTCTGTCGCTCGACCACTCGGCCCGCGTAGGTTGCGCCATCAAAATTTTGCCCGAACAGCTCAAGCCCTATGCTGGCGGCACGATTGTAGCCATGCGTGTGGGCTGGGACACCTCTACACAGAGTGGTAACGTGAGTTGTTTCGTCCGCAACGACTTCAATGGCGAAGACCTCTCAACGGGTTCTGGCACTGTCAACTACGACTACAGCCGCCAAGCCTCTGGCTATGGTTGGAACCAAATCACGATGAGCGAATACGTTATTCCCGATGAGCCCGAAACGCTCGTTGCAGGCTACTTCACCAACCTGCAGAAGGACGTATGTGCCATCCCCACGCTCTATCCGCACAATACGTCTAACAGCTGCTACCTTTGGGTAGAAGGCGAGAACGACGAAGAAGGCAATCCCGCATGGGCCGACCTCAACGACCGTGGCATTCTGCCTATTCTCTTGGTTGTGCAAGACACAAAGGGCACGTTCAACAACGTGGCTGCCGTGGGTATGCTCAACAGCGACCCTGTGGCCTACACTGGCGATGCCATGTCCGTCTTGATGACTATTCGCAACCTGGGTTCGCAACCCATCAAGAGCATTGAGCTTACTACGAAACTCGGAACTGACACCTGGAGCCAAAGCCTCGAACTTAGTTCGCCCATCGCTGTTGGCAAGAAAAGCGGTGTGTTCACCGCCCCCGTCTATTGCTTCCGCTCTGGCACGGACACGCTCAGCATCACGAAAGTGAACGGCGAAGCCAATGCCTACGCCGACACTACGCTGGTGCCCATATTGGGCGTGCCGGAATTGGTAGCTGACGAATACGAGCGTCGCCCTGTGTTCGAATACTTCGTTTCTGAGAACAGCTATATGTATCCGCGCTACTTTGAAGAATACGTGCAGCCAGGTCTTGAAGAGTACAAAGACAAGATAACCCTTGTTTTCCAACACGTTGACGACCAGTTCATGACGGGCGACGACGACGCAACAACGATGTTGCTCGATTTTTGGGAGTACAATTACGGTAGAGTAGGCATTCCTTGCTCTATGTTGGACCGTTCAAGCTACGTCAGCAATCCGCAATTCCAAAGAGGACAAATGCAAAATCCTCTCTACGACACGCTCATGCCACAGATCGTAGCACCTTACTACGAAGCCGTACTGCTCGTACCCACCTTTGCTAACGTGCAAGCCGAAGGCGAAGCAAAGGACGATGCTCTCACCATCAACGTCAGCGGCAACGTGGCTCCTGGCATCCTGCCCGAAGGCGAAACGCCCCGCCTGACGGTTTACCTTATGGAGCGCAATGTGGAGAGCGACAGCCAGATGTTCTGGACAGACAAGGAGAAAGAAGCACACCTCGCTGCCTACACACACCCCAACATCATTCGCGAAGTGCTGACCGATGGTATTTACGGCTCTGACATCACGCCCGACGAAAATGGTGACTTCACGTGGACCGCGCAAACGGAGGTCTATCCCGAATACAACAAAGAGAACCTCTACATCGTGGCCTTCGTCAACCGCTCGAATGCAAAAGGTGTGAAAGAACGCAACATCATCAACTCCTGCGAAGGAGAAATCACGTTCGACGAAACAGGCATCAACGCCACAACTACCACGAAGTCTGCCGAAGCTGGCAAAGCCTACGACCTCTTGGGCCGCCGCATCAGTGAGCCTCAGCATGGCATCTTCATTGTTAATGGCAAGAAAGTGGTGAAGTAACAAGTGATAGCCCCTCTCTTCCCCTCCCCTCTCTCCCCTATAGGGCGAGAGGGGAGTAGATAGTAAAGACAACAAACAATAGAGTCAGTGGCGCACTATATCTTCGTGTTCATTCGATATCATTTGCGCCTTTCGTGGTCTCTAAAAGCCCCAAAACTCATAATCACAAAACAACGATGAAACGCATCCTGCTATACATATATATATATGTGTTCGCCCTGCTCACCGCTACGGCGCAGACGCCCTACGGCTATGCTCCTGCCGACTGCGCCGATGCGGAACTGAGCCGCATTGGTAGTGGTAAGAATTCCTTCGTCCAAGGCATGGTTTGCTTCAACCCTGCCGACGACCCTGCCCTTGTTCGCTTGCGCGATAAAGGTTACAAGATAAAAGGCGTGCGCTGCTACCTGCTCGATGAATATGCACAGAAGCGCCAAAGTCGCTCCTTCGTCTGTGCGGCAGAAGGGACACCCGCCAACACGGTGCGCCAAACGCTCTGCGACTTCTCGGCGGGTTGGAACGATGTGCTTTTCGACGAGCCCCTCCCCATTGGCGAGGATCCTATCTATCTCGGCCTGCAAGTATACGAAACGATTGGAGCCGCCTATCCACTGATGAGCTATAACGGCGCTACCGTTCCGCAGAGTTGTCTTGTCAACATAGGCAAGAAGTCCTTTGAAGAGCTGACCGATCGCGGCACCCTCCTCGTCTTTGCCCTCTTCGACAACGAAGCAGTTTCAGAGCTGGACCGCACCGCCTACGCGCAGAACGTCAGCAGTCCGCAGACCGTTGCGCCGCGCGGTACTTTCAAGGGGGATGTCTATATCCTCAATCAGTCTGCACAACCGCTCAGCAACCTTCGCTTAGCCACGGTTGGCGCAGGCGAGACGCAGGCCGACAACGTTGACGTAACGTTAGACACGCCCATCCCCGCTTATGGCCACTCGAAACTAACGCTGACGCTGCAAGCTGGAAGCGAAGAAAGTACGGAGGCAAGCTACGCTGTCAGCGTGGCAAAATTCAACGAAAGTGAAGCCCAGGCAGGGC
Organism: uncultured Prevotellaceae bacterium; assembly: GCA_900317635.1. GTDB lineage: Bacteria > Bacteroidota > Bacteroidia > Bacteroidales > Bacteroidaceae > Alloprevotella. The sequence continues at coordinate 57,156 of ONHN01000002.1, read as the reverse complement.
GAGCTGGACGCAGTACGCTCTTCGTTACGGTTGACAACTTCGTGCGCATGCCGCTCGTCGAAGAGTTTACGTCGCAAGCTTGCGTCAATTGTCCGCAGATGGCCTATTTCCTTGAGAAGGCCTTCGACCAGTGGAAAGAACAGGGCAAGAGCTACGTCTATCTCTCGCGCCACAGCGGCTTCCGCGAAGACGCTTTCACTACGGCTGCCGACCGCGAACTGACCTACCTCTTTGGGGGCTACGAGCTGGAATACAATCCCGCCATCACCTACAACCGCGCCGTGCTTGAAGGCGAGAGCAACCTCATCCAAGGTGTGCGCGATATGTCGCCCGAGCCTTACCTCGTAGCCTTAGAAAAGGCTATTGATATGCCGGCAAAAGCCGAAATCAATATCGCCAACACCTCCGAGAGCGTCAGCGTGACAGGACGCGTCAGCCGCGACCTCGTTGAGAAAGAACTTTACTTCAGTCTCTACCTCGTCGAGGACGGCATACCCACCACCACCTACGCCCAACTGGGCATGGACGATGCCGATGCACCTGCCGACCTTGCCGACGTGTTCCGCCACAATGGTGTGGTGCTGAAAATGTTCAACACCGCCCCCCTTGGCGACCAGCTTTCTCCCGCTGCCGACGGAACGTTTAGCCTGACGTTCCCGCCCATTCCTTCCGATGTGAAGAGCTATGGCGGTACGAGCCAACGCCTCGTGGCTCTCATCAGCCGCGTCAACAAAGAGAACCTCCGCGACAACGAAGTGCTCAACGCTGCCCAACTACCGCTCGGCACAGAAAGTGGCATCCAAAGCATCAACGGCAAACAGCAAACTTCTACCATCTACGACCTGCAAGGACGCCGCCAAACAGGCTTTACGCACAGCGGCATCTATATCGTTGGAGGGAAGAAAGTGGTGAAGTAGACGATAGACAAAGCCCCTCTCTCCTCTACTCCCCTCTCTCCCATAAAGGGCGAGAGGGGAGTAAATAGTGAAGACGGTAAACGATAGAGTCAGTGGCGCACTATGTCTTCGAGTTCATTAGTTAGCATTCGTGCCCTTCGTGATTCCCTAAAAACCTAAACTATACGAAACCCCTAAATCATGTACGACGCAGAAAGAGGACTCTACATTGCCCACGGCTCTGACGGGCCACTTAGCATCATAGGCCGCATGGCCAATCGTCATGGTCTCATTGCTGGTGCAACGGGCACGGGTAAGACCGTCACGCTGCAAGTGTTGGCCGAAACCTTCTCGCAGGCTGGCGTGCCGTGCTTTATGGCCGATATGAAAGGCGACCTTAGTGGCATCAGCCAAGCGGGCAAACTCTCTTCGTTCATTGAGAAGCGAATGCCCGAATTTGGCATCGAGAACCCGCAGTTTGCAGGTTGTCCCACACGTTTCTACGATGTTTTTGGCGAACAAGGCCACCCCATGCGGGCTACTATCTCCGATATGGGCCCCGACCTACTGGCGCGCCTCTTAGAACTTAACGACACGCAAGCCGGTGTCCTGAGCATCGCTTTCCGCATTGCCGATGAGCGCGGACTGTTACTCATCGACATGAAGGACCTTCGCTCCATGCTCACCTACGTGGCCGACCACGCCAAAGAGTACAAAGTGCGCTACGGCACCATTACCTCCGCCTCTGTAGGAGCCATTCAGCGGGCACTGCTAACCTTAGAGGATCAAGGAGGCAACGTTTTCTTTGGCGAACCCTCTTTCGACATTAAGGACTTGCTATCCGTGCGCGATGGCAAAGGCATTATGAGCGTGTTGGCTGCCGACCGCCTCATGTTGCAGCCCAAACTCTATAGCACCTTCTTGCTCTGGCTTTTGTCCGAGCTCTATTCTACGCTGCCCGAAGTGGGCGACCAGGCCTTGCCCAAGCTCGTGTTCTTCTTCGACGAGGCCCACATGCTCTTCGAAGATACAAGTCGAGCTATGACCGACAAGATCGAACAAGTAGTACGCCTCGTTCGCAGTAAAGGCGTAGGCATCTACTTCGTCACGCAAAGCCCGTCGGACATCCCCGTTGGCATTCTCGGTCAACTTGGCAACCGCGTGCAACATGCGCTGCGCGCCTATACGCCCAAGGACCAGGAGGCGGTGCGCACAGCCGCCAAAACGTTCCGCGCCAATCCCGCCTTCAGTACCGAAGAGGCCATCACCACACTTGAAACGGGTGAAGCCCTCGTCAGCTTCCTTGACGAGAAAGGCGCACCCAGCATCGTTGAGCGTGCCCGCATTCTCTTCCCGCTGAGTCAGATTGGGGCTATCACCGACGAACAACGCGCCGTCCTCATGCGTCAAAGCGAGCTATCTGGGAAATACGATATGCCCATCGACCGCGAAAGTGCGTTCGAGGTGTTGCTGAAAGAAAGCGAACAAGCGGTTCCACCTCCCCCACCCGCTAATTCAGGTGCTCCCGTGCCGCCGCCCGCACCGCCTGCAACGCCACAGGCAGCACCGCCTGCAACCCCCGAAAAACCCGCTAAAGAAGAAAAGAAGAAGCCTGGCCTGCTGTCGAAAGTACTGAAAGCTATCATCACGGCACTGACAGCAACGCTCGGCACCATCATCGGCACAAGCATCAGCAACAAGGTGACGGGGAAGAAAACGAAGAGCAACACTTCTACTACGGGACGCGTGGTGAAGAACACTACGTCGGCTGCCACACGCACCATTACCCGCGAACTCACGCGCGACATCCTCGGCAACTTAATAAAGTAGTGACAAGTGACAAGTGACGAGTTGGCAACGCCGATGAATTTTACGGAAAGCTTGAACCACGAAATTTACGAATGGTGACGGATTGCACGAATACAAGTGCGCTAAGGGGTTAACCACTACAGGCACAACATTCCACTACAAAACAACTGCTTTCTGAACCCAAAGATTACAACGTAGAGTTAGTATCTACTCCCCTCTCGCCCTCTCGGGGAGAGAGGGGGCGGGGAGAGAGGGGCTTCTCCTCGTCACTTGTCACTTAAAACATTTCTCTTTCCATGAAAAACGTCTTCACCAGCCTTCTCCTCTTCTTTTGCACGCTCCTGAGTGCCAGTGCCCAAACCGCTTATGTCCCTACCGCAGAAAACCTGCAATCGCGCAAAGAGTTTAGCGACGCACGCTTCGGTGTGTTCCTGCATTGGGGTCTCTACGCCATGTTTGCCCAAGGTGAATGGTATATGAACACGGGCGTCGATTGTCATGAATACGCCAAAGCGGCACAGGCTTTCTATCCTCATCGCTTCGATGCCCGCGCTTGGGTGCGAGCCATTAAGGCAGGCGGTGCAAAATACATCTGCTTCACCACGCGCCACCACGAGGGCTTCTCTATGTGGGACACGAAGCAGAGCCCGTACAACATTATGCATACGCCCTACGGTCGCGACGTGTTGCGCCAACTCGCTGATGCTTGTCACGAAGAGGGTCTGCGCCTCCACCTCTATTATTCGCACCTCGACTGGACGCGCGAGGACTATCCCCTCGGCCGCACGGGACTCACCACAGGGCGCAAACATGCTTCTAAAGAAGGCAACTGGCCACAATACTACGACTTTATGAACCGCCAGCTGCACGAACTGCTCACGCAGTACGGCGAGATAGGGGCTATCTGGTTTGACGGCTGGTGGGACCATGACGAAGACCCCGTGCCTTTCAACTGGCAACTTGACGAGCAATATGCCCTCATCCACGAGCTGCAACCCGCCTGCCTCGTAGGCAACAACCACCACCAAACACCCTACGCAGGCGAGGACATCCAAATTTTCGAGCGCGACGTGCCTGGCGAAAACAAGGCTGGGCTCTCAGGCCAGGACATCAGCCGTCTGCCCCTTGAAACGTGTCAAACGATGAACGGCATGTGGGGCTATAAGATTAAGGACCAAAACTATAAAAGTCCCACGGAACTCATACGCCTCTTGGTGCGCACCAGTGGCAAAGGGGCTAACCTACTGCTGAACATCGGCCCGCAACCCGATGGCACCCTCCCCGATACGGCCGTAGCACGATTACAAGAAATGGGCAAATGGCTCGCGCAAAACGGAGAGACCATCTACGCCACCGAAGCTGGCCACGTGGGCGACGGCGAACACGTCACCTCCACCCGCAAGGACGACCGCCTCTTCATCCACGTCCTAACCGATAGCATTGAAACCCTTACCCTACCCGACCGCCCTACCCTACGCTCCCTGCGCATCTATCCCGACGGAGCTACCCTAACGCCCCAAAGACTGAACGGACAACTTCTCTATACGCTCCCACAGCATAAAGGGCTCGCTGATTTGATATTAGAAGGGCGCAGTGACAAGTGACGAGTGACGAGTTGCAAACGCGTTTATTACAGCGTAGCCCTAACTGAGTACGCAGGCGTCTCGCCTGCATCCATCGGCGGCGTAGCCCCTAAGTGGGTACGCAGGCGTCTCGCCTGCGTACCATATCGTCCCCACTAAAACGACTTCGACAGAGGCTCAAGCTCCCTCATTGTGGAGACGAACCTCTGTCGAAGTTTCAACAATGCGGTGGCGCGGGCCACACGCGCATCAAATCATCACGTTATCACCCATTACTTTGTCATCACTTTCTTACCACTTTGAATATAGATACCGCGTTTAGCCGCCGCAGACGAAATGCGACGCCCTTGAAGGTCGTAGTAAGCACCACTTGCGTCTTCCTGCATTGCTGATGTCACACCCGTCACTGCGGGTTGCAGCGTCAAGGCGCGCACAGCCTGCACGGGCATAGGCAGATACGCTTTGTTGGCATCGAGTTTCGAACCTGATTTCAAGGCGTAGAAGCCTGGAACGTTTTCAAGGATGTTGAACACGAGCGCATCGGGTACGTTGGTCTCAAGGTAATGCCCTGTCAAATCCGTCTGAACAGGATCGGCCGCTGCAATGGGCATCAGCACAGCTTCAGTCTCATCGCCCACGAAGAGGACACCCGTGGCGGCAGGCACCTCGCCCGTTGCGATACTGCTGTAGTGGGCCGTCTTGCCGTCACTGCTTACCTCTACCGTGGCGGCATCCACTGCGTCCACCTTCACGGCAAAAGGATAGTAGCCCGTGGCGAAGCCTTCGCCTCCTGCATCGTGCATCTTTACGCGTAGCGTGGGATTGGCTTCGAACGTCAACACCTGGTTTTGGTAGGGAACGCCCTCAAAGAGGATATAGGCTGCATCGGCAGCGTCCATGTCAAGCGTCAGGGCGGCGGGGTCGTTGGCAAAACCGCTGGCCGTCAGACCGCGCGCTTGCGATGTCAGCGTGAAGGTGCCACCCGCCTGTTCGGTCAGCGTGAAGATGGTGCTGGCATCGTAGGGAGCGTCGGCACTCGAAACGTAAACGGGAGTTCCGTCGGCCGCTTGTGCCAGATAGGAATCACCACGGCGCAGGCGATAGAAGCCTCCGGCCAACGGCGAATAAGTCTCATCGAAGTCGAGCCCGATGTTCGTTACGAGTGTGCGCACCTTGCCAGCAGCGGTGAAGTAGCCGCGCAAGGCTTTCTCCGTAGCATCCGTTGCAGGATAATACAAGCCCGAAGCCTGGCTGAAGGCCAAGAGCGACTTGTCGGTCGTTGCTAAGTTCTTGTAAGCAAACGTTCCCACGAAGGCTACGCGGTTTTCATCGAAACGTTGGGTCTGAGCGTCGGTTGTAGCGAGCCTTACTTGACTGAACCTCGGGTTCTGAAGGTCGGTAGCGGTGGTGGTATAGCGGAAGATGAAGGGCACGCCAGCCATCACGTTCGCTGCTACATTGAAGGTCAGCGTCAGTGTACCAGCATCGTAGCTTGCAGCCGAGAGCGTGCGCACTTCTGCGCCTGCCAACGGACTTGTTGCCAAAGCACCTTCGTCGAGGTCGAAGGGCAGACAGAGCGTTTGCCATGTACCATCCCGATAGAGCGTGCGCCCGCTGATGATAACGTCGCGCTCCTCGCCCAGCGCACTGCCGATGTCGCTAACATTATGCTCGTTCGACCACCCGTCATAAAGCGTCAGCGTGAGGCCCGTGGGCATGATATGCACGGGGAGGGCCTCCATAGTCAGTTCATAATAGTTGGCTTCGTAGTTACTATCGTAGCCTTTTGCTATGAGCTGCGAGCCGTTGGCGGTATAATCCGTGCCGCCAACGAGCACGAAGCGAAGGGTTTCGCCTGCACCTACGTAGTAATTATTGCTTGTGCCGTCGTCGTAGTACGTGCCCACCATGTTGTCGTTGGCATCGGGTATGGGGAAGAAGCCGATGCTCTCTTCGTGGCTGATGGGCCAGCCGCGCATGGCCTTGCCGAGCACGTCGGTTCCAGTGATGCCGCCATACTTGCAAGCACCGATGTAGTAGTTGTTCATGGCTTTTGCGTCAGCGCTCGTGTTCATCACGCCGATGATAGCTCCCACGTTCGTTCCGCTCACGTTCCGCATCAGGCACGCATTCGTGCAGCTTGCCACCATGCTGTTGTCATCGGCATTGCCAACGATGCCGCCTACGGTGCTGCTGCTGTTCGTTGTGATTATCTCGCCTAAGTTGCGGCCACTTATCTCTGCTTCGTAGCTAACGGCGTGTCCCACCAGGCCACCAATGGTGCCGCGTCCTTTCACGGTGCCGCTGAAATCGCCGGTAACGGCTTTGTACGCCGCGCCCACCAGGCCGCCAAGAACAGGAGACGTGTAAGCAGACTCCGTCAGCTCTACGGTTGCCATGCTTTCGCAGTAGTTGACGGAACCATAGCTTTGGCCCGCTATGCTGCCAACGAACATCTCTCCCTTGACGACGACATTTGAAGAAACAATGCGGCAGCCTGAAATTTCGCCATTGTTGTAGCCCACAATGCCGCCGCTGCTGTTGGTGCTATTGAAGAAGCAGTTGCCCTCGAGCGTGATGTTGCTGATCGTGGCTGGCGCCAGGGTGGCTCCAAACACGCCAGCCCAATACACACCGCTCACGTTGATGCCTATGATGGTGTAATATCCGCCATCGTAGTTGCCACTGAAGTAGTATGCTTCATTTTTGCTTTGGTCAAAATATCCCACGGGGGTATAGGCCTTACCCGTAAAGTCAAGGTCGGCCGCTTGGCGGAAGTAAACACCTTCATATTTTTCGCCGCTTCTGACGATGGTAGCCAAGCGCTCCATGTCGTCGGTCGATTTGATGAGGAAGGGCGACGCTTGTGTGCCCTCGCCCTCCCAAGGCTTACCGATGGTGAAGGTGTCGGTGCGCAGGCCGCCATATTCGCCGATGCCCCAAATCTTGATAGCGTATTTCCCCTCGGCAGTGAAGCCCTCGGCGGGTATGTCGGTGATGAAGTCGGTGCCCTCAACGAGGTCATTGGCGCGGCACACCACGCTCACTACAGGTTTCTGAGCATTACTGGTGTAGGGAACGCTGGCTGGTGTAACCGAGGTGCGCGTAGTATTAGGATACTCCGTCAGCCTAAGGTCTTTCGCACCTTTAGAATAGATGAGAACGTTGCCCGCTGGCATAGTGAACTGCCAGGTGCCATCTTCTTGCAGCAATACGTCTGCATAAGATGATGAGCCGCTTATCTCGGCGCGGTAGTTCCACATCATGCCGCTGCCAGAGGGCGAGCCGAAGGTGGTGACGTTTGAGAGGGTTATCACGGTGCCTTCAGCGTAGTAGCCTATGCCGTTGATGGTCATCGTAGGCGGCGTGTCGATGGTGCCGTTCGTGAGTTGTGCGCTGTTGAAGCGGATGGTGTACAAGTGCTTCACATCGTAGCCTTCGTCGGTGCCTGTGGCGGAGCCTTCTACGCCCACCGCGCCGATGGCGCAATTGCCGCCCACATAGCAGTCGGTGAGGGTGGCAGTGTTTTTATAATTCCACCCCAAGATACCGCCCACATACCCTGTGCCGCCACTGATGGTGCCAGTAAACGTGCAGCCAGTGATTGGGGTCTTCTTCCCGCAATCGCCTACTATGCCACCAATAGCTTCGCTTCTCGTAGAGGCAATAATGGTCGCCGCACTGGTGCAATTTCCGATCAGGGCAGTAGGACTGAACCCTACATATCCTATTATACCGCCGAGCGAACCTGAATATTGCCAACCTGAAGAACCTTGTACTTTCATGTCGATCGTTTCTAAAGTTACATCGTCCGTCACATGGCAATTCCTCACAGTGGGACCTCGGCCAACCGTCGAGTAGCCTTCTCCTGTGCATCCTACTATTCCTCCTATGAAACAACGTCCTTTGATAGTGCTGGCACTGAGCGTTAAATTCTCTATGACAACAGAGAAGAGAATCGTACCGAAAAGCCCGATATTCGTACTATTCTTTGCAGATGCAGTCCTATTTATCTGAACGCCAGAAATGGTATGCCCATTGCCGTCGAATTTGCCGCAAAAGGCTGCATTATCGTTTTTATCATAGTCGCCAATAATGGTGTAGGTCTTGCCCGTGTAGTCAAGGTCGGCATCGAGGCGGAAGTATGTGTCAAGATAATTATTTCCTCCATTCACCGCATCGGCCAATGCGGTCATGTGGTCGGTTGTCTTGATGATGTAGGGGTCCCATTGCGAACCGCTACCACCACCATACTGTGCCCATGCCGCCGAGGGCAGCAGCAGGGCGAACAAGGCAAACAGCGTTGCCCGCCATGAAGTTAAAAGTAAAGCTGTTGGTTTCATCATGATATAATGTTTATTCAAGTTTCTGATGTTGGAGGAGTTAAGGAAGTTAAAGGAGTTAAGGGAGTTAAAGACGATACTTTTAAACCCTATAGTATTTGCGAATATGACTATCGTCTTTAACTCCTCATCAGCCATAGGCTGCGATAACTCCTTTTAACTCCTTTAACTCCAGAGGAAGCGACAGCTTCCGAAAGTTGAATAATGTTTAATGTTTATTGTTTAACGTTTATTGTTTAACGTAATACGCCTGCAACCCCGTCGTTAAGTGCTTGAAGGGAATGCAGGCGTGCCGTTGTGTCTCTCCTTGGTGCGGTGGGTCGGCGCAAGGCTCCTGCGTGGGCGTCTCTCGAAAGGGAGGGAAGGAGACGCGGGCGTCTTGTGGGGCTCATCGTATCAACGAATGCGAGGCAAAGATACAAATACTTTTCCGACAATTAACACAAATAACCGATTTTTTTCTTCTTCGTGCAAAGAAACCTTTTCGCTATGAAGCGCATCTGAAGAAAATGTAGTAATTTTGCAGCGTTATGTTGACAAGACGCATCATACAGTGCGCGGCCAAAGCCGTGCTGTGTTTGCTGACACTGCCCGTTGTGGCAGCGGTGGTGGTGTGCGCCTTGCTCTACATGCCGAGTGTGCAGCGCTATGCCACGCAAAAAGCGTGCAGTGCCGTCTCCGAAGCACTCGACATGCGCGTCAGCATTGGCGACGTGCGCCTCGATTTCCCCCTCAATCTGCGCCTCGACAGCATCTTAGCTGAAGACAAAACCAGCGGCGACACCCTGATCTGCGCGAAGAGCCTCACGCTGCGCCTGGGCCTTCTACCCCTCTTCTGGGGCGAAGCCGACGTGGAGGGTGCACGCCTTGAAGAAGTCAGGCTCGACACGAAAGCGCTCATTGCTGGCACCCACATCCGTGGTAACGTAGGCGAACTGGATGCCTGCGTGCGCTCCGTAGGCTGGGAAACGGGACGTGTCACGGTGCGCAAAGCCACCCTGCGCGATGCCAACGTCGCCGTCTGCCTTTGCGACACGGCCCTCGACGACACCGTCACAACGAAGCAAGCATGGATGGTGGAAGTGATGCAAGCGCGCTTGGAGCGCGTCAACGCCCGTGTCAGCCTACCAGCCGCCGTACCCGACACCGCCGCCGCCGACAGCCTGCACCCCACGCAAATGTGGATAGCTGCCGACCTGCAAAAGGTGGCCCTGCGCAACGGTTTTTTTCACACGGGCCAACCCTTCTACGGCTTCGAGGGGCTGAAGATAGAACACGGCAATGTGGCCTATCGCGCTAAGGCGCGCGACGGACTTTGGACACGCCGCAACCTACCGCTCCCCCTGCCTGCCGACCGTCAGCCCTCGCCCCTCAACCGCCTGCGCTGCCTGTGGGACTATGCTGACAACATGCTGGCCCTGCAAACGTGGCAACCGTTCAGCAGCCAGCCTCGCGCGGCCTGCTCCGACATCGCCCAGAACTTAAATCGCCTTTCGGCTTTAGACCCTGATAACATCACGCTCTACAACGCCAGCCTCCGCCTCTGCGACCTCTCCTACAACGAGCGCGGCACGCTGCGCGCCGACCTCAGAAACCTCTCGCTGCGCGAACGCTGCGGACTGCAAATCAGCGATGCTTCGGGTAAGCTCTACATGGACAGCGAACGCCTGCGCATCCCAGCCTTCCGACTGCGCACAGGTTCGTCCGACATCAGCATAGGCATCGATTTCCCCTTCGATGCCCTTGAGCGCAACACGAAAGACATCAGCCTAAACCTCAACGCCACCATAGGCTACGCCGACGTAAAGAACTTGGCGCGCGGTTACGTGCCCGCCGACCTCCTGCGCCTCTACCCTGCCCGCCCGCTCACGCTGAAGGGTTCGGTACGAGGCAACATGAGCCACATAGTCCTCTCGCCTCTGACGCTCTCCATGCCTGGCATTCTTTCGCTCACGGCCAGCGGACGCGTCAATGCGCCTACCCTGCCCGAACGTCTTACAGCCGACATGCAGATAACCGCCGCTACTGGCCCCGACCTCCCCACGACCTTCCGCCAGTATATGCCCGACGTGGTGATGACGGCCCTACCACGCCAAACCGCCAACCTGAGCGGTCGCGTGCGCGGCTCGCTAAACAACGTGCAGCTCATAGGCACAAACCTCCAAGCCCCTGGCCTGCTTGCGGCAAGCGTTGATGGCACGATAAAGAACCTACTGCACGGAACGCTCGCGGGTGACGTGCGCTATGCGCTGACCACGGCACCCGGGCTACCCCTCGTCTTCCGACAGGCCTTGCCCGACGTGGCACAAACCGTCAGTCTGCCAGCATCGATGCAGAGCCAAGGCTCCGTCCGCTTCACACCCTCCGACTACCTCTTCGATGCCTCGCTACAAGCGGGTGGTACGGCCTACGCCAAAGGCCACATCAACCTCCCCGCCCAGACCTACGACGTGGCCCTGCGCACGGCGGCCTTCCCCGTGAAGTCGTTTGTGCCCTCGCTCGACTGCTCGCCCTTTACGGGCACCATGGCCCTGCGCGGCAACAGCTTCACCCTGCTCGACAACACGGGTCTGCACCTCACCGCCGATGCCGACATCCAGCAGTTTGCCTTTGCTGGCTACGACCTTTCAGCCATCAAGCTCACATCGCAAATCAACGGCAAGGACCTCACCGCCGACTTCGAAGCACACAATATTAATATTATGGGCGACGGCACGCTCATCGCCCGCCTCGAAGACCCCGTCACGGGACGACTTGAGGCGAACTTCAGCAACATCAACCTCTTGGACCTCGGCCTGACCACCGACACGCTGTCGGCGGGCGGACAGCTCGACATTGCTTTCCATGCCACCCACGACCTGAAGAGTTTTGGAGCGGAAGGCCTCATAGGTAACATCTTCTTCCAAGAGCCCGACCGAGGTTTCACCACGCAGGACCTTGCCTTTGGCTTTCAGACACAAGCCGACAGCACCTTCGGCCATGCCCAGAGCGGCGACCTGCTCCTGCGCTTTGGTGCCAAAGGCAACCTCGACCGCCTCCTGCCTCGCATAGAAAGTCTGGCCGACAGTGCTATGGCTCAAATTGAGCGCCGCGAACTGGACCAAAACGCCCTGCGCCACGAGCTACCGCCGCTGACGCTACACCTCGAAGCCGGACAAAACAACCCCTTCAGCAGCTCGCTGCGCTTCATGGGCTACTCTTTCCGCTCGGCCTACATCGACCTCGCCGCCCACCCCCGAACGGGCATCAGCGGCACGGCACGCGCCGGAGCTATCAACACGGGTTCCCTACTGCTCGACACCATCGACCTCACCCTCCACCAAGACACGACGGGCCTGCAGTTCGACGGTATGGTGCGCAACTTCACCAAGCGCAACCCAACCAAGTTCGACGCCCGCCTCCACGGCTACCTGCTTAGCAAGGGGGCCGGACTGGAAGCCCAAATCTTCGACACCGACGGCGAGAAAGGCATCGACCTCGGCCTGCGCGCCGACCTGGCCGAAAGCGGCATACGCGTCCACCTCTACCCAGAAAACCCCGTCTTAGCCTATCGCGCTTTCAGCATCAACAACGACAACTACATCTTCCTCGGCAAAGACCGCCGCATAGAGGCCGACATCGACCTCCTGGCCGACGACGGAACGGGACTTAAAATCTACAGCACACCCCAAGACAGCGTCAACGACATCACCGTCAGCGTCAACCACATCAACCTGGGCGAACTATCCAACGTCGTGCCCTACCTGCCCAAGATGAGCGGACTGCTATCGGGCGACTTCCACGTCTTCGACGACCACAAGCAAATCAGTGCCATGGGCAGCATTGAGGCGCAAGACTTCCAGTACGAAGACACCAATATAGGCACCATTGGCGCCGACGTTGTTTACCTGCCTAACGACGAAGGCGAGCACCACGCACAAGCCTTCATCAACCATAGCGGCCAAGACGTTTTAGAGGCAGAAGGCACCTACTTCCAAGCCCGCGACGGCGAGTTTGAAGGCACCGCCAAGCTCCACGACTTCCCCCTCGCCGTGGTGAGTGCCATGCTGGAGGGTAGCGGACTCGGGCTGAAAGGCATAGCGGGTGGCGACGTTAGCATCAAAGGTAAGCTCGACAAACCCGTCATCAACGGGCAGCTCAACCTCGACTCGGCCTTCGTCTTTAGCAACGTCTATGGTTTCAACCTCGCTATGGACGAAAAACCCATCGCCTTCGAAAACTCGCGCATACGCTTCGACCAGTACGCCCTCCACTCCGTCGATGCGGCCAACACCAACCCCCTCTTGCTCAATGGCACCATCGACATGAGCCGCCTCGACCGCATCAGCCTCGACCTCAAGATGCAGGCACAAGACTTCCAGCTCATCAACGCGCAGAAGACAAGGCAGTCGATGGTCTTCGGAAAAGCCTTTGCCAACTACACAGGCAGCGTCAGCGGCACACTCAACAACCTCTCCGTGCGCGGCAAGCTCGACATCCTCGACCGCACCGACATGACCTACATCCTGAAAGACTCGCCCCTAAGCATCGACAACCGCCTTGACGACCTCGTGAAGTTCACCAGCTTCACCGACAGCATCGACGACGACGAGGAATTCATACCCATAGAGGAAGGCATGAAGCTCGACATCGTGCTGGGCATCAACATCTCCGATGCCGCCCGCTTCCACTGCTACCTCTCCGAAGACGGCAAGAACTACGCCAACATCGATGGCGGCGGCAACCTCACCCTCCGACTCACGCAGCAAGGCGACATGCGACTGACGGGTAAAATCACCGCACAAGGCGGCGACATAAAATACGAACTGCCCGTCATACCGCTCCGAACGTTTAAACTCGTAGAGGGTAGCACCATCGACTTCACGGGCGACCCCGCCAACCCCACGCTCAACATCAAAGCTAAAGAGCGAATGAAAGTGCTCGTCACCGAAGACGACCAGCAACGCAACGTGGCCTTCGACGTGGGCGTAGCCATAACGAAACCGCTCAGCCAAATGGGCCTCGAATTCACCATCGAAGCACCCGAGGACCTCTCCATACAAAACCACCTGGCCTCTATGAGCGACGAACAGCGCGCCAAAACGGCCGTTGCCATGATGGCCACGGGTATGTACATCACCGACTCGGGAGCACAAACCAGCGGCTTCAAGGCCAACAACGCACTCAACGCCTTCCTGCAAAACGAAATTCAAAACATTGCAGGCAAAGCCCTCAAGTCCATCGACATCAGCGTGGGCGTAGAAACGGGCACAAGCCTGACGGGAACACAAACAACCGACTACTCCTTCCAGTTCAGCAAACGCTTCTGGGAAGACCGCATACGCGTCGTCATCGGCGGACGCGTCAGCGCTGGCAAAAACGCCGACAACCGCGCCGAAAGCATCATCAACAACATCAGCGTGGAATACCGCATGAACAAAGGTGCCACGCGCTACGTGCGCCTCTTCTACGACCGCGACACGCAAGACCCCCTTGAAGGGCAGATAACAAAGACTGGCGTAGGCTATTCCGTCCGCCGAAAAGCCACACGCTTTGGCGACCTCTTCCTCTTCAAACCACGAAAGAAGAAGGAAACACAAACCGCCGAACAACCCTCGGACAGCCCTACACCGCCCGACAGCCTGCAAACACCATAACACCCGTGAAACGCTACTGCCTCTACATACTCCTGCTCCTAACGATAGCGGCCTGCTCTACAACGGAAAAGATACCCGACGGCGAGCAGCTCTACGTCGGCATCGACAAGGTGACGTACAACGAGACACCAGCTAAGCGCGTGCGCATCCGCCGCGACTCCGTGGGCGTCATCACGACCATATCCGATGCCTACCACGTCGTGGAAAACGCGCTAAGCGGAACAGCCGACAAGGCCCTCATCAACAAGATGAAGGAGGACGCAAAGGGCGGAGCAGAAGTGGCCGACCTGCAAGCGGAGGAGAAAACACAAAGCTTGGAAAACGAAGCCACCAAGAAGGCCTACGAAACGGCCAAGCAGGAAGTAGAGGCCGTGCTGGCCTATCCGCCCAACAACGCCCTCTTCGGCTCCAGCTACCGACGCTCGCCTTTGCAGTTCGGCCTATGGTTCTACAACGCCTTTGCCGACAGCAAGACGAAGTTTGGCAAGTGGATGCTCAAAACCTTTGGCAAGCACCCTATCCTCATCAGCACCGTCGTGCCCGACATGCGCGTCAAGGTGGCCCACAACACGCTGCAAAACTACGGCTTCTTCCGCAACAACGTGGGCTATGAAATCGTCACGCAGAAAAACCCCAAAAAGGCTAAGATACGCTACAACGTCTCCGTAGGGCCGCTCTCGCTGCTCGACAGCATCGAATACCTGCCCTATGCCCAACGGCAAGACTCCCTGCTGCGAACCACAGAAAAGGAGCGCATCCTCAAGAGCGGTAACGCCTTCAGCGTGGTGGACCTCGCAGCCGAGCAAACGCGCATCGGCGACCTCTTTCGCGAAAACGGCTACTTCTTTTGGCAAGACAAATACACCACCTACCTGGCCGACACCCTGCAACGACAAAACCGCGTTTGGCTGCGCGTAGGACCGCTGCAAGGCGTACCCGACATTGCCAACAAGACGTGGTACATGGGCCACACCTACATCGCCATGCGGCGCACCGAAGACGAAAAGATCGACAGCACGCGCACTCGCCGCAACTTCACCTACCACTTCGGGGGTAAGCACATGCCGCTGCGCATGGGCCTCTGGCGACGCTCCGTCAGCCACCGAACGGGCGAACCCTACAGTGCTTCCGACCAGCGAAGCACGCTCGAAAAGCTGGGGAGCATCGGACTCTTCAGTCAAATGGACGTCAACTACGTGCCGCGAGATACATCGGCCAACTGCGACACGCTCGACATCTACGTCACCGCCCTACTCGACAAGCCCTTCTCCTCCGAACTGGAAATGAACGCCACGCTCAAGAGTAACCAGCAGATAGGCCCAGGCCTGGCCTACTCCATCAATAAACGCAACGCCTTCCGTGGCGGCGAAACGCTGACGTTCAAGATTTTTGGTTCCTACGAATGGCAACTCGGCTCTCGACGCGGCGGCCAGCGCTCGCTCTTGAACAGCTTCGAACTCGGAGCACAACTCGCCCTAAAATGGCCACGCTTCTACGCACCCTTCATCGCCCGCCGCAACCTGCGCTTCCCTGCCGAAACAAAGGTGACGTTCGATGCCGACTGGCAACGACGAGCTGGCTTCTTCACCATGGTGAGTGCCGGACTCGGACTGACCTACAACTGGCACAGGAAGAGCAACATCTTGCACGAGCTCACGCCCCTAAGCATCGACTTCAACAAGACAACGCACACCTCCCTCTCCTTCGACAGCATCATGACGGCCAACCCTGCCCTCGCTGTCTCTATGCGCAACCAGTTCGTCCCCGCACTGTCCTACACCCTCACCTACACCTCCCCCTCCCAAAACCGCAACAGCCTCACCCTGCAACTGCACGCCAAAGAGGCGGGCAACATCCTGAGTGCCGGCTATGCCGCTTTTGGCAGGAAATTTGCTGAGAAAGATAAAAGGATGCTGGGCAGCCCCTACGCCCAATTCCTAAAGACGACGCTCGAGGCGCGCTACCTCATACGCCTCAACAAAACACTCTCGCTGGCTACGCGCTTCTTCGGCGGCGTTGTGTGGAGCTACGGCAACAGTTCCTATGCGCCCTACAACGAGCTCTTCTACGTGGGCGGTGCCAACAGCATTCGCGGCTTCACCGTTAGGAGCTTAGGGCCTGGTGCCTACCACGTTGACAACTCAAAATATGCCTACATCGACCAAACGGGCGACATCCGCCTTGAGGCCAACGCCGAACTCCGCGCCCACCTCTTCGGGTCGCTCCACGGTGCCGTATTCCTCGATGCAGGCAACGTTTGGCTCCTGCGCAACGACCCCCTACGTCCTAACGCACAGCTCACGGGAAAAACACTGAAAAACATTGCCGTAGGCACGGGATTAGGTCTGCGCTACGACCTTGAATTCATCGTGCTGCGCCTCGACCTCGGCATCGGCCTCCACGCACCCTACGACACGGGCAAATCGGGCTTCTTCAACCTCAAACGCTTCAAGGACGCACTCAACCTCCACTTCGCCATAGGCTATCCCTTCTAACATCCTCGTCAGAAAAACAATGCTTTTTCGGCTTCCAAGGCCAGAAAACCGCACTTTCAGGCTTTGAATGCCTCACTTTCAGGCTTTGAAAGTCGCACTTTCAGGCTTTGAAAGTCGCACTTTCAGGCTTTGAAAGTCGCACTTTCAGGCTTTGAAAGTCGTACTTTCAGAGCCTGAAAAGTCACTAATTCGCTATAATAGGAAAAATTGCACTGCACGTTGCAAAGCAGAAAAGCATGCCCTTTTCACCCGCGCAGCATCACGCCCGTAAAGATGCGCCCCGACTGAACGCCCAACCGGCGCGCGGAGAAAAAACGGTCGTAGTGCTGAAAAGTGCAAACGTGGCAATCTGAGACATGAGCAGTGTTGACGCCTGCTTGCTGCAAGCTATAGCGGACGGCGCGCTGGAGGCTGATGTGCCACTTCGCGGCTTGCTGCCCCTCGCGGGCAGCATAGCGCATAGCTATTTGCTGCATAGGGAAACCCGCATCAGCAAAGGCCTCGAAGACCTCATCGCCCACCTCGAAACTATCCAAGCTGATGTGCGGACCTATCGCCCCCGCAAGGGCTTCGGGCCGCGTGGCGTAGTCGGTCTGCATGGCCTGCACAGCCCGCACTGCTATGTGAGCCAGGGCACCGCGCCATCCTGCGTGGACGGCCGCACAGGCATGGTGCTCGGCATCGTAGAGCAAGAGCGGCAGACAGTCGGCCGTGCTCACCCCAATGCACAAGCGCGCCTCGTCCGTCGTGACGGCATCAACGCCCTCAAGCTCGGAAGGCGCCGTCTGGCGGCTGACGCGCACCACGCGCGTACCGTGCGTTTGGCGCGGAAGGACCAGCCCATCGCGCCCAATGCCCAACTCCGCGCACAGCGCTTGGCGACACGCCGCCACGTGCTCGGGCGCATCGCCGCAATAATGCGTCACGTTAAAGCCATCGTAGGGCGCCGAAGCATCGGCCACGCGCCCACGCTCGGTGCTGAAAGCACAAACGTCAGGGTGAAGAGAATAATGCATAAAGCCACAGTTTGCCGCTACAAAGGTACGCAGAAATCGCTACTCACCACAGCGAAACCTCACCTTTTTTTGCTCGCCGCAAGCTGTAAGGCAGATTTCGTGCGAATTATTAGCCTATTCGTTACTGCTTTTCGCGTTGAAATGATTACTTTTGCGCCGCAAAAGGAAAGATGAGGAGTGACAAGTAACTTTTTTACTTTTACTCTGATGAAGCGTAGCCGCTATATCGGCGTAGCCCAACTTGTCACTCGTCACTCGTAACTCGTAACTTAAATAACACACACATACATCTTACTTATGATTAAATCGCAAGACATCAAGAAGGGCACTTGCATCCGCATGGACGGCAAGCTCTATTTCTGCATCGACTTCCTCCACGTTAAACCTGGCAAGGGCAACACCATTATGCGCACCACGCTGAAAGACGTTGTGAGCGGCCGCGTGTTGGAAAAACGCTTCAACATTGGCGAAAGCCTTGAGGACGTGCGCGTAGAGCGTCGCCCCTATCAATACCTCTATCAGGAGGGTTCCGACTACATCTTCATGAACGGCGAAACCTACGAGCAAATCCCCATTGCGAAGGACCTCATCACGGGCGTGGCCTACATGAAAGAGGGCGACGTGGTTGAAGTGGTTAGCGACGCATCGACGGAAACCATTCTCTACGCCGAAATGCCCGTCAAGACGCACCTGAAGATTGTTTACACCGAACCCGGCCTTAAGGGCGACACCGCCACCAACACGCTGAAGCCCGCCAAGGTTGAGAGCGGCGTAGAAGTGCGCGTGCCCCTTTTCATCGAAGAAGGCGAAACCATCGAAGTTGACACGCGCGATGGTTCCTACCTCGGTCGCGTGAAGGAATAAGACGTTAACGAGTGACAACAGTAGTGACAAGTGACGAGTGACGAGTAGGCTACGCCCTAACAAGCGCAGTTGTAACTTGTAACTCGTCACTTGTAACATGTAACTTGTCACTCGTAACTCGTCACTCGTTTACTCCAACCAATAACTTTTTGCTATTACCATGCTGACGATAAAACAAATACTTGACGATAAAGCCGCCGTGGTTCGCGGCCTGCAAAAGAAGTGTTTCCCTAACGCCGAGGCTGCCATCGATGCAGTGCTGGCGGCCGACGAGCGCCGCCGCGAAGCCCAAAAGCAAGCCGACGACTTGAAGGCGGAAATGGGAAAAATATCGAAAGAAATTGGCGGCCTGATGAAGCAAGGCTTGCGCGACGAAGCCGAAAAAGCAAAAGCGCGCGTGGCCGAACTGAAGGAAGAAACCCGCCACTGCGACGAGGCCCGCAAGCAGGCTGAAGACGAGCGCACGCAACTCCTGCTGCAAATCCCCAACCTGCCCTACGACGAAGTGCCCGAAGGCCGCGCCGCCGAGGACAACGTGGTGGTTCGCGAAGGCGGCAAACTCATCGACCTGCCCGAAAACCCGCTGCCCCACTGGGAACTGGCTAAGAAGTACGACCTCATCGACTTCGACCTCGGCGTGAAGATATCGGGTGCTGGTTTCCCCGTGTATAAAGGCTGGGGCGCCCGCTTGCAACGCGCACTGATTAACTTCTTCCTCGACGAGGCCCGCGCTGCAGGCTACGTGGAGATTATGCCGCCCACCGTGGTGAACGCGGCCAGCGGTTACGGCACAGGTCAGCTGCCCGACAAAGAGGGGCAAATGTACCACTGCGAAGTTGACGACCTCTACCTCATCCCCACTGCCGAAGTGCCCGTGACGAACATCTTCCGCGACGAAATTCTGAAAGAAGCCGACCTGCCCGTGAAGTGCTGCGCCTACACGCAATGTTTCCGCCGCGAAGCTGGTAGCTATGGTAAGGACGTGCGCGGCCTGAACCGCTTGCACGAGTTTTCGAAGATAGAAATCGTGCGCATCGATACGCCCGAGCACAGCCGCGCAAGCCACCAGGAAATGCTCGACCACGTGGAAGGCTTATTAAAGAAACTGGAACTCCCCTATCGCATCCTGCGCCTCTGCGGTGGCGACATGAGCTTCACGGCCGCTATCTGCTACGACTTCGAAGTGTATAGCGAAGCACAAGGCCGCTGGCTGGAAGTGAGCTCCGTGTCGAACTTCGACAGCTACCAGTCCAACCGCATGCAGTGCCGCTATCGTTGCACGGAGGACAAGAAGATACAGCTCTGCCACACGCTGAACGGCTCTGCCCTGGCTCTGCCGCGCATCGTGGCCGCCCTGCTCGAAGACTTCCAAACGCCCGAAGGCATCCGCATACCGAAAGCACTGCAACCCTACATGGGGACGGACATGATTAAGTGAGGGACACCTTAAGTGACGTGTGACAAGTGACGAGTGGGATACGCCGATATAGCTATTAGCGTTTATAAGTAACTTCAACTTGCAACTCGTCACTTGCAACTCGCAACCAAGAAGCTATGAGGATACTTGCTATCGACTACGGCAAACGTCGCACGGGGATTGCCGTGACTGACCCTTTGCAACTGATTGCTAACGGACTAACAACGGTAGATACGAAGCAGCTGATGGCGTTCCTCACCGACTACTTTCGGCGCGAAGAGGTGGAGCACGTCGTCATCGGCTTGCCAGTGCAACCCGACGGCACGCCCTCGGAAAACCAGCAGCGCGTGCGCACCTTCACGGGCGAACTGCGCAAAAGGTTTCCCGACCTTCCCGTCACGTTCTACGACGAGCGCTTTACCTCCGTCATTGCGCACCGCACCATGCTCGACGGCGGACTGCGACGCATGAAGCGGCGCGACAAAGCCCTCGTCGACGAAATATCGGCCTGCATCATCCTGCAAGACTTTATGGAAAGAAGAAGGGCGGTGGCGAGTGACGAGTGACAAGTTTGGCTACGCCGACGATGGGTGCAAGCGAGACTCTTGCGTCCCATAATGCGGGCGAAGTGCTCGCGCTCCCAAGGGCTACGATGCAAGACGTTTAATGTTTAATGTTTAATGTTCAACGTCTTCGTGGTTCCCGCAAACAAGAAACCCCATCATTCTAAAGCATGATATTACCAATATACACTTACGGTCAACCCGTGTTGCGCAAAGTGGCGCAAGACATACCGCTTGACTACCCCGACCTGCAACAGCTCATCGCCGACATGTACGAGACGATGGAGAAGAGCGACGGCGTAGGTCTGGCCGCACCTCAGATAGGCAAGGCTATCCGCCTCATCGTCATCACGCTTGACCCCTTGAAGGAAGACAATCCTGAGTACGCCGACTTCAAGCGTGCGTATATCAACCCACACATCGTAGAGTACGACACCAGCGAGACGGACAGCTACGAAGAGGGATGCCTCAGCCTGCCAGGCATTCACGAACCCGTGAAACGCCCGAAGCGCGTGCGCCTGCAATGGGTTGACGAACAGTTGCAGAGCCACGACGAATGGATCGAGGGTTTCCACGCCCGCGTAGTCCAGCACGAAGTGGATCACCTTGAGGGGAAAGTTTTTACCGACCGCATTGCCCCCCTACGCAAGCAGCTCGTCAAGGGTAAGCTCAACGCCTTGCAGCGCGGTCGCGTCAATGCCCACTACCGCGTGAAACCGCCGAGGTAGCCCTTTGCCGCTCGTCCTAACTTACACGAAACACTCCACGAAGCGCACAACGCTGTGCCTTTGTGGAGTGTTTTGCTTGTATGCCGTATGGTAGCTATCCACTCATTTCCCCTTCACGCGTCCCGCCCCGAGCCAGTGGTCTTGCCAATAGCGCGTGGTAAAGTCGTCAACCACAACGCCTCGGCTACTACTGGCGTGAAAGAAGAGTGCCCCTTTGAGGAAAATGCCGACGTGTCCGCAGTTCGTGCCACTACCTGGCGAAGTAAAGAAGAGCAGGTCGCCTTGCTTCACGCGCTGAATGGGTATGCGCTGAACGTCGTCCGTCCACTGGTCTTGGCTGCGGCGATGCAGCGAGAGGCCATATACCTTATTATATATATACTTTGTCAGTGCAGAGCAGTCGGTGCCTGCTTTTGAAGCATCGCCGCCGTAGCGATAGGGCGTCCCCATCCAGTCGGCACACTCCAGGAGCAGGGCGTGATCGTCGCGGCCCGTGATTTCTATGCCCAAAGCGTTGGCAGCTTTCTGAAGGGCTTGCATGCTGAACTGACGCGCAGGCGTAGCGGGCGCGGCGGGTGCGGTGGCGGGCCGCGCCGTGGCAGGCTGGTAGGCCGACGGCGGATAGTAGGTCCGTGTGCGGCAAGCCGACAGCAAGAAGACCAGCAACAGTAAGAGGAGGGGGGAGGAATACTTACGCGGCATAAAAAACGGAAGGAGCGCACCTCGGGGGAAGGCACTCCACACGGGATTATACAGAGGTAAAAAGCATTGCAGCCAGGCTATAAGCCGGGTTCTGTAGGGAAAGGGGAACACCTACGCAACCCACATTCCCTGTCTGTCATTTATCTGCGCCGCACGTTGCCGCACGGCTGTATCGTTCTACCCTCTGGCTCGGACGGGCCGCCCTCAAATGCCAGTTTACATGAACTTTCAGCGTCCGATGCGCACAGCACGCCTGTCGCCAGACGCCTGGTGGGCTCTTACCCCACCTTCTCACCCTTACCACACGCGCGCAAGGAGCGCACATGGGCGGTTGTTTTCTTCTGCGCTAATCAGCCCTCGCGGACTCCTTCCCATTAAGAAGCGGACTGCCCTATGCTGCCCGGACTTTCCTCGCCCACAGCTCCGAAGAGCCGCGTTCGCGACAGACCGCCCAGCTGCAAATGCGAAATCTATGGAGAAGTTAGAGGCTCAAGCAAACGTTGCAATCAAACCTCTAACTTCTCTGCTATGTGTCGTTATCCTTGCTATCGTATAGAAAGCTTACGGCTCGTCAGCCTTCCGTCAAGGCCTTTCACGCTAACAACGTAAAGACCTGAGGGCAGCATGAAGCTACCTTCCGAGGGACGTACTGTGCGAACAAGTTTACCCGCAGGCGTATAGATGCTCAGGCTACGAAACGAACCAGCCACGCTGACGCGCTCACCGCTGACGTTGAACTGGACTGCGGTACGCTCCGTGGCGGGCGTATTGATGCCAGCGGGATCTACATAAACAGGCAAAGAGGCGGCGTTATAGACGGGACAGCCCTTGTAGTTGCCCTCGGTGTAGTCGTGGACGAAAGCAACGATGTGCATCTTCTCGGGGTCGGTTTCGATGTCGATGGAACCATAGTCCTTCGAACCATACGTAGAGGTGATAATGGCGGGAATGGTGTAGGGATAGTTGACCGTGGTTGTTTCGCCCACCTTCAGTTCAATGGGGTCGCCCATGTAGCTACTGATGGAGAAGCGATAGACATCGTTGTGCTCGTAGGCAGCCTGGTTGCCGTTGGTGTAGTCCATTTGGAACGCCTTGAGGCCGTCCTGCGTGAAGCTGACGGTGATGCGGTGTTCAGCGTTCGAGAACTCGGCCAGCGTCTCTACGTCGATGCTGACGTTACCCTTGCCCGTTTCGGGGTCGAAAGTATTGGTCATGGCGAGTTGCACGGGAGGATCCGTTGCTAACGTCTTGCGCACGGCTTCAAGGTTGTAAGCCTCGTTGGTAATGGGGAAGACGGGTTCGTCGTCGATGATGGGCAAGCGGTTGAACATCGCAGCGGGCGCAAACGTGCCGCCTTCGCCGTAGTACCACGTCATTTGGTAGTCGTCGAGCGTTGTGAAGCGGTCGGTGCCGAAACCAGCGTGGTGGTTGATGATGATGAAGTCTTCAGCCGACTGCGAAATAGCTTTATGCAAGGCCTCGTGGCCGTCAACGCAGTTACCGCAGGCTTGGGTTGTGAAGCCTTCGATGAGCACCTTCTTCTTGATGTCGCCGTCGAGGACGCGGATTTCCACGCTGGCCTCGTTGTCGGTCAGGTCGGCATCGCTGTCGCCTTCGTCGGCAGGCACAACACTCACCTTCAGCTGTTTCGCACCGCCAGTGTTAATGGTGTAGGCTGGCGTGGTGTACTCATACGTTGCACCAGGTTCAACGGTCACGTTGCGCGTGAACTCAACCGGCTCGCCGTCGCCCACGCTAACAGTGAAGCGCAAGCCCTTAAGCGCCTTCGTTCCGAAATTATAGACGCTGCCCTTAAAGTGGTAGGCCTTGCCCGTCTTAAACACACCCGTACCGTCGAGGGCTTTCATGGTGAGGTCGGCCACTTCGGGCGCGCCTTCCACGATGAGGCGAATGTTGGCAGCACCCAGACCGACAAGCGAAGCGTCTCTCCACTCGCCGTCTTGAAGGGCATAGAAGATGCCTTCCCTGAAATCGCCACTGCCGTCGAAAGCAAGTGGTTTGGATATGGACGAGGCCATTTCGAGCGTATAGCCCACGGCCAGCTCCTCGCCCGTTACCTCAACGGGCGTAGAGAAGTTGTAGTCAGTCCAGCTGTTGAGGGCTTTACCCATGGGTTCGGACAAGAGGACGTCGCCGTCAAGGTCTTTAGCCACGAAAGCGGTCAAATCGCGCACTTGCAGCGTGCGAAACAGGGTGCTGATACCCGTAATCTTAGCCCCTTTCAGGTAGGAGGCTTTTGCCGATGAGAGGCAGAGAGCCAAGCCCTGCTGACTGGTAGAACCAAAAGAGTAGCCTGCGCCGCGCGTACCGTCGCTATAGCCGAGGTAGGTCTGCGCCGAGGCCGTGCCTATCAGGGCTGAGAGCGCAACACCGAGAATGTGGTAACGATAGTTCATAATTTTATAGCATGTTTTTGTTTGTTGACGCACTGCAAGCGAAGAGCTGGCTACGCAACATGAGCGAGCTAAGCCTTATCTCCGCTTTTCACGGCAAAATTACACAAAAGAGATGGAAATGCACGAAATAATTGCTATTTTTGCGCAATCAAAACGCTATTTTAAGATGATACCCACAAAAGCAGGCTATCCCGTGCGCCGTTTCGACGGTCCTACGAAGCGCTACTGCCAAACGCTCGACTTGCGCAACGATGCCCAACTCATAGCTGCCTACGAACGTCTGCACACGGCTGAAAGCATATGGCCCGAAACGCTGAAGGCTATACGCGAAGCGGGGGTGCTTGAAATGGAAATCTACCGTTTAGGCACGCGCCTCTTTATGATTGTGGAGCTCCCTGCCGATGCCGATTGGGACGACGTCATGAGGCGCATGGGGCAAATGCCGCGCCAAGCGGAATGGGAGGCCCTCACCGCCCGCTTCCAGCAGGCTGACCCGCAAGCGGGGAGCGCGGAAAAGTGGCAACTAATGACGCGCATCTTCCACCGCTACGACGCGTAGGCGTTATACATATATATAATATTGTATGGACGAGTGACAAGTTGCAGCCCATCCCGTCTTGTATGTTGCGTTGACAACGCAACATACCCTCCGCCCCCTCACCAGCGAAGCCAAACCTAAAAACCTATTAACAACACACCACCATGAATAAAACCATTCTCTCCCTCGCCCTACTGCTCTGCAGCGGAGTTGCCAGTGCACAGCAAACTCTTTTCCATACGGGCGATGCCTCAGGCTTCCCCTACCGCATTCCCGCCATTGCGAAAGCTAAGAACGGCGACCTCATCGCCCTGACCGACCGCCGTCCGTGCGGCGGCGACATCGGCTTTGGCCGCGTGGACATCCTCATGCGCGTGTCGAAAGACAACGGTGCCACGTGGACAGAACCCACCGACGTACTGACGGGTACGGGCAGCGGCCCCACAACGGGCTACGGCGATGCCTGCCTCGTGGCCGACCGCAAGCGCAATGAACTCACCCTGGTTTGCTGCTCGGGCGACATCCCCTATCAGCGCAGTAGCGTGGACCACCATCAAGGCATAGTAGTTACCCATGCCGCCTACGACAAGCGCACAGGCCAGTGGGTTTGGGGCTCGTCGAAAGACATTGGCGAAACATTCTACAAAGACCTCTTCGGCAGCAACGTCCCTGGCATGTTCATGGGTTCGGGACGCATCTGCCAGTCGAAGCGGGTCAAGGTAGGTAAGTACTACCGCCTCTATGCCGCCCTCTGCACGCATAAAGGCAACTGGGTGGTCTATTCCGATGACTTCGGCGACAGCTGGCGCGTTTTAGGCAGCAACGTTGAGAGCTGCGCACCCCAAGGCGACGAGCCAAAATGCGAAGAGTTGCCCGATGGTAGCGTCCTGCTCTCTTCGCGCAAGCACCATGGTCGCTTCTTCAACATCTTCAGGTTCACCAACGCCAAGAAGGCCGAAGGCGCATGGACTGGCGTCGTCAATTCGCAAGATGCACCTGGCGGCATCAACAACGAAGGCAACTCTTGCAACGGCGAAATCCTCATCGTCGAAGCTACGAAGCGCGATGGCAAAAAAGCCACACTCGCCCTGCAAAGCATGCCCGCAGGACCTGGCCGCAGCAACGTCACCATCTATTATAAGGACATCACCTCCCCTGCCACCTATACCGATGCCCTAACTTTCGCCAAGGATTGGCAAGGCAGCTACCGCGTCAGCGACAAAGGCTCGGCCTACAGCACCATGGTGCAACAAGCCGATGGACGCATCGCCTTCTTCTACGAGGAAGAACCCAACTACTACCAAATGGTCTACGTCCCCCTCTCGATAGAGACCATCACAAGTGGCAACTATAAGTAAGACGAGTGACGAGTGACGAGTGGGCTATGCCGATATAGCTATTAGCGTTTATAAGTAACTGCAACTTGTAGCTTGTAACTCGTCACTAAAAAATCCTCCTTTTAAGAATTATTTACGCGAATTACTTTGCCCTCCCAAATTAACTCGCTACTTTTGCGCATAAAATAAAGGGGCGGATCTCCTCCGCCCTGACATACACACAACCTTAAAATCATTCCAACACTTCTGAAATGAAAACTGAAGTCATCATGCAGGCCCTTGAGGCCAAGCACCCCGGCGAGAAAGAGTATCTCCAAGCCGTTCGCGAAGTACTGCTCTCCGTTGAGGACGTTTACAACCAACACCCCGAGTTCGAGAAAGCCAAAATCATCGAGCGCATCGTAGAGCCCGACCGCATTCTCACGTTCCGCGTGCCTTGGGTTGACGACCAGGGCGAGGTTCAGGTAAACCTCGGCTACCGCGTTCAGTTCAACAACGCCATTGGCCCGTACAAAGGCGGCATTCGTTTCCACCCCTCCGTTACGCTCTCCATCTTGAAGTTCCTCGGTTTCGAACAGACGTTCAAAAACGCCCTCACCACGTTGCCCATGGGCGGCGGCAAGGGCGGTTCGGACTTCGCACCGCGCGGCAAGAGCGATGCCGAAATCATGCGCTTCTGCCAAAGCTGGATGCTTGAAGCCCACAAAATACTCGGTCCCGACATGGACGTGCCCGCTGGCGACATCGGCGTAGGCGGACGCGAAGTGGGCTACCTCTACGGCATGTACAAGAAGCTCACCCACGAGTGCACTGGTACCATGACGGGTAAGGGCCGCGAGTTTGGCGGCAGCATCCTGCGTCCCGAAGCAACGGGCTATGGTGCTTGCTACTTCCTCAAACACATGCTCGACGACCTCGGCATGGACATCAAGGGCAAGACCATCGCCGTCAGCGGTTTCGGCAACGTGGCATGGGGTGCTGTGCAGAAAGCTACGCAGCTCGGCGCTAAAGTCGTTACCATCAGCGGTCCCGACGGCTACGTTTACGACCCCGAAGGCATCAGCGGCGAAAAGAACGAATATATGCTCGAACTCCGCGCCAGCGGCAACGACGTCGTAGCTCCTTACGCCGAGAAGTATCCCAGCGCAAAGTTCTTCCCTGGCAAGAAGCCCTGGGAGGTGAAGGTTGATATCGCCATGCCCTGCGCCACGCAAAACGAGCTGAATGAAGAAGACGCCAAGCAACTCGTTGCCAACGGCGTGCAGTGCGTAGCCGAAGTCAGCAACATGGGTTGCACCGCCGAGGCTATCGACTACTTCATCGCCCAGCGCACCCCCTTCGGCCCAGGTAAGGCCGTCAACAGCGGTGGCGTAGCAACCAGCGGTCTGGAAATGACGCAAAACGCTATGCACATCTACTGGACCTCCGAAGAAGTTGACCAGAAGCTGCACCAAATCATGAGCGACGTGCACGAACAATGCGTGAAGTACGGACGCCAAGAAGACGGCTTCATCAACTACGTTCGCGGTGCCAACATCGCCGGCTTCATGAAGGTGGCCAACGCCATGCTCCAACAAGGCATCGTATAAGCCCCCTACCCTATATCCATACCAAGACGAGCTTGCCGCATCTCTCCCGCAGCAAGCTCGTCTTAGCTGATTTCAGCATGCGTTTTTCGCCTTAACTCAACAAACTTTTTGGGGGATTATATAGAACACGCATTCAACCTTACCCCTATAGTAACGCCCCAGAAGTATCATCACGCGATAATTCTGCTAAATTGTTTTTTTTAAGTCAACTTTTTTTTCGTAACTTTGTAGCCGCAAACGAGTGGTGGGTTGACATGAGCAAGTACGAAATTCCCTTTCTGACTGTTGCCGTCAGAGCCTTCGGCAGCCGCTTCGCTATGACGCGACAAGCCGCTTTCCGCTATCTGCATAAATACGGGGGACTATCGTTCCTCATTGAGTTTTACGATGTTGAGCATTTGCAGTCACTTGACGACACCATCGACGACTTAGTCATCATCTGCCAAAAGAATGGAGGGATCCTCGCATGAACCTTTTTCATGGTACTAACACCGACATCGAAAGCATTGACCTCGCTCGCAGCATGCGCTACAAAGACTTTGGCAAAGGCTTTTATCTGACACCAAACAAAACAACCGCCATCCGCATGGCACAGAAGAAGGCGCGACTTCTTGGTGGCACACCAACGCTCATCACTTACGACTTGGACGATACCGCCTTCCGCTCTGGTTTAAACATAAAGGTGTTCCCTGAAAAAGCATGCACGGAATGGCTCCTCTTCGTAGATGCTAACCGCGACAGGAAAAACAGGGAGCCTATCCACCATTACGACATCGTTATAGGCCCTATTGCCGATGACGGCGTAGTACTACAACTGACAAACTTTCGCGAAGGTATCTACACGCCCGAAGAGGCTGCCCGCCGATTACAGGACAGATACCTCGACCAACAATACTTCTTCGGCACAACAAAGGCACTGCAATTTCTGCATAAAACAAACGCTGAAAGCATATGAAAGGGGAAAACCATCAACAAATAGCAACCCACCTTATCGACTACGCGCTAAGCGAGTTGGTGAAGTACGTTATAGAGGATACAGGCTGCAGCATTGAGCAAGCAATGGAGCGCGTGTATAACTCCCCACTGATGCCCTCCCTGCAAGACGAAGAGAATGATCTCTACATACAAAGTCCTGCATACCTCTACGAATTGATGAGTGAATGCGAGAAAACGCAAGCCTGAAAGAAACGTTTCCGCTAAGCCAAAAGCACAGAAAGCCCAGCTTTATGTCTTTACCCAAAAGCGCGTGACTGAAAAAAAGCAACATTTATCAACACAACTATAACTAACCATAAAAATCCATGACATTAATCAAATCAATCTCTGGTTTTCGCGGAACGATTGGCGGTCGCCCTGGCGACACGCTCAATCCGCTCGACATCGTTAAATCCGTATCGGCCTATGCCACACTGCGCAAAGCCTTCGTAGGTAAGTACGACAAGAAGATCGTTGTAGGACGCGATGCGCGCATCTCGGGCGAAATGGTGAGCCATTGCGTATGCGGGACGCTGATGGGCATGGGCTTCGACGTTGTCAACATCGGCCTTGCCTCCACACCTACTACGGAAATTGCCGTGGTGGCCGAAAACGCTGTGGGCGGCATCATCCTCACCGCCAGCCACAACCCGCGCCAGTGGAACGCCTTGAAGCTCCTTGACGAGCGCGGCGAATTCCTCGGACCTAAAGACGCCGCTGAAGTAGTGCGTCTGGCCGACGAAGGCGACTTCGAGTATGCCGACGTTGACAACTTGGGCCACTACTGCGAGAAGCCTATCTACGACCAGTATCACATCGATATGGTCAAAAACCTCGACCTCGTTGACGTTGAGGCCATCAAAAAGGCCAACTTCTCCGTCTGCCTCGACACGGTCAACTCCGTAGGCGGCATCATCCTGCCCAAGCTCCTTGAGCAGCTCGGCGTGAAGAACGTGAAGGTGCTCAACGGCGAAGCTAACGGCGAGTTTGCCCACAACCCCGAGCCTCTGCGCCAGCACCTCGGCGAAATCTGCGAACTCATGGCCGCAGGCGGCTACGACATCGGCTGCGTTTGCGACCCCGACGTTGACCGCTTAGCCTTCATACAAGAAGACGGCGAGATGTACGGCGAAGAATACACGCTCGTCACCTGCGCCGACTGGGTTTTGCAACACACGCCAGGCAACACCGTCTCGAACCTCAGCTCCACCCGCGCCTTGCGCGACGTGACCGAGAAATACGGCTGCCAGTACAATGCGTCGGCCGTGGGCGAAGTGAACGTTGTGACGCTGATGAAAAAGACAAACGCCGTTATCGGTGGCGAAGGCAACGGCGGCGTCATCTACCCCGCTGCACATCCTGGCCGCGACGCCTTGGTAGGCATTGCCCTTATGCTCACCTACATGGCCAAGACGGGCAAAAAGCCCAGCGAACTGCGCAAGCTCTATCCGCCCTACTTCATCGCTAAGAACCGCATCGACCTGGCCAAAGGCACCGACGTTGACGCAATCCTTGCCCGCGTGAAGGAGATGTATAAAGACGAACGCGTGACGGACATCGACGGCGTGAAGATTGACTTTGCCGACGAATGGGTACACCTGCGCAAGTCCAACACCGAACCCATCATTCGCGTCTATAGCGAAGCCCACACCATGGAAGCCGCCGACGCATTGGGCAAGAAGATTATGGACGTTGTGAAGACGATGATCTAACGCTTGCCACAAGTACGTTAACAATAATCTACGCGCGGATTTAGTTTTCGCCTCGTGCGCTGAAGAAGCAACGAGGACATGCGAAAAACTAAATCCGCGCGTTTGCGTACTTGCACCTGAGCCTGGCCGCTCTCGGCGCAAAGCCGAAGCCGTTTTCGCTCTCGCAGACTGCGCAAAGGGCTGGCCTTCAAAACTTTTCCACAAAGCCCACAAGTTTTCCTGCCGCCCTTAGGAAATTTTTCCGAAAAGCGCAGAAGTTATAAATCTCGGCGGGAAATGTATATAACTCGGCGGGAAATGTATATAATCTCGGCGCGTTATGTACATTTCCCGCCGAGATTTATAACTTTATGGCTTTTATGAAAAACTTGAAAAGCCTCCCCCTAAACTTTGAGGGTGCTTACGAAAAATTGTAGGGTAGCAGGAAAATGCAGCCTTGTAAAGGTCAATCTACTTTCATCAAGTCGCTCATCACGCCGTCGCTGACAAACAATCCCTTGCGCGTGAGGCGCAAGCGGTTGTCGGCTAACGATAATGTCCCCGCCGCAATATGCGGTGCAGCCATCTGCTGCAGAAACGCTTGCTCTTCCGCAGTGAAGAGCCGCAAGGGTAAGCCTTCGGAAGTGCGCAGGCGCGTCATGAGTTTTTCGTTATACAACGTGGTGGGCGTAAGAAGTTCTTCGTCGTAAGACGGATTTCCCGCTGCGGCAATGTATGCCGCCAAATCGGGCCGATTGGCCCGCCGCACGCGGTTGCCGTCGTAAGAGTGGGCGCCAGGGCCTATGCCGATGTAGGGAATGCCCTGCCAATACGAGCTGTTGTGGCGCGAGTGGCGACCAGCCCGAGCGAAATTCGATATTTCGTAATGCTCAAAGCCCGCCGCTTTCGCTTCGTCCATCAGCAGGTTATACATCTCAAGCAGTTGCTCATCGCTCTGCTCCTTCACCTTGCCTTGCCGTAGCCAAAGGGAAAGCGTCGTTCCCTCTTCATAACTCAGTGCGTAGGCCGACAGATGCGTCACGGGAAGCGCGCATAAACGCCTTACGTCGGAACGAAAAGCCTCTGCCGTCTGTCCGGGTAAACCATAGATGAGGTCGGCAGAAATGTTCGTTATCCCTTCCCTTTGCAAACAACCTATCGCCTCGACAGCCGCCTCGCCCGTATGGCGGCGGCGCAAGAAGCGGAGCAGCGCATCGTCGAAGGTTTGCACGCCCATCGACACGCGGTTTACGCCCGCATTGAGCAACGTGCCGACCAGTGCCGAGCATACGTCGTCGGGGTTGACCTCTACCGTCACCTCGGCATCGTGAGCTATGGGGAACACCGTGCGCGCACCCTCGAGCAAGGTGCTCAACGCTTCGGCTGGCAACACCGACGGCGTGCCACCACCCACGTAGATAGTAGCCACTTCGCCTTGCAGCTCGCCGCGCCGTGCCCGCATCTCGTTCACGGCTGCAGCAACAAAGGCCGTAGCCTGCTGCTCCTGCCCTGCCGTAGAGTAAAAGTCGCAATAGGCGCAGCGACTCCTGCAAAACGGCACGTGTACGTATAAACCCGTTTTTTGCATTCGGAAAAGGCGTTTTGTGTTTCGCGGCGCTAAGTTCGCAATAATACAGCGCAACGGCAAGGGATTGGCGAAATAGGTTTGTTGTTTTGGGGGAACACTCAAAGCGGCACCAACGTACGATTATTGTCCTATCTTTCCGCAAAAGCCAAAAATTCTTTGTATTTTTGCAGTCGCGCCTTTAACCTTTCGTGTTTGCGGGCGTCATACAAGCAAGAAACCAAAACAACGTGTTGAACCCATCAAATAACTTACGATTATGAAGCGTTTACTACTCTCCCTCGTCGCCGTGCTTTGCAGCTTCGCTTCGCTCAAAGCCCTTCCCTACGATGTAGCTCGCGACAACGCCTACTTCCTCACGGACAAGATGGCCTACGAACTGAACCTTACGCAAGACCAGTATAACCAAGTTTATCAAATCAACCTCGACTACTTCCTTAGCGTGGGTACGGCCGCCGACCTCTATGGCGTAAGTTGGAGCTATCGCAACGAGGACATCCGCTACGTCTTGTTCGACTGGCAGTATAACCTCTACGCCGCCGTCGATTACTTCTTCCGCCCCCTGCGCTGGCAAGTAAACCGCTGGTACTACCCCGTCTTCGACCGCTATCGCTACGGCCACTACTACTTCAGCCGTCCCAGCATATACCATAGTTACCACGGAGGCTACGGGCGTCGCGGCCATAACGGCTACAGTCCCTATCGCCACTATCGCCCCTCCCACGGTCCGGGCATGCGCCCGCCTCACCACGGCGGCCCGGGCTATGGCCACGGCGGCCCTGGCTACAACCACCACCGGCCTGGCGACGGACACCACGGCGGCCCTGGCTACACGGGCGGCAGACCCAATAATGGACACCACGGCGGCGGTTCGGGCTCGAACCACAGCGGCGGTAACCACAAGCCTGGCAATAGCGGCAACTATGGCAACCAAGGCGGAGGTCGCCCCTCGGGCAGCGGCAACGTTGGCGGAGGCAACAACCACGGTCGCCCCTCGGGCAGCGGCAACGTTGGCGGAGGCAACAACCACGGTCGCCCCTCGGGCAGCGGCAACGTTAGCGGAGGCAATAGCGGCAGTAGGCCCAGCGGCGGACGTTCTAGCGTAGGCGGTAGCCGTCCCAGCGGAAAGAGCAACTCCTCTAATGGTTCAGGCCGAAGCGGACGCACTTTCGGGAGATAACACAGCCGATAGTGAAAACACATTATATAAGCGGAGCGTCTAACTCAAACAGACGCTCCGCTTTTATTTCTCTGACATAAACGCAAGAAACAAGCTCGTTGCGCTTATTCTATATGCTAACACCCTTGCGCTTTACTGCTGCTTAATAAAGGTCATCTTCGTTTGTATCTTCTTCAGTTTACGCCCTTCGGCGCGCGAGACTTCGTTCGTTCCGAGGGCACGATAGGCGTAGGTGCCATCGGGCAAGATACGCAGTTCGACGTCTTGCGAAGCAGCACCGCTGTCGTTGCTCATACGCAAAATAGCTTTATTCTCTTTTATTTCTGCACTCAGCACGAACCAAACGCCGTACATCCACTGTCGCGCATCGCCTCGCATATAGCCAAAGGTAGGCCCAAAGAACTCGTAGCCAGGTACGTTCACGCTCTCTTCGTAGAGGTCGAGGGCCAACGTAATGTGCGCGTCGGGACTGTAGAGCGTGACGCGGAAGGGCAACTCTGCTTGCACGCTATCGGTCGTGAGCGAGTCGGAAACTGCCGCGATATCCTGCGAAGAGGCAGGGACGATGGCTAAGAAGAATGCGGCTAATAGAAAGAAGATGGTGCGATGCATGGTAATGATGTGTAGTGACGAGAAGCCCCTCTCTCCCCCGCCCTCCCCCCTCCCCTAAAGGGCAAGGAGGGAGTAGTTACTAATAACGGAAAAGAGACGAGTGGGCTGACATCGATGATTGATGCTGGCGGGAAGCTTGCGTCCCATGATGCGGGCGAGGCACCCGCGCTCTTTGGGGGGCTGATGCCTATAAAGACAACATGTTGCTTTACTCCTGCGTGTCATCGCGGAAGATGAGGGTGGCAGCGCCCAGTGTCAGCACGGTGCCGTCTTCGAGCGAAACGCTTTCGCGTCCGTGCAACAGTTCGCCACCTACGAACGTTCCCGTGCCGCTGGGAAAGTCGCGCACGAAGAAGTCGGTGCGTCCTTGACGACAGCGCACGGAGACAACGGCATGCGACGTATCGATGCTGGGGTCAACGGTCTTGAAGGCTGCGTTAGCCGCTGTTCCCTTCACCTCGCGTCCCAGTACGTTTTCGCCTTCGTAGAGGGGTATTTCTTGCCGCAGTTGGAACGCGTTTTCAAGGACGATGAGCGTGCCGTAGGCCTTGCGCTCCTCTTCGGCGTCTAAGGGCTTTGGGGCTGGCATGCGCACGCGAAACTGTTTCTGGCACGAAGGGCATGCAAAAACTAAGACGCGCCCAGGTTCAAAGCGCGTCTCGTCGAAGAGGATTGCTTCATCACAGCGTGGACAACGGATCTTCTTCATCCTTATATCTTTAATTAGCTACCTGTGTGACCCACGACTGCTGGAAGTAGGACGTACTGCGCAGTTCGGCCAAACGCGCCCGCGCTTGCTCGTTGCTCGTAAAGCGTCCGTAAACGATTTGGCGGCGGCCCGTGGTGGTTGTCACCATACGTGCTTCACGATAACCCTCGCCTATGAGCTTCTTGACGAACGCGGCTCCGCTTTCTTCGGGAACGCCCGTAGCCAAGACAATGGCGAAGGTGCCGCCATTCACGCCGTCAGTTGCCTTTGGCTGTGCTGCTGCGGACTGCTGCACAAGTGCGGTTTGAGGCGCAGCAGCTTCTGCGGCGGGGGCGGCAGGGTTCTCGGCACGTATCTGCTGCTGTGCAGGTTCTTTGGCAGGTTTCGATACAACTTTGGTAGTAACGGGCTTCTGCTTTGCCGTTATCTCTTTTGCTGCTACAGAGGCCTGCTGAGGTTCAGCCTTATCGCGATGGCCAGGCACAGCCCATGCCAGATAGAAGACCAGAGCCACAATGGCTGCGGCCACGTAGTTGGCAACGTCGCGACTGATTGTTATCGTATATTCGTTTTCGTTCTTCATAAATCGTGCGAAATGCGTTCGCTGCTTAGCACCCGCCATAACCACTGCTTGCTCGGCCAAAGGCACTAACTTAATGGGATTGAGCCAATAGAGCGCGGGCGTGAGGAGGCCAGTCTGCTGCGGTTCGAAATGATAGCGCCCGTCGGACGTAAGCGACAAATGGCCAATGCCAAACAACTCGTACCCTTCGGGATTGAGCAAGGCCTCTTTCAGCTCACGAACATCGCGCTCCATCAGACGAAGGCCTTCGTTGTAGGATCCGCCACACGTCTGCATATAGGACTGCACAAGCAGGCCGTCGTTCAGCGTGAGCTGCGGATTGAACGCCACAGAGCGGAGCGGGGGCAAATACGCACACGTAGCATCCTCGGGCTTGGCTGCAACGTAGTGCGCAACAAAACCGCCTAACTGCGGAACAATAACGCAGTTATGCTCTGTAAGAAGATACTGTATGTGACGTATTAACCTAAACATTTGCTGCAAAGATAAGGACTTTTGCGCGAATAGGGACAAGAAAAACCGCTTTCTTTTGCGCGGGTACTTAAAGAAATACTCCGCGCTGAAACTATAAACGTTTGTATATGAAGCAGGCAAACGACCTCAAATTATTTTTGGTTGAAGTAAGGTGCTTCGCCTTAGGCTTCGACCTCGCAGGGCAAGCCCCTTGCAATCGTGGCGCGTGCTGCGTCGGTGGTAGCCCGCACGTCGGCGGTAGCTGTTGAGGCGGGGGGCTGAAGGGGGGCGTGGATTGTCAGGCGCAACGCCGTGCGGCGCACAAACCAAAAACCGCGCTGACGCGGCAAGGCAACGTAGGGCCCGTCAATCGTCATGGGTACGACGGGAAGCTGCAATTCGGCTGACAGCTGAAACGCCGCTTTGTGGAAAGCCGTCATGCGCCCCGTCAGCGTGCGGGCACCTTCAGGAAAAACAAAGACCGACGTGCCACCCTGCAGGGTCTGGCGCGCTTGCTCGTAGGTGTGGCGCACGGCGGCGGCGTTGCGATTGTCCACAAAGATATGGCCTGCGCGCTGGCAGGCAGCACCCACGAGCGGAATGCGTCGCAACTCGTGCTTCATCATCCACTTGAAGTTGCGATTGAGGTAGCCATAGACAAGGAAGATGTCGAGCGCGCCCTGGTGGTTGGCCACGAAGACGTAGCTCTGCGTAGCGTCAATGTTCTCGCGCCCTTCCACACGAACGGGCAGCAGCAACAATTTGCAGACGGCGCGCGCCCAAAGATGGGCAGGCCAATAACCCCAGAAGTGAGCATTAAAGATACTCCCGACGAAAGTGACGATGGCCGTCAGAGCGGTCAGCACAAGGCCAACGGGGAGGGCTATGAAAAGTTGATAAAGTCGGTATATCATGGTTGCGAAGGTTTCTGTTCAAAGCGTTTAAGGGTGCCCGACAGCTTAAGGCTCGCTCTTAAGCACCAAAAGGTCTATTTCGGGCCAAGCCCCTAAGCGGAAAGGCATCATCACACTGCCTATGCCCGTGCTGACGAAGAGGCGACTTTTCCCTTCGGCGTAAAGGCCTCCCCATTCGGGATAGAACCATGCGGCAGGCGACCAACCAAAGAGGCGCAGTTGCATAGCGTGGGTATGTCCAGCCAACATCAAGGGAGCGAGCCGCTGCTGCTTAAGCAACGCACGTCGCCAATAGGAAGGGTCGTGCTGCAGGTAGATGCAACAGCTGCCGGGAGCTATGCCGCCGAGGGCTTTAGGCAAGTCGGCCAAAGCGGGAAAACGTGGTGGCCCATCGTTTTCAAGCCCAACGATAACCAAGCTGTCCGCCCCGCGCCGCACGATGAGGTGTTCGTTGAGCAAAAGCCTATAACCTGCCTCGCGCTGAATGTTTTGCAACTCCTCTATTGCCCGCAAGCTGTCGGCTGAGGAAGGCCAACGGAAGTAGCTAAGATAGTCGTGGTTTCCCATAACAGAAACCACGCCATCGCGCGCCTGCAGCCGTGGCAGCAGCTTGCGGAACGTATCGAGTTCGGAAGGTTTGTAGTTGACAAGGTCGCCCGTAAAGACGATGAGGTCGGGTTGCAAGGCCGCTATGCTGTCGCAAAGGCGCAGGAAGACCTCTTCGTGCCCTACCCACGTGCCGAGGTGCAAGTCGGAGATATGCACCAGCCTATAACCATCGAAGGCGCGCGGTAGGCCAGCTACGGGCACGTTGGTCTGCACAACCGTGATACGCCGCCAGCCCAGCGTAAAGCCATAGAGCATAACGCCGAAAACCACCACGCAGATGCCTAACCGCATACCGCGCATCCAAGCCTTACGGCGAGCGGGCAATAAGAGCAGGAGGGCATAGAGAGCCTGCGGTACGAGCACGAGCAGCGTGGCCGCCATCAAGAGACCCTTCCAGCGGTCGGCGGCGGGGGTATAGCTTTCGTAAGACGCCGTGGCGCAAAGGGCTATGCTCAACACGATTGCGGGCAACATCGCGCCCCACTGCAAGCGACGACGCAATGGCTGACGCAACTGGCGAAGCTCAACACGTGCTATTGCGAAAGCTGGCACGAGCAGGAGCAGGAGCAGTATAGGAAGGATGCGCGTTATCATTGTTTGCTTTCAGCCCCTCTACCTTATTTCTTTATGGTTTCCCAGCCTGTTAGCTGGCTGATAAAGGGAATGAGTTCTTCAGCCATACGCTGGTGGCGAGCGCGTGAGGGGTGTTTCATCGTGCCGTAGCCCAGCGAACCGTCCTCGGGTGTGAAGTCGAACCGATAGACAGCCTTGTCGCCGCGTTGCCGGGCCGCCTCAACTGCGGCCTGCTGTGCTGCTTGCACGTCAGAAAGGCGCTGTCCGCGTATCATCGTGCCCGTCAAGAGGACAATCGCCGCTTGCGGGTAGTGGCTACGCAGGGTTTTGACAAACTTGATGTATTCCCGTTTCAAGAGTTCAGCATCGTAGCCAGGGTTTGTCGTATCGTTGGTGCCAAGGTTGACGCACACCACGTCGGGCTGATAGCGATTGAAGTCCCAGCGCTCACCAGAGGTTGCAAAGAGTGTGTAGTCGTAGTAGTCGCGCATGGTGGGATAGTCGCCGCCGCGCTTGCCGTTGCAGTTGCGGTAGAGCCCTATCCCGCTGCGTGCTACGACCTGCCAGCGGGCATCGAAAGCCTGTGCCGTTAAGGCCTCGTAGGTCAGCGTGATGTTTTGCTGCGAATAGGAGAACTTCTTTTCCGTCCCGTCGCCTTCAATGCCAAAGCCGCAGGTGATACTGTTGCCTATGAACTCCATTTTGCGCGCAGGCTGCTGCGGACGCTCGCCGAGTTGACAGCCCGCATCAAGCGACAGCCCGTAGAAGGCTGGGTGCTTCGTCAGGCCCTCGATGGCATAGGTGATACAGAGCGAATGGAGCGCGGTGGGCAGTCCCGTGGCTAAGGTGATTTCGCCTTCGTTGTCGGTCGTACTCTCCACCTTGAAGGGGGCAGCATCGTCAATCTGACAAATAAAGAAACCACTGCCAGGCTTCGTCAGCAGACGAACGCTGGTGCCCGTGAACGTGCAGCGTATTTGCACGCCAGGGTAATGCCAACGCGGGGCATCGGCATTGGCAAAACTGATGCGCCCTTCATATACAAAGCCGGCGTCCGATGGGCTGATATGTGTGCGTTGCCCCAGCATGCAGAGAGGCAGCAAGGCCAAAAGGAGCAATAGTTGACGAAGTTTCATAACAGGAAAAACGTTTGTTGTTAGAAGCGAGAGTAGATGAAAGGTTGCACGTTGTCTTGCGAAAAGTTGATGACGAGCAGAACAGCCGCAAGGAACACCACAAGTTGCAAAAGCCACGGCAGGCGCACGAAAGCATGGCGCAGACGGCCATAGCCGCGCGGCGGAGTGTAGTGGAGGGCGAAGCCCAGTAGCAGCAAAACGGTCCATACGGGACGGGCTTTAACAAAGGGTACGAGGTAGTCCCACGAGAAGGTGGCACTCACGTTGGAGAAGAACTGCGTAACCACTTCCCACGTCTCGGCCCGAAACACAACCCACGTACATACGAGGAATGTCATGGTCAGCATGCGGCACAACAGTCGCACGAAGAAGGGTTCGGGTATGCGCCGCAACAGCGGTAGCAGAGCTTTATGCACGATGAGGCCTACGCCATGAAGCGCACCCCAAAGGACGAACATCCACGAGGCACCGTGCCAAATGCCAGCCACGAGCATCGTCAGGAAGTTGTTGAGATAGGTGCGGAATTTTCCGCGCCGATTGCCGCCAAGGGGGATATAGATGTAGTCGCGCAGCCAGGAAGAGAGCGAAATGTGCCATCGCCGCCAAAAATCGGAAAGGTTCAGGCTCTGATAGGGCGCGTTGAAGTTGGGCGGCAGGCGAAAACCCATCAAGGCGGCAAGGCCAATGCTTATATCGCTATAGCCCGAAAAGTCGCAATAGATTTGCAGCGTATAGCCCAAAGCGCCCATCACGTTTTCAAAACCGCTATAAGCCAGCGGCGTATCGAATATCCAGTTGTTGTACTGCGCTATGTAGTCGGCTATCAAGCCCTTCTTCAGCAGACCCAACACAATGAGGAAAAGCCCCATTTGCACGCGCACGCCCGTCAGCCGCCCGTGCAAGGTGCGGCGCAGCGCAAATTGTCGCAGCTGGGGCAACAGCGTGCCAGCGCGCGTGATAGGGCCTGCCAACAGCAGGGGGAAGAAGGTCAAATAGAAGAGGTAGTCGAGCAGCGGCGTATGAGCCGTATATCGCCGCCGATAGACATCGGAGGCATAGCTAATGGCTTGGAACGTATAGAAGGAGATGCCGATGGGCAAGACAACCTGCGGGACGGGGAAGTTCTCGCGCAGCAAGAGCGAGAAGTTGAAGGCCAGGAAGCCAGCATACTTATAATAGATGAGCGGAGCCAAGAGCAGCAACACCGTCAGCCACAGCCACGTGCGCCGCCGCCACCCCTCGCAGCGTTTCATGCGCTCTACGAGCCACCACGACACGCAGGCCGTCAGCGGCAAAAGCAGGGCCGTCAGTCCGTTTGCTTTCCACGCAAAGAAGAGGTTGAAGGCTACGACGTAACCCAGCAACAACGTCCTGCGCCCGCCGCGAAACACGAGGTACACACCGAAGAAGGCAGTAAACAAGGCCCAAAAGGGCATCGTGCAGAACTGCCAAAGGCGGTCTGGCGTAACGAGAAAGAGCAAAAGCTCGTGTATCCAACTTTCAACGATGTGCATGGTTTACAAGTGACAAGTGAAGAGTTTGGCAACGCAGTTGGTGAGGGGGGTGTGGCACAACTACTGACGGCACAACGCGGCGGGTGCTACGTACCTGCGGCGGGCATCAAGAGTTTTAGCTTGCGGTGCTCGGCTTTCTTCTGCGGAGGTAGGAGGCGTATGGGATGAGCCGTCGAGTCGCTTTGCATCCAGGCGGCGGCTTTGTCCATCCACGTGGCAGCGGCCTCGAACGTGGGGTGGGCTCCGTCGCGCCCGCGCTGAAGCGTCAGGTGGCGGCTGTCGAAGTAGCGATGCGGCCCCACGTGGCGCAGGATGGCATCGTTGATGCCCGTGTCGTCTTTCCAGTTGGGCGGACTAATCCAAACGTAGGGAACATTGCCTACTTTGCGCAAAATTTGCTCGACGTACTGATTGCGTTTGGGCAGGTCGCGCACGAAGAGCTCGTTGCTGCCAAGACAAATGACGATGAACGTGGGATTTGCTTGGCGCAGGAAGTGCTGCAGCGTGTCGGTCTCGGCCCAAAGCTGCGTTGTGCTGCTATACCATAGCACGCTCTGCAAGTCGTGGCCGTTGGCCTCGGCGTAGTCGGCAAAGCGTCGCGAAAGGCCTTCCAACATCGAGTCGCCGAAGAAGAGGATGCGCTGCCGCGCCGTGTCGAGCGGAGCAGGCGTAAAGGCCTCCTTCTTCTCCGTTTCAGCCACGGCCTTATCGGGAACGATGCGCAAGGCATCGGGAAGGTCTATCTTCTTTAATTCCAAATGCCCCACTTGTAGCGTCCAAGGGGCAAGACTATATCCCACCACGGCTATCAGGGCTACGAGCAGCAGCACGAAGATGCGTATTTGTTGTTTCATCAAAATGGGGAGTGTTTCGTTTTTTTGCGGCTGCGAAGTTACGCATTTCTTTCCGACATAGCCCCGCGCGCCCCCCGCAAATTTATGAGCAATGTCTCTCTCAGTGCTCCGCTTTCAGTAGGGCGCGTGCCGTTTCGATGATGGTGTCTTTGCCGCGAGCGGCATCCTCGTCGGTAAGGCTGACAGCCACGTCGGGCTCTACACCCTCTTCGCCGCACTGCATCTGGCGGTCGTACATAGGGCAGGCCGAGAAACGTAACGTCCAGCTGTTCGGCAGTTCGGTTGCAAAGGGCATGCCAGCCCCTCCGCCCGTTCGGTCGCCTACGAGCGTCACTTGCGGCAAGCCTTTCAGCATCATGGCAAAGGTGTTGGCAGCACTGTAGGTGCGGCGGTTGGTGAGGACGCAGACGGGCTTCTGCCAGCGAAGTCCTTCGAAGGGTGCAACCTCTACGGCGCGAGGCGCGCTCAAAGCATCGTGCGCACGACCCGTCTTGTGCGAGATGTAGTAGAGCGTCTGCTTCTCGTTGATGAAGAGACTGGCTAATTTCTGAGCGGCAGCGAGCTGGCCGCCGCCGTTACTGCGCACGTCCAGTATCAGACCGTCGCACGTGGCCACCTGTCGCATCAGTTCGCCCAAGTTGCCATCGCCAAACTGACTGCCAAACGTGCTACACCGCACGTAGGCCAGGTTGTCGGGCAAGATTTTATACACCAGCGATGCCGTCTGTCGGTAGTCTTCGGAGCGTCCGAGATAAATGCGTTGCAGCGTGTCGCTGTAGTTGGCAGGATAGTCGTC
The DNA here is from genome assembly GCA_900317635.1 of uncultured Prevotellaceae bacterium. Classification (GTDB taxonomy): domain Bacteria; phylum Bacteroidota; class Bacteroidia; order Bacteroidales; family Bacteroidaceae; genus Alloprevotella. Next base: position 15,039 of record ONHN01000002.1, on the reverse strand, counting down.
GAACCAAGCACCGTAGCGCGCCACGTCGTGGTTGGCGTAGAGGTTGACGTGGCCGTCGCGCAGTTCGCACACCATGCTGGCAAGCACTTCGAAGAGCTGCTCGTCGGTCATGCCCTCGCTGATGCGGGCCATATAGCGCGTCTTCACCTCGTTCCAGTCGAGGCCGTACTCCTCGCCTTTCTCCCCGAAGAAGCAATAGTTCTCGTCCAACGCTTTCCAACAAGCCAGGAAGTTGCCCGTCTGCGTATCGGGCTCTACGTCATCGGTGATGCACGCCGACAGCGAGCACAGGGTCAGCAGAGCGCACGCTGACCATACAATATTATATATATAGTGTAACGACGATTTCATAGGAGGGCGGGGCTTCTTATTCGTCAATGTAGTCGTCAACGGTCTCGTTGATGAAATCCACGAAAGGTTGCATCGTGCGGAAATACTGCGCCACCTTGGTTTGCCAATCAGCACGAAGAAAGAAATCATCGGGCAGGTTGTGCCAAACGACATAGTTGCGCGGGCGTAAGTATTGCGGATAGGGAAAGTCTTTGGGGAAGCCTTTGGGCAAGGTCTTTAGCGCTTGCTCGCCAACGACGGGATAAAGCCGCCTGAAGTCGGGTGCTTCAACGATGTGTCTGAAGGCATCTGTGCGCCACGCGATGTCCTCGCGCACGGCGCGCAGCACTTTCGCGTCGAACCACCAGCAGCCGCCCGCCACCATACTCTCGCCGCCTGGCTGCAGGTGGAGGTAGTAGCCGCCGTGCATGCTCTTCTTGCCGCGCGGATTGATGTAAGCACCAAAATGGCGCTTGTAGGGTGCCTTATCTTGCGAAAAACGCGTGTCGCGATAAAAGCGAAATAGCGCACTTTTCGCCTGCATACCAGCCACGGCAGGCTCAAAAGCACTGATGCGCACTATCATGTCGCCCACCACACGCTCGAACGTCTGGACAGCGGCTTCGTACTCGCTGCGATGGGCTGCAAACCAGGCTCGGTCGTTGTGAGCCGCTATGTCTGAAAGGAATTGAAAGAGTTGTTGCATCGTAAGCTAACGTAAACACAGAAATTCAACTGCAAATGTAGGCAAAGCAGTGCTTAAAACCAAGAGAAATGACCAAAACTACGGCCCTGCGGCCCCTGCGCCCTACCCTTTTACCCTATCGGCACCCCCGAAATACCCCAAAAAGGTTATGAGCCATTCATGCGGCAACTTGTAATTTTGCACCCGAAAATCAGAAAACCGCATTCACACACTTGATGAAACACATTTACTCTATACTTACGCTTGCCCTTGCAGCCGCCCTAAGCAGCCCGCAGCTTGTGCAAGCCTCCGAAGCTCCTGCCCCCGTCGATACCGCCTACCAACGCTTCCGCGTGGGTAGCTACGGCGAAGTGCTCACACAGTTTAAGAACTACGGCACCAACCGCTACTACGGCGGCTCGGGCAGCACGCGCCAGCACCATGCCGAAATCTCCCTGCCCCGCTTCGTCATAGCGGGCGACTACAAGATATCAAAGAAATGGATACTGGGCGCCGAGATTGAGTTTGAGGCGGGCGGTACGGGTCAGGCTATCGAAATGGAAGCAGGTAGTGGCTCCGAAAATGGTGAGTATGAAACCGAGACGGAGAAAGGCGGCGAAGTAGCCGTTGAGCAACTCCACATCACGCGCCTCATCCTGCCAGGCCTAAACATCCGCGCCGGCCACCTCGTACTGCCCATTGGCCTTACAAACAGCCACCACGAACCCCTCAACTACTTCACCGCCGCGCGCCCCGAAGGCTCCACGACGCTCATTCCTTCTACCTGGCACGAGACGGGTCTTGAAATCTTCGGCGAATTTGGTAAAGGCCGTGCCCGCTTCGACTACGAGGCTATGATAACGGCCGGCCTCAACCCCAATGGCTTCGACAAATACAACTGGGTGAAAGGCGGCAAGCAAGGCCTCTTCGAGACCGACAATTTCTCAGCACCAGCCTACACCTTCCGCCTAAACTGGACGGGCATCCCTGGCTTGCGCGTTGGTGCCAGCGTGTTCTTCAATCCCAACGCGGGCCGAAACGCCGACAAGTTTGTCACCTACGACGACCTGGGTCGCATCAACCTCTTCGTCTATAGCTTCGACGCGCAATACAGCGACCGCTACGTGACGGCGCGCGCCAACTTCCTCAGCGGCAACATTCCGCATTCTCTGGGCATCACCTCGGCCAACCGAACCTACTCCAGCAAATCGCCCTATAGCCGCCAAGGACCCGTGGCCAAGCGGGCCGTGGATTGGAGCGCGGAAGTCGGCCTCAACCTCAAAAGCATCTTCTCTGGCTGCGAGAAGTTCCCCGTTATTTATCCCTTCGTCCACTACAACTACTACAACACGCAGGAGACGGGCGAAACGGGGCTCGTCATGGACGACCGTTGCCAGGTAAGCCTCTGGAGCTTCGGCCTGAACTGGCGCCCGCTGCCCATGCTCGTCGTGAAGGCCGACTACACAACACGCCAAATCGGTACGCACAAAATGTTCGGAACGGGCAAGTACAACAGCGAAAGCGAATTCCGCATCGCAGTAGCCTACAACCTCTGGTTCGCAAGAAGATAAGAAGATGCAAGGAAAAAAGAAGGGAGACAAACAACAACAGCAGATGTCTTCGTGTTGATAGATATACTCAAGTTTCTGATGTTGGAGGAGTTAAGGAAGTTAAAGGAGTTAAAGGAGTTAAAGACGATACTTCTATCCCCTATAATATATCCCTATAAGACTATCGTCTTTAACTCCTCAGCAGCCAAGGGCTGCGATAACTCCCTTTAACTCCTTTAACTCCTGGGAAGCGAAAGCTTCCGAAAATTGAATAGATATACATTCGTGCCTTTCGTGGTCTTTACTCTCCTTATATTTGAGCAAACAATTAACAACAAACACACATCACTATGAAGAAATTCCTTTCCTATGCCGCTCTCTTTTGCGCAGCCATGACCTTTGCTGCTTGCGGCGATGATGAGCCCACGGTCATCGTGAACGAAACCGATGCTGCCGACCTTGACTACAAGGCTGAGTATGCCGAACAATGGGGCAACTACATGCTCGTTGTTTCTAACCTGCTTGAGGACGATGCGCAAACGCTCTACGACCTCTGGACTAAAGACAACAACGGCGAATATCCTCAAAGCTACGCCAACCTCTTCAAGAACCCAGGCGAAAGCAATACGCTCTTCCGCAGTGCCAACGACTGCGTAGAACAAATCCTCGATGGCTGCATCGACATTGCTGGCGAAGTTAGCTCCCAAAAGATTGGCGAACCTTACCGCCTCTACATCGCTGGCAAACGCACCGAAGCCCTCTATGCCGTCGAGAGCTGGTACAGCTTCCACAGCCGCGAAGACTATCGCAACAATATCTACTCCGTCCGCAACGCCTTCTTTGGTTCGCTCGACGGCACCGTCAACGAAAACAGCTTGAGTGCCGTGCTCCAAACGCTGAACCCCGAACTCAACGCGCGTGCCACGGCCCTTATCAACGCTGCCGCCCGTGCTATTTGGGCCATCCCCGATCCCTTCCGCAACAACATCGGTTCGCCCGAAGTGCTCACGGCCATGGAAGCTTGCGCCGAGTTGGAAGACTTCATCAAGAACGAGCTGAAACCCTACTTCTCTAACAACGTGAAGGACGAAGCCGTGCTGCTGCCCGTTATCCGCCAATACATCGACGGCGTAGTGCTCCCCACCTATGCCCAACTCGTAGCTGGCAACGCCGCACTGAACGAAGCCGTTAAGGCTTTCAAGCGCAACCCCACCAATGCTGGCTTTGAGGCTTGCGCCCTGGCTTGGCTCAACGCACGCCAACCTTGGGAACAGAGCGAAGCATTCCTCTTCGGCCCCGTAGCCGACCGCGGCCTCGACCCCAACATGGACAGTTGGCCCCTCGACCAAAGCGGTATTGCCGCCATCCTTAATTCGCAAGACTTTGCCCAGCTGCAATGGAGCGGCGACTACGAAGAACTTGACGAAGAAAACGAAGATGCCAGCAGCGCACAAGCTAAAGCCATCGCTAAGGCACAAAACCTGCGCGGTTACCACACCCTCGAATACTTTATCTTTAAGAACGGACAAGCGCGCAAAGTGAACTAACGCGAAGCTTCGCCCTACCCCTTTAGCGAGGACTATGCCCCTGCAACGGCTCGGGCATAGCCCTCGCTAAGGCGGCTATAAGGTTTGCACCCGCAAACCCCTCATTCAACCACTTATGAAGCAACTATTTGCAACTAAAACTGCCCTCCTACTCGCGGCTCTCGCCCTGCTCTGCGGCTGCGCCGACGACAGTGACCAGCTGACGGTGCTCGACGTTGACGTGCCCGACGGCTACGCCCTATCGGCGGGCACGGCCACGGTGTTCTACAACTCCAGCGTGGCCTACGACCAACCTGCCCCCTGGGTGAGCGGTAGCTACGACCACCGCTTCAATGCTGGCGACCGCCTCTACGACAACGTGAAAGGCACCAACAACAATGGTGCAGGCGGCGGTCTGGGTCCCGTCTATGCGGGCTACTCCTGCGGCAGCTGCCACCACAATGCCGGGCGCACCGAACCCTCCTACTGGACCGCCGTCAAAAACGGCAGCAACGATGCCAGCGGGCAGTTCGGCTTCACGTCGATGCTCATCTACATCACGCGAAAGAACGGAGCCTTCTTCCCCGACTACGGGCGCGTCGTCCACGACCAAAGCATCTATGGCGTAAAAGCCGAAGGGAAACTGAAGGTGAGCATCGACTCGCTCAAGTGCACCTTCCCCGACGGCGAGCCCTACACGCTCTGCCTGCCCCGCTGGAGCATCACGGAGTGGTACGCCGACAGCATAGCCCCCGCCGACCTCTTCTGCACCGTGCGCATCCCCCTGCGCCACGTGGGCATGGGACAAATAATGGCCCTCGACCCCATAGAGATTGAGGCCCTCGCCCGACAGAGCAACTACCCCGAATGGGGCATCAGCGGACGAGCCAACTACATCACCGAGCGAGGCATCCTGCAACTGGGCCTTTCGGGCAACAAGGCGCAACACGCCGACCTTACCGTCGAACTGGGCTTTAGCTCCGACATGGGTATGACCAACTCGCGCTATCCAGAAGAAATCTGCGAAGGACAGCTGCAAATGAGCCAGGGCTCCATGATGGGACTGAGCTACGAACAACTCGACGTCAGTGCCGACGACATGGAGAACGTGGACCTCTACATGCAGTGCCTCGGGGTGCCAGCACGCCGAGGTGTTAACGACCCCGACGTCATCGCGGGCGAACGCCTATTCTACGGAGCAGGCTGCCACCTCTGCCACGCCCCAACGCTCCACACGCGCCCGCGCGGCACAACGCTCCTCCTTGGCACCACCCTACCCTGGCTGGGCCGTCAGACCATACACCCCTACAGCGACTTCCTCATCCACGACATGGGGAGCGAGCTGATGGGCGTAGGCCTCAACGACAACTACGTCAGCGGCCTCTGCCGAGGCAACGAATGGCGCACCACGCCGCTCTGGGGCATCGGCCTGCAACAGCGCGTTAACGGCCACACCTACTTCCTCCACGACGGACGAGCCCGCAACTTCATCGAGGCCATCATGTGGCACGGCGGCGAAGGATGGGCCTCGCGCCAGAAGTTCGCATCATACTCTAAAACTCAGCGAAACCAAGTCGTTAAATTCTTAGAATCACTATAAAAACAACCTATGACTCATAAACTGCTAACAGTTGCACTCTTTGCAACCAGCGTGCCCGCACTTGCTGCCACGTCCGACGCCGACAGCACAGCCACGGCTACCAACGACACCATACGACGCGAAGTGACGCTCGACATGGAGAACGGCGTCACTCCCATTGCCGACGACCGCGGCTTCACCCTGCAAAGCAAAAACGGCAAGTTTGTCTTTAAGCCCTACCTCTTCCTGCAAACAATGGGGACGCTGCGCCATTATGCCGACGAGGGCCTCGACAAAGCCTACAACCAAGACAACATTGCCAACTCCGGCTTCGCCATTCCCTACGGCATCATCGGCTTCACGGGCACCCTCTTCGGACGCGTGGACTACAACGTCAGCATCAACGCAGCGGCTAGCGGCGGTGCCATCCTGCAACAAGCCTGGGTTGACCTTCGCGTCAGTCCCGCCATCCGCTTCCGCGTAGGTAAGCAGAAAACGCCCTACACCCACGCCTACCTCACCACGCTGGGCGAAACGCTCTTCCCCATGATGCCTACATCGCTCACGGCTACGACCATCCTGCCCTACTCGCTCAACGCCGTGAACCCCGCCATCGGCACGGGCTTCGACCTCGGCGTGCAGATGCACGGCCTCATCAAAAACAAGTGGGGCTATCAAGTGGGCATCTTCAACGGCACAGGCTCCTCCGTCAATACGGCCACAAAGGGCATCAGCGACGACAACCACTTCCCCTCGCTGCTCTATGCCGGGCGCGTGACGTTCCAGCCCAACGGCCCCATGCCCCTGACGCAGGGCAATGCGCGCATGCTCAACGAGAACAAATACCTCGTTGGTGCCAGCTTCAACTTCAACAACGAGGCCGAGTCCGAAAGCACCAACGACCTGCGTGCCGGCATCGAATTCTCCATGCTCCACGGACGTTGGTACGTGGCCTACGAGGCCTACTGGATGCGCGTCAGTTTCACCAAACGTCAAAAGTTTGACGACAGCTACAACTACTTCGGCATGTACGGGCAAGTGGGCTACTTCGTCACGCCGCAGTGGCAGCTCGGCCTGCGCTACGACTGGCTCGACCGCAACGGCTCGTCGAAAGACGGCTCGCTCAATGCCCCTGCCGTAGTCTGCAACTATTACATCCCCAAAACCAACCTCAAACTGGGTGCCATGTATCAGTACACGGGACGCTGGGGACACGCCACGCAGCTCGACCGCGACCTCGACGACTTAGGCATCAGCACCCACACGGCATGCCTCATGCTGCAATTCGCTTTCTAAGAATAAGGTAGTAATGAAAATAATTCGTATCTTTGCGCCGCTTTTGGTGGCCATGCTCGTGGCAGCCTGCGACGACGGACCTATCCCCGACCGCACCTACTACGATGATGAGGGAGCCGCCGTGAAGCTGACAGGGCAACTCACGGGTGCCGACAAATGGCCCGACGACTACAGCGTCAGCATCGCCGCCTTCACCCACGACGGCGACGACTACGCCGCCGTCACGAAAAACGTGGCGGACATCAGCGATGGCGGCAACGTGGAACTCGTTATGACGGGGCTCCCAGCCGATGTCTCGAGCGTAGAGCTCTGCGTGTTGAACCGCTTGCGCCAGCGCGTGGCAACCTTCTTCAGCGTCAACCCCGACGGCGTGCGCGATACCATTCGCCTCGACGTGGGCGCAGTGGATGTCAGTCCCGTAGCTGCCTTCCAAATGGCCCTGCTCAACCAGAGCTGCACCGCCTGCCACGGTGCTACGGGCGGAGCGGCGGCAGGACTCTTCCTCACCGAAGGCAGGTTCTACGGTGCTACCGTCGGTCAGCCATCGAAGAAGATTGAAGGCGGCGTGCTCATACAGCCTGGCAATGCCGAGCAAAGCGTCCTTTCGCAAGTCATCAACACCGACGTCTCGGCTGGCTGGCGCCAAAACCATGCCGACATGCTCAACAAAGAGCGCATGCACACCCTGCTCAAAGCACTTGACGACTGGATAGATGCCGGTGCAGAAGATTAACGTTAACAACCAACCCATAGAAACCACCTCCCTCCTCTATGCAGACTTTCAACATAGATAACGTTCGTGCAGAACTCTTCAGCTTCGACGCTGGCAGTGAGGTTAAGGAGTATCATTTGATGCTCCACGTCACCAATCCCCTCCTCACCTTTGCTCAGCAAATAGAAGCCCTGCTTTCTGCCTACGACCAGCTCGGGCGCAACCAGCTTGCGGGTGCCAGTGCTGTTTTTAAGCGCTACTTCGTCAGCGATGCGGCCAATCAGGCCGACAACATCCTGGCCGCCGAATACGCCGACTGTGCCCTCTCCATCATCCAGCAAGCCCCGCTCGACGGCACGAAGGTTGCGCTGTGGGCCTACCTGCAAACGGGCGTGTTGCCACATGCCACGGGCAGCGGCCTCTACGCCTCCGCCCACGGCGGCTACAAGCACCTATGGACTGGCGGTGCCCACGCCGAGGCGGCCACGTCGGAAGGCCAAACGTCGATCCTGATAAACCAGTACGTCATGCAACTGTTGCAAGAGGGCGGCACGCTGTCGGACAACTGCATCAGGACGTGGTTCTTCGTCAACGACATCGACAACCACTACGGCGGCGTGGTCAAAGCGCGTAACGACGTGTTCTATACGCAGAACATGACGGACAAGACCCACTTCATTGCCTCAACGGGCATCGGCGGCCGCCAGGCCGACCCGCGCGTGCTCTCGCAGTTCGACGCTTATGCCGTTTGCGGCTTGCAGAAGGGGCAGGTGCGCCACCTCTACGCCCTCGACCACTTAAACCGCACCAGCGAGTACGGCGTCAGCTTTGAGCGCGGCACCATTGTCGATTACGGCGATCGTCGCCACGTCTTCATTTCGGGCACGGCCAGCATCAACCACAAAGGCGAAATCGTTCACCACGGCGACGTGGTGAAACAGACGCACCGCATGTGGGAAAACGTCGAGGCCTTGCTCACGGAAGGCGACTGCACGTTCGAGGACATTGGCCAAATGATTGTCTATCTGCGCGACCCTGCCGACTACGCCGTTGTGCGCCGCCTCTACGAAGAGCGTTTCCCTGGCAAGCCAACCGTCTTCGTCGGTGCCGCCGTTTGCCGGCCGGGATGGTTGATAGAAATGGAGTGCATGGGCGTTAAAAAGATTGACAATCCGCAATTCGCGCCCTACTAAGACAGGAAACATCAGCTCACTTGCCATTGCAAACGCAAAGGCTTGTAGCAACAACGCCATACTTACCGCTGAAGCGTAGTATGGCGTTGCACTTTATTCCATGCGGGGATGGAAAAGAGTCCATGCGGGGATGGAACGCGCTCCATCCACGCATGGATTTTTCGTGGAGGCTTACCTCGAAGACCTATTAAGAGCGTTCGCTGGGGACTAAAGCCCACGTACTATTGGCGGCAAGCCTACCGCAGGCGAGGAGTTTGTGTACCCTGTTAGGCTGGAGCCGTAGAAATCCGCAAGCGAGAAGCCTGCGTACCATACTGCGGGCGAGGCGCCCGCGCTCCCGGGGGGCACATAGCGCAAAGCAGCATGCAACGCCTCGCGGAGAGCGAGTTATAGAACACCCCTAATAGTACTCGCCTTGTGCGGCGGCCAACGTGTTTTGCATGAGCATGGCGATGGTCATGGGGCCTACACCGCCTGGTACGGGCGTGATGTAGGAGCAGCGCGGAGCAACGCGTTCGAAGTCGATATCTCCTTCAAGGTGATAGCCGCGCGGACTGACAGCATCGGGCACGCGGGTGGTGCCCACGTCAACGACGACGGCTCCGGGCTTCACCATGTCTTGCGTGACGAAATGGGGTTGTCCGATAGCGGCCACGAGGATGTCGGCACTGCGGCAAATGTCGCGTAGGCCGACGGTGTGGCTGTGGCAGACGGTGACGGTGGCGTCGGCATAGCTCTTCTGCATCATGAGGACGGCCAAGGGTTTACCCACGATGTTGGATCGCCCCAGAATGACGACGTGCTGTCCGCGCGTACGGATGTCGTAGCGGCGCAGGAGCTCAAGGATGCCGCGTGGCGTGGCCGAGGCAAAGCAGTGCAGGCCCGCCGCCAAACGGCCTACGTTGACGGGATGAAACCCATCAACGTCCTTCCTATAGTCGATGGCCTCAATGATGCGCCGCTCTTCGATATGCAAAGGCAAAGGCAGTTGGACGATGAAGCCGTCGATGGCATCGTCTTTGTTCAGACAATCGATAGCCGCCAGGAGTTCCTTCTCGGTCACGTTGTTTTCAAACTGCACCAAGGTGCTATCAAAGCCGCACTCTTTGCAGGCGCGCACTTTGTTGGCCACGTAGGTTTCGCTGCCGCCGTCGTGGCCTACGAGCACTGCGGCAAGATGTGGCCGACGCCGACCTTGCTGCACCATCTTTTCTGTTTGTGCGGCTATCTCTTCTCTGATGCGCCGCGCTGTAGCGGTTCCGTCGAGTATTGTCATAGGGAGGTGAGCCCCACCCCGGCCCTCCCCAAAAGGGAGGGAGGTGAGTTACTTTTGTCGGTTTGAGGTTGTGAGGAATTATGTTTGGTTACTGCTCGCGCCAGAACTCTGTGGCGAAGGGCAGGAGGATGGCAAAGATTTCCAGTCGGCCAGCCAGCATGAGGAAGGCGTTGAGCAACAGGGCTGCATCGGGATAGGCGGCATAGCTATCGATGGGTCCAACGGCGTAGCCCACGCCAGGCCCTACGTTCGACAGGGCGGTGATACAACACGACACGCTGTCGAGCAAGGGCAGCCCCATCATCACCATCAGCATGGTGCCAACGAAGGTCAGGGCGAAGTAGCAGATGAAGAAGACGAAGATGTTGCGCACGACGGTGTTGCCCACGTGCATACCGTTCACGCGTACGGGGAAGATAGCGCGGGGGTGGAGCAGGTGGCGAAACTCGTGGTGCGTCACCTTCCATATTGTCAGCAGGCGCACGGTCTTGATGCCGCCCGTCGTGCTGCCAGCACAAGCACCCACAGCCGTCACGAAGGCCAGAGGCAGCCAGAGCAGGCGGGGCCAAAGCATGAAGTCCTCGGTGGTGAAACCCGTGGTGGTGGTGAGGGACGTCACGTGGAAAGCGGAGGTGCGTAGCGCGTCGAAGAAGCCACGCCCGTCGGCCACCATCAGCGTCACCCAGCACAGCACGGTGACCCCCGTCAGCAAACCAAGGTAAGCCTTCAGCTCGCCGTCGTTCCACAGCGGACGCCACTTGCGCTTAACAAGCAAGAGGTACATCAGCGTGAAGTTGAAACCACCAAGGAACATGAAGAGCGTTACGACCCACTCGAGCAAGGGCGAATGGTAAAACCCGATGCTGGCATCGTGGGTAGAGAAGCCGCCTGTGGCCATGGTGGAGAAGGCGTGGTTGACGGCATCGAAAAGCCCCATCCCACAAAAGTAGTAGGCCGCGCCGCAGCAGGCCGTCAGCGTGAGGTAAAGGCCGCCAATCCAATGCGTTGTCGTACGGAAACGCGGGTGCAGCTTCTTAATCTTCAGCCCCGTGCTTTCAACGGCAAACATCTTTTGCTCGCCTGTGGCCATAGCGGGCAGAATGGCCACGGTGAAGAAGATAATGCCTATGCCCCCCACCCAGCTCATCAACGAGCGCCAAAACAGCAGGGCGTGCGGCAGTCCGTCGATATGGTCGAGGGCGGTGGCACCCGTCGTGGTAAATCCGCTCATGCTCTCGAAGAAGGCAACGGCAATGCGCTGCGTGCCCCCATCGAAGAGGAAGGGGAAGAGGCCCACAAGCGAGAACAAGAGCCACGTCAGCGAAACGACCAGATAGCTATCGCGCCGCGTAATCGTGGCTGGAGCATCGCGCCCAACGTAGCGAAACGTCAGGCCGATGACAATAGCCAGCGCCATAGGCAGTCCGAACGAGAGCCACGGACTTTCGCGATACACCAAGCCCACTCCGAGACAAGCACAGAGCAGGACGGCCTCAAAGAGCAACAACTCGCCAAGGACATTGGCTATAATCTTCAAATTAGGCATTGGCTGCAATCTTTCTTTCGCACGTCTTTGCGCGCGTACAATATTATATTATATGCCTTTCACGCCGCGAAGATAGGAAAAACCTTGCGGTATGGCGAACAAAGGAGGAATGTTTTTTTTGTTTACAATCGTTTCAGACATTCCTGCAGCGATGGTAAGCGCAGTGCGCCCCACCGCACGAAAAACCTCGTTGGAGCGTCCAACGAGGGTGAGAGACGGTGTGCGCCTGACAGGACTCGAACCTGCACATCGTAAGACACCAGATCCTAAGTCTGGCGCGTCTACCAATTCCGCCACAGGCGCAAAATATGGGCTTTTGCGGCGCGAAGTTAAAGTTTTTTCTGCTAAAAGCGCAACACAATCGCGAGATTTTTTTTAATTTCGCGGCTGAAAACGATTATACTTCGCTTTATGGCAGACGAAATACGCACCGAAGGACAGGATTTGTCCCCCGTAGAGGAGCAGCCTAAGACGACAAAGGACGAAGGAGGCCGCCCCCAACTGACGGGTATGTTTCAGAACTGGTTTCTCGACTACGCCAGCTACGTTATCCTTGAGCGTGCCGTGCCCCACTTAGGCGACGGCCTGAAACCCGTGCAGCGCCGCATTCTGCACGCGATGAAGCGCCTTGACGACGGACGCTACAACAAGGTAGCCAACATCGTGGGCCACACCATGCAGTTTCACCCCCACGGCGATGCCTCCATCGGCGATGCCCTCGTGGGACTGGGCCAAAAAGAGTTGCTCATCGACACGCAAGGCAACTGGGGCAACATCCTCACGGGCGACAGCGCAGCGGCACCGCGATACATCGAAGCGCGCCTCTCGAAGTTGGCCCTTGACATCCTCTTCAACCCCAAAACCACCACGTGGAAACTCTCCTACGATGGCCGCAACAAAGAGCCCGTCTCGCTGCCCGTGAAGTTTCCCCTGCTGCTGGCACAAGGTGCGGAAGGCATTGCGGTGGGGCTGAGTGCGAAAATCCTTCCCCACAACTTCGGCGAACTCTGCCAAGCGGCTATCAGCTATTTGCACGACGAGCCGTTCCAACTTTACCCCGACTTCTTAACGGGCGGAAGCATTGACGTTTCAAACTACAAAGACGGCATGCGCGGCGGCTCGGTGAAGGTGCGCGCCAAGATTTCGAAGCTCGACCCGAAAACGCTGGTCATTACCGAAATACCCTTCGGCAAAACAACGAGCGGTCTGATAGAGAGCATCCTTAAAGCGAACGAGAAAGGAAAAATCAAGATACGCAAGGTTGACGACAACACGGCGGCCAACGTAGAGATACAGGTGCAGCTGGCACCAGGCACAAGTTCGGACAAGACCATCGATGCGCTCTACGCTTTCACGGACTGCGAAGTGAGCATCTCGCCCTCGTGCGTGGTCATTGACGGCCACAAGCCGCGCTTCATGCCCGTCAGCGACATCCTAAAGGCCAGCGTGGAAAACACGAAGGCCCTGTTGCGGCGCGAATTGGAGATACGGCGTGCAGAACTAATGGAAAGCCTCCTCTTTGCCTCGCTGGAACGCATCTTCATCGAAGAACGCATCTATAAAGACAAGGGCTTCGAACAAGCTAAGGACATGGACGCTGCCGTGGCCCACATTGACGAGCGCTTGCAGCCGTGGTACCCGAAACTCTACCGCGCCGTCACGCGCGACGACATCCTGCGCTTGATGCAAATCAAGATGGAACGCATCTTGAAGTTTAACAAGTCGAAGGCGGACGACCTCATTGCGCGCATGGAAGCCGAGATAGCGCAAATAGATAAAGACCTCGGCCAAATGACGGAGGTAACGGCGCGCTGGTTTAAGCAAATCTACGACAAATATGCCGCCGCCCACCCGCGCCGCACAGAGATACGCTCCTTCGACACCATAGAAGCAGCAAAGGTGGTAGAAGCCAACCAAAAGCTCTACATCAACCGCACCGAAGGCTTCATGGGCACCTCGCTGAAGAAGGACGAGTTCGTAGAGAACTGCTCCGACATTGACGACGTTATTATCTTCTATCGCGACGGCACGTACAAGGTGACGCGCGTGGCCGAGAAGGTGTTTATTGGCGAAACAGCACGCTCGCGCGCCGAAAAGAAGAAAGCGGAGGTGATACACATTGCCGTCTTCAAGCGCGGCGACCAACGCACCATCTACAACGTTTGCTATCGCGACGGCAAAGGCGGTGCATTCTACATCAAACGCTTCAACGTCACAAGCATCACGCACGACCGCGAATACGACCTCACAACGGGGACGGCGGGTAGCCGCGTGTGGTACTTCACGTCCAACCCCAACGGCGAGGCCGAAACCATCAAGGTGACGCTGAAACCCAACCCCAAGTTGCGACGCATACACTTCGACCGCGACTTCAGCGAGCTGATGGTGAAGGGGCGCAGCAGCCGTGGCAACCTGCTGACGAAGCTCGACGTGCACCGCATCACGCTGAAAGCGCACGGTGCCTCCACGCTGGGCGGGCGCAAGGTATGGTTCGACCACGACGTGGCCCGCCTCAACTTCGAAAGCCATGGCCAATACTTGGGCGAGTTCTTGGCCGACGAGCAAATTCTGGTCGTTATGGAAAACGGCAACTACTTCACGCTCTCGCCCGACCCATCGGCCCACTTCGACCCTGGCATCCGCCTCATACAGAAGTTCGACGAACGCACCATTTGGACCGCCCTCCTCTTCGATGCAGCACAGCAGAATTTCCTCTACCTGAAACGCTTTGCATTGGAACGAACGTCGCAGGCACGCCAACAAAATTTTCTGGGCGAACGCCCTGAAGAGAGCCGACTTGTTGTGCTGAGTCAAGAGGCCTATCCGCGCGTACTTGTCACGTTCGGCGGTGCCGATAGCTTCCGCGACCCCCTTGAGATTGACGCAGAGCAGTTTGTGGCCGTGAAAGGCTTGAGGGCTAAAGGTAAACGCGTGACGACGCTGAACGTAGCCACCGTGGAGGAACTGCCTCCACTGCGCCAACCCGAACCGCCGCTCACCGATGAGAGCCCCATCCCTGATGCCGACAACGGACCTGAAGCCGAAACGGACGAGCCGAACGTCATCGACGAGGGCAACAGCATACAGCTCGACCTCTTCTCGATGGAGTGAAGGGGCGCAAGGACGAAAAACCAAAAAGCAGGGGTTGATGCCTCTGCTTTTTTTGTATGGTTAGAAAGGTAAGGTATGGGACGCAGGCATCTCGCCTGCGGAATTAAACGGCGTAGCCGAACCCGTAGAGTTTGACGCCTACACGGAATTGTTCGATTTTTCCTTACGGCTTACAAGCGATGAACTGGTGAAGCGTCAGGAGGTATAAATTTCTACACCCCGTCAGAAGTATAAC